>CAJTYS010000051.1 GCA_910583765.1 uncultured Eubacteriales bacterium | reverse complement strand
CTCGTACAACCAGCGCAGGAAGCAACATGACGCACAAAATATCCATATGGATCATTGTAATGCGCGGCCGATGAAGAATACTTCACTTTACCGCTGTCAAACATGTCCCGTAAGGCTGTGGCGACTCCATATAACTGATCTTTCTTGCTCAAATCACCAAGCGGCTTTACAATCTTCAGTGCCTTTTTATATGCTTTTTTAAACTCCGCGTCTGTCATCTTCGCCTTCAAACTTTTATAGTTTTTCAGTTTCTTTATGGGAACCGGCTTAAAATTTGATTTCTTCACAGTCAGATTACAAATATAAGTTGTACCGTCTACTGTTACTGTGATCTTTGTTTTTCCAACCTTTTTTGCTTTTATGACACCATATTTATCGACAGAAGCTATTGACTTTTTGCTGGATTTCCAATTTTGCTTATGATCCACATCAACCTGCCATTGCGCAATCTGGTTCACTCTCATGGTTTTTCTAATCTCAACCGTTTGCGCCTGATTATCATTTTCTTCGGTATCCGGTAGTGTATTTCCCGCATCTGTCATGGATTTCTCGCCTAAGCGTTTCATTTCATCTTCCGGCATCTTCCGCGCCATCCACAGATTGAAATCTGGTGCGTCATTGGCCTTTGCAGTAGCTAGAGAAAACGGTTCACTGGCTGCTGACACATCCTGCGTATTCGCCGGAATCACCCATGCTGTCATCGTCAATAAGAGTGTGAAGATTGTTATTCTTACAATTGATTTTCCTTTTAATACTCCTAACATAATTTCATTCTCCTGGTATATTGTAATTGACTGGTATATTGTAATTGACTCATTTAACAAGTCATACACAATATACGTTTTCCTTTCTATCAACCTTCTTCAATCCGTGGTTGATTACGGTGAACGTGATTTGTAAAATTTAAAATGTGAATGTGGATTTGTGCTTCTCCTTGTGGCATTGACTACTTTAGAAAGGTTCTCACCACACCTTGCACCAGAATAATGATGAGTTAGATGAGTCTTTGAATTCGCATGTCGCACCAGGATTTATGGTCCAAGGATCGTGGATGACACATCACAACATTTTCAGAAAGGACGTAACATCATGATTTTAATCGGAATCGACATCGGCAAGCTCAATCACACTTTCTCCATCGTCTCCGGGGACACCAGTGAGGTTCTTGTGGAGCCCACTTGTTTCTCCAACGACAGACAGGGCTTTGACTTCTTCCATGGCACGTGTGAACCTTATGAGGACGAAGATGTCCTCATCGGCATGGAAGACACCGGCCATTATCATTTCGCCTTGCTTAAAGACCTGTTGGACAAACGTCGCTCCGTGGCTCTCATCAATCCCATCGTCACCGACCTGACCCGCAAAATGCAGGGCGGGGTTTCCAAAAATGACGATCTGGATTCTCTCACCATCTGCGACGTCATCTCTTCTTCGTCACGCAAGAAGCCTTACCGAATCACGATGGTGAACCGCTTCGACCTTTATGAGCAGAGGCAGCTCACGCGCCACCATCATAACCTGAAAGAAGAACTGAACGTCCACACCAACAGGCTTCAGAAGTGCATTGACATTGTTTTCCCGGAGTTCAACAGCCTGTTCAAATCCAAATACGGCGTTGTTTACAGGGAGATTCTGAAGAATTTCCCCACCGCCGCTGAAATCGCGTCCACGGACATCCGCGTCCTGCGTAAGTGCTTTGAAAGCTCCGGCAGAGGCAAGCGCGTCGCGCTTACCGCCGAAGAACTTAAAAAGGCCGCGAAAAACTCCGTCGGAATCGCCTCCGTCGCTGAAGAAATCCAGATCAAGCACCTCGTGTCCCAGATCGAGCTGATCAAGGAGCAGATCACCGAAATCGATAAAAAAATAGAAGAGTTCAGCGTCCAAACCAACTCTCCTATCTTATCGGTTCCGGGAATCTCTCATTTCTCCGGCACCTCCATTTTATCTGAATTGGGGGACATACGCAACTACTCAAACGCCGCGAAGATCATAAAATTCGCGGGAGTCGCCCCGTATGAGCGTCAGTCCAGCCAATACAAAGCCGAGCATACCGCCATTTCCAAGAAGGGTTCCAAATATCTTCGAAAAACCCTTTATCAGGTCATACTCCCCGTTATCAAAAACAACGAAGTGTTCCGGGAGTATTACCTCTTGAAACGGTCGCAGGGCAAAGGGCATCGCTGCGCTCAGGGACATTGCGTCAGAAAACTGCTGCGGGTTATCTATCATTTGTTGTCCACCGGGCAGCGGTTTGATCCGGCTCTGCTTCGGTGAAACCATCCACTTTCATACGCTATATAGCTTCATTCCAATGATGAGGGCTATTTGTTATGCCATTTTTTATCCACATATTCACTTTTCAATGTCCAAATCACATTAGTTAACAAGTTACAACTTTTTTTAGCTATACTATTTGTTTCACTTGACTTTTATATAGTTAGCTTTCTATAATATCAAGCCCTAAATCATTGATTTTACAGGCTTTCTATCTGTTAACTAACTCCCTATTTTACCTTTACCTCCTTCACTTTGCGTATGCTCCGTAAAGGGTTGTCTTCCCTGACTTTTTATATGCCCGAACTCATTACTTTTCCACATATATAGGCTTCCGTCTTGGATCACGGCTGCGCTGCTATACGGATGCCACAGAATTCAAAGACTGTGACTTGTAGATCGCATGTCTATCTTGATACGCCAGCACCACCACAAACTGGAAGTTTGCTATTTCATTTTTGCTTGGCACTCGCTACATTCTTTGTCGTGAATAGAAATAATACCACCGCATTTGGGGCAAATATATTTGGCCTTCTGCTGTTCCATGAAATGTTCTAAACCGTGCGCTTGAACAAAACGGCTATTTTCTATAAGACTTGCTTGATACCGTTTGTTATAGCTTTTTTCGAGATTTTTTATTAAACTGCATGGATATTTAGCACATTCAAAACAGTAAGACAGAGATTTTTCTCTGATACAGTCCTTTATTTTGCATTTGTGACAATGCTCTGGTTTTCCCTTATCGCTATTCAGGCAGCCAGCACAAGGTTTTTTATGGTAACAGTGTTTATAGCAAATCTTGCAATTCATTCCGCATGGAGCAAACATACTTATATCCATTTTTTTCATTTTCATAGCTGCTCGCCCCTTTCTGCAACTTCTGAATTTTTTGTTGTGTTACTCTCCGAAAAATGGGAAGTTATCAAACTATAAAGTTTACTACTCCATATACCACATGACAAATTGTAAAAATTGAAATTGGAATTAAAGCTATACCATTTTTTCTATCAATCGCAAAAAACAAAAATGCTAAACAGGGTGGAATAGTCAATCCTAATATTACAATCGCATTTGTCATACCATTATAGTAAGCTATCCAGCTTGCCACATACAGTGAATAGCAAACTGTTACCATAATAACAAAAGGGGATATACACAACTTTTTACTCTCCCTGTTTCTAAAAATACATATAGAAACAATCATCAATATTTGACATACAGAAGCTACTGTATCGACCATTTCTGTAATTGATTCTGCTCTTAGTATATCGTTTGGCGCAGGGATAGCAAACCAAATAAAATTCGGTATCATAACAATCAAGAATAGCAGCAATCCCCAAATTTCAAAACTTAACTTGTATCTTTTTAACATCTTAATGGAATCCTTGCTATAAGTGTAGCCATGAAAGGCATAAACATAGTTATCACCATAACAATACTAAATACCATTTGATTTCCATTGTTGCTAAAAATGACTGCAATAATTTCCAAAATCCATGCCAATCCAAATGCTGCTATCATATATGTCGTAAATTGTTTTCTACTAATTGTTGTTTTTTCCATTATGAATTATTTCCTTCTCTATAAAATCTAATATATTATCAAGCTTATTCCATTGAACTGGAATTGATTAATGCGTCAGTCGCTTCTTACAATAAGAAATTTCCCCGCAATTCGGGCATTTTAGTTTTCTCTTGGTCAAGGTATGCAGACCGGCAATATAAGCAGATGTTGTAGGCACAAATCTTGTATTGCACTTCGGACACTCGTAAGTTCCTGTCGTTACATCCAGCGCAATCACTACCCCGATTCCCCCAATAACAACGATTGTTCCTATCAAAAGTAGCAGAATGCGCAACCAAAGTTCAATTTCAAGAGCGCCTGATAACACAAACATCGTTGCGCCGGACAGGATCGTCAATGCACATACAATTACAGACAGGATGATTTTTCTCTTGCTTTCTTCTTTTTCCTTCATAAGATTCATCATATTCTCCTCCGCTTTTTCCTTGTATTCAGAGGCGATCAGGCATTCACCGGAAAGAAGTTCATTGACATTGATTTTCAGTGCATTGCACAAAGGCATCATTAAGGAAACTTCCGGAAGCCCATTTCCTGTTTCCCATTTGCTGATTGTCTTATCGCTAATCCCAAGAATATCTGCAAGCTGACGCTGCGTATAGGACTGCTCTTTTCGCATTTCTGCTATGAATTTTCCGATTTTAAGTTGATCCATGACTGGCACCTCCTTTTTTCAGATTCAAGCTTAGAATACAATGAATGGTTATATTATCACACCCACGCACCGTAGAGAAACCGTCAAAAACAAGATTTCTACGAAACGTAGAGTCATTTTCTGCCATAAACACCGATTTCGCTTTTAGTTCATTTTATCATCGACTGAACGCTATCGCAAGAATCTCTCCACACGCAGATAGTGTAACTTTATTATAGGAAGCATAAGGACGCACTCCGCTCCCGTTTTCGACCAGCCTAGGGGTCTGCTGCTCAGTCTGGCTGACAACAGATGGCTCACGTGACCTTCCGCGCTGCATCCCGCGGTCTCTCCTTCATGCAGCTTCGCCGCTTCGATCCGCTTCCAGTTCCCCAGTATGTGTCCTTCGCTTTCTCGCACGTGCGGTTTTTCACCTTCCGTTTTTGCGTGTTTTTCTAGGATGCCAAGCAGCCTCCGCTTCCGACTCGTTGGCTTCTCTCCCCAGGATTTCTTCGCCCGTCTGGATCTATGCGACTCCGTCTCCTTTGATGAACACATGTCCTCCATCCAGAAATAAAGAAATATATGGAAAATTCTATTGACTGCACTAGCACTTATATGGTAAAATTATACAGTTAAATAATTACAAACCAGATGCCTGTTGAAAAGGGGACAGAGACATCGTATAATCAAAAGGAGGGATCGGATTGAATCAGGGGAAAGAACTAAAAGACTTGAACTTGTTGGATCGATTTTTATTCAACGAAGCCATGGAAGACCAAGAATTCCTGGAGAAAGTGTTAGGAATCATCTTGGAAAAGGACATCGAGCTGAAGCACACGCCGCAAACGGAAAAAGAAATCGGGCGGTCCGTTTGGAACCGGCAGATCAAATTGGACGTTTGGGCCATGGACACGGAACATAACATTCACAACACGGAAGCGCAGAAACAAAACACGGGAAATCTGCCGAAGCGTTCTAGGAATTATCAAGGCATGATTGACAGTCGGCTTCTCCCGCCGGGGGAAGTGGATTTCGGCAAGATGAACGATGTTTTCATCATCCTCATCATGCCTTTCGACCTGTTCGGCAAAGGGCTGTATCGATACACTTTTCGGATGAAATGTGAAGAAGCGGTGGACGTGAGCCTGATGGACGGAGCGACTCGGATTTTCCTCAACACCAGGGGAACGAATGCGCAAGGAGTGAGTCGGGAACTGGTCGAAATGCTCCGCTATTTTGAGGAAACGACGGACGAGCGGGCGCAGGCTTCTGGCAGCAAAACCATCCGCTGGATGCACGAAAAAGTCCGATCCATCAAATCAAGCGAGGAAGTGGGGATCAAATTCATGAACGCATGGGAAGAGAAAATATTGGATCGGCAGGAAGCTAGAGCGGAAGGCCTGGAAGAGGGCCGGCGCCAAGGTTTGCAAGAGGGCCAGACGGAAGAGCGGGAGCAAGGCATCCGAAAAATGATCAAACTCTGCCAAAAACTAGCCATGCCACGAGAAGACGCAGCCAGTCAAGTAGCTGAGATATATCAGCTGGAACAAAAGGATATCAACAATTACATGGAACAATACTGGAATGACTAAACCATCCAAAGAACGGGCTGCGGCATGAATGTTCGGCCCTTCTTTTATGCCTCAAGCCATTATCATCAATCCTATCACTCATAATTTGAATTGGTGATCATGATGTAATTTTCGTCTTTTAAACCGGAAGCTGTCTATTTTCCATAATCAATTCTTTACACTTCCATTCTTCACCCAGAACGCAATATGTTTCTGTCGCATCAAGAACCGCATCGCTAAAACCGACTGCTTTATAACAATAATAAGCCGGAAGGTTATTCTCGAAAACGCCCAATGATGCTTTTTTTGCTCCATATATTTCAAATACAAATTTTAGGCCTAGCTGGAGCATAGCCTTTCCATAGCCTTTTCCTCTCTTGTGAGGATTTACAATAACAAATCCAAAACGTAGTTCATCCAATGATTCATCAGGGTTTCTTAGTGTAAAAAAGCCAACGATTCCTGTTTCATCAAATGCAGTAAATGGCATGAGAGATTCAACAAAACAGAATTCCTTTTGCGTAATCGGATAATTACCGAGCATGCCTGCTGTCCATTGATAAAATGATTTTTCATCTTGACACCACGATAATATTGTATCTGCATCTGAAGCTTTATATGGTCTTATTCTACACATACATTTTTCCTCGCAAACTGAAATTTATGATTTCTCTCTAAAACATTTTACAGTGCTGAAAGAAACAACAAAGAGGGAAACTAATATGATAACACCGTCCATTCTTATAACCCAATCCGATAAAGGGATAACAATCTTATTTACTACCATTACAACTAAGGTAACAATCAAAATGCATATACTGATAATCTGTACTTTTTTCATGTCTACATTTCCTTTCAACTCCCGATTTGTCTTTTGGTCTATTTTATCATCAACCGAATGCTATCGCAAGAATCTCTCCACACGCAGAACCAGGGACCAACGCCTCCATGCCATCGTTCTGTGATTTCTTTCCATCACAAGGGTGAAAGGCGGGGCATGTCCAATGTCGTGCTCATTTTCTTTCTTGGAAGACAGAAGAACCCCGCTGCTTGAGCGTTCTCTATCCAGAGTCAGGTTTTTCCGCTCTTCAATCAAATCAGCAATACTTTTCCACAAACGCCGCCGGTGTCAAAATCTCCGGCTTTTCAATTTCCACGCTCTCAAACTCGCTGTCTCCAGTGATGAGAACGTCCACGTCCTCTTCTGTTTTCAGCCCAAGCCTCTCCGCTTCTCCCTTAAAGGCCAGCTGCGCTTCCCGCTCGCCACGTGTCAGATGAGTCCGTGACGTGCCCTGGTCATTTTTTCTTGCTCGCTTTACCGGCTCCCTTTTTCACCAATCCATAAATGGTCACGGTGGAAGCCGTTCCTTTGGCGAAGGCGGTGAAGCTTTGCGCCGCCGTCACCGTGGCCGCCGCTATCAAACTTCCCAACATTTTTCTTCAGCCTCCTTTCTTTCTCACCATGCGCTGAATGCCTTCAGCGACCGCTATCACGGCCAGGCCGAAACCTGAACCCGCCATGAAAAATCTGATCATTTCACGCTCCTTCTTTCAATATTCTTCCGCCAGCAACATGGTGACGTGGGTTACGTCATCGATGACGTAAATCTTCTTTCCGTCCACCTCCGTCATGTTCACCGCTCCACAGGTGGCCATGGAATTGCCCCAGGCGAGATAAAGCTTGATTTTTCCCTTAGAAGCTTTTCCAAAATTTATTTCAGCGAAATTCTGCCCAGGTTTGCATTTAGATAGATAAGCCCTTCCAGCGCACTGTTTATAAAGTGGTTTCCCAACTTTTACCGCTGAACTTTTTGTCAGGCCCTGGCCTTTATATGCTCTTTCTTCACTGCCATTGTTGTCCTTGCTCATAATCGTTCCTCTTGCAGCGTGAAGTTATCGAATCAAATATCGTTCAAATTCCACAGTATAATTCTTCATGAAATCTCGTAAAGGCTGTTTCTTTTATATAGATTTCTTCTATGTCGCAATCCGATAAATCCGCACTTGGGCCGACATAAAGCTGCTCTAACACTTTCATATATTCTTTTTTCAGATATTTCTTATGTGTTGACAAGACCCTTTGCAGTTCTGCTTTGAATGTTTCGTCATCGCATTCATCATCAACTTTCAATGATGCCATAAGCATTTTATAAAAAATAAAGTCTTCTAAATGATCTGCTAAGAATAGCGCATGATCACTGTCATGAAACATCAATACGATCGGTAATGAAGTCTCACTTTTCATGCTAAAACAAAATCCATACCAGTCACCACTGCCTGTTTGCGCAAAAGGAAATATTTGTTTTGACTGGTCTTTGTCCCAAAATGGGAAGTCTTCATAGTTTTGTAAGGCTTCCTCGAACGAAAAAGGTTCTAAGTCCACGCCAAAGAACTTGTAATCCAGTAAATAGTGGGGTGCTGTGTAGTCAAACATTCTATCTTCGAGTAAAGTCTCATATAATTGAGGAAATTCAAAATGATATTGATTTTCTAACATCCTAATATTCTCCTTTTATTTGTTTCGCGCTTTGCAGATACATAAGCTTTCAAATTCAACATCGACTAGAGAAGTTGGATTTATGACAAAACCGGCAGATGTGATTTTATTATTAAAAAATTCAACAGATGCATCGTGGTCGAGAAATTTATGAATGGTGAGATATTGCTCAATCTCATCCGTGAGAATAAACGCGACCCGCTTCAGATGTTCGTCAGGGAAGCCATTTGCAAAATGAACGCTTTTCATCGTGGGTTTTAATTTTGTCCGCGGATAGGTTTCCTGAAGTTTCTGCCGGAGCAATAAAACAATTTCCTCATATGTCCGATTTTTCCATTGCACCAGATCATCGATTTTTATAATATTTTCATCGTGCAGGTGTCTAGCAAGCGAAAACGCTCTCTCCTGTAAGTCCATGATAAGATCTCCTCTCTAATTGCTATGGTCTTCCTGCCTAAAATTTGCAATTTTGGGGAAGAAAATCAGAGCTTTGTTGGCATGATGGCTCCTGCGGTACGGGCCTTTATAAATCGGCAGTAAAGAAGCATCCTGCTTTCTGCAGAAGCTTTGCTATTTTCGATTCGTTTCAACGTGAGATTCCTGCAGGTAAGAACCTCCTCTTTTGGTGGGGCGATCTCCTTTGCGACAAGAAAATCCTCCATATGAACCCCCAACAATTTACTCATCATAAACAAGTGATCCACGGTGGGCAGCACCTTTCCTTTAAACCAACGGTAAACAGGCTGTGGACAAGAAAGATGGAGATACTTTTGAATGGATTTCACATCATAACCTGCTTGCGTCACGAGGCTTTTCATCTTTTCGCCGCTCCGCTCCATATCAATGTTTTCATAAATTTCCACGATGTTTCCTCCCCATCCACGCTATGTTAATCGACCAAAGTTTGTTCCAATTCCCAGGCATAAGCATAAAGCGCATCGTTCAAAACTAGCGCCATGGTCATCTGCCGCAGTCCCTCTGAATCCAGTTTTACTCGGACCATTGGATAATAACGCTCATAAGTTTCCGAGTGTTCCTCTATATCAGAAAAAATCCGCATCCAGTCCTTGTCACGCAGCAAGAGGCTCTGATTCTGCTCAATCAAAAATACGCACCGGTCTTCCGGAGCTTGCCGCATCAGCGTTTGATATCGTTCCTCTTTTACCATTCCATGATAGAAGCGGAATGATTTTCCCAGTGCCTCTTTCAACGCAGGATCAACGGTGCTACCCGCTTTATAATTTATTAAATCTTCATACTCTGAAACCTCGTATTGCTCCCTTTGATTTTGCAATACGGTCATTTTACGATCCATGATTTGTGAAAACACTTCCGATGCGTCCGTACGCACCATCTTACGCCACTCTTTTGGGGAAAGGTCGGATTTTAACGCATCTATTTCAGGAGTGGCGGCCTCTTCTTCCAGATATTGATCAATACATCGGTCTACGTCACAGTCTGCCCCTAGCCCTCTTTTTAATGCCTGTCGGATCACTTCGATTGGAATATACCGATTCACTTTCCAGTTATGCGCAGAGTGAAACACCGTGTTTGCGAACAGAGTCCAAATACTATATGGCTGCTCCGAATCCTGCTGTATGTCCAAAAGATCCTCTGTACGTTTTTCTTTCAGATGAAGCTTGGAATCCATAATAGGTTTTATAAACTTCTCCCATTGCGGCTTTCCGTTCTGATCGTTCAAATTCACCATACCACATAACTGCTCCAGATCAAATCCAAAAGACAGATATTCTTTTAAATTTTTTCTAAATCCCACTGTTGCCATATCACTTTGTGAAAACTGGCTTTTCCAATACTCCAATAAAACGGATTCAGGGAAATGCGCTTTTATAAAATCACCAAAGCTTTCATCATGGACTCCGAGATAAAAGGTCTTGAAAACTTTTAGTTTTTCGCTCTCCTTTAATGGAAGCCGCAAAACTCGCTTATACAGCCGCCCCATCTCACATCTGGCTGGAACGCAGATCGGTCTTTCCAGGTATCGATTGGCCAGCTCCACCGCTTTCTTGCATTGCCCCTGCGTAATGTCTCCATAGACAAAGGCCTTTTCGCCCAGCCTATCCTCAATCAGACAGGCCACTGCGAGCAGGTACATATGGTAAGGCTCTCCCTGCGTCTTAGCGCCCCACAAGGCATAGACCTTGTTGAACCGGTCCTCTTTCCAATCATAGTCCATATATGCTGGCAATGCGCCCAGCATAGCGTCTCCCGCCGTGAGATCCACTTTTCTGTCACTAACGAGATCTCTCGGCAGATGATATGTTTCCGCCCATTTCAGGGAGTCATAATCCATGCTCGCGCTCCACTCTCGCTCTCCATTTTCTTTTTTCTGTTCCTTTGCGGGAACTGCGCACACCACTTTTCTTCCTGCGTATGTAATGGTTCCTCGATCCGCAAGCGGAAACGCTTCCACCAGAAGCAACGTTTCCTCATAGACTTTTTCCCATTCTTCCTTTGTCACGCTCACCGATACGTTTTCATGGATAAATATTCCCATAGCCTGCTCCTTTCGTTCATATACCTTTTTCTAACAGCCGCTATGGTACCATTATATCCTGATTTTCTTTTTTCTGCATTGGACGGCTTGTCCAATTTCACAGATTTCGTCTCCTGTCTTTTAACCGCGCTTCTCGGTACTCTATGATGCTTTATTTTAAAGTGAGAAGATTGTCACTCTAAAATTTCATATCCGGCATTTCCGAGAATCTCTAATGCCTTTTGATAATTTTCTTTTTTTGTTAAAACATAGTCAGTGTTAAAAGTCGAAATCGCACAAATCGAAATCTGGTTTTTGGCTAAAATATCCGCGATTTTAGATAAAATACCGATCAGGGAAAAGTCCAGGATTCCCTGAATGCGAAAAGCCTTCCAACCATCATCTCTTTGAAGCACATTAGGTGGCACATGGTCTGTGACACACACCAAAGATTTTTCTTCATCGGTTTTCCCTATAAAGCAATATTCCGCGTTTAAATCCACAAATGAATAGTCCGCCACTTTACACATTGAAAAATCATAGTCAATCTTTTTTATTTCCATGATATCTATCCTCCCCAAACGTTGATCTATTTTCCTGCTTATTTTAACATATGGCAGAATTCTGCCACAAGGCTTTCTTTTAGTTCTACCCTCAATTAAAAGGAAAGCCCCCCGAAAGGCTGTAACGTTCGAGGGCCGCCTCATCCGTTACAATGTCATATGCTCTAATCATCTGCATAGAAAAATGTATTAATTATTTATCAGGGCATAAATATTCTTCCGTAATTCCTTTAAGCGCAAGCTGCTGAAGTAATTCTGGTTTATTCTTTTTAGGAATTATTATTTTTACAAGTGAATCACTATGTCTTCTTAGGCTGTCAGGAACAAAAGCAGTTCGTGGGTTAAACCGAATCCTCCCCGCTCTTGAAGAGAAACGATCGCTTGCTTTTGGCTTGGGGTCAATATCCGGGCCGCAAACAAAAAAAGCCCCTTCTTGTCTACGTAGTCGAATGTTTCCCTGCAAATTTTCTTCATTTGGTATGGCCATAAACCCATGATCAATAAATGATACAATCAACCCGTTTAAATCTTCTATTTGTTCAAAACTATCTTTTAGATTAGGATTATTCTCCAACACTCTCTCTGCTAAATCCTGTACCGTGATTTCCTTGTTGCTTTCTAGCCGTGCAAGTTCACACATCACTAATGTCGATCTCCATTCTCCTCTATGTGGCCAATAGACGTAAATAAAAACCGCACCATCCTTATCAATCTGCCCATTGCACGCAAAAAATACCGCAACATCAGGATTGGTTGTGAAATCGACAAATCGGGTTCCTGTTTCATAATGTTGTTGATAGGATATGATCTCAAAAAGTGAAGCTTTTTCATTTGGCTTAAAGTCACATGTAAATCCCTTTAATGTTTGAGGTTCCGATTCTATTTTATTTTTAGATTTTTCAGGATGTTTTATGCTTGGTTCGATTTCCCACTCGCTGTTATTTTGCCCCCTATAAAATGCTCGGGTTAATGGGCTTTTCCCGCCATCCGTAGTGAAAGGTAAATTATGTCCTTTGTTATACTCATCAACTATGCTGTGGATCTCTTCTAACGTGGTTGTGGTAACTTCCTGATAATGATATGGTGAGTTGTGTTCCATTTGGATATTCCTTTCCTTTATGCATATGCATACAAGGCCCGTTAATATTAGAACGATTTTATCATAAAAGGAATCCCTTTTCAAATAATCATTAGGGAGGCCAAAGGGTCTACGCTTTGCTACTTCTATAGGTATTATTATATCTTTCACTTTCTATCCTACTCAGCGTATAAAACCCATGTGTCAGTCCCTCACAAATAAAACGAGATCATTGTGTGCTTCATATGATGAATATAAAATGCTTTCTCCATTTACGCCTATCACTAAGCCCATGATTGCATCAGTAGTTCCAGTAAATCCTCTGGTTTCAAACTCGCCACCTTCCTTTCATGAAGATTTCTTCCAGACCTGTGACAGGCCCATCATACCAAAAGTTTCTAGCCCCTCGATTTTACAAACATAACGCCTCCAGTAAGTCCTGGCCCTCCGACGACGACCACGACGACCGGACGACTCACAAAAGGTTCTCCCCCTGTTTTCCCCACGTTCAGCATCCTGAAAACACTCTCCTATTTCCACCCGCCTCTAAAATCCCTCCCATCTGACGCAAGGCATCGGTAAAGGTCAAAAGGGCGAAAACCAGAAGACCATGGGAACAAGAAACGCCGCAGCCTTGAAAGGCCCCGAAAACGCCTAGAAAATCTTTCACTTTTTCTCCCCAGCGTCTTGCCAGCCACGCCCTTCCTATGGTACACTATATAGGTCAAATTCATTTGATTTGTTAGCTCAGCTGGGAGAGCGTCTGGGTGACAACACCTCGAACCACTGTGCCCGGAAGCTTTCGTTTCAATGGGTTTCAGAGATCAGGTCTGTCCCCCGGCGACGGAATGACGACGAAAGCCACGAGTCTTCTAAGGGAAGGCTTATTTTTTTGCTCTGGATGTTTGAAACGTGGAAGGATTCTATAGAAAACCGCTGTTCTGAATGGAGTCATAAGAATGGTTTCGTGACGACAGGTCGCCGACGTTATGATTTCAATTTATCATAAGTTTCATCAAACACAAACCCTATTATTGCCCCTTGCCTTTTTTAGCCATGGCTTCTTGGATGGAAAGGATTGCGCTTTGAGGATAAAAAAATTCTAAGACGTCACCTTTAGGCCATACTGCTCCACCGCCTCTATACCAGATAGAGCAAGCTTTGCGTACCAGAGTTTGAAGACGTTTCTTCCTATGAAAAAGACGGGCTGCCTATCTGTGATTCTCCTGCTTTGCCATAAAAAATTCATTTTATTCAAATTACTCAAATATGACTATAACATATAACCCATCACTTAACTATCTTCTCTTTCATTCGTACATTCGTAGTTTTTGTATCACAATTGCTATCTAGCCCTGTTACTTTCCTATGATCTCGTCTAGCAACACTTCTATTCTATGCGTCGCCATATTATCACATTTTGTTCGCACCTCATCGCAATAATTCAAAAATCTCTCTTTGTTCTCATGGTACAATACGTACATGATATTATAAGCGGTATGGTATTGTTGTTCAGTCACGTCATGAATTGGAAATGATTTTTCATTATACAAAGCATCTACCTTGCCTAAGATGATATCTTTAGAAAACATGTTGTCCACAAATTTTCTAAGTGTGTACGAATATTGGTACGCCCGTTCTCCATGCGTGGTCTCTGAAAGATATTTTATATACTCCTTAATCACCCTAATTTTAACGATTTCTTTTACCTCCTCAATCATGCCTTTACTTGTTTGAGATTGCGCTTCAAATGCACCAAACCCATACGTCAAAAACTCCATGCTGCCGTCCTTGGCTTCTTCGTACATCATATTACTGAGTTTTGTTTTATACTCATCTTTCATCTGGCTATCGTCTATCTGCAAATGTTCGCTCCAAATAAAATATGCGTCCGCATATTTCAACATATTTCCAAAATCAGGCTCTTCTCTAACCTTTTTAGCCAGCTCAGGTAGTACCAATTTTAATTCATCATCTGATTTATAATAATTCGCCTTTTCTCCTGCGTGTACGAATATCTGGTGTTCCGCACCCACCTCATCTGCGATTAGGTCACTTTCGTTTTCATAATATCGTTGTAGCATCACGGCCATGTTCTTACTTATTCTGGCCCTCCGCAAATAATTGTCGATAATTCGGTTCTCAAGTTTATTGCTGCTTTCTCGCACAATTTTAGTAGGAACGTCCTGCCCAGCATCATCAAATTCTCTATAATACAAATTTTCAACAGACTCAACCACTATGGCATAGCACGCCCATCGTATCTCATCATAAAATTCATCTCCATAGTCATCGCTTAATTTTAATCTAACATCGTCATATAAATTCTGCGCTTTTTGTAACGTCCGTAAATTTTTCACTTGATGCTTATTAAGGAAGTCGGTAATAAAGCCTGGATGAATCCGTAATTTTACCCAGTCAACCTTTGCGGAACATTCCGTTATGTGATAAGTTCGATCAATGACTTTTTCACTATATTTTTCAAATTGTTCTTTCTGCGACATTTCTTCCGTATTGGCGACTAGAATGACTTTTAAGTGAAGGCACCGTTTTAATTCCTCTATGATGCCAAACACTTCTTCCAGTTTAATATTGTCATTCATTCTTTCTAAATCGTCTATGACGATGAAACGCAAATCCTTGAAGCCTTTAGAATAATAAAGAAACAATTCCTTTTCCGTCACTAAAGATTCCATAGCACCCTTAATAAAAGATATTTTATCTGAAAATCCCGCGATCCAATTAATTGCTTTTGAAGTGAATTCTCTCAACGCTTTCTTTTTCTTGGTCTTTATTATTAGCTGAAAAAATGCCTCGTGATAAATTTCCTGGGCGCTTTTTAGCCCGAACATTGAAACATCACATACGCCATTGTCGTCAACTAATGCTTCCTTAATCGCATATGACTTACCTACGCCCCAAGGTCCATCAATAAGTATGCACTCATATGGCAAATCATGGTATGACGCTATAATGTCCTTGATGTAATCAGCCTTCATATTCCCTCACTTTCTCGAAAAAATCTCCTGCTTATTTAGGACGATGTTGTTCCTGTTGTCCCTCTGAGAACTCCAATTTGTCTTCCATACATTCTACCATATGGCAAAATCCCGCCGCAAGAATTCTCTACAAATACAGGGTCTGAAAGCTATGTCTCCCCGATGTCGTTCTGTCATTTCTTGCCATCACAAAAGCGGGGCATGCCGAACGCCCCGCCTTTCACATGATGTGATCATCCTCTTGATTTTTCCATCGGCCGTTTGGAATCATCATACAAATAAGCTTCCATCTTGTCCACCGCTTCCTGTGAGCTCTTCTCCATCACATGGCTGTAAATGTCCAATGTGGTGCTCACTTTGCTGTGGCCCAATATCTTGGAAATGACTTTCGGATTGATCTCCTGTTCCAGATGCACGCTGGCGCAGACGTGTCTCAAATCGTGAAAGCGCATGTGCCTGAGGCCGTGCCGTTTCAGATGCCGCCTGAATTTCCTGGAAAAGTAATCGGCGTTGTAGGCCTCGCCGTTCTTTTTGCAGAAGACGAGGTCGGTGTCGTGGAACTCGAGTCCCATTTGAAGCTTACGAGTCCGATAGCCGGCCCTCTGCCTCAACAACTTTTTGCTCAAGACTGAACTTATTTTCACGGTCCGTCTTCCAGCTTCGGTCTTGGGTTCTTTCACGTGGTTCTTGCCTCGGACCGACACGATGTTTTCGGCTATGGTCAGGGTCCGCTTGTCAAAATCAATTTGGCTGAATTTAAGGCCCAGAAGTTCCCCACGCCTCAATCCTAAAGAAACTTCCATTTCTACCGGCAGTTCCAAGTCGGTTCCCTTCACGGAGTCAAGCAACTGTCTGATCTCTTCGTCACTATACAGTTCACAGTGATACTTCTTCTGCCTTGGCAGCGTCACCTTGAGGGCTGGGTTTTCCCTGAGAAGGCCCATGTTGACCGCCATGTCCAAAGCTTTCTTCAAGCAAAGATAATGATTATGAACCGTCTTCGGTGACAGCGGGTCGCCGCTGGCCGGGGAACGTTCGGAAATCTGGTTGACCCATTTTTGTATGACAAGAGGCGTCAAATCACATAAAGGAACGTCCCCTAAAACAGGCGTGACGTAGACATGGATAGCGTCTTCGTAACCGGCGACGGTCGTGGGGGCGAGATTGTTCCCATGAACATAAATCTCTTCAAACTCTAGCAACCAGCTTTTCAACGCCCTACGGCTGGGTTGTCCAGAACCGTGCCGCTCAATTTCCATGATTTTTTCTCGCAATCGTTTTTCCGCTTCCTTCTTCGTCGTGCCCATTGGCAAAGTTTCATAGGTTCGTCTGCGTTTCCCATCAATGGTGGGGCGTTCCAATACGATCTGATATGACTTTCCCTTCTGGTTTTCTCGTGTTCTAAGATGCCCTGTCACTTTGCTCATTTCATGTTCACTCCTTTCTTACGGTTATTCTAAGATATAATATACATTTCATGGTTCATCATGATACGGCGACACGGCTTCCTGCCATGCCGCTGATTTTGCCCTAGGCGCTTATCCCGCAACAGGTCAGACAGAGATAGATGCCACTCTAGCTCCATGATCTAATCTAACCCGGGCTCTCTGTTTCTTTCATTTACGCATAAAAATCTGACAAAGGTCTCAATATTTGTGTTTTCGGAGATTCCTCATTGAAATCCACATATTCGATTTCGAGCGTCTCTAAATTCAAACATGGACATTCTGGCAGTTCACCTTTCAATCGCCTCGTGTGTTCATCATATGTCATTCCCCTACCTCTCTTTCCTGTATTTTTCCATCTCCTTCCGCACCTGCGAGTCTATTGTGCGGAACCGTACTTCCTGTGTGGTAAACGGGCTACTCATCGTATAAAAGACTCGTCCCTTTTTGATGGTCGATCCCTTTTTCATAGTCACGGAAGTCACGATTTGTCCAGGTGACAATTCTTTCCCGGTTGACACCATTCGAATCGGTGATTTCGGTTTGCGTATCTGAGGGACACGTTCTAATCTCAATGGAATGATGGAACCACTTTTTATGGCGACTCCCTTTCTTTTCCAAGTTACGGCCACGACCCTTTTCTGTGGCAAATGCTGCCCTGCCGCCACTAGGTGAAACACCCTCTCATTCCCGTGCTGCGTTGGCTCTTCGACTAACGCTTTAACTGCCGGTTCAAAATTTTTTGGCGAATCATTTTTTTCTTCTAGGTGATGAAGATATTCAGGATTCAAGAAGATGCGTTCAGTGGGCCTTCCGCTCGTGTGTAGCGTCTGCGTTCGTATGTACCCACGCTCGACCAAGCATTGCAATGCGGGTTCCATGTTTTCAACTTTTTTGAAATGGCTCCGACAAATGTCGAACAACTCTTTTTTCGAGAGCTCTGAGGATTCAGCGTATTTTGTCTTTCGTAATCTTTTCAACACGTACTTAGCGTCCCTGACGTCTTCTGGCTCCAATGCGTCCGTTGCCGCAAACGCAGCTTGTGCGTGTTCTAGAAAGTACCTTCCGATCGCAATCGCCGATTCCATCGTTTCATCGCTGACCGCTTTTTCCGTGGCCTGATCCCGTGTCTTGGCGCAATGAAGCAGCGCAGCGATCCTGCACGTCTGTCCGTGCAGCTTGCCAAGCCAGTCCTCTATCCATTCTTCTTTACTCGCCAGGATCTTCTCTATTTCTTCAAAGAACGATTTGCTACGTTGATGCGCCTTCTGACTAAATTCTATGACACCAGCCTTTTCCTGCTTTTCAATCAAAAGAAGTTGATAAATCAAATCTTCATAGCCCGCTTGAATCATGTCGTTGATCGCTGGAGTCTCGTACTCACGATGTCCCACTGGTGAGGCGGGCATGCTGTAAAGAAAACGGGCCAGTAGGCCTCTACCTCTAAAAACATTGTTCGCCATGATGCTCGCGATCACTTCCGGTTGCACGGTCAGAAGCATGGTCAGGGACGGATCGTCAATCGTGGCCCGCTCCCGATTCTTCCGCTCCACCGTGATGGAATCGCCGCTGTACGCTTTCGTGAACACATCAATGTTGGCCACTCCCGTGTATCGACCCGCCATTGTGTCAAATATCCCGCCTTCCGAAGAAATGACAGCGGCCCAACCTTGGTTAGCGACCAACACCTCTATCAGGGCCTCCGGCGTGATGTCATCCGACCTCAGCTTGATTTCCCGTTGAACCCGTAGATTTTCGTATTCCAGCTGTTTCTTTGTGTATTGGACAATCTCGTGTTCATCGGACTCGCTTGACAGCTCTTTCGCCATGCGGTCCAATTCCTTTTTCAGCAATGACTTCCGAACCTCGACTTCTTTTTTCTGTAAACGCCTTTTTTCATTCTCTTGCTTCTCAAACCTGCTCAGCACCCCTGTCACCGTCTTCAACGCTGGACTTTTCCTTTCGGAAGGCCGGGCGATCACGAGCGTGTATAGATTGACCGGCTCCACCCAGCCGGGTTTCGGCCTCACTAGGAATTTCCCTTGGAGGGCCAAAGCCAGAATCGTCAGGACTTGCACGGCCACCATGTCCACCGTGACCTGCAAATTCTCAGCGGCGGCCATGATGAAATTTTTGAGCTCCTTGGGAAATGCCTCGACCGGAAAGTCAGACAGTTTAGGTTGCTGCTTCTGCGCCAAAGACGCAAAAGGCGCAAAGTTTATTTTTTCATTCATAGTTCTTATCTCCTTTTTTATTTTTTTAATCTCGCTGTATAGCTCCGCAATAGATCTTGTTTGACCATGGCTAGTTTCTTGTGTTCTGATTGTGTAAACCTCTGCCAACCTTTATAATAGAACGCAATCCCGTTTTGTCGCATTTCCGACATCGTAGGCATTACGGCTTTTTCCATAATCTGAATCGCTTTGAACTTCGCCAAATGGGGATTCCTTCTCCCTGTCGCGCCAATGGATATGAACACCATTATGCTTCCTTTCCGAAAAAAACGCTTTTTTCTATCTTTTTTAGACGTCTTCTCATAGCTTATCACACTTATTCAAGTATTGCAAATCACTAACATTTAAATTTCAACGATTTTACTATTTTTTAGAGAATATAATTCGTATTCTATTGCCATTTTATTCAGTTTGTGTTAGAATCACTTTATGCCAGCCCAACATGTTATAGGAAAATCGTACCGCAACAAATGTGAATAAAAAGAGCCGGCCATTTTCTGGACCATCGTTGCCTCATGGAGAAAATCGGCCATTTTCAATGAATATTTAAAGAACGATGAATGGAGGGAATAATGAATCGTTACAATGACCACGAATTAACGGGAAACACACAACGCATATTGCGATTGCTTCAAGAAAAAGGACCCCTAAGCGTAGACGAGATCATGCAAGAGTTGAACATCAGCCAAGCCACTGTTAGCCGCCATATCGGCAAATTGATGGATTCACATTATGCCTATGCAAAAAAACAAAATGGAAAACATTACCACTACTATAGAAACAAACCGGCGGCTTTGAAGGCTTTGAAACAGGAGTTTCAACCCTTGCCTTCACCTGTTTTTTCAGTGACCGACACCACGTTGGCCGTAAAAATCGACCCAAGGTTTTATCGAATCTACGAGACGGAATTTTGGCAGTGTTTCAACAATGAAAACTTCCCAGATGACAATGAACTATTCGCAGTGACCTTCTCTGGGGACGTCATGTACGTCCATTTATGGCCTGACCACATGAATCGACAACCTGCCTCCGACGCCTCTGTCTTGCAGGAAAACATTGAGCTGATTTCAAATTTTTTCAAATAACTGAGCAGGCCACTATGCGCTTCTCATGTCAGAATCCCCTGTTTCATTTACACCGTGTCGCTTTGCGTCTTTTGCGTCTTTTGCGCCGCTTATCTGAATGAAGCAAGCGCATACGTGGTCATGAATTGCTTTGATTAAAGTTCTACCTAGTATGATTAATATCGCATGGTAATATCAACTGTGATTTATATATTATTCTACCACAATACATTTATGGTTAATGCCCCTTACAGCCAGTAAGGAATTATCCAACTTGTCGCTTAAGATGTTAGAATATGTAAAGCAATAGGTCTAGCCGTTTTGTCCCAGGACTTTACAGCCGTATGAAAGTCAGCCAACCGGCCATTCATTTGCGGCATTTGTTTTACGTAGGTTGAACCAAAAGGCATTCGTGCGATACACCTAGTAGATTGAATAGGCAATGAGTAAAGCTGATATTGACCATCGCTAACACATTTCAAAGGAGTATTCATTATGAACGCAGTTGGTATTGCTGTTCTCAATATAGCATACTATTTTTATTAATCTATCATTTATTTTATGTGTATCAATAATTAAAACATAGTTAATTATGAATTATATAAATCTGCACAAAACTATCTCTATTTTTATGATTTGCCCTATATCGTATTATAACCTTAGTGTTTATATATGCGTCTATGTTATTCCGCTTTCAACATAACACCTCTAACGAATTTTTAAACGGTTTTCATTTATTGATTTTTAAGAAAAGTTTTACCGAAATGAATTTCTAAATTTTAACTCATCGCTCTTATCATTCGTGCTTTTGCGACACTATCTTGAATGTGGGATCCCTTTGAGCCCTGTGTGGATTCTTTTTTATTGTTATCCCTAATTGTCATTCATTTAATCAATTATTATCTATCGTTTATTTTGATTGTGCTATTTATAGATAAATTTTAGATAGGGAAAGTCTAAATTGTTTCTGATCAACGCCGTTCATCATCACATTATCATATTTCATGGTCAGATTGCTCACATTCATCTAATCAATCACGCCCATTGTTTGTTTTGATTGTTCTAATTTTAAATAATCTTAGATAGGAAGATTTTATGTTGTTATCACTACAATGGAATGATGTTTTTTTAATTTCTCTTGTTAAAATTGATGAAACAATGTCATGTAATGCTTTTTAGATTTTACATGATACGCCATATGAGTTTTAAATGATTTTTTATTGATTATTTTACTAAAACTTTTCAATCCATCTTCGACTTTAGATTGTCGCTTTTATTGTCTGTGTTCGTAGAGACATAAACATAATGCTTTATAATTTCTGTTGTTCCATATTGTTCTTGTTTTACCAATGAATTAATCTTGAGATCATTGACTTTATGTCATTGTGTTTCTCCTTCATGGAATGGAATCCGTTTTCTTTACCAAACTGACCAAACACAATAAACCATGGTAAGTCAAACCGTAAAGGCAACATACGCAAAGGCCGCAAAAATGGAAATTTCATTTTATTCGTTCATGAATTGCGATGCGCAAAAAAATTGATTTCTCTGATAGGTTTGTGTCTTGTAGATGACACGATATGGCTTGTTCCTTTGTTCTTTCCAATTTCATGACGCATCGCAAAAATCCCTTCTTATTCTTTCACGATTTAGTCATAGCGCAATTTTTGATGAAGCTTACAATACAAATGGTAGACGCCATGCGCTTTACAAATGTCATACGTGATTATGGTATTGTCTATTTTTATTTCCATTCCCAAATAGCGATCCGCTCTTTCGTTCCATTCGCAAAATACGCAAAAGTCGCGATACAATTTTATTGATGGTTTTTTATTCTCGCCGCATGGATTGTCCCTAACCGCTACGGCATGGCAAGCTTTGGTTGCTTGCCAGCCTAACTAGGCGATCTCTTCCGCTGTCTTTCTTGGGATTCTCTATTTCATCCGCAAGATTGGATTCCTGTTGTGCGTTTTGCGGCTTTTGCGCAGCCATTAAAACGCTTGTCCTTCTTTCGGGTAAAAAAAGAAGACGCAACAAATCATCAGAAATAAGATTCCCAATCATCTGCCATGTCTTCATCTCGCCGCTCTTGCTTCCTCCAAAAGCAAGACATCCGCTAATGTTCTTTTAATTTTTCAGCGTACATGTCTCTCTGGGTGTCTTCCACCTTCAATGCGTCCATCGCCTGTTCTGCCGTTAACTGTAAGGTTTCCATTAGGCTCTGAATCGACCGCAACGTTCCAGCTTCACGTTCTTGCTGGATGCCTTGTTCCAGCCCCTGCTGAAGACCACGCTCCATGCCTCTGCGGAATCCCTTCTCCGCCACGCCTTTGCTCAAATTGCACATTTCCTCTAACCCTCCTTCTATCAGTTCGGTTATCGTGATATCGAATTCATCACGCAAGACCCGCTTCTTCTCCTCAGCCGCTTTCTCCGATGACAATAAGACATCCAGGAGCTTCAACACTCCATCGTACTGCTCCCCTGTTTCGTCTCCCAGCCCGATCATCACGGCCGTCAACAAATCATAATGTTCTTTCTTCTCCGCCACGTCGCCTATGATGTTTTCTTCCGTCACTCGATACCGGGTGATCGTGTTTCGCCTACTCTTTGGCGGTTCCAGCGTCAGCCATATGCTGTACACTTTCTTGATGTCGCCATAGTCCTGATGTGTGAATTCCTTTCCATACTGGGAGGAAACCATTCTACAGCAATAGTACAAGGCTCTCTTGATCAGCGGGTACCCCGCATGATAATCGTTCTGAATCTCGAGATTGACGATGATTTCAATCAGGCCTTTCTCTCCTGGAGCGGTGGCGTAAAACCGGATGTCATAGACGTTGGTCCGCTCTTTTACGGTGCTGTCCTCGACATTCGCTCCCCGTATCTGCTCCGATGGTTTCTTTCGCTTCTTCGGTTCCGTTTTTTTCCCGCTGTCCGGCGCTTCATCCGGAAACACCGCTTCCACGCCGATCTGCGGTTCGCCTTCGATGCAAGCTTCTATGTCCTTGCGGTCCATGTCTCGGTATTCTTCCAGGCAGCTCTTCATGATCCAGGCCAGAATCTGCCGGTTGACTAATAATCTTTTACAGACGGCATCGTAAGCTTCCATGCCTTCCAGTGCGCTTATGTTCTTCGCCAATGTCGTTTCCGCTTCTACCTTCATCGTTCATGCTTCCTTTCTGGGAGCGTTCGTTTTCTCTATCTTATCATAATTCCTTTCTGGAATCCACACGCTTTTTCAGAAAGTTCATGAAAATATGGAGGCCGAATCTTTCGCTGGGAAATTTCCGGTCTCCATGCTTGCTTTGAATTCTTCCTATATATGATGTGAAGATTTTTAAGAACGCTCCCTCTTTTTTGCTTTCCTTACTTTTTCTTCGCCTTGTTCGCTCCCTTTTTCACCAATCCATAAATGGTTATGGTCGAAGCCGTTCCTTTGGCGAAAGCGGTGAAGCTTTGCGCCGCTGTCACCGTGGCCGCCGCTATCAAACTTCCCAACATTTTTCTTCAGCCTCCTTTCTTTCTCACCATGCGCTGAATGCCTTCAGCGACCGCTATCACGGCCAGGCCGAAACCTGAACCCGCCATGAAAAATCTGATCATTTCTCGCTCCTCCTTTCAATACTCTTCCGCCAGCAACATGGTGACGTGGGTTTCGTCATCGATGACGTAAATCTTCTTTCCGTCCACCTCCGGCATGTCCGCTCCCACCATGGCCAGGCTGTAAGTCCGATGGTGTTCAGGCCGCTCTTGGTCATAGTGGACGTGAAGGTTTCCTTCTCCATCGATCTCCAGTCGGAAGACCTGCAGATAATCCATTTCATGGCGTGTTTTCTCTCTTTCTATGATTCCCCACAAGAATATCTGCAGGTCCATCGGTATTTCCCTCGCTATCCCTCTCGTGAGATAACGGTCTTTCGTTGATTCGAACATGATTGTTTTCCTCCTGTCTTTCTTTGTTTTCTTTCACCGTCTTTTCCTTCGAGCGGGTCGGTCCTGACGATGACGAGACTGTAATCCGATCCGCACAGGAACAATTCCTCTATCCAGATCATGCTCCCATCCTGGCATAGCGGCTTCCGGTATTCCGGCTCCTGCCGTCCCAGGCGGTGACGATCCAGCAACGCTTCATGGTCTTTCATCTGGTACGTGTCCGGAAACAAAGCCAGATAGCCTCCCAGGTCTTCGTCAACATGCCTGTCTTCGCCATAATGCCGGTTTAAGGTTTCGATGATCTCTCTCGCCCTGCTCTTCACGGCTTCAGGAACGCCTGGCGGCAGCTCCTTCAATTGCTCCAGCTTCCATAGTTTTACATAAGCCTCTTCGCTTGGGAATTTCTTTCCCCGCTTCGGAGCTTTGTTTTCTTGCTTCATTCTCCTGTCTCCAATTCCAATAATTTTTTGTAAAAATCCACTGACAAGGGCTGGTGGGACAAAATCCATTCAGGCTTTAGCTTGTCCAAATGTTTCAATATGAAGTTCTCGCTTAGCCGCTGGTGCCTTCCCACTTCCTCCCAGAACAGGAAGGGTTCCATTTCCTCCAGGAAGCTTTCGCTTAAACGCTGGTGCCCGCAGACGGTCCTCCAGTCCACTTCGTCTTCATGCTCACGGATGAACGCTTCGGACAAGGTTTGATGGGCGCAGATTTCTTTCCAACTTTCCTGTCCAACATGATGGAAAAACCGCTCCAGGAAATCCTCGGACAAATGGCCGTGGAGCTTTTCGTTCAAGAAGAGCCTGTCCCAATCCAACCTGTCTTCGTGGTCTCTGATGAACCGGAAGCCGAGCCGCTGATGAAGGGAAATTTCTTCCCAGTTCAAAAGCTCGCTGAATTCTTCCATGGTACTATGTCAAGAAAAAGTACAAGTTAAAAGTGAACTTTTCTTACAACA
>CAJTYS010000050.1 GCA_910583765.1 uncultured Eubacteriales bacterium | reverse complement strand
CCTTGTCAGGTCCGGAAGGAAGCAGCAATAAGCGGAAGCTCTTATGTGCCGCAGATCAGCCTTTGCCAGCGCCTGGCGGAGCTTTCAAAGGGCAATTTGTTTTTTGGAGCAAGCAAGAGAGGACGGATATGTACACGGCTTTATACAGGGCCTATAGGCCGGAGATCTTTGACGAGATACTGGGACAAGAACACATCATAAAAATTTTGAAAAACCAGCTGGCCACGGATTCCGTGAGCCACGCCTACCTGTTCTGCGGCACCAGAGGGACCGGAAAGACCACCACTGCCAGGATCCTGGCAAAAGGTGTCAACTGCCTTTCTCAGGAAGGAAAGCCCTGCGGGACCTGCGCCAACTGTAAGGCCATCAAGGACGGGACCTTTATGGACGTGATCGAGATTGACGCGGCTTCCAACAATGGGGTGGAAAACATCAGGGAGCTGCGGGAAAGCGTCAAATATCCGCCTGCCGTAGGCAGCAAAAAAGTGTATATCGTAGATGAAGTGCATATGCTGTCCACAGGCGCTTTCAACGCGCTGCTCAAGACTTTGGAAGAACCGCCGGAGAACGTGATGTTCATATTGGCCACCACAGAGCCCCAAAAGCTTCCGGCCACTATTTTATCCAGATGCATGCGTCTGGATTTCAAGAGAGTGCCAGAGGAGACCCTGACAAAAGGCATGGACCAGATCTGTCAGCAAAAAGGGATCCAAGTTTCCCAAGGCGCGCTGCGGCTCATCGCCGCCAACGCGGACGGTTCCGTGCGGGACGGACTGAGCATTTTGGACCAATGCATCTCCGGTGGGCAAAACACAGTGGAGCGAGGGGACGTGCTGGAATTTTTAGGCACAGCAGGGGAAGAAGTCTTTATAGAATTGACGGACAAGATCACCCTGCAGCAGCCTGCGGAGGCTTTGCTGCTGTTAGAACAGATTTTGGCGGATGGAAAAGACGTGCGCCAGTTCATGAAGGACTGGGTGTCTCATTATCGGAACCTTTTGATCACCAAATTCATCAAAAGACCCGAAGACATGCTGAACCTGTCACCGGAAAACGTAGAGCGCATCCGCCGTCAGAGCGACAGCCTAGATCTTGCGGATATCAATCATGGCATCATCGAGCTTTCACGGACCATGTCCGAAGCCAAATGGTCCACGCAGCCAAGGATCCTGCTGGAGCTGTGCATCGTGAAAATGGCCACGGACCTGATCGAGCCAGCTAAGATGCCTGCCAGACAGCCACAGCCCGCGCGCCAGCGTTCAGCAAGCGGCGCTGCCGCGGTTCATGAAATCCGAGATGTTTCAATGGCCGCGCCAAAAGAGAGCGGCCAAGGGCCAATGGACGCCATGCCGCAGGAAGGTCAAGGCCAATCATCAGGCGCTTTGGAGCCAAAAGAAACAGCAGCCCCCAGGCCAGAGAAAAGCTTTGATTATGACAGCTTGTGGCACACCATTTTTGAAGAGGCAGAGACCTCCAGAGGCAGTTTCAATCTGATCCGAAGCGGAACTAGGCTGACAGAAATCACAGACGAAACTTTTTCCTTGATAGCCTCCAACAGCGCTGTGGCAGGCTATGTGGAAAACAACAGGCAGGTCCTGGAGGATCTGATGGAAAAACATACTGGAAAGCGCAGAGGCCTTCGGTGCGCCATGGAGGAGGACAAGGACTGCCGCAAACCGGAAAGTGTTGAAAAAATCGCAGAAAAAGCCGGGCAAAAGCTGGGCCTGAATATAGAAATCGAGTAAAAGGAGAATCAAATGGGAAGAGGAATGAGAGCCGGAAAAAAACCAAAAGCCGGCGGCATGGGCAACATGCAGAAACAGATGCAGCAGATGCAGGCCATGCAGAGACAGATGGAAGAACTGCAAAACGAGATCGATCAGATGGAGACAACGGCCACCTCTGGCGGCGGCGCGGTGACTGTGACTGTCAGCGGGAAGAAAGAAATTAAAAATATTGAAATCAAGCCAGAAGTCGTGGACCCTGATGATATTGAGATGCTCCAGGATCTGATTTTAGTGGCAGCCAACGAAGCGCTGCGGCAGATGGAGGAAATCTCACAAAACGAGATGGGCAAACTCACAGGAAGCCTGGGCATCCCAGGGCTGTAAAGGAATGAAACATTACGCGAAACCCCTGGGAAAGCTGATCACGGAGCTTTCCAGACTGCCGGGAATCGGAGGAAAGACGGCCCAGAGGCTGGCTTTCCATATCTTGTCCATGGAAGAAAAGGAAGCCATGGCCCTGTCAGAGGCCATCGCGGATGCGAAGAAAAGCATGACCTACTGCTCCGTGTGCGGCAACCTGACAGACGCGGATCCCTGCGCCGTTTGTTCAGATCCTGCCAGGGACAGCAGCCTGATCTGCGTGGTGGAAACCCCAAAAGACGTGGCAGCCATGGAGCGGATTCGGGAATACAACGGTCTGTATCATGTGCTGCACGGTGCGATTTCTCCTATGGAAGGGATCGGGCCAGAGGACATCAATTTGAAGCAGCTTATCATCCGGCTGCAGCAAAATGACGTGCGAGAAGTGATTTTAGCCACCAACCCAAACATCGAAGGCGAGGCCACTGCCATGTACATCGCCAGGCTTATCAAACCTTCAGGCATCAAAGTTTCCAGAATCGCCCATGGAATACCGGTGGGCGGTGATTTGGAGTACGCGGATGAAGTGACGCTGCTCAAGGCTGTGGAGGGACGCAGAGAACTGTGACAAACGCGGGCCGTTAGAAGAGGGCCGGACTTGGCCACTGGCCATGGGGGAGCTGGGGCTGCTTTGTTCATGGCAGCTGGTGAAAGGAAATGGGCGCATATGTTTTTCTGAAAAAACAAAGATCTGTTTGATTGAAAGCAGGTCTTTTTTTCGTGGGCAGGGCATAACTTGTTTTGATAAATGGCAAAACAGAAAGGGGAGCATCATGAGTTTTACATTAGAGGCGGGGATTTTTTTGGCATACGCGGCAGGCCTTTTTCTCATATATCTGTTGGGGAAATTCCTTATCGTCCCCTTGAAATGGGTGGGGAGATTGATTCTCAGCAGCATCATTGGCGGCGTGTTCATCCTTGCCCTCAATCTGGTGGGCGGTCACTGGGGGATCTTCCTGCCACTCAATCTTCTGACTGCCGCCATCACAGGGCTCTTGGGGATACCAGGAGTTGTCCTTCTACTTTTGTTCTTTAATTTATAGGCTATAATCTGAACATTCAGACCATAAAATCTCACATATAAGAATGCGAAATATTAAAAACGAGAAATTTCTCAAAACTATTGACAACTTGAATACAGTATGCGAAAATAAATAAGTCGAATTTTCAGATTTATTCTCTGAATATTTTAAAAGAGCCATAGGGAATAAATCGGGCAAATCTAATCATATTTTTTTATATGTGAGAAGGAGGAGAACATGTCAGAAGAAAAAAAAGTTGTAGCTTCCGAAGAAAAGAATGAGCTAAAACGAGGTATTCAAGGTTGGCAGGTCGCGTTCATCGG
This sequence comes from uncultured Eubacteriales bacterium, assembly GCA_910583765.1. Lineage (GTDB taxonomy): Bacteria > Bacillota > Clostridia > Peptostreptococcales > Anaerovoracaceae > Hominibacterium. The sequence goes on along the minus strand of CAJTYS010000050.1, from coordinate 22,476 downwards.
ACTGGGCGGCGTAATCGGTTCCTGTTACTTCTTGGGAATGGGTTCCTGCATTTCCAGCATGGGACCTGGGGTGTTGATCGCCTTTCTTGTGACTGGTGTCATTGTTTATGGTACCATGATCGCTTATTCGGAATTATTAGTTAATGTTCCAAGAACAGGGTCCTTTGTTGCCTATACCAGCGAATTCCTGACACCGACCATATCCACTGGGTTCGGTTGGGCGTTCTGGTTCAACTGGGTATGTTACGTACCGTCCGAGGCCATTGCCGTATCCACGGTATTGACTGGATTGATGGGTACGGACAGCTCCGTTACTTACATTGCCATCGCTATTGGCGCAATGGCAGCGATCACATTGATCAATCTTTGCTCAGTAGACATCTTCGCGAAGATCGAATCAGGACTGGCTATCACAAAGGTAATCGTAATCATCGTCTTTATCATCGCGGCCTTTGGCATTTGGGTAGGCTTGTGGGGTCAGAGTGACACTTACACCGGATTCCTGGCAGGACACGTGAACTTTGAAGGAACCATGTCCTTTGGCGAAAAAGTATTCCCTCTGGGACTCATGGCTGTTCTGGTCAACATGACAGTTGTGCTGGTAACTTTCCAGGGTACGGAAATCGTAGGCCTGGCAGCCGCAGAATCCCAGAATCCGGAAGAATCCGTTCCAAAAGCCTGCAAGAGCGTTACATATCGTATCGCCCTGCTGTACATCCTGCCGCTGATCCTGGTAATCTTAGTTTACCCTTATGAATTGGCGTCTGATGCGAATCCGGTATTCTCCGACATCATGAACTACTATGGCCTCGGACCTCTCGGGTTCGTGTTCTCAGCGGTCGTGCTGGTAGCTGCCTTTAGCTGCGCGAACACTGGATTCTATGGCACAGTAAGATGTATGTTCGGTCTTTCCATCGAAGGACTGGCGCCGAAGTTCCTCAGTAAAGTCACTAAGAGCGGTAACCCAAGAGCTTCCGTGCTTTGGACGCTGCTGTTCATGTGGGTGGTTCTGGTTCTCGGTCTCATTTCCGAAGTGGCGGGATTCATGACTAGCCTGTACACCAGCCTGCTGTCCCTGTCCGGATTCACCGGCACTTTGGCATGGGTAGGTATCATCCTGTCTCAGATGTCCATGAGAAGACGCCTGAGAAGAACTGGATATGATCCGGAAACTTGCCTGAAAGCGAGAGTTTCAAAAGGCCAGAGCTGGATTCCGGCATTCGCGGTAATTGCGCAGATCATCTGTTTGATCATGCTGGTATTTGAAGATCCGTTCATCTTCGCCGTTGCCTGCGGAGCCATCTTCCTGCCAATGATCGGCTATCAGATTGCGAAGAAAGCAGGAAAACTGAGAGATCAGTCAGAGATCGCTTCCACAAACGAAACTCCGTTTGATGAGCTGTTCCCGCCTAAAAACTAATTTGTGTCTGGACACAGGCAAAGCGGTCTGGTGACAATGATCACTCGCTGCGAACCGCTGAGCAGTAAAGCGTGAAAAAGGGCTGCCGAGTCAGAAGGTTTCTGATACGGCCAGCCCTTTCTTTGCGTCTATAGCTAGAACAGGCGAACCTGTTGGAAACGTATTTTGCGATTTTAACCAGGCAGTCTATTAGAAAAAACGAACTAGTTTAAGCAAAAAACAGAACGGTTTTGCTGTTCTGTTTTTTCTTTGTCTAAATCGATTGCTAATTTGTCAAAAGGGTGTATAATCAAAGTTGCACTAATATTCTATCTATTCAACATTGATAAGGAGGTAAAAACATGAGTGAACAGAAAAACGCCGCAATGGTCGATGTGGGCGAACATGGGCTAAAAAAACATGATATCAAAGTTTCGACTGTCGTGTTCATGATTTTCTGTCTCGTTGCCGCTGGGTGCTATGGAATCGAAGAAATGATTCCAGAATGCGGACCGGGATTGACCATCGTGATGCTGTGCGTACTGCCTTTTGTCTGGGGACTTCCATTCGGACTGGTGGCTTCCGAGCTTGGTTCCGTAAGGCCTCAGGAAGGCGGTTATTACAAATGGGTCCAGGAAGCTCTGGGAGAGTTCTGGGGATTCCAGGCAGGCTGGTGGAGAACCATCTCCATCTATATCGACAACACGTCTTACGTGATCCTGGCAGGCGGATACGCGGCTTCCGTATGGGATATGTCCTGGGGAGCGGAATTCGCTCTGAAATTCGGGATGATCTTCATTTTCACGGTAATCAATATCCGCGGAGTCAAGGATGTGGGCATCGCCAGCACCATCCTCTCCATCCTGGTCATGGTGGCCTTCGCGGTAGTAGCCATATGTGGATTTATCAACTGGGGCGGTGACGCGGAGACGGCAAGCACCATTTCCTTCCGGATGACCGCGGAGCCGGCGGAAGGCATCAGCGACTGGTTCTTCTACATCGCGGGCGGCATTTCCGTTGGCATGTGGATGTACTCCGGTTATGAATCCATGTCCACCATCGCCGGCGAGGTGGCCAATCCACAAGTTATTCCAAAAGGGACCATTATTACCGTTCCGCTGATCATGGCGGTCTATATCCTGCCGACCGTTGCTGGGCTGGGTTCTCTGGGCCGCTGGGAAGAATGGGGACCAGATGGAGATTCAGTAGGCTACGCGGATGTGATCGCCCACTTCTGGGGACCAACCATGGGCATCGTTTTTGTCATTGTGGCCATCCTGGCGCAATGTTCCATTTACAACACCTACATAGCGTCCGGTTCCAGAGGGTTCTTCTCCCTGGCTGATGACAACCTCGCGCCGCCAGTGCTGGTAAAATGCGACAAGAAATACGGCGTGCCATATATCGCGGTACTGTCCGTGGGGATCTTTAACCTGATCTTCTGCATGTTCCCGTTTGGATTCATCATCGTGCTGGATTGCGCGTTGCTGATGGCATCTTATATTCTGGTATACATTTCAGCCCTGATCCTGAGAAGGCGGATTCCAAGGGAAGAATATGTGTTCAGGATCCCGGGAGGCATGGGATTCTTGGCTGTGATTTGTATCGTGCCGATTTGTGTAGCGATATTTGCCACCTTCATTAATGGCTCTGACTATTATCTGGGTGGAATGATTGGAATCATCACAGGCCCGATTCTCTACTTTATCTGGAGAAGGCGCTATGGCGGGTTGACGAAGAAAGACCCGAAGGCGTTTCCAAAGAACGAAAAAACTGGCCTTGGAGTAGGCGACACAAGGAAACTCTCGTTCCTGTTCCTTATTATGAGCATCATGAACGTGATCGCGCTCGTCTTCGAGCCTTGGTATGAAGGCTGGGGAACGGAAGACGCGTGGGAATCCGGCGATTATTTTGACGGAATTCTGGAAAGTGTCAATGTGGGCACCATTGTTGGCAGCATCCAGGTCGGTCTTTATATCCTGACGGCCGTATGCGCGGTTCTGTGCATCGTGTTCTTCGCGGTTTCCAAAAAAGTAGAACCAAAGAATAAATAGAATATAGTCTTATGGAGCTGCCCCGCTTCGCGAGCAAGCAGGGCGGCTCTTTTCATGGATAGAATAATAGTGTGATTCTCAAAAAAGAGAAATTCCGGCATGAGGATCGGAATTTTCGTGTGTTTGCATTAAACGGGAAGTTGCAATCTTTAATCAATTTTTGGATTGAAATCGTATACAACCTAAAAATGGCGGCGCTATAAAAAATCTTTTTTTTGAGAATTTGTCTAAATAAGGCGAAATCCCAGTCATTGCAACGGGTATAGCCTGGAAAAGCGACTTTATCTGAAAATTAAAAATATTAATTTACAACTTGTTATTACATATATATATCGTTATAATGAGGTGTGAGAAGTTGCACTCATGAAAAGTTTTATTATTAGGAGGATAAAATGGACACTATATTTTTTCTAATCTTGTTTCCATTAGTTGTGGCCTTTGTTCTTTTAGTAGTTAAAGCTGACGCGGCAAGAGATATCATCGTAAAGGTCGCGGCGATCGTCATCGCTGCAGGCTCGATTTATCTCGCAGTGCAGTATTTCCAAAATGGCGGTCAATACTTTGACTTTAGCAACGAATATGTCAATTATGTAATGATGGTCATTGAGGCATGTCTGGCGGTGTATATCATCATCACCGGCATCCGGCACAAGAAATATCTGGCGTCAGTTTTTGCGGCCATTCAGACACCGCTTCTGATTTGGTTCGAACTTACAGAAGGACATCATCTGGAGGTCGTCAACAATCTGTATGTTGACAGACTGACCATGATTATGGCGCTCATCATTGGAATCGTTGGAAGCTTGATCACCGTGTACGCCCTGGGCTACATGAAAGACTTCCAGCATCATCACGCAGGTGAGAAGGACAGAAGACCTTGGTTCTTCTTCGTTATGTTCTTGTTCCTGGCAGCTATGTTCGGCCTGGTGACATCCAACAACCTGATCTGGATGTACTTCTTCTGGGAAATCACGAGCTTGTCCTCGTTCTTCCTCATCGGATACACCAAGACGGAAGAAGCTACCAACAATGCGTTCCGTGCGCTGATCATGAACCTTCTGGGAGGCCTTGGCTTCGCAGTGGGAATTCTGATCCTGGGATTTGTATACCAGACTCTGGAACTGAGCACAATGATCGCTTACGCTACTATGTACCCTGGAATCATGGCGATTCCGGCAGCGTTCCTGGCTTTCGCGGGAATCACGAAGGCAGCGCAGATGCCGTTTAACAGCTGGCTGCTGGGAGCAATGGTAGCACCGACACCGACTTCTGCTCTGCTCCACTCATCCACAATGGTAAAAGCAGGCGTGTTCCTGATCATCAAGCTTGCGCCTTGCCTGGGCATGGGGAACTTTGCGGGACTGATGGTAATGACCGTAGGCGGCGTTACCTTCCTGCTGGCATCCTTTGCAGCCATCTCCCAGAGCAATGCCAAGAAAGTGCTGGCCTATTCCACAATCGCCAACCTGGGTCTGATCGTTACCTGCGGCGGCATTGGAACCGCGGGAGCTGTATGGGCAGGCATCATGCTCATCATATTCCATGCCATTACCAAGTCTCTCTTGTTCCTGTGCGTAGGTACGGCTGAACACAATATCGGCAGCCGCGACATCGAGGACATGGATGGACTCTTTGGCAGGATGCCTCGTTTGGCAGCTTTCATGATGATCGGTATCGCGGGAATGTTCCTGGCGCCGTTTGGAATGTTGATTTCAAAGTGGGCGTCCATGACTGCGTTCATTGATTCAGGAAATTTGATTTTAGTAGGAATCATTTGCTTTGGAAGCGCGGCGACCGCGTTCTACTGGACGAAATGGTTGGGCAAAATGTCCGCTATCGTAGCTGGCACAGAAAACATCCAACAGAATGTGCACAAAGAAGAATGGTTCGTACAGGGCACTTTAGTAGTTCTGACTATCGCGGCTTGTCTCGCGTTCCCGATTGTTTCCAGCCACATGCTGGTTCCATATCTGGAAGGCGTGTTTGGCGGCATTTCCGCTATGGCTCTGTCTTCCAGCAACATGATCATCATGTGCGTCATGGTAGCTGTCGTGCTGCTGCTGATTCTGTTCTTCTTTGGGAAATCCAATAAAAAGATCGTGCCGATTTACATGGCCGGCGCCAACGAAGGAGACAACCTGACATTCCATGCTTCCATGGACAAACCAATGGCTATGTCTCTGAGAAACTGGCACATGGAAAGCTATTTCGGCGAAAAGAAAATGAACATAATCGGAGGCGTTATCACAGCCGCTGTCATCATCATTGGACTGGGACTGATGATCGGATCCCTGGTTACTATTCTGACAGGAGGTGCAGCATAAAATGATTAAGATATTGATATTCATAGTTGCGTATCTGGTACTCGCGCCTCTGGTTGGAGGTCTTCTGGCAGGTTTTGACCGCAGGATCTCCGCAAGGATGCAGGGAAGAGTCGGCCCGCCGCTGCTCCAGCCTTTTTATGATGTGCTGAAGCTGAGAGAAAAGGAAGATATCACGGTCAACAGGGTACAGGATTTTTATGTAGGATGCTTTTTCCTATTTGTCCTGGTAACAGGCGGGATCTTCTTCGCGGGTGGAGACCTGCTGTTGGTAATTTTCACTCTTACCCTGGCAAGCGTGTTCCTCATTGTGGCAGCCTTTTCATCCAACTCTCCTTACGCCCAGATCGGTGCGGAGAGGGAACTGCTGCAGATGATGGCTTACGAGCCTATGGTATTGCTTACAGCAGTAGGATTTTATGTGGTAGAGGGCAGCTTTGACATCCGCCACATTGTTACCGATTCCACCATGGACCTGCTTCCATTGATCGGTATTTTCCTGGGATACATATTCATACTGACGCTCAAGTTCAGGAAATCGCCTTTCGACCTGTCCATGTCGCACCATGCGCATCAGGAGCTGGTAAAAGGTTTGACTACAGAGTTTTCAGGAAAGACTCTGTCCTTGATCGAGATCGCGCACTGGTATGAAAACGTGTTCCTGCTAGGGTTCGTGTTCCTGTTCTTTGCCAACGGCACAGTATGGGGCGCTGTCATCGGTGTGGTCGTATGCCTGCTGGCTTACTTCCTGGAAGTGTTCATCGATAACAGTTTTGCAAGAATGAAATGGCAGGTGGCCATCAATTCCGCGTGGATCGTAGCGCTGGTGCTTGGCATGATCAACCTGTTCATTGTAGCGATGGTATAAGGAGGCGAGGAGATGTCATATGTAACAAAATCACCATGGGTCATCCATTATGATGGCTCTAGCTGCAACGGCTGTGACATAGAAGTACTGGCATGCCTTACACCTATGTACGACGTTGAACGGTTTGGTATCATCAATACAGGAAATCCAAAACACGCGGACGTTTTCCTGGTGACTGGTTCTGTCAACGAGCAGAACAAAGCCGTTGTCAAACAGATTTATGAACAGATGCCGGATCCAAAGGTCGTAGTGGCCGTTGGAATCTGTGCCAACAATGGCGGCATCTTTAAAGAATGCTACAACATCCTGGGCGGCGTGGATACTGTGATACCAGTAGACGTATACGTGCCTGGATGCGCCGCTAGGCCAGAGGCCATCATAGACGGCGTTGTAAAGGGCCTGGGCGTTCTCCAGGAAAAGAGGAACGCCATGGCAAGCGGCACAGCCGCGGCTATTCCAGAGCCTGAACCAGCAGCAAACACAGAAAAGGAGGAAGCTTAAATGAGTGCACAGTCCAATATTGTTCCTGTCGCTGCTTCTGACCTTTTGCCCAAAGTTCGCGATTTAAAGAGCGAAGGCTATAGGCTGGGACAGATCTGCGCGACAAAGGTATCGGAAGGATTTGAGATCCTCTATTCCTTTGACAAGGATCACCAATTATTGAATTTAAAATTAACTGTCGCGGAGGAAGAAGAAGTCCAGAGCATCACGGCGGATTTCTGGTCAGCGTTTATTTATGAAAATGAAATGCACGACTTGTTCGGCGTGAAGATCAAACATATTGCCCTGGATTACGGCGGCCATTTCTTCAAAGTGGCGCAGCCGACTCCGTGGAATCCGAAGAAATAAGAAAGGAAGGTAGAATTTAAATGGGTAAACGAACTATTATTCCTTTCGGACCACAGCATCCGGTACTGCCGGAGCCGATACACCTTGACCTTGTCATTGAAGATGAAACCGTGGTGGAAGCTATTCCATCCATTGGCTTCATTCACAGGGGTCTGGAAAAACTGGTGGAAAAAAAGGAATACACCGAGATGGTGTATGTAATAGAAAGAATCTGCGGGATCTGCAGCTTTGGTCATGGATGGGGCTATTGCGCCGCTGTGGAAGGTGCGATGGACGTGAAAGTTCCAGAGCGGGCAGAATACCTGCGGACCATCTGGCATGAAATGTCCAGGATCCACAGTCACCTTTTGTGGCTGGGGCTTTTGGCGGATGGCTTTGGATTTGAAAGCCTGTTCATGCACTGCTGGCGGGTCAGGGAAACTGTTTTGGATCTGCTGGAAAAGACCACAGGCGGCAGAGTCATTTTCTCGGTCTGCAAAGTGGGCGGCGTCCGCAAGGACATTGATAACGAGACCATGAAGGAAATCGTAGATACTCTGAATGGTTTGAAAAAAGAAATTAAAGAGCTGACTGACGTGTTCCTGGCTGACAGATCCGTCAAGAACAGACTGTGCGGCGTAGGCGTGCTTTCCAAAGAAGAAGCCATGGAGCTGGGCACAGTTGGCCCAATGGCCAGAGCTTCCGGTCTTCGTCAGGACATGAGACTCACAGGTGATCACGGCGTTTACGATCAGCTGGACTTTGAACCAGTGACCGCTGAGGAAGGCGATTCCTACGCAAGATGTAAAGTCAGGATCGGTGAAGTTTTCCAGTCTATCGAGTTGATCGAGAAGGCTGCCGTCAAGATTCCAGATGGTCCGATTTCCGTTGAGGTAAAGGGAAACGTAGAAGGCGAATGCGTCACCAGGCTGGAGCAGCCTAGAGGCGAAGCGTATTATTATGCGAAAGGCGCTGGAACCAAGTTCCTGGAAAGAATGCGCGTGAGAACGCCGACCAACCAGAACATCCCTGCGCTCGTTAAAACATTACAGGGTTGCGACCTGGCAGATGTTCCAATGCTGGTTCTGACAATTGACCCTTGTATCAGTTGTACAGAAAGGTAGGTGGGAGAATGGCAACTTTTAAAATTGGAAAAGTCGTATTAAAGAGTTTGTTCAAAAAGCCTGCGACTCTCATGTACCCAGTAGTTCCAAGACAGTGGCAGGAACGGACGAGAGGACATGTTGGCATTGATGAAAGCAGCTGTATCGTGTGCGGCATTTGCGCCAAAAAGTGTCCGGCTAACGCCATCACAGTAGATCGGAACAAACGGACCTGGACCATCCAGCGCATGCAGTGCATTCAGTGCAACTGCTGCGTGGAAGTTTGTCCGAAGACTTGTCTGACCATGGAAAATCAGTACACGGAACCTGGCGGAGAAAAAGTGGTGGACACTTTTGAAATTCCAAAGCAGGAAAAGGCTGCTGGCGGCGCGAAGGAAAGCGCTGGCGGCGGACTTGCCTGTAACCTGGAGGAATGCGTATACTGCGGACTTTGCGCAAAGAATTGTCCGTGTGACGCATTGACTGTTGACAGGAAAGAAAAAGTCTGGAAAGTGGACGAAGACGCTTGTGTCAGCTGCGGAGCCTGCGTGGAAAAATGTCCGAAGAAATGTCTGTCTCTGGGCGGTGGTGAAGCATCGGCCGCAGATGGAAAGAAGGAAGAGGCAAAAGCAGGTACGGCAGCAGAGCCTACATACAGCAGGCCAGAAGGCGAAGACGGCCTTCGCTGTAAGCTGAGCGACTGCATCTACTGCGGACTTTGCGCCAAGACATGTCCATGTGACGCGTTGGAGATCGACAGAAAGGCAAAGACTTGGAAACTCAAGGAAGATGCCTGTGTCACTTGCGGCGCTTGCGTCAACGCTTGTCCAAAGGAATGTTTGGAGTTAGTTTAGAACTTTCATTCGTGAATGTAAACATGAAATGTATGTTTAGAACTGCGATGAAACATAAAAAGCTGCTAAAAGAGCGAGATGGTTTCTGCTGTCTCGCTCTTTTCGTATAACCAAGAGCTAGGCCTGGGAATTTAAGAACGCTGGATTTGCCTGGACTTGTGGGAAATTTTGAAAACAGTCCTTGACGGAAGGCGCGGAAAAGCATATAATAAGAAAAGCTGAAAACTGCGGGGACCAGCCCGCAGTTTTAAAATGGAGAAAATCATGAAGCAGAAGATCAAGAGGAAGCAAAACAACAGCGCCAGATGCATTGTCTGTGGCAACCAGAACAAAGCCAGCCTCAACTGCCGTTTTTACGAACTGGAGAACGGCGAGATCGCAGCCACCTTCCGGTCAGAGGATTGGCATCAGAGCTATCCGGGCAGGATGCACGGCGGCATGGCGGCAGGAGTCCTGGATGAACTTATTGGCAGGGCAGCCGCGGATGGCAGAGACGATTTCTGGGGCGTGACAGTAGAGTTGAACCTGAAATACAAAAAGCCCATTCCCACGGAATCTGACCTGCGGGCCGTGGCCAGAGTCACGAAGCAGAACCGAAGGCTGTTTGAAGGAACTGGTGAAATCCTGCTGGAAGATGGCACTGTGGCAGTGGAAGGCTGGGGCAAATACATGATACTGCCCCTGGACAAAATCAGCGAAGGCGGATTCGTGGATGAAGAGTGGTATCACATCGAAGAAGACGACCCTGAGGAAATCGACCTGTAATTTGAAAATTTCCTTGACATTGACAGCTGTCTAAGATACACTGTTTAAGTGACTTTATGATGATAATTCCATGCAGAGCTTTCAACGGCTCTGAATTTTGAGTTAACGGAGGACAATCAAAAATGAGAGTAAAAGTAACACTGGCCTGTACAGAATGCAAACAGAGAAACTACAATACAATGAAGAACAAAAAGAACGATCCGGATCGTCTTGAGTTAAAGAAATACTGCAAATTCTGCAGAAAGCACACGGTCCACAAGGAAACGAAATAAGGAGCGGAAATCATGGCAAAGGCAAAGGACAAAGATACAACGAAGAAAAGAGTTCCTGCAGCAATGCCTAAGAAAAAGAAAGGCAGCCTGAAAGATTACTTTAAAGGCGTGAAGCTGGAAATGAAAAAGGTCGTATGGCCTACGAAACAGGAACTGGGATCTTACACAGTAGTCGTACTGGTTACCTGTGGGGCTTTTGCTGTCGCTTTTTGGGCAATCGATAGCGGATTCCTGGCAGCGCTCAAAGGCTTGCTGGGCATTACTATGTAACAAAAAAGGATTGAAGGTATAATGGGAGACAACGAAAAGGACACCATCATGGAAACTGTTTCCGTGGAAGAACAGCAGCCAGAAGAATTGGAAACGCTGGAAGAACTGGAAAGTCCGGAACAGCTGGAAGAAGCGGAACCGGCGCCAGAACCCGCAGAAGGGCCGCTGGAAGAGGAAGACGCAGAAGAAGCTTCTCAGCCTGAGGCGGAAGAACCCCCTAAGAAAAAATTGGACATAGAGGGATTGGAAGGGCTCAGAGGAGACGGCGAAGCCAAATGGTATGTGGTTCACACTTATTCCGGCCACGAAAACAAGGTAAAAGTCAACATTGAAAAAATCGTTGAAAACCGCGGCATGCAGGAACTGATCCAGGATGTGGTCGTACCGACAGAAGATCGGGTGGAGATTAAAAACGGACAACGTAAGATCAAAACCAGAAAGATGTTCCCTGGATATGTAATCGTAAAAATGATTGTTACCAACGAGTCTTGGTACTTGGTGAGAAACACCCAAGGCGTTACTGGCTTCGTTGGTCATGGCTCCGATCCGATTCCTCTTTCCACAGAAGAGGTTCGGAGAATGGGAATTGAAAAAGTATACATCGATCTGGACGTGGATGTAGGTGACACTGTGAAAATCATTAACGGACCTTTTGAAAGCTTCATGGGAGTAGTCGAAAAGGTCAATATGGAAAAACAGACGCTGAAAGCAAAGATTTCCATGTTCGGAGGAGATACGCCTGTGGAGCTTGACTTCGCACAGGTAGATAAAATTTAAGAAAGGAGAACACACATGGCTAAGAAAATCGAAGGTTATATCAAACTTCAGATCCCAGCCGGCAACGCGAACCCAGCACCTCCAGTAGGACCTGCTCTCGGTCAGCACGGCGTGAATATCATGGACTTTTGCAAACAGTTCAACGCCAAGACCCAGGACCAGCCAGGAATGATCATTCCTGTCGTGATCACGGTTTACGCGGACAGATCTTTCTCGTTCATCTGCAAAACACCGCCTGCGGCAGTATTGCTGAAGAAAGCTGCTGGACTTGATTCTGCTTCTGGTGAGCCTAACAAAACAAAGGTGGCTACACTGACAAGAGCACAGGCAGAAGAAATCGCCAAGACAAAGATGCCGGACCTGAACGCTGCGAACCTTGAATCCGCTACAGAGATGATCAAGGGAACCGCAAGAAGCATGGGAATCGTTATTGAAGACTAAGAACGTGGGAGGCGCAGGCCGTTAATACCACAAGGAGGTTTAAAAATGCCAAAGAGAGGCAAAAAGTACAAAGAAGCAATCGCTTCATATGACAAACAAACGACATATGAAGTACCAGAAGCCATGGACCTGGTCATAAAGACATCCAAGGCAAAATTTGATGAAACAATTGAAGCTCACATTCGACTGGGCGTAGATGGAAGACATGCGGATCAGCAGGTAAGAGGCGCGATCGTGCTTCCTCACGGAACTGGTAAATCAAAGAGAGTGCTGGTTTTCGCAAAGGGCGACAAAGCATCTGAGGCAGAAGCCGCGGGCGCTGAATTCGTTGGAGCCGAAGAAATGGCACAAAAAATCCAGTCCGAAGGATGGTTTGATTTCGATGTGGTCATTGCGACGCCTGACATGATGGGTGTCGTAGGCCGTCTGGGTAAACTGCTGGGACCAAAAGGCCTCATGCCAAATCCAAAATCAGGCACTGTGACCATGGATGTGACAAAAGCCATTCAGGAAGTAAAAGCAGGTAAAGTGGAATATCGTCTTGATAAGACAAACATCATCCATACTCCAATTGGAAAAGCTTCCTTTGGAGCAGGAAAGCTGGCGGAAAATTTCAATGCGCTGATGGATGCCATTATCAAAGCAAAACCTGCGGCAGCAAAGGGTCAGTATTTGAGAAGCGTGACCATCGCTTCCACAATGGGACCTGGAGTCAAAGTTAACGCGCAAAAGCTTGGCTAAGACTATAAAGCAAATCACGAATAAACACCGTAGACAGCGGGGGCAGACGCTTAATCATCCCGCCGAGGTACAATATAAATGAATGTATATTGGCCTTGTTTTCTCGGACAGAAGCAAGGCTTTTCATTTACAGTGTACCAGAACACAAATCTCAGGAAAGGAGAATACGCATGTCAAAAGCAGCATGGCAGGAAAAACAAGTCATAATCGACGAAATCAAAGAAAAGCTAGAAAAGGCCCAGTCTGCTGTTGTGATCGACTACATGGGGATCACGGTAGCGCAGGCTGATGCCATGAGAAAAAAGCTTCGTGAGGCGGACGTGGATTACACGGTTTACAAAAATACCCTTGCGAAGAGAGCGATCCAGGGCACTGACTTTGAATCCCTGGCACCGGTTCTGGAAGGACCAAGCGCCATCGCGTTCAGTTATGATGACGCGACAGCACCGGCTCGGGTACTCAACGAAGTCATAGAAGATTATAAAAAGATGGAATTTAAAGCAGGTGTCGTAGAAGGAGAATTCTTCGACAAAGACGGCATCACCAAGATCGCGAAGATCCCATCAAGAGACACCCTCATCGCCAAGTTCATGGGCAGCATCCAGTCACCGATCACAAACTTCGCGCGCGTTCTGAACCAGATCGCAGAGCAGGGTGGCGCTGACGGCCAGCAGGAAGCCGCGGCAGAGTAAACAAATGGAGAAATCCATACTTCAAAAGAAAATATAGGAGGAATTTAAAATGGCAAAATTAACAACAGCTGAATTTATCGAAGCGATAAAAGAGTTATCCGTACTGGAATTAAATGACCTGGTAAAGGCATGTGAAGAAGAGTTTGGCGTATCCGCGGCAGCAGGAGTCGTAGTAGCGGCAGCAGACGGCGCGGCAGCAGGCGGCGGCGAAGAACAGTCTGAATTTGACGTAGTTCTGGCCGAAGTAGGCGGAGAAAAGATCAAGGTCATCAAGGCTGTAAGAGAGATCACTGGCCTGGGACTGAAAGAAGCAAAGGCGCTGGTAGACGGAGCCCCATCCAACGTAAAAGAAGGCGTGGAAAAGGCAGAAGCAGAAGCCATCAAGGGCCAGTTGGAAGAAGTTGGCGCAAAGGTAGAACTGAAATAACATCACAAGTACGCAGATCTTACACAGCAGGAGAGGAAGCCATCCCTCCTGCTGCTTGCTTTTATTTATGTAGGAAATATCAACAAAGTCTACTGCTGAAAAAAATCGGCAAAGCCGGCTTTGTTGCAAACTTCATTAATTTTCCAAAAAATCATTGACGAATTGACGATAGTATGATATCATATTAGACTGCCACGCAAATAGATTTTGCTTTAATGCGGGAAAGAAGAATTTTGGATTCTTTCATTTCCAGTTTTTGAAAGACATAAGGAGTGATAAATATGCCAAAACCAGTAAAATTGGGTAGAAAAGACCGTATGACATTTTCCAAGATCAATGAAGTCGCGGAAGTGCCAAATCTGATACAGATTCAAACGGATTCCTACGATTGGTTCATTAGAGAGGGCCTCCAAGAGGTTTTCGAAGACATATCCCCGATCAAGGATTATGCGGGAAATTTAGTACTGGAATTTATCGACTATTCCTTGAACGATCCTCCGAAATACGAGCAAGAGGAGTGCAAGGAGAGAGATGTGACCTATGCGGCTCCGCTGAAAGTGAAAGTAAGACTCATCAATGAAAAAGGGGACGTAAAAGAGCAGGAAGTATTTATGGGGGACTTCCCGCTGATGACAGAAAAAGGCACCTTCATTTATAACGGCGCGGAGCGGGTAGTGGTGACCCAGCTGGTGCGCTCACCAGGGCCTTATTATGCGGTAGAGATAGACAAGTCGGGTAAGAATCTTTTCTCAACGACGATCATTCCAAACAGGGGAGCATGGCTGGAATATGAAACGGATTCCAATGAGATTATTTCCGTGCGGGTGGACCGTACCAGGAAACAGCCGGTAACAACACTCCTTAGAGCATTGGGACTGGGATCCGACCAGGAAATCATCGACACCTTTGGTGAAGATGAACGCCTGCTGCGCACACTGGAAAAAGACGCTACCGACAATTACGAAGAGGGTTTGAAAGAAATCTACAAAAAGCTGAGACCAGGCGAACCGCCTACTGTGGAAAGCGCCGAGTCTTTGCTTCGTTCGCTGTTTTTTGACCCAAAACGTTACGACCTTTCCAAAGTGGGCAGGTACAAATACAACAAAAAATTAGGCCTGTTCAACCGCAGCGCCGGATGCGTGGCGGCTGAAACTATCACGGATCCAAACACAGGGGAGATCCTGGTGGAAAAGGACGAACGGATCAGTGACAGCATGGCGCGCCAGATTGAAAACGCAGGCGTTCACCATATCTTTGTATATGGGAGCGATGAAGAAACAGTGACAAAAGTGATCGGCAACCAATTCGTGGATATCCGCAATTACGTGGAAATCGACTTGTCCGACACGAAAATACCGGAAAAGGTTTACTATCCGGTGCTCATGGAAATACTCCAGGAAGTGGAAGGCGAAGAGGATTATGCCATTAAGGAAACGCTGATTTCCAGAAAGAATGACCTTTCTCCAAAGCATATCCTGATCGCGGACATCATTGCCTCAGTCAGCTATATTCTGAATCTGAACTA
The DNA here is from genome assembly GCA_910583765.1 of uncultured Eubacteriales bacterium. Lineage (GTDB taxonomy): Bacteria > Bacillota > Clostridia > Peptostreptococcales > Anaerovoracaceae > Hominibacterium. Next base: position 7,139 of record CAJTYS010000050.1, on the reverse strand, counting down.
TGGTATCGGTGACACGGATGACATCGACCATTTGGGCAACAGAAGGCTGAGGACCGTGGGAGAACTGCTCCAGAACCAGTTCCGCATTGGGCTGGCCAGAATGGAGAGAACAGTCAAAGAACGGATGACCACACAGCAGCAGGATTTGGAAATGGCTACACCGCAGGCATTGATGAATATCAGGCCAGTCACCGCGGCGATCAAGGAATTTTTTGGAAGTTCCCAGCTGTCTCAGTTCATGGACCAGACGAATCCACTGGCAGAGCTGACACACAAGAGAAGACTTTCCGCATTGGGCCCTGGTGGTCTGTCCAGAGAACGGGCAGGATTTGAAGTCCGTGACGTGCATCATTCCCATTACGGCAGAATGTGTCCCATCGAGACCCCAGAAGGTCCAAACATCGGACTCATCGGTTCGCTGACCACCTATGGGATCATCAATGAATACGGCTTTATCGAAACCCCTTATCGGGTGGTGGATAAAGAGACTGGAAGGGTAACGGATGAGATCCATTACTTGACCGCGGATGATGAAGAAGACAAGATCGTGGCCCAGGCCAATGAACCTCTTGATTCAGAGGGCCACTTCGTGAATATGAAAGTCGCTTCCCGCGGGGTAGGCGGCGAGATCGACCTGATGCCAAGAGATCAGATCGATTATATGGACGTATCGCCAAAGCAGGTGGTTTCCGTAGCCACGGCAATGATTCCGTTCCTGGAAAACGATGACGCGAACCGGGCGCTGATGGGATCCAACATGCAGCGTCAGGCCGTGCCGCTTTTGGTGGCCGAAGCGCCTATCGTAGGAACTGGGATGGAACACAGGGCAGCCAAGGACTCTGGCGTGGTTCAGGTGGCGAAGCATTCTGGGACCGTTGAGTTTGTGGACGCTGACCGAATCGCCATCCGCAGAGATGACGGAAAAGGCGCGGATCGGTATACCCTGCTGAAATTCAAGCGTTCCAACCAGGGGACATGCATCAACCAGCGGCCAATCGTATGCCATGGTGAACACGTAGAGGCAGGAGAGGTCATCGCGGACGGTCCATCCACGGACAATGGCGAAGTGGCACTGGGCAAAAATCTGCTCATCGGCTTCATGACCTGGGAAGGCTACAACTATGAGGATGCGATCATCCTCAACGAGCGTCTGATCATGGAAGACGTGCTCACGTCCATCCATATCGAAGAATATGAATCCGAGGCCAGAGACACGAAGCTGGGACCAGAAGAAATCACTCGGGACATCCCGAACGTGGGTGAAGACGCGCTGAAAGATTTGGACGAAGATGGAATCATCCGCAGAGGCGCGGAGGTCAACGCGTCTGACATCCTGGTAGGAAAAGTCACGCCAAAAGGCGAAACTGAGCTGACAGCGGAAGAACGGCTGCTGAGAGCCATATTCGGAGAAAAAGCAAGAGAAGTAAGAGACACCTCCCTTCGCGTGCCTCATGGAGAGACAGGCATTGTAGTGGATGTTAAAATATTCTCAAGAGAAAAAGGCGATGAACTGCCTCCAGGCGTCAACAAGCTGGTGCGCTGCTACATCGCCACCAAGAGAAAGATCAACGTAGGCGACAAGATGGCTGGCCGCCATGGAAACAAGGGTGTCATTTCCCGGATTCTGCCGGAAGAAGACATGCCATTCATGGAAAACGGGCAGTCCCTGCAGGTGATGCTGAACCCACTGGGCGTGCCTTCCCGAATGAATGTCGGTCAGGTACTGGAGGTCCATCTGGGGCTGGCGGCCAAGCGAAAAGACTGGTATATCGCCACTCCGGTATTTGATGGGGCCACGGAAAAAGACATCATCCAGCTGCTGGACGAGGTAGGCGTTGACAAGAGCGGTAAGCTGACACTGCGGGACGGCCGTACAGGAGAACCATTCGACAATCCGGTAACAGTTGGCTACATGTATATGTTGAAGCTCCACCATCTGGTAGATGACAAGATCCACGCCAGGAGCACTGGTCCGTACTCACTAGTGACCCAGCAGCCTTTAGGCGGCAAGGCACAGTTTGGCGGACAGCGGTTCGGAGAAATGGAAGTATGGGCGCTGGAAGCATACGGCGCGGCATATACCCTTCAGGAAATCCTGACCGTGAAGTCCGATGACATCGTAGGACGCGTCAAGACCTATGAAGCCATTGTCAAAGGGGAAAACATCCCAGAGCCAGGGATTCCAGAATCCTTCAAGGTCCTGATCAAAGAAATGCAGAGCCTTGGACTGGATGTAAAGGTGCTGACAGAAGACAACGAAGAGATTGAGATTAAAGAAGCGCCTGAAGTGGAAGGTCTGTCAGCCATTGAAGATATCATAGACGCGGATCCTGACGTAGCGGATGAAGATGAAATTTTTGAAGACGGCGGATTTTCAGAGGAAGGAGCGGAGGAAGACGCTCTGGAAGATGACTTTGAAGAGTTTGCCGAAGACATGTCCGAAGATATGGAAGAACAGTTATAATTGTTCTGCGCTCGCTATAGGGAAGGAGAGTGACCAATGAGTGAAAACAATAACTACGAGTTAAATAATTTTGAGTCCCTGCAGATCGGTCTGGCATCGACGGAAAAAATACTGGACTGGTCCCACGGGGAGGTTACGAAGCCTGAAACTATCAACTACAGGACCTTGAAGCCAGAAAAAGAAGGGCTGTTCTGCGAAAAGATTTTTGGACCTCAAAAGGACTGGGAATGCCACTGCGGAAAGTACAAAAGGATCCGTTACAAGGGGATCGTCTGCGACCGCTGCGGCGTAGAAGTGACAAAAGCAAAAGTAAGAAGGGAACGGATGGGCCACATCAAACTGGCCGCGCCGGTTTCCCATATCTGGTATTTCAAAGGGATTCCATCCAGGATGGGGCTTGTTCTGGACATGTCCCCAAGGAACTTGGAAAAGATCCTGTACTTCGCGGCTTATGTGGTGATTGAGCCAGGCGACACGGATTTCGGATATAAAGAAATCCTCACAGAGCAGCAGTACAGAGAAGCAAAAGACAGATTCGGCAGCGGCTTTCGGGCAGCCATGGGTGCCGAAGCGGTTAGGGATCTGCTGGCCCAAATCGACCTGGACGAACTGTCCGAAGAGCTGAGAGAACGGCTAAAGGGCGCGTCCGGCCAGAAACGGATCCGGATCGTCAGACGCCTGGAGGTCATCGAAGCGCTGCGGGCTTCTGGAAACAAACCGGAGTGGATGATCATGGAAGTGATTCCAGTGATCCCGCCTGATCTGCGCCCTATGGTGCAGCTGGACGGCGGTAGGTTCGCCACATCGGACTTGAATGACCTTTACAGAAGGGTCATCAACAGAAACAACAGACTGAACCGTTTGCTGGAACTAGGCGCGCCTGACATCATCGTCAGAAATGAAAAGCGCATGCTCCAGGAAGCAGTGGACGCGCTGATCGATAACGGCAGAAGAGGAAGGCCAGTGACAGGCCCAGGCTCCAGGCCGCTGAAATCCCTGTCCGACATGCTCAAGGGCAAACAGGGCCGTTTCAGACAGAACCTGCTGGGCAAGCGCGTGGATTACTCGGGCCGTTCCGTAATCGTAGTAGGGCCGGAGCTGCGCTTTTGGCAGTGCGGTCTGCCGAAAAAAATGGCCCTGGAGCTGTTCAAGCCGTTTATCATGAAAAAGTTGGTGGAAAACGGCTATGCGCACAACATCAAGAGCGCCAAGAGAATGGTAGAAAAAGTAAGACCAGAGGTCTGGGACGTGCTGGAAGGCGTGATCAAGGAACATCCAGTCATGCTCAACCGTGCCCCGACCCTCCACAGACTGGGAATCCAGGCCTTTGAGCCAGTACTGGTGGAAGGCAAAGCCATCAAGCTTCATCCACTGGTATGTACTGCCTTCAACGCGGACTTTGACGGAGACCAGATGGCCGTGCACGTGCCGCTTTCCGTAGAAGCTCAGGCAGAAGCAAGGTTCCTGATGCTTTCTGTTAACAACATCCTGGCGCCAAAGGACGGCTCCCCGATCACAACGCCGACACAGGACATGATCCTGGGCAGTTATTACCTGACCCATCCAGGCGTGGAAGAGCGGGACACTGCGGCGGAAAAAGGAGACGGCAAGATCTTCACAGACATGGATGAAATGCTCATGGCTTATGAAAACCACGAAGTGGGCCTTCACGCCAAAGTTAAAGTGCGCATGTACAAAGACGCAGAGGACGTGAGAGGCAAGCTGGTGGAATCCACGGTAGGAAGATTCATCTTCAACCAGGAGATCCCGCAGGACTTAGGCTTTGTTGACCGGGAAACGGATCCGTATTCCCTGGAAGTGGATTTTCTCTGCGACAAGAAAAAGCTGGGGCAGATCATTGACCGCTGTTACCGGATTCATGGAAACACGGGAACTGCCATTATGCTGGACTATATTAAAGACATGGGCTTCCACTATTCCACAAGGGCAGCCATTACCATCGGTATTTCCGATATGGAGATCCCAGAAGCAAAGCAGGGCATCATCGAAGAATCGGAAAAGATGGTAGATAAATATGAAAAGGCCTTCCGAAAGGGCTTGGTTTCCGACCAGGAACGTTACGAAAAGGTCATTGAGATTTGGAACAAGACCACAGATGACGTGGCGGATGCGCTGATGGATTCCCTGGGCACCTTGAACAACCTGTTCATCATGGCCCACTCCGGAGCCAGAGGTAGTAAAAACCAGATCCGTCAGATCGGCGGCATGCGGGGACTGATGGCTAACGCTACTGGTAAAACCATCGAAATGCCGATCAAAGCCAACTTCCGTGAAGGGCTTTCCGTACTGGAATACTTTATATCTTCCAACGGAGCCAGGAAAGGTCTGGCCGACACAGCGCTGCGTACAGCGGACTCCGGTTACCTGACCAGAAGGCTGGTAGACGTTTCTCACAACGTCATTGTTCGGGAATTCGACTGTGGAACAGACGAAGGGATCGCGGTAAAAGCCTTTACAGACGGAAAAGAAGTCATCGAATCCCTGAAGCTGCGTATCATCGGCAGAACGTCCCTGACAGATGTTTATCACCCAGAGACTGGCGTGATCCTGGTGGAACAAAACGAGGAGATCACCGAAGACCAGGCCCAGGCCATTGAAGACGCGGGCATCGAGTCCGTGGCCATTCGCTCTGTCATGACTTGCCACAGCAAGACAGGGATCTGCGCCAAGTGCTACGGCAGGAACCTGGCCACAGGCGAGTCCGTGAATATCGGTGAAGCGGTAGGCATCACAGCCGCCCAGTCCATCGGTGAACCGGGCACCCAGCTGACCATGCGGACCTTCCATACAGGCGGGGTCGCTGGTTCCGACATCACCCACGGTCTTCCAAGGGTCGAAGAGCTCTTTGAAGCCAGAAAACCGAAAGGTCTGGCGGAGATCTGCGAAGCGGACGGCACAGTGGTAGCCATCGAAGCCAGGACAGACAACAAGACGCAGGTTAAAGTCCGGGGCGAAGAGGAACGGGAATATATCGTTCCTTACGGCGCGAGACTCAATGTCAAGGAAGGCGACTATGTGCTGGCTGGTCAGAACATTACCAGAGGGCCGCTGGATCCAAAGGACATCCTCAGGCTCAATGGCGTGGAAGGCGTTTATCAATATCTGCTGAAAGAAGTACAGCGGGTGTACAAACAGCAGGGTGTGGACATCAACGACAAGCACGTGGAGGTCATTGTCAGCCAGATGCTGTCCAAATGCAAGATCACGGAAGCGGGAGACACCTCTCTGCTGCCAGGCGGACAGTACAGCAAGCACGAGATCGAAGAAGCCAACAGCCAGCTGAGCATTGAGCAGGAACCTGCCCAGTATGAACGAATCCTGCTGGGGATCACAAAGGCTTCCCTGGCAACCAATTCCTTCCTGTCAGCAGCGTCCTTCCAAGAGACCACAAGGGTGCTCACCGACGCGGCCATCAAAGGAAAGAACGACAAGCTGCAGGGTCTGAAAGAAAATGTCATCATCGGTAAACTGATTCCAGCTGGAACAGGCATGAAGCGTTACAAGAGCATTGACCTGGATTACGGAATCAACACAGCGCTCATGGAAGCTTATACAGCCATGCTGGAAGATGAAGACGCGTATCTGGAGGATGATCCGGATTATGAATATGATCCGGACGCGGCCATGGAAGATGATTCAGAACTGGAAGCCGAAGAAGCCATGGACTTTGATGGAGAAGACGATTTAGAGCCGGAAGACGATTTCTTTGACTCAGATCTTGAGGACGAAGACTTTGATGACTTGGAAGGGCCAGATGAGTTGGAAGAAGAAGGATTCCTGGATGCGGAAGAAGCAGAAGAGGAATTTGAACCAGAAGACGAGGAAGGCCAGGCTTCTGAAATCATTGAATTCGATGAAGAATAATTTCTTGAGAATTAAATTGACTTTTTGTGGAAAGCTATGATAAAATTAATTTTAGTCTCGGGCCCAACAAGCCCGAGATTAAAATGTGCAAATGTTTTTAAGCCCCTTTTGGGTTTAAAATAGAAAAACAGTAGAGGAAAGGAGAAAAGAATGCCTACTATCAACCAATTAGTACGTCAGGGCAGAACCAGCAGCGTGAAAAAATCAACTGCACCGGCTCTGGGGAAGGGAATGAACTCCCTGAAAAGAGTTCCTACCAATGTTAACTCACCGCAGAAAAGAGGCGTATGCACTTCTGTAAAGACAGTTACCCCGAAAAAGCCTAATTCAGCTCTCAGAAAAGTTGCGAGAGTCCGTCTCTCAAATGGGATCGAAGTCACAGCTTACATTCCTGGCATCGGCCATAATCTGCAGGAGCACAGCGTTGTGCTGATCAGAGGCGGAAGGGTAAAAGACCTTCCAGGCGTCAGATACCATATTGTGCGCGGAACTCTTGATACTGCTGGCGTAGCCGACAGAGGCAAAGCCCGTTCAAAATACGGCGCGAAACGCCCTAAGAAGTAGTAATCGGGAAATAACAGAGTGTTCTTGATCATAAATATAGAAATTTTTAGTCATGAGCACCGCGGGGATTTCGGAACCATCAGGTCCTGTGATCCTCGAGTACCGAAAGCAAGACTTGCCCGTTTTTGATTAGGTTTTAAGAAGACGGGGAGAGTAATTTTTCACGAGACCGTGAAGAGTGAAGCAAAACCAGGCAAGGAGGGAAGAGAAGTGCCAAGAAAAGGAA
>CAJTYS010000049.1 GCA_910583765.1 uncultured Eubacteriales bacterium | reverse complement strand
AGAAAAGGAGGGTTTTGAGTGATAGAAATCGAAAAACCAACAATTGAATGTGTATTTTCAAACGAAGATTCTAATTACGGGAAATTCGTTGTTGAACCTCTGGAAAGAGGTTACGGCACGACCTTGGGAAACAGCCTGAGGAGAGTCCTTCTCAGTTCTCTTCCAGGGGCTGCTGTTACATCTGTTAAAATCGACGGAATACTTCATGAGTTTTCAACCATTCCAGGAGTCAAAGAGGACGTTACAGAAATCATATTAAACTTGAAGAAGTTAGCGGTTAAGCTCAATGGCGACAACACAAAGAAAGTGCTGATCAATGCCATTGGTCCAAAAGAGGTGACGGCTGCGGACATTATCGGAGACGCGGATCTGGAGATCTGCAATCCCGAACTGCACATCGCCACCCTTGAGGAAAACGCTACGCTGGTGATGGAAATGAACCTTGCCAGAGGCAGGGGATATGTTTCTGCGGATCAGAACAAAACGGAGAACACGCCGATCGCGGTGATCCCTACTGATTCCATTTACACACCAGTGAAAAAAGTCAACTTCACTGTTGAAAATACCAGAGTTGGTCAGGTAACTGACTATGACAAGCTGATTTTAGAGATCTGGACAGATGGTTCCATCACACCGAGCGAAGGGGTGTCCATTGGCGCGAAGATCATGCAGGAGCATTTGAACCTGTTCATCGAGCTGACAGACAGCACGGAGACGATGGAAATCATGGTGGAAAAGGAAGAGGATCAGAAAGAGAAAGCCCTCGAAATGACCATCGAGGAACTGGAGCTTTCCGTTCGCTCCTTCAACTGCCTGAAACGGGCGGCGATCAACACGGTCGAAGAACTGACCCACCGTTCAGAGGAAGACATGATGAAAGTCAGAAACCTTGGTAAAAAATCTTTGGACGAAGTAAAACACAAACTTGAAGAACTAGGCTTAGGCTTAAGACAAAGCGATGAGTGACCTAACCCGGCAAGCGGAACGTAAGCCGCTGGTAGGTTCTCGGTCAGGGATTCAAGCGCTTTAGCGCATGGGATCCCGCGGCCAGCTAGAATGTAATAAAGGAGGATTTAGCGATGCGAGGACATAGAAAGCTAGGCAGACCTACTGCTCATAGAAAAGCGATGCTGAGAAATCTCGTTACCGACCTTTTAAGAGAAGGACGGATCACAACAACAGTAACCAGAGCAAAGGAAGCCAGAAAACAGGCTGAAAAAATGATCACCCTCGGCAAACGTGGCGATCTCCACGCAAGAAGACAGGCGCTCGCATATATTTATGATGAAGATGTCGTCACAAAGCTGTTTGAGGAAATCGCACCGAACTATGCTGAAAGAAACGGTGGATATACCAGAATTTTAAAATTAGGACCAAGAAGAGGCGACTGCGCTGAAATGGCGTTTTTAGAGCTGGTATAAATCTGAGAGAACACGCACAAAGACAAAGACCCGCATTTTGCGGGTCTTTTTGCAAAGAAAAAGAGTACGGGGCCAAGCGGCTAGCCCTTGCGCCTCTATGGAAACTCAAATTGGACTGCTTGCTATTTTTAGAGGGCGATGGTAGAATGAAAACAAACGTCTTCATGGTTTCAAAGAACATAGAAGGGATGGAAAGATCTGAAAGGGGGAGGCAGAGCTGTGCGCAAAATCAAAATCCCAGTGGGGCGCTCGAGTTTCGCTGATATTCGGAAAAATGGATACTACTTTGTGGATAAAAGCAGCCTGATTGGAGAATTGCTGAAAACAGATGCCATGCAGGTCATTTTGATCACTCGGCCTCGAAGGTTCGGGAAAACCCTTGCCATGAGCATGTTATCAGAGTTTTTTGATATTCAAAAAGACAGCCGAGTCTTGTTTGACTCCCTTGACATAGCAAAGGACCAAAAGCTATGTAATGATTGGATGAATCAATACCCGACACTGTTCTTGTCCTTTCGGAGCGTGGATGGGCTGGGATTCGCTGATGCGTATGAGATGTTTAGAGCTGTGATCGCCAAAACCTACAAGGATCATTTGTATTTGCTGGAAAGCCAGCGTGTCAATGCCTTTGACAAAGAGCTTTTTTCAAGGACAGCCGCAAAAAAAGCATCAAAAGAGGAGATTAAAAACGCGCTTCTAGTTCTCACTCAGCTGATGACAGACCATTATGGCAAGCCTGTGATCCTTTTGATCGATGAATATGACGTTCCTCTTGCAAAAGCCAGCGAAAAAGGCTATTATGCGGAGATGTTGGATGTCATGAAAGGCGCCATGCAGGTCATTAAAGATAATGAAGCTCTCAAATTCGCCGTGATCACAGGCTGTCTGCGAATCGCTAAGGAAAGCGTTTTTACAGGAACAAACAATTTCATATCAGACACGATTTCTGATACCAGACTGAATGGATGCTTTGGTTTCACCCAAACAGAAGTGGATCAATTACTGCAAGAGACAGGGCTTGCTGACCATGGAGCCGAGTTAAAGGAATGGTACGATGGCTATCAATTTGGAGATTTCGACGTATACTGCCCTTGGGATGTGATGAATCATGTCCAGAATTTGATGTTGGATCAGTCGTCCAAGCCTAAGAATTTTTGGGAAAATACCAGCGATAACGCCATGATCCGCTTGTTTTTGGACTATACAGGCTTAAATGTGAACGAAAAGTTTGAAACCTTGCTGGCAGGGGGATGGATCAAGGCATCCATTGTGGAAAATCTCACATATGATACGCTGGAATCATCGGAGGATCATTTGTGGAGTTTGCTTTATTTAACTGGTTATCTGACAAAGGCGCACTGGGATGAGCCGGAGAGCGATGGGCTGCAGCCTGGTCAATTCGCGCTGCGGATCCCAAACACAGAGGTGCGTGATATTTTTAAAAAAAGTGTGAAAGCCTGGTTTTACGAAAAGGCAGCGGCAAGCGACCGCAGGGAGCTGTTTGCGGCTTTATGGAATGGAGAGTCGGAGAAACTGACCAAGCTTCTTTCTGATCTTTTGTTTGACACCATCAGCTATCACGATTATAGGGAAAGCTTTTATCATGCGTTTTTAGCAGGGCTGGTTTCCGATGCGGGGTATCAGGTGGAATCAAACTATGAGCATGGCTTAGGCCGCTCTGATCTGGTGATCAAGGATCCAGCAAACCGCAGGGCAGTTGTGATAGAGGCCAAATGGACAGCCGATGAATCCCAGCTGGAGGCAGAATGCAGGGGTGCGCTGCGGCAGATTCAGGAAAAGCAGTACGCAAGAAAGATCCAGCGGCTTGGGTTTCAAAAAGTCCAGGAATTCGGGGTCGCCTTTTTTCAGAAGACATGTTTAGTGAGGAGCAGGCAGGATGGTTAAGGGCCTTTATTTCTAAAAGGGAGGTTTTGGGAGAAACGATATGAAACTATCTTTAAAAAATATTGGAAAAGTAAGCTCTGCGGTTATTGATATCAATGGGATCACAGTGATCGCCGGTGAAAATGACACGGGCAAAAGCACAGTAAGCAAGGCGCTTTTCGCAGTCTTCAATAGCTTTTATAAAATGAATCTGCGAATTTATAACGAACGTTTGAACAGTATTTGGAACTTGTTGGATCGTCTATATATCCGCTCGAAAGAGAGTGTGATGACGGGCGCAGAGTTTCAAAAAATTGCTGCAAGCATTCTTGACCAGCAAAAATATCTTTCTTCAAATCCAGAGGCTTTAAGCGAAACGATCATTCAGAGCATCGCAGAGCATGGTGCGGAGTTGGAAGAATATCAAGGGCAGGAGGAATTTGAGGCAACGGCACAGCGTATAATAAAGGTTTTACGGGTCTCGGATCAGGATATTTTAAAGCTGATATTGGAAAGAAATTTAAATGAAGAATTTAACTCTCAAGTCACAAATATTTACTGTGATGAGCCAGGCGAGATCACATTGGAAATCCAAAAAACGCCGATCATCATTCAAATCAAAGATAATCAGGTCATTGATTTAAAAGGGAAACTGGATTTGCGGACAGATGCGGTATATATTGATGATCCCTTTGTTTTGGATGACGCAGGGAGTTATCATCCATTCCTTACAACTGCCTCGTTTATCCATAAAAAGTATTTGATGGAGACGCTTCGTGAAAGAAATGAAACAGGGATCATAGATGAAATCATCATCAAGAAAAAATTCGATCGTATCTATGACAAAATCGCAGTAGTCTGCGATGGTGATATTATCAGTCGTGAGAAAAACGCTTTTGGTTATAGAAAAGCTGGCACAGAAAAGATCCTTGATGTGAAAAATCTTTCTGCTGGTTTGAAAACATTTGCGATTTTGAAAACGCTGCTGCAAAATGGAGCAATCGAGCAAAAGGGAACGATCATCCTCGATGAACCTGAAATTCATTTGCATCCTGAATGGCAGTTATTATGTGCGGAATTGATTGTGCTGCTTCAACATGAATTTGATCTTCATGTGCTGCTCAATACCCACAGCCCTTATTTTCTCAATGCTATCGAAGTGTATGCGGCAAAATATCAAGTGGCGGATCGATGTAAGTATTATCTGACAAAAAATGAAGATGATGCGATCCACATCGAGGATGTGACAACCAATATAGAAGCGATATACAGCAAATTGGCCAGCCCTCTGCAAAGATTAGAAAATGAGAGGTATCATTATGATGAATCTTGATGATTATGAAATCTTTCGTGCCAATCAAAATACGCTCCAAGAGTTGTCGAAGGATGATCGTGGTGCGGTTGACGTACAATATATGACGAATTCTTTGTTTCAAGCAGTGGATTTCGACATGGTGAAGCGAAATTATGCCAATGGACTGGGGCTTTCAGAAGAGGTGGCGGCTTCTGTGGATGGGCTTGCGCATACTACAGATAGCATTGTCTTTCTAGAATTTAAAAATGGAAAGGTCAGCAATCGGAACGTAAAAGGAAAAATACGAGATAGTTTGCTGATTTTCTGTGATATTACTAAAAAAGACATATCCTATACCAGAAGCAGCGCGGATTTTGTGCTGGTATACAATGAGACTGCGAATCCACTGCCGAATCAAATCTCAAGAAGTTCTGTTCAGGATTCACCCTCACGAACCGCAATTGCGAAACGCATCACGCAAATGGGAAATCAAGAGTTGGTTTTATTTGATTTGGAAAGATATAGAAATCTGTACTTCCGAGAGGTGCATACATATACAAAGCAAGAATTTGAAAATTATTTGGACAAACTGAGAACTAACATAGACCATTAGAAAGCGGTCGCCCGAATCTAGAAAGATGAAGGAACTGTAACAGCATATCGTGATCCTCTGCGCTCTATGCATGAAATCCCATTTTCCGCGCACACTAGATACCAAAGGAGTGAGAGCAGAATGAACGAACCCAATTACAACGCCGAGCTGTTGAATTTCGTCTATCAGAATTCCCAAATGGGCGTGGACACCATTACCCAGCTCATGGAGATCACAAAGGAGGAAGCCTTCAAAGAACGGCTTCACGCCCAGCTGAAAGAGTACCGGCAGATTCACGACCAGGCGGCTCAAATGCTGGAAGCAAACGGATTTAACGAAGAGGGATTGTCAGCCTTTGAAAAAATCAGGACATACCTTATGATCAATTTCCAAACGCTTTCCGATGATTCCACGTCCCATATCGCGGAGATGCTCATGGTGGGAAGCAACATGGGAGTCATCGACGCGATCAAAAACATCCGCAAATACAGACAAAAAGCGGAGCCTGATATTGTGGCGCTGATGGAACATTTGAGGCAGTTTGAAGAAAACAACGTGGAACGCTTCAAACAGTATTTGTAAAGGCAGGTGAAATCCCATGACAGAAAAACTGAAGAGAGCCTTTCGCACCTTTCCCTTGGCCAACAAGGACATGGTAGAAGAAGATTCCAAAGTAACCATCCCTTCCAAGGATGATGTGGAAACAGCGAAAGAGTGGGTAGACGCGAAAGAAATGTAAACACAAATCAATAAACCTGAGAAAGCCGTTTTGCCAGTGGATGATCGGCTTCCCTTTGAGCGGAAGGAGATCAAAAAGTGGGCAGAAGGGCTTTTTGTTATGAGACATTGCTGGCGTTATTTCTGGAGCATGCACATAATCTACGTTTCATCTTTATAAAAGGATCAAAGGTAAGCATAATAAGGAAGAAGGCGACCTGGCGGATTTCTCAAAATAATTGTAAACTAAAAATTAATAATGGGTTGACAATTTGCAGAAAATCAGTATAATAACATACATGAAGCCCAGCCTGCGAAACGCAGACGCAAGATCTGGCCAATCGCAGAAACGTTTTCGCAAAATTAGCTGGCTGCACGAAAGGAGAATTCATGACAAAAACATTTTCTGCGCAGCGCATGATCTTGTGCGCGCTGTTCGCCGCTCTGATCGCAGTTGGAGCCTTTATCAAAATACCGGTGCCAGTGGTGCCTTTCACCCTCCAGCTCCTGTTCACTACTTTGGCTGGGATGTTCTTAGGCCCGCGCCTGGGGACTGCCAGTGTGCTGGTCTATCTGGCATTAGGACTTGCAGGGCTTCCGATTTTCGCCCAAGGCGGCGGTCCGGGCTACGTGCTGATCCCCAGCTTTGGGTATTTGATTGGTTTTGTGGTGGGCACCTACATAACAGGAAGAATCACAGGAAAAAGCGCCAGACCTTCTGTCAAGCGTCTTTTGGCCGCCGGCTTCGCCGGACTGGGAGCAGTGTACTTGATCGGCATGGCATACTACTATGTCATCTGCAATTACGTGCTGGGAACGCCCATTGCTTTTTGGCCGCTGTTTTTATACTGTTTCCTCCTAGTGGTTCCAGGAGACATTGTGATCTGCATCTTGTGCGCGATCTTGGGGAACCGCGTCATGCCGCAGATCAGGGGGTATGTTTCATGATCAAACAGTGCTATGACAAGGTGACACAGGGCGGCCGGCTGACAAAAGAAGAATTAATGACGCTATCCAAAGGGCCGTTAGAGGAACTGTGCCAGGCAGCAGACGCGCTGCGAAAGGAAGTCCTTGGCCATGGGTTTGATATGTGCGCGATTATCAACGGCAAGAGCGGCAGGTGCCCGGAAGATTGCAAATACTGTGCGCAGTCGATCCGCGCTCAGGCTGATATTGAAGAATATCCGTTGCTTTCTTCTGAAAAGATCATCAAAGAGGCTAGCTATCATCAGGGCAAAGGCGTGCTTCGCTTTTCTATCGTCACATCAGGAAAACGGCTTTCCGATGGGGAAGTGGACAGGCTGTGCGAGACTTATCAGGCCATGAAAGATCAGTGTGACATTTCCCTCTGCGCGTCCCATGGGCTGCTAACAGAAAGTCAATTCCGCAGATTGAAAAAGGCAGGTGTTTCCCGCTACCACAATAACCTGGAAACATCAAGGCGCTTTTTCCCGCGGATCTGCGGCACCCACAGCTACGATGATAAGATTCGTACCATCCGCATGGCGCAGGCAGCGGGACTGACCGTATGCAGCGGCGGGATCATCGGCATGGGAGAAACTGTGGAAGACCGCGTTGATCTGGCGCTGGAGCTGCGGGAACTGGGCATTAGATCCATTCCCATCAATATTTTGAACCCGATCCAAGGGACACCGCTGGAACATCAAACTCGTCTTTCCGCAAAAGAAGTTTGTAAAACCGTGGCCCTGTTTCGATTCGCGGTCCCTGGCGCGGCCATTCGGCTGGCAGGGGGCAGGGGGCTTCTCGCGGATAAAGGCCGGAGCGCCTTTTGTTCCGGGGCCAACGCAGCGATTTCCGGGGACATGTTGACCACAGCAGGGATCAGCATCGAGCAGGACATGGCAATGGTAAAGCGCCTGGGATTTGAGGTGAAACCGCATGAGTAAAGGAATCTTCATCACAGCTACGGGGACAGACGCAGGCAAAACATATGTCACTGCGCTCTTAGTGAAAAAACTGCGGCAGGCAGGCTATGACGCAGGATATTACAAAGCTGCCCTCAGCGGAGCGCTGCGAAAGGATGATCGGCTGATCCCAGGAGACGCGCAGTACGTGAAACAGACAGCGGGTATCGACACGCCGCTGGAACGAATGGTTTCTTATATTTATGAAACTGCGGTCTCTCCCCACCTGGCCGCGGAGCTGGAAGGAAATCCCGTGGAATTGGAAACAGTCCTGAAGGATTACAAAGCTGCCCGAGGGCTTTGCGATTATTTGACTGTGGAAGGCAGCGGCGGCATCGTTTGTCCCATCCGGCGGGGCATGTACATGCTGGAAGATTTGATTAAAGCCATGGGTTTGCATATCCTGATTGTGGCGCCGGCTGGCTTGGGGACCATCAATGACACGATTCTCACTATTGAATACGCCAGACAGCAGCAGATCGGCGTCAAAGGCGTGATCCTCAACTGGTTCCATCCAGGGGATACCATGGAAGAGGACAACCGCCGTTTTTTACAAAGCTACACAGGAGTCCCTGTGCTCGCTTGTGTTCAGGAAGGGGACACGGACGTGAACATGGATCCCGCGGTGTTGGCAGGAATCTATCAATAACAGGCAGAAGGACAGCTGGATAACCGATTGGTCATGCCCCTGTCCCATCAAAAGGAGGATATCGATGAAGGATCACATATGGCATCCCTGCACCCAGATGAAAGACCATGAAACCTTCCCCCTGGTAAAGGCAGACAGGGCAGAAGGCATCTATATTTACGATGAGAACGGAAAGTCTTATATGGACATCATCAGTTCCTGGTGGTGCAATCTGCTGGGCCACGGAAACCCCAGGATCAAAGAAGCGGTAAAAAAGCAGATGGACAAAATGGAACATGTCATGTTCGCTGGTTTCACCCACGAGCCAGCGGAACAGCTGTGTGAAAGGCTGGTGAAGCTGCTCCCAGAGGGGCTCTGCAAATTTTTCTTCGTGGACAATGGCTCCACTTCGGTAGAGGTTGCCATGAAAATGAGTTTCCAGTACCATCACCAGACAGGAAAAAAGGAAAAGCAGCGGTTCATGACTCTGGCAAACGGATACCATGGAGAAACTTTAGGCGTTTTGTCCATGGGCGGCATGGATTTTTACGCCCAAATGTACAGGCCTCTGCTGCTGGAGGGGATCCATGTGCCGGGGCCGGATTGTTACCGGTGTCCTTACGGTTGTCATAGAGACACCTGCCAGGCAGAGTGTATCGCAGGTGCCGAAGAAGCCTTTGAAAAATATGGCCGCGAAACCACGGCCTTTCTCTTTGAACCTGGTTTTCAGGGTGCCGCGGGGATGCGGATCTATTCCCCGATCTACATGAAAAAGCTGCGAGCTTTGTGCGATGCCTATGACGTGAACCTGATCGCAGATGAGATCGCCGCTGGCTACGGGCGCACGGGAAAAATGTTCGCCTGTGAGCATGCCGGGATCGCACCGGATTTCATGTGCCTGTCAAAAGGACTGACCGGCGGTTTTCTGCCAATGGCCCTCACTGTCACTACAGATCGGATCTACCAGGCTTTTTACGGGGATTTCAATGAGAACAAAGCCTTTGTCCACAGCACCACTTACAGCGGGAATCCTATGGCCTGCGCTGCGGCTCTGGAAGTCCTGAACATCCTAAAAGAGGATAAGGTTTTAGAGCATACAGAGGCGGCTTATCTGAACCAGCGGCTGACAGAGGCTTTGGGAAGCCACAAAAATATTGGAGAGATTCGGAGCATCGGCCTGATCAACGCTATGGAATTGGTGGAAGACAGGAACTCGAAAACAGCCTTTGACAGCACGAAGCGAATCGGCTACCAGGTGTACAAAGAAGCTATGAAGCGGGGCCTGCTGCTGCGGCCCATGGGGGACGTGCCTTATTTCAACCCGCCGCTGAACATCACTAGAGCGGAAATCGACAAGGCAGTTGACATCTGCGTGGAAAGCATAAAGGCGGTGCTGGGGAAATAAAGATGATTTAGATTTCAAAAGTTTTATGGTAAACGCAGGCAGCATACGTGAAACACAAAAGAACCGAAGCAAAACTGCAGGAGAGATTTTCCGGCAGCTTGCTTCGGTTTTTCGCTTTAGAGCCAGACCTCGCTGGAACTGGGGATTGGGATGAAAGCAGATGCCTTTGACTGGGCTCTTTCCTTACTGCAGGTTGAACTGGGATGGCTGGGTTTTCGCTGGATCAAAGGACTGGCCCCTTTTCTTTTCGTTTGCCTAGGAAGGCAGAAAAATATCAAGGGTTTTTCCATGTTCGCTGCGGGCGTGTCTAGCGTAGCAGCTCGTTTTCGTGTATAATCATAGTATTGTGAAAGAAAAAGGAGGAATCTATGGACTATGTGAAATTGGACAAAAAAGCGGTCGCCAGCTGGCGGATCGGCAGATTGATCGGCTTTGTCTTCGTCCTTATCATCTGTGGGGCGCTGTGCTTCCTTTCTAGTCTGATCGGAGCCATCGCGCCTTACCGCTGGCTTGTGCTGCTGGTTTTGGGGCTTTTCACGCTTTACAAACTGGTGGGCCTGATCCTTTATCCGCTCATCGAGTATCGCCAGTGGGGATACTTCATAACCGAAGAAAAAGTGGACATCCGGCACGGGATCTTTTTTATCACCAATACCATTATCCCCATCGTGCGCATCCAGCATATCACCGTGAGCCAGGGGCCCATCAACAGGAAGCTGGGACTTTATGACGTGGAAATGTCTTTGGCCAGCGATAGTTTTACTATCGAATGCTTGGCAAAGGAAGTAGCCGATGAAATCGCTGAAAACCTCAGGGAAAAGCTGTATGTCCGCCTGGAAGCCAGAGAGCAGCGGGAAGGTGGGCGGCAGCTATGAAGTTTGGACCAAAACGAGGGCATTTCATGTTCATCTTTGAGCGCTTTTTTCGAGACTTTGGTCTGCTGATCGGGGCGCTGCTCTTATACTTGATCATAGGGGATGCCCAGATCCTCTGGCAAAACAGCGGCCTTTTGGTGATCGTGCTCATTGCGCCCATCACCAGGCTGATCCAATATCGATGCACCTATTACAGCATAGATGACAAACAACTGGTGGTCCAGACTGGCCTTCTAAACAAGAGGCGGCAGGAAGTGCCTCTTTCCAATATCACGACTGTGGATTTTTCCCAGAACCTGTTTTTCCAGTTAGCCAAGGTTTACAGCGTGAATGTGGACAATGCCAGCAGTATCAGCGACCAACAGTCGGGGACCGTGAAAATGGTGCTGAGGATTGAGGATGCAGTCTACGTGAAAAAGCTGCTTTTGGCAAAGCAGGAGCAAGAGCCGGAGCAGGAAGAAAAGCTTGGAATTGAGATCAATGCGGCTGAAGGGGCTTTGCGGGGCAGGAAGCTGGAGGAACGGATTTCCCAGGAGACTAGCGGCAATACCATCCTGGCCACTGCGGGTGAGATTTTCCTCATGGGACTGCTCCGGTCCAAAGCTGTGGTGGTGCTACAGCTGTTCACCTATTGCGGCGTGGCTATCAGCGTGATTTCCAAGATTTTTTTGGAGAAAGAAGTGGATGGGGAACAAGTGATGACAGATCTGCTTTTGAGCATTTCCGCTCCGCTTTTGATTGCCTTTGCGGTGCTGGCCATTTATCTTCTGGGGATTCTGGTCAGCGTAGCCCTGAGCACAGTGAAATACTACGGGTTTCGGGTCACGGATCGGGAAACTTCCATTTTCATAGAGTACGGCCTTTTGACTCGCAAAACCCATACCTTGATGAAAGAAAAGATCAGCGGCGTTTGTTACCGCCAGTCCTTGCTGATGCGGATCTTTGGCCGAGGGACGCTGGAAATTTTCGCTGCTGGTTACGGAGGAAACCAAGACGGCCAGGAGGAAGTGGCCATGCTGTATCCGGTGATGAGACGAGAAAAGCTGTATGATTTTTTGGAACGCTTTCTGCCGGAGGTCCGGTATCGGGAAACCCCGCGGCCAGCGGAACGGAAAGCGATGCCTTATTTTTTCCTCTGCCCTAGGATTTTCTTTGCTGTGTCTTTTTGCGGGAGCCTTTGTGCCGCTTTGCTGCTGGCATCAGTGCCAAAGGAATTTTTTCCCTGGTTTATGGCAGCCGGAGGACTGGTGCTGGCCTTGGCTGTGGTCTCCGTGATTTTGGAATACAAGAACGCGGCTATGTCCGCCAGTGATCAGTTAGTCACTCTTGTCAGCGGTGGATTTAACAGGGAAACCGTTTTGCTCAAGATGGAAAAGGTGGAATTCGCAGAAGACCATGCCAGCCAGCGGAAGCGGACAAAAAAGGGGATCGCCAGCATTTCGGTGGGAATCTTAGCGCCCACCGGCGTTTGCCGTCACAAAGTGAGGAATTTGGGCCTAGAGGTCTTTGCTGATCTGCGGCGCAGGCTGATCTATTGAATAGGAAAACAAAAAAACATAGCGAAAAATCAGGAATCGAGAAAGGAAGGATAGAATCATGGTGATCGCAGTAGTGGACGGACAGGGCGGCGGGATCGGCAAGGCCCTGGTGGAAAGAATCAAGGCAGCGATGCCCCAGGCGCGGGTCATCGCATTGGGCACTAACGCAGTGGCCACAGGTCAAATGCTGCGGGCAGGGGCGGACGATGGAGCCACGGGAGAAAACGCCATCATCCATAACATGCAGCATGTGGACGTGGTGGCAGGGGTAATTGGCATTCTCAACGCCAATGCCATGATGGGGGAATTGAGTCCGGCCATGGCTGCGGCAATCGGCGGGAGCCACACTTACAAAGTGCTGCTGCCTGTGAACCGGTGCGGCATCCATGTGGTGAGCGTGGAGGACGCGCCGCTGGGAAAGCATGTGGAAAACGCGGTGGCTGCCATCAAAGCCTATGGAAAAGCGCGGCACACAGGCGGCCACAGCCATCCAGAGCTGCCTTGAAATATGATGCTGAGGGATGAAAAAAGACGCATGGTTTACAGTTCACTGTTCCATGCGTTTTTAGGCTGCTTGATTGATATTCAATTGTTCTGTTGATTATGCCAACTGCATAACTTTGGCTTCAAGTTCTCTTATGTCGCTTTCAATTAGTTCTGGGAAAAATTTTCCAATTTCATCGACTGCGATTTTTCCACTTTGTAACATAAGTAAAGCCTTCTCTTTTGCTACATCATACCGTTCACTTTTAATAAAAGACTTCATGATCTGTTCTTCATCAAATAGACTCATCATAATCGTCACGACCTCCTTTTCTCTCTCAAGCAGATATTCCCTTAAAACATTCCGATCTTTACATATTCTGATGGTTTCTGTAACCGCCTTTTGCGTCATTCCATGCTGTTTTGTCTGTTCGTTAAAAACTTTGCAGAAAATGATGTACTGATTGATGATGTCATCCGTGTCGCTTTCATAGATGACCTTTGCCCTTACCTCAAGGTCAATATCCGCACCCTCGAAAAATTCTTTTGACAAAAATATTTTATCGGGTTTTTGCTCTTTGTCTCCTGTAAAAATCACATAAAGCTCAGGCTTTGGCATTTTCACTTTCTTGCTTTTATAATAGTTTTGGCTGGTGCGCTGGAAATATTCGTGATAGCTTTGCGCCAGATACAACAAAACTCTCACTAAAATATTCATTGTCCAAGTAGACTGCGCTTCTATGAGGATCATCAGCTTGTTACCCACAATAAAACCTAAGTCATTATATAAATTATCAGTCAGCACGTTTTTTATCGTTACATCGGTCAATGAATCCTCTGTCGCTGTGGTGTCCTCTGGGTGGAGCGTTTTATACAGCTGTAGCAGGTAACTCTTGTTTTGAAAAAGGTCAAGAAAGACACTGTTTTTTGCGGTGCGCTTTGCCATGACCTCCTGTGCCTGCTTTGTATTATTCTGCACTTTATCACCTCGATTTCTAAAAATCTGCAGCTAAAGATACGATATAGGCCACTTCTACCACATTTCAATTATATAAAAAAACGCCTGTTTTTACAATAACATTCACATTAGATTTCTTCCTCTATTCCGTTTTATACTGTTGCCCGTTATGTTCTCGGCTTTTGTTCCGAAGCTCCCTTGCTTTGGAATCCCTTTGTTTTTTTCCATTATTGTTGCCGCCTTAATTCTCTTTGATGATATGTCAACTCTGAATTCATGCGGTCACAGCCAGGCAGAATTGTCGTGAATTGTTAGCACTCTATATTGGTGAGTGCTAAAAAATCCTTTACTTTTTGCTTCAGCGGGTTTACAATAGACGTGTAAGAAAAAATTCCTTGTTAATACTAATATTAGCAAAGGCGCGGAGGTGAACTTTAATGAACTTAGAAAAATACACACAAAATGCTCAAGGGGCCATTATGGATTGCCAAAACATCGCCATAGAGGAAGGACATCAACAGCTTGACGGAGAACATCTGCATCTTGCTCTCATCATGCAGCAGGACGGATTGATTCCCAAACTCCTCAAGTTCATGGAGATAAATGTTGGGGCGGTGATCGGAGATTTACAGGAAGAAATGGAAAAGCTTCCAAAGGTGACAGGCGGAGCGGACAGCATGTATTCCTCCAGACGGCTTTCCCAGCTGCTGATGAAAGCGGAAAAAATAGCAGGGGAATTCAAAGACGAATATGTGAGCGTAGAGCACATGTACTTGGCTCTCTTAGAGGAAAAAGGCTCGCCATCTTCCAGGATTTTCAAGAAATACAGCATTACCAAAAACCGGTTTCTGGAAGCTTTGGAAAAGGTCAGGGGCAATCAGAGAGTGACCAGCCAGAATCCAGAAGACAACTATGATGCTCTGAACAAATATGGTCGTGATCTGGTGGAAATGGCCAAGGAAGGAAAGCTAGACCCGGTCATTGGGCGGGACAGCGAGATCCGTCACACTATTCAGATCCTTTCCAGAAGGACTAAGAACAATCCGGTGCTCATTGGAGAACCAGGCGTGGGAAAAACAGCTGTGGTGGAAGGTCTGGCCCAGCGTATTCTAAATGGGGACGTGCCGGAAGGACTGAAAGACAAGACCATATTCGCTTTGGACATGGGTGCACTCATTGCAGGTGCCAAATTCAGAGGTGAATTTGAAGAGCGGCTCAAGGCAGTGCTCAATGAAATCGAAAAATCCGAAGGCAGGATCATCCTCTTTATCGATGAGATCCACAATATTGTGGGCGCTGGCAAAACAGAGGGCGCCATGGACGCGGGGAACCTGCTGAAGCCAAAGCTGGCCAGAGGCGAACTGCACTGCATCGGGGCCACCACTTTGGACGAGTACCGCAAGTACATTGAAAAAGATGCTGCCCTAGAGCGGCGGTTCCAAAAGGTGCTGGTGGATCAGCCTACTGTGGAAGACACGATTTCCATTTTGCGGGGCCTGAAAGAGCGTTTTGAGATCCATCACGGCGTCAGGATCACAGACAATGCGCTGATTGCCTGCGCCACCCTTTCCGACCGTTACATCACGGACCGGTTCCTGCCGGACAAAGCCATTGACCTGATGGACGAAGCCGCGTCCAAGATTCGTACAGAAATCGACAGCATGCCAGCGGAACTGGACGAGATTTCCCGAAAGATCATGCAGCTGGAAATCGAGAAGCAGGCCCTGAGCAAAGAAAAGGATGGCGCTTCCAAAGCCAGGATGGAGCATCTGGACAAAGAACTGTCCCAGCTCAAAGAAGAAAGCGCTACCATGCGGGCCCAGTGGGAAAACGAGAAGAAAGCCATTACAGAGGCAAAAGGCACCAAACAGCAGATCGAGGAAGTGAAGCTGCAGATCGAAGAGGCAGAGCGAAACTATGACCTGGAAAAGCTGGCCCAATTGAAATACGGGACGCTGCCGGAATTGGAAAAGAAGCTGCAGGGTGAAAAAGACGCAGCAGATGAGGCCAAAGAAAACCGCCTGCTGAAAGAAGAGGTGGGCGAAGAAGAAATCGCAGAGGTCGTTGCCGGTTGGACAGGGATACCGGTGAGCAGGCTTGTGGAATCTGAACGTGAAAAGCTGCTGCGTCTGCCGGAGATTCTGCACAAGAGAGTCATTGGCCAAGAAACAGCCGTGGACGCTGTGGCAGAAGCGGTCCTGCGGGCCAGGGCAGGGCTGAAAGCGGAAAACAGGCCAATCGGTTCCTTCATTTTCCTGGGACCTACTGGCGTAGGAAAGACGGAGCTGGCAAAGGCTTTGTCAGAAGCCATGTTCGACTCAGAGCGCAACATGGTGCGCATCGACATGTCCGAATACATGGAAAAACATTCTGTTTCCAGGCTGGTAGGAGCGCCTCCGGGATACGTGGGCTATGATGAAGGCGGTCAGCTGACGGAAGCGGTTAGGAGAAAGCCGTACAGCGTCATCCTCTTTGACGAGATCGAAAAAGCCCATCCTGATGTGTTCAACATTTTGCTCCAGCTGCTGGATGATGGGCGGCTTACTGACAACCAGGGCAGGACCGTGGATTTCAAAAACACTATCGTCATCATGACATCCAATATCGGCAGCCAGTATCTGATCGATGGCATCCAGGAAGACGGCAGCGTAGAAGATGCGGTGAAGCAGCAAGTGGAAGACGAAACCAAGAAATATTTCAGGCCTGAATTCCTCAATCGGGTGGATGATATCGTGGTCTTCTCGCCGCTGACAGAGAGTCAGATCGGCAGGATCATCCAACTGTCCATGGCCGACATCGAGAGACGGTTAGAAGACAGGAACATCAGTCTGGCGCTGAAAGAAGAGACAAAAGCCTTTATCGCTAGACAGGCCTACACGCCAGCCTACGGCGCGAGACCTGTGAAGCGGTATCTTCAGAAAAACGTGGAAACACAATTGGCAGGAGAGATCATTCGCGGCAATGTGAAAGACGGTGATCAAGTAGAGATTGGGACGGACGGCGAAAAGCTGCTGTTTCAAGTCAGATAACAAAGTCGGCTTCGCCGATTCTCTTTCAGCAGTAGACTTTGTTGATATTCCGGAAATATCGCTAGCGATATTTCCCACATGATAAAAATGGAAAGCTTCGGGAGCAGATTTTACCGGAGCTTTCAGTCTTAGACAACTGACATAGAAATCAGTTGTCTATTTTCTCGTGCCAAAAAAGAAATACAGAAGAGAAAACCTTCGGTTTCAATGAACTCTTCTGTACTATTTCAATCGAGCATACTACCTTTGGCCGTTAACTTAATGCCATTGGTGTATAATACGGGGTTTTCTTTATACAACAGAACTGCCGCCTGAAATTTTCCTCCTGTGACAGTTCCAGTTCCTGATGTTTCTACTTCACTGTTTGTATCACTCTTTACCCTGTATTTCCATATTATCCAGCGCATATTGTAAAGCCATGCCAATAAGTTCATTCCTCGAACGGTTTGTCTTGGCAGAAAGTTCGTTATATCTTTCCTGCAATGTTCTGTCTATACGAATTGTCATGGTAACGGCTTTATCTTCCTTTGGTACAATAACAAATTTTTCCATATAATCTCAATGCCTCCCTTATATTTTGAATACATTATAGTTTGCTTCATCGCTCTTAATCCATGTCACAATATGCATTGAATATATACATCACTTTTATATTGATTTTTGATTTGTTTAGTGGTATCATACATTATATAAACATAAATAATTACGAAACACGTCTCTGAGAATGGAAAATTGAGGGGTAAACTTCAGTAAAGAGGAACCGTAAAAGCTCTAGCAATCAGAGAGGCAGATTTGGAAAGGAGATATAATGGCAAGAAGTGTTTATTTTGTGAAATACAAATGCAGTCAAAGCGAGGCAGAGGAAAAGGCAACCCGAATATTAACAAACAATGGATTTCATGCTGCGGAACAGGATGGAAGCCTGATTTGGATAAAAGGAGATGTGAAAACAACTGGAGTAAAAGGTATCCAAATTGATTATCAGGAAGGCACCATGAAAATTTCCGGCTGGATACAAGGATTCGTAGGCGGAGAGGTTCAATTGGAAGGGATCGCAAGTATTATTCCTAAAAGAGCCGTAAAAAAAACAATAGAGGAAATAAAAAATCAATTTTAAAACAGGTTAATTTAAAACTTGAAATCTCAATAAATTGAGCAAACAATTTTCATAGCCATTTTTACCACTAGGTAAAACCAACCGATTGGAGACTTTTATGAAAAAGCTGATAATGATAATTTTAATGGTCGGATTCACACTTTGTCTCGTAAGTTGTAAAAGTGATGATGAAATACAGGGAGTAACTGTACTTGATTCCGGTGAGGTGTCTGTAACTTTTACAATTCCAGACGGAACGGATATTGAAGATGTTCTTGGAAGCGAAGTTGGAGAAGAACATACGGTATGTATAACAAGTGCGGGCGATTCAACTCGAGAAAGCTTTGGTTACTGGTATGATGTTTCAGCCGGGGGGATCTTATCCCGATTTGATAATATATATCGCTATGGACCGGATGCTGAAATTTCTCAGGCAACCGGTACTGCCACACCTCAGACATGGGTAATGCTTTATTCCGCTCCCTCAGATGATGAAATATTTAAACCCGAGGATGCGGACTTGTTAGCGGAAAAGTACGGCATTCATTTATATTTTGACGGGGATGCGCCAAATTCAAATGTAAAATCCAACGGTGTTTCCTATAATGCCTCTGATTATACTTTCTCCGAAGTAAGCAGATGGTGTAATGGGTTCAATGATGGATACTGCTTCGTCATGGCCTCTTCCAAGGATGACCAGGGCTCCCAAGGATTTATACTTTCGAGCGATGGAACGATGGTCGAATCGCCAAGCTGGGCCATCTCGAACTTCTGTAGCGGTGCGGCTTTAGCGCATGTTGGAATGGACGACAGTGATTATGCCGATTCAATTATTGATCCAAAAGGCAATGTAATTTGGTCTATACGCGAGGAGGGTGCCGAGGCTGCTGAGCAATACTTTCCCAAAGAAGAAGTGACAAAAGTTCAATCCCCCTTTTGTGTAGGCGATGACACATACCATGGGTATTTTCCAGTTGAATTTTCGATTGACAGTTTCGATTATACAGGGTCATCAATTGGTATATTAAATGCAAAAGGGGAATGGGTCGTTGAGCCAACTGCGCAATCCCGCAGTGAGATATGCGATTTAGCTGACTATTTTATTGCAGCGGATACATTTATTTTTAATTATGCCTCAGGCGAAGCAACTTATTTCGATGGAAATGCAAATACGGATTCGGATATTGAGGAAAAACGCCAGCGGCCTATAGACAATTTGGCTGAAAAAGGATACTTAGCTGAACACGATGGCTTAATATACCATGATAGTATTCAGAAGCCTGCGGGCTTTTATGATGAAGATGAGAATTTGATAATCGATCTTTCAAAATACAATTTAGCAGACAGTCCCAAATTTGCAGATGGATATGCGCTTCTTGCGATCCATAATCAGCAGAGAAGTAATTATCTGACTATAATTGACACTTCTGGGAAAGAGATGTTTAAACCATTGAAAGATAATGGGCATGGCGATTTATCAGAGGGGCTTTTTTTCATGGAGGATGAAAATGGAGGCTATTTTATGAATGTTAACGGTGAAAAGGTCGGGGACCTGACTGGAGAAAATCACCTGCCCTGCCACGATGACAGAGCCTGGATTGAAACTGAGGATGGAGGGGTGTGTATTAACTCTCAGGGAAATAAAGCATTTTAGAAACTTAAAGCATTAGACAATATTTACAAATAAAAACGACAGGAGGAAAATGCCTTTTTGCCTTATGGGGTCAAAAGGTTTGTAATACTTATGAAAAAAGCAGGAATTATTATGTATGCAGTAATTGCATTATTATCATTTGTAACAATAATAACCGGTTATGGCGAAGTAAGTGAGAATTTAGATGGCTGGCACAATTTTTCAGGAGGATATGCGTTCCTGTTTGTGCTTATCTGCTTATTGCTGATATGTGGTTGTATTTATAATATCAGGAGCTTATCATCCAATAGCGCAGGTACAGGCAGTAAGCTAATTGGGATAGCATTTATTGTTTTGCCATTGCTTTTTCATTTCATTGCAGTTACCTTGCAGGGAAATGTAGATACCGACTTACAATATCTTTTATTGAGAACATTCCAGGGATTTGACTATACATACATCTATCTTTGCCTGGCTTCTATAGCCGGTTGCGTTACATTACTTTTTTCAAAAAAGGGAGATGTAAAGTAAACAATCATATATCTAAGATACAAACACAATAAAGAATTCATGAAATCTCCTTAGAGGAAAGAGGGAATATCGGATATATCCTTTGCAACAGGTAGAAACATAGCTTATCGGATTTTTGATGTATATGCCGTGGTATCGGGATGGTCGATTCTGTTGGGAGCAGTAGTTACAGTAATGCTGTACATAAAAACATCAGCAGCAAAATAGATGAAAATCATTTGTGAGGAGATGATAGAATGGGAAACTCGAATCATTTACATAAAAGTATGACCCAAGCAAGGCAGAATGCGGCTCAGCTAATAACAGGCAGCGCAGAAGTCAAAGAAGAGATAGAAAAACTAGAGCAGTATTATGCCCAAATTGGTGAAATATTTATCAGAGAGCAAAACGGAAATATCCCGCAGGAATATCAGCAGATGTACAAGCGGCTGAAGGAGGCAGAAGCGCAGATCGCGTCAATTCAGGCGCAACATCAGGAATCGGCCCAAAACGTGACAGCGGAACAGCGGCAATGCCCTAATTGTCATGCGCCATTGGAGGCAAATGCGATTTTCTGCAACACCTGCGGTATGCAGGTCAATACACAGCAGAAGGCGCAGCAAACAGAGCCGGATACCCCTCATTCAATGGCTCACAACGCTATGCCTAACATAGTTGTCGAGAATTATAGTGAACAAATTGCCAGTATAACAGAAGCTCAACTCCCTGAAAGATTTAAACCTATTGGGGCTTGGGCATATTTCGGTTGGACAATCCTATTTAATCTCCCTTTGATTGGATGGATTATCGCACTTGTAAAAGCACTGGGAAACACGGAGAACGTAAATCTCAAAAATTTTGCCCGATCCATGTTTTGTTTTGCTGCCATCTGTGTGATTTTGGTACTGATTATTTTTGGCACGTCCAGTTGCGTACTTTCATCGATGTACTAAAAGAATAGGGCTTGGCATGGGCATAGAATGCTGCGAATTTTAAATGATTTAGACAAAAAATTGTACGAGTAGGTAAGACGATGACAGAGAAAGTTAAGGGAACAGCAGCTCCATCAGGTTCGATAGGTAAAGAAGCTGCAATTCATAAAGAACAGCAGAAAATCCATCAGTGCTATGTGAGGATAGGAAAACAATTTGTGAGGGGTCTGGCGGGAAATGCAGTGCCGGAACAATATCAGGAGTTATGCAGGCTGATTTTGGAATCGGAACATAGAGTCAAAGACTTGAAGGTAAGAGAGACAACAGCGCAGTTGGCAGCAGCGTCTTATTCAGAGAAGGGAAAGCAGTCTGCCATAGTGACCTGCCCAAAGTGCGGTGCTATAGTAGAAAGTGGGAACGCGTTCTGCAGCAGTTGCGGGCAGCAGCTGGCATGATGGGAGATAGCGACATTGAGTGGATTAGATCATAGAGGAGGTGTCCCCATGGAACAAAAATTTCAACGCGGTGACATGATTAGATGTCAGATTTCCACTGTAAAGGTAATAGATTGGCTGGCAGAAGGCGGTCAGGGTGACGTATACGTTGTTGAGCAGAATGGGAAGAAAAAGGCGTTAAAATGGTACAAACCCAGTGGAATGGGGAAAGAGCCTCAAAAATTCTATGAAAACTTGAAAAAAAACTGTTTTCATGGTTCTCCAGACAAAAAAGTTTTTTTGTGGCCGGAAGATGTTACAGAGTACCAGGATGGAAGATTTGGATATATTATGCCTCTGAGGCCAGAGGGGTATTATGAAATCGGAGATTTTCTGCTAACAAAGGTTAGATTTTCCTCATTGCAGACTGTGGTGGACGCAGCATTAAATATTGTTAACGCATATAGACTCTTGCACAATGAAGGGTATAGCTATCAGGATTTGAATGATGGGAATTTTTTTATCAATCCACAGAATGGAGCAGTGCTTATCTGTGATAATGATAATGTCGCACCAGATGGGGAAAATACGGGAATTGCAGGTAAACCAGGATACATTGCACCGGAGATCGTATTGCGAAAGCAAATGCCAGACAGTTATACAGATCGTTTTTCTATGTCGATTATTATCTTTATGCTTTTTTGCCTAACACGTCCAATGGAAGGAAAGCGTACATTTGAGGAGCCTAGAACCATAAGCCTAATGAAACGTATTTACGGTTCTGACCCTCACTTTATCATGGAGGATCCTTATCATCCAGAGTATGGAGCCGATGAAAACGTGCAGAAAAATGCTTTTTCCTTCTGGAGGGCATTGCCAGATTATATGAGGGCCCTCTTTATGGAAGCTCTTGGTCAAAATGCTGTGCAAAATCCAGACGCAAGACCACCTGAACTAAAATGGGTCAAAAATCTGGTCCGATTTAGAAGTGAGATTATTAAATGCAAATGCGGTGCGAATCTGTTGGTGAGAGATGGACAATCAACTACCTGCAGTAAATGTGGAGCTGTGATCCGCATTCCATACAAGTTGAAATTCGATACAGATCATTATTATATTCCAGGAATTCCCGGCACTAGGATTTACAGATGCCAGATGGGTATCTGCAATGCAGATGAGGCATTGCAGCCTGTAGGGCGGATTTTAGCTAACCCATCGAATCCAAGCATCTGGGGCGTGCAGAATCTATCTAAAGAGCAATGGGATATAGAGACTGTAGGAACGAACAAGAAAAAAGTTCAGCCGAAAGGTATTATTTCCTTGAAAAACAATATCAGAATCAAGACGAAAACAGAAACGATTATTATAGAAGAAGCATAAAAAGTAGGGAGGCGTAGGTATGGAGAATAACAGCATAGGCATAGGAGGCATGGAGCCGGTAGCGCGCCCGCTGCTCCCGATGTTTTTTATTTTAGACACCTCCGGAAGTATGACAGGTCAACCTATCAGCATATTAAATCATGCTATGGAGGAGACCATTAATGCAGTGCGTGATTTTGCGGGCAGGAATTCAGACACTTTGCTGAAAATTGGAGTACTAGAGTTTAATTCTCAGTGCAGGTGGATGCAGCCTCAGGGGTTGGAGGAGTTAGATGATTTTATTTATACAAGGTTAAAGGCGGGCGGTATGACGCATATGGGGGAAGCCTTAGAGGAACTGGACAGTAAGCTTTCAAGAAAAGGATTTTTATCTTCTGTTACGGGATATTGCATGCCGATTATTATATTTATGACAGATGGATACCCCAATGATGAATGGGAGAAAGCTCTAAAACATATCGAAACAGAGAATAAGTGGTTCCAACATTCTATAAAAATCGGATTTGCAATTGGAGACACCGCAGATGAGGATATCATGTCAAAAATCGTAGGAAATCCCGAAGCTGTTATTCAGACCTCCGATCTTGAACTCTTTCGTAGGATGCTGAAGATAGTTGCGGTGAAAAGTGCTATGATTGGTTCTCAGTCACATCCGATCGGAGAGCCTGTCAGTGGTGAAAAAATAGTAGAAGACATAATGGAAGAAACAGGGAAGAAAGTGAGAGAAAAATCGGATAACGGCGATTTGGGATTTATTATGCCAGATGGGTCAGATGATGACTTTTGGTCTGCCAGTGATACGTGGATTATAGATGAAAATTGGAATGATCTTTAGTCGTATATTGGGTAGAAAAAAGAATCCTATTGATACAAATTCCAGATTCTTTACATTTCACCAAACTGTTATTGGATATCGTCATATGCATGAAGGCATACCGTGCCAAGACTGTTCTATATCGTATAGTGATAAAGAGGGGGCATATCAAATTATTTCTGTTGCCGATGGACATGGATCTCTTGCCTGCTGCAGGAGTGAAAAGGGAGCTCAATACATAACAGATATTGCGAAAGCATGTCTGGAAACCTTTGCGATAGGACTCTTGAAGGATGAAATACCTTTTTCCACGCAGCGGCAAAGGCGGGACTGTACAAAACAACTGACCAATACGGTTATTTCAAAATGGTACGCAGCTGTCAAATCTGATTTAGAAAAGAACCCGCTAACTGAAAAGGAGCTGGCGCAGGCAGGTAATTATGAAAAGGATTATCGCAGGGGCGAATATTTAGAACACCTTTACGGAACTACGCTGATTGCAGCACTGAGAGTCTTGGATATTTTTATTTTACTGCAGCAAGGTGACGGTAGATGCGATGTTTTCTACGATGATGGGAGCGTTGAACAACCGATTCCGTGGGATTTTCGCTGTGAAAGTCATGTGACGACTTCTATGTGTGATGCGGATGCGACTGAAAGTATTCGCTCGTGTATTTTAGATTTGAAGAAAAAGAAGATAATTGCTTGCTATATTGGAAGCGATGGTATTGAAGATTCTTACTATGATAACGAAGAATCACAGTTGGGAACACATCGTTTTTATAAAGGACTTTCCTGCAAGCTCAATGAATACGGCAGTTTGAAGTTTCAAAAGTATTTAGAAAGACAGCTGCGGGAATTCAGCAGAAATGGAAGTGCTGATGATATCTCCGTTGCGGGCATTGTGGATTTGGAAGAAATAGAAAAGCATGTTCTGGCGTACAAAATTTGGATTGAGCAATATGACTACAGACAAAGTCTTAAAAAATCATTAGAACT
Organism: uncultured Eubacteriales bacterium; assembly: GCA_910583765.1. Classification (GTDB taxonomy): domain Bacteria; phylum Bacillota; class Clostridia; order Peptostreptococcales; family Anaerovoracaceae; genus Hominibacterium. The sequence continues at coordinate 2,102 of CAJTYS010000049.1, read as the reverse complement.
GACAAATCAGAAAATCGTATCAATGGCGAGAAAACATTCTATTTTGATGAAACAGGGGAATCAGGCTGTGTTTCCGAATATATCGTATGAAGATATCATGCGGTATGATGCCGAATATCAGGAGCTTCTTCAAAAAAAGGAAAAACTACGACACCTTTTGGATGACGAAGAGAATAGCAGCGCTGAAAGGAGCCTTCGTTATGATAAAAAAATTAAAATGTAGTTCGTGCTCGAAGGAGTGGTATATTGAAGAGACTTTTCTGAACGAATTACGGATATGCCCGTATTGCAGCAAAACGATTCGAGAAAAAGCTGCGGTCAAAGAATTCGATTCTTTAGGCAAGGTGATTTACGTCATGATAGAAGAGTTTGGCGTGGACATTCTGCAAACCCCAAAAAAGCTGGCAGCTTGTCTGTTGGATGCTGCCCCAAACCTAAAAAAGGAGATTCGCATTTTTTTCAAGGTATTGGACGAAAAAAGACTCTTGCTCGTTAGAGATGTATTCGAACAGGAGGATCAATATGCCGTAAGAGGAAACACAGAAAAATTAAAACTTTTATGTATGGAAGAAGACGGGCTATCTGAGAACTGGGCAAAGTTAGTTGGTGAAAGTCTGCTGAAAGCAGCTGAATACAGTAGAGGTATCGGGATGCCAGAACTCTTTACAGCAGAAGTATCTGATGTAGATGAATCCTCTTGGATGGATGCAAAGAGTGACAATTCACCACTGCAATGTGAGATTATAGATCGTTCCCCAGTAGATGCGTTTTACGATTACTGCATTGCAGAGGGATTTTTTGAAAAAAGCAATTATAAAGAAGCGATTGCGTATTATGAGAAAGCGGCAAATAAAGGATCTGATGAAGCCTTAATAAAGCTTGCTCTGTGCTACTCAGGAGGGATAGGCATCACAAAAAGTGAGAAAAAGGCTCTTGACTGCCTAACGATGGCAACAAAGCACGACAGTGCAAGAGCAAAATACCATTTGTCTGCGTATTACTTTCAGGGAATCGGAGTTTTAAAAGATGAAAAAAAGGCATTAAGGTACCTAATAGCATCGGCAAAACAAGGATGTATGCAAGCGCAGTACAACCTTGCGCTTCGCTACCGATTTGGAATTGGGGTTCCGGCCAGCCAAGAAAGGGCAATTGCCTACTACATGTTAGCGGCACGACAAGGATACGTATATGCACGACATGTTTTAGCTCAATATTGTCAGTTCGGCTGGGATTCCATGGATGGCTAGGCGCATCAAGGTGGGCCTTAGATCAAAAGGCCCATGCTTTGATATGGGGTAGAACGAGACAGTCGAGGTGATAGAGAGCACTCTCGGAAACTCAATAGTGAATAGACAGAAAAGGGTTGGTTTTCAGAAATGAGTAGGATAAGAGATGGATGATCGTGGGACCTGAGCGATTCGGAAAGTATAAAAAAATAAGAACGGGCATGACTTTTAAGCCTGTCGGGAAACAGGCCTGAAAGAATTCCAAAACAGGAAACATGGTTAAGGTGTTCCTTGGATATAAGGCCGCATTCCATGGAAGGCAGGACAGCCACATGATAGAAGAGGCGCTGTAGGCACTCATCAAAGTTAAAAGGGACATCTTTCCCGCCTATAATCCGTTTTTCGATAGATTCGGTGATTTTGGGCTTTGCTTCCTGGGCTTTCTGTTTGTCCCTTTAGGCTTATCCGGGTTTTTGCCGTTGCCGGAAGCGATTTGTCCCGGGCATATGAACCCGTTGCCAGGACAGCCCAGAGTCTGTCCATGAAGTCAAAACAAGAACCAAGGAGTAGCAGTGAATCCATGGCGCAGCCAATGAGAGCAGCGAGGATACGGTCATTGGCGAGCCTGTCCACCCAAAGGGTAAGGAATGGCCTGTCCAAACCTTCTGAATATAGAAGAAAGAAAAGGATAAAAGACCTTAAGATCTTACGGTTGGTTCTTAGCGGGCCTACTGGTGTTGGAGTAAAAGGGCAGGAGGAACTCTATGGCCTTGTCGGTATCGAAAAGTCGGAGCTTCTGCCAAACTTTCCAAAGCTCCGTATGGAGCCGGTTTCTTTCAGAGGAATCGAAATGGACTTTGGATTCGGTGAGAAAGT
>CAJTYS010000048.1 GCA_910583765.1 uncultured Eubacteriales bacterium | reverse complement strand
CTCCGTTTCTATATATTAGTATAGCGCAGTCCTGTGGAAATCTCAATTTTTTTCTTACGCCTGTCAGTCACGGCCTGGCCCTAATTTCGTCCTGCCTGAATCATGCGATACGCAGTTGCAGCCCCCTTCCTCTGTTCTTTGCTCGTGTCCTGGCCACACGCTAACGCGGCATGGCCCTCATACGTCCCGATCACTCAAAAGCGACAGAATCTTTCTCATTTCTGATGGATGGAAGGTTAGTCCCCTGGACATGTGCTCGTGATCCGGCGCCCAGTCTCTGATGTCATATTTCGCTGATGTGCCGTTCCAGGACACCAGATTCAACTCCCTGTTCCAACCGGACGGATACGGCTTGATTACCCCTATTTTCTCCGTAATTTCAAAACGGATTTCCCCTACTCGTTCAGTCATGCTATGTATCTCCTTTCCCATTTTGATTGCGGGCCCGTTATTTTGACCCGCAACCACATTATATAATTAATGGTATATATTGTCAAGCATTTATTGAATTTTTTTCCAAACTTTCTAAATCATGCACTGGGGGATGGCATATGTTCCCCTGACAAAAGTAATAATCCGTGCCTTGCTCTGGAAGCGGGTAGTCTTTTAGAAAGGGAGCCACCTTTTCCATGGCATCCTGATTGTCTTTTGTTTTCACCAGGACGCTGATACCTAGTTTCCGCAGTTCTTGAAGCGGCGGCTCTTCTGATGAAACACAGATCAGCTGCCCTTTTTCATTTTTTTCCTGGCTCAAGACCCATAAAAAGAAAGTGTGGCCCGCAGGGTAACGGCATTCTTGGCGCAGGAAGCAGTCCTGCTGTTCCCAGGCTTTCTGCCACAGGCCTTGTCCTGTAAAAAACGCCAGCTGCCGCATGACCAGGGCAGCCACTGCGTTGCCCGATGGCATGGCTCCATCATAAGTTTCCTTTGGCCTAATCAAAAGCTGTTCGCTGTCTTTTCCATACAAATATCCGCCGCCCATGTCTGAATCGAAAAACTGCTCCAGCATCTTCTCTCCCACTAAACAAGCCTTTTCCAAATAGTTTGGCCGGAATGTGGCCGCATGACATTCCAGGAGCGCCCAGGCGAAAAAGGCGTAGTCCTCCAGCGTCCCAGGGTGATCGGCCTGGCCTCCGTACCATCTGGACAGCAGCTTTCCACCTGCTTCATGCATGTTTTCACAAACAAATTTCTCCGCCTCCAAAGCAGCCCGCAAATAGTCAGGCCGCTCCAGCCGAACCCCTGCTCTGGCAAGAGCTGTGATCATGAGTCCGTTCCAGCTAGTCAAGACCTTCTCATCTCTGTGGAGCATGGTTCGCTGCTTCCGATACCGATACAGAGCTCCTACAAAAGGCTTTCCCGCTTCTTTCTCGTATTCTCGATTTTTCAGCAGGTTTGGAATGCTCTTGCCTTCAAAGTTTCCCCGAAAATCAATATCATAAGCTTTGCAAAACCGCCGTCCTTCTCTTTCACCGAGGATCCGGATGATTTCACCTGGCGCGAAAACGTAATACTTTCCTTCCTGCCCTTCACTGTCCGCGTCCTGGCTGCAGAAAAATCCTCCTTTTTCATGAGTCAGTTCCCGCATGACATATTCTGCGATCTTGTCCGCGGCATCTCTGTACAGGGCTCTGCCTGTCCGCAGGTATCCTTCGGTGTACGCGAGCAGCAGCAGGGCATTGTCGTACAGCATCTTTTCAAAATGGGGAACCAGCCACATTTCATCTGTGGAGTAACGGCAGAAACCGCCTCCGATATGGTCGAAAATGCCTCCCCTGTACATCTGCGTCAAAGTCTTTTCCACCATTTCTGTGGCGTTTTTTTCATCCTGCTCCAAAAGGAACAGCAGATTGTGAGGCGTAGGGAACTTGGGCATGGGGCCAAAGCCGCCCCATTTAGGATCAAAAGTCGCTTTTAATTGCTCGATCCCTTCTTTGATCAGTGCTTCCGGTAGTTTTTCAGGCCCAGCTTCTTTGTTTTCCTGCGTCTTCTTCAGGAACCTGGTGATCTTTTCACTTTCCTCTACCAGTCTAGCTTTATTAGAGGTCCAATTCTTTTCCACGAACCGCAGGAGCTGGATCAGCCCCATGGCTCCATAGCGCTCTTTTTTTGGTAAATACGTCCCTGCGAAAAACGGTTTCTTTTCCGGAGTCATGAGAATAGTCAGCGGCCAGCCGCCGGATCCGGTGAATGCCTGGCACACGGCCATGTACACCGCATCGATGTCCGGCCGCTCCTCCCGGTCCACTTTTATGGAAACAAAACTCCTGTTCAGCAGCTTTGCCACCTCTGCGTCTTCAAAGGACTCGTGCGCCATAACATGGCACCAGTGACATGTGGAGTAGCCGATACTGAGAAAAACGGGCTTGTCTTCCTGCCGGGCGATCTGGAACGCCTCTTCTCCCCATGGATGCCAGTCTACCGGATTGTATGCGTGCTGCAGCAGATATGGGGATTTTGCGTCCAATAGTCGATTGGGCATTTGTCGTGCGTCGTTCACTTCATTACCTCCTGTTCCCGTGATAAAAAGCGCTTTCTAAGCATAGGCTTTTCATTTAAACTGAATCTTCATTCTTATTAATGTTTCCTTCTTTATAGCAGATTATACTGCTTGAAAAAAAACGCCAACAGGTTTTATATCCTGTCGGCGTTGTTCTACTTGAATTCTGCTTTTTTTCTGTTTCCGCGCTAATACCTTTCCCAATGTACTTTTTCCTTTGCCAGCGAGTCCAACAAATCCATTCCATACGCAGGCGCATGTGTTTCCGGCATTCCCAGGGACAATGTCGCTTCCAGCTTCATATTCCGCGGGAATCCCAAAAGCCCTCTCAGATAATCCTCCGTGCTCTCTCCTGCCCCGGTGACCCGCATCCGCCCCTGGATCCAGCAGCTTCCAACACCCAGGGAATCCGCCATTAGATGCATGTTGGACATCACAACGGAACAGTCCTCGATCCACACATCCGATTTGTCCGCGTCCGCGATCACCACAATCGCTGCGTCAGCTCCTTTCAGCATATTGGCGGCACCGTCCCTGCAGGAAGCCATTTTGCCCAGCGTTTCCTTGTCCCGAACCACGATGAATTCCCACGGCCGGAACGCCCTGCCGGAGACGGACAAAAGTCCTGCCCGCAGGATCTCTTCGATCTTTTCGTCCGCGATAGACTCACCGGTGTACTTGCGCACGCTTCTTCTGTTTCGCATAATTTCTAATAATTTCATGTTTCTCTCCTTTCTTCTTCCAAAACCCGCAGTGCTAAACGAGGGAGCGGATATTGGCAGCTAACCTCTGCGGATCCGCACGGTTTTTCCTTCAAAGGCAAAGCCGTACTTTCGGATTCGTTCTGCTGGAATTCCCTTTGCCCGCAATGCTGCCACGTAGTTCTTTTCCTCAATCTGCGCGAGGGCTGCCGCTGCCGTTTCCTCTAGATCTGCTTCTTTTCCAGGCCTAAACACCTTGAACTCCAGAATTAGCGCATTGTCTCCCGGTTCATTTGGCTCCAGCATCACATCATAGCGGCCAAAGCCGCTTTCCCGATTGGATGTGATGGTATAGCGGCCCGATAGTTCCACTCGGAAAGTCCATATTCCTCCAGCGCCGCAAAGACTTCTTCCTCTGTGAAGCCAAAGCAGTCTTCATATTTTTCTGAAGTAGTGGTAACGATTTTCGGATTATTAAAGTCCGAGAAAATGGATTCCCGACTCACCCTGGTAATCCCCGTCATTAAGGCTCTATCCAGGTACGGGTTTGTTTTAAAGGTGGCGTTAAACAGGTTTCTCATAAACCCTGCCGCTCCCGATACTTCTCTCTTTTCCAAATGGATAGGCCACAGAAGATATCGCTCCTCCCTGCGTAATCTAGGGAAAAGAATTGTTCCATCATGCTCATATTCAGGGTTTTTCCAAACCGCCTCGGCCTGGTGATCAGGGTTACGCTGTCTCCGGTTTCCCACCACTGCCTGATGAAATCGGTTTTATCAATATAGAAATAATCGTTTACCCGGATGGTTTCAAAATCCTGGCCTCCAATACTGATGGTTCTTTCCATGGCTGCTCCTCTCCATAAACCATTCTCCGCCTGCCCATTTCCGTTCTCCTTGAATCTTTGGGGGCCGCAGCTTTCTCTGTGCTTTTTCTATTATACCAGCAGGATGTGCCTCTTACAACCGCCTGTCGCTTTTCTACACGGAAATCAATTTTTCAAGGTCCTCTACGAATCCATCTAAACAGATCCCGCAGAGCCATATGCTCAAAAATTCTCCGCGCCAACAAATTGCTGACTTTGGCGCAAAAAATGCGGATTTTGAATAGAAAATCCATATTCGCAGCCTCACTCAATCAAATACTGTTTTTAATCTTATCCAATAACCTGGGGGTCAATATGTCTGCGATCACCACCGCCAGCATTGCCGCCGTAAGCTTGCCGATGACCATGGGCAGGATCATCTCTTTATTGACACTAGCTGTAAAGCCGATAAAATCGCCAAAAACGCCCAAGCCCGTAATGCCAAAAGCAATGTTCAGCAGTTTCCCTTTGCTGCCCATACGATTCAGCGATGAAAGCATGGGTATGGGATTGGCCATTCCCGCGATAAACCCGGCGCAGGTAATTTCATCAATTCCCGCTTTGTCCCCGATCTTCTGAAACCAGCCTGTGAATGTTTTGGTGATAAATCGCATCATAGGAAAAGCTCCCGCCAGGGTGATTCCGATCTGCCCGCATACCAGCATGCCTGATTCCAGCCCTGTCATTCCTGTCACTTTATCAGGCTCAGACATCACATAAAATACCGGAAATTTGATTCCTGTAATATGCTGAAAAACAGCGATCACGGTCAGGATCACGATGATTGCCGTCACCGCTGTCCCCAGTTTATTAAAACCTTTGATCACTTTCTCAGGAAAAAGCCATAGTCCGGCGATAATCGCCGCTGACATAATGAGCGCAGGGATGATGTTATAGATCAAATTCGCCACGGGGATATTCGCGCCCGTGAGGTTCATGGCAATGCCCCCCGCGAAACAGCCAAAAGGCACGGAAGTGAGTCCGGCCAGGGTCCCTGCTGCGAGAAAGGGCCTGTCCTTTATGTCAATGATCGAAAAGGCCACAGGGATTGTAAAAGCGAGTGTGGGCCCGACTATGGAAGCTACGATCAACCCGTTAAAGTCGCCAAGAGCCTGATCTTCCGCGAGGGCCGCGGCCAACGGATATCCGCCCATATCCGCGCCCAAAAGCAGGCCCGCGGCAAAGGACGGGTCAGCGCCTATCAGATTGGCGATTGGCAAAACCAGCGGTTTTATGATCCGCGAAACAAAAGGCGCGATGGCGATGATCGCCGCGATCGCAGGCACAAAAGTCCCAATGGTGTTCATGCCTTTATCAAACTCACTGCCATATCCCCATTTGTTTCCCCGAACCTTATCGATTCCGCCTATGATCATAAAACTCATCATCACCATCATAATGGCCGAGTTGATGGAAAAGCTGCCGCACCAGCTTTTCAAAGAATCTATGAATATGTCTGTTCCCATTGTCATCCACCTTTCACTGCGTCATAATACTATAAAAGCAACCTCTAGAAATGCGTTTCAGAGGTTGCTCTATCGGCTTTATTTGAGCATACCTTAGATGCTCGCAATTGTTACCATGTTTTGTTTTCTGTTCTGGCGATGATCGCTTCCTGCGCGTCAGCGATTAATTCCACAAAATACGCGCTGTAGCCAGAGATCCTCACCAGCAGGTCTGAATACGCATCTGGGTTTTTCTGTGCGTCTCTGAGGGTTTCTGTGCTCACAACATTAAACTGAACGTGATACCCGCCCATGTCCGCCTCTGATTTTAGGAGCGAGATCAGGTTTTTCTTATCTTTTTCCGACTTGAGAAGCGCAGGGCTCAATTTAATATTCAGCAGCGTCCCGATGCCGTTTTTGACATGATCGACTTTGCACACTGATCTCATTACAGAGCTAGGGCCTTTTTTATCATAGCCCACATAGGGAGAAATGCCGTCTGCCAGCGGCACTTTGGCCTTTCTTCCCGAAGGCAAAGCCCAGGTTGTCAATCCATGAGGCAGATTGGCGATAACAGGCACCACGCCATTCATGAACTTGCCGCCATTTAAACCTGTATACTTTTCACAGTAATCACAGGAATCAGAAACGAATTTTGCGGCAATGCTGTCAACATAATCATCATCATTGCCATATTTCGGAGCTTCATTGATCAACAGCTGCCGGAAATCTTCGTTATCCTCAAAGTCCGCGTCCAGCATTTCTATGAGCTTGGCCATATCGAACCGCTTTTCTTCATATACCAGTTTTTTGACTGCTGCCATGGAGTCCGCGAGGTCTGCGACTCCGGTGGACTCAAGGCCGGGTCCAATGTTGTATACGGTTCCCCCTGCCATGATATCTTTACCTGACTCCATTGTGCCTTCTACTGTCAATGAACGGAATGGCTTTGGCAGTCTCAGAAGATGCGCCCTTTCTATCAGCTGGCAATTGAGGCACGCCATTTTAATCATAAAGGCCAGCTGCTTTTCCACTGCGGCTTCAAATTCCGCATACGATTGAAAGTTCCGAGGATCTCCTGTTTCCAGGCCGATCTGCCTGCCTAAAATCTTGCTGTACCCGTTAGATAAGGCCCATTCAACAGCTGTGGCATAACTGTATCTTCCGCCTTCGGCCCACATCGATGTCTTGCCAGGGATCTGCGGCTCTACGCATCCTGCCACGCACCAGTTCCAAAGGTCTTCGTCTTTTACTCCGTTTCTCTTGAGCAGCTTTTCTGCGACCTTATCAAAATAAATCGCTGGCTGCCCTGTGCCAAGCGCCACCAGATCGCATATCTTCATCAAGAATCCGTCCGGTGTGTTGTCGCTGACTCGCACATTGATGGTCGGGATATGCATTCTGGTGTCCATAGTGGCCTGAAGCGCCATATAGGAAAGATCATTCACCGCAGTCTGTCCATCCTGTTTGATCCCTCCCACCGTCAATCCGTGGAAAGGTTGGTATCCTGCGAAATACACAGAGGACTCATCTGAAATGGCATAGATGATTTCCGCCATTTTTATCCACAAGCATTCCAAAAGTTCTTGTGCGTCTTCTTTTGTGATCCTGCCCGCCTTTATATCCGCTTTATAGAACGGATATAGGTATTGATCCACTCTGTCGATGGTATACGCTGCAGTGTTTTCTTCCGTATAAAGCATGATCTGGGTGAACCACACCGCTTGAATGGCTTCCTGCAGCGTTCTTGGCGTTTCATAGGGAACTCGCCCGCATACCTCGGCGATTTTTTCCAGCTCCGCTTTCCTCGCCGGATCCTTCTCTGCCACAGCAAGCTCCACGGCCCTTACCGCATATCGATCCGCTAACACCTTTACCGCTTTTCCCGCAATGATCACAGACTTGTAAAACATCTGCTTATCAAATCTGTGCGCGTCCTCTGGATCCAGTGCGGCGAGCTTGGCCTCTGCTTCCTCCACGATTGCCCGAAAGCCTTTCTTTAGTACGATGTCTCCATATCCGGCTGAAAACTCGCCTGCGCCTGCTTGTGACTTGTTTTCACCAAATACGATCCCTGTATTGTATGCGACCGCTTTAATGTCATTAGCAAGATTATCCACATAATAATCTTCCATGGTTTTTCCCTCCCAGTAAGGGAACACAGTATTTTTCAGGATTTCTTTATCTGTTTCTGTTATTTCATAAGGATCCTGTGGTCTTATTGACATAGTGTCGATCTCATTTTTGTACCAGCTAAGGCAGACTTCAGGACATACTACGACTGATCTTGGCTGTTTGCCATATGTGCCTACGATCAGTTCATTGGGCTCTATAGCGATGGTCCTCTCGCTCATATAATCATATAAGGCCTGTGCTCTTTTGATACATACGTCCTTTGATTCGTTTCTTTTGTAAGATTCCGTATAGCTCACAGCCCGCTCTGTATCAATCGTCGGCCTGTACAGCCAATACTGATTTCTCAGTATGTTGATCCTGTCCGTTGCGCCATGCTTCCAAGGCTCTCTGCTGATATTGTCTGATGAAGGCGCGCATCCGCATGTTTTGTTGAAACTCATCTTTTCCTCCCTGTTTTCATACATTCAATCCAAATTACTATAAAGAGCATATAAGGGATTCACTTCTTATTTTACATACTGCTCCATTGATTTGACCAGATATGTGCAGTTTGGCATCTTGCTGGTTGTGACAAATCCCGCAGGCGCATTGATCACGTCTGGGATTCTGTTGACCATTGTGGCGCATGTCATTTCCACGGTTGGCGGCTCCGGCAGCTTGACTGTCAGTTTTTCGTTTTCACCGTAGATCGTCCAGTCATTGTATTCAAAATCCTTAGGTCCGTATACGACAGCCTTTACTGCGGCCTCAATGGTAACGCCCTCTTCTGTTTCAGTGGTCACTACGGAAGAAGAACCGATGACCTGACCCTTAGGCACGACTCTCTCCAGCGTTGAAGACGGGGTATCCTCTTCTGCGATGTGGGGAACCAGCTTTTGACTCTGATGCTTGACTGTAAGGCCCAGCTTTTCAGCGAGCCACGGATTCGAATTCCACATGAATCCAGGCTGGAAGGTCCCTTCGGCGATCTGCTTGTCAACTTCTTCATCCGTAAGGTCATATAGTGAGGCCAGTTCCTTATTGAAAGTATCGATATCCATGCCAGCACCAAAGGAATTGGCAAAAGCGATGCCATAATCATCCACGTTGTTCTGAGTTTCTCCCACGATCTTCGTTACCTTGTTCAGGGAAGCTGCCAGATTGTTGATCATGGAACCCCACTGCATCTCCTGCGCACCGGAACCCGTGATCGTGCATCCGCTTGCTTTCGCCGCTTTGTCCAGCGCCTCTGTAAGCTTTGGCGATGAAGTCCAAGGGTAGATCGCTTCCTCACACGTGGTGATCGCGTTCACGCCGTTTTCCGCACATGTCATCAGCACATCATAAACATCTTTCACCAAGCTCATGGTCGTCACTACCACGATATCTGCGTTCAGACTTTCCAATTCATTTTTAAAATTTTTAGCGTCTCCAATCACCACACCTACAGGTTCTCCGCCTGTTCTTTCGCACACATCCTTTCCAATGATAGCCGGGTTCATGTCATATGCGCCTACCAGCTCAACACCATTGCTCAGTGCGTATTTCATGCATATGCTTCCCATTCTGCCACATCCGAACTGTACTACCCTTACTTTTCTATCCATCATCTTTACTCCTTTCATGATTGCCATATGAATTTTACTTTCTTATTTTAGAAAGTGATCCATCATTCTCGTGCGTTCAGGCTCCAGCAAGCAACACTCGATCCTTTTGAACATTTCCAGGAAAACAGGATCTTCCAAATGGACCCGCAGATCCTCGTCCGAGCGCCAGGACTCAATGAACACCAAACAGTTGGCCTTTGCCCGATCCTGATAAATGTCATACATGATACAGCCGGGCTGCTTTCGCGTATATTCAACGACCTCTGCGTAATACGATCTGACTTCCTCTATCTTGTCTTCAGCAACTAGATTGTCGCATACTAACGTAACCATTGTCCTAACCTCCAATATTTACTGTGAATCCATATCCCTCGAGCTGCTTTTTGATCTCTTCCATATGTTCGTCCGCAGGGGCCTCGATCTCCTCTAGCTGGTACTCGCGGCCCAGGGCGTGATACTTGCCCAATCCGTAATTGTGATACGGGAGTATATGTATGGTGCTGATATCGTCCTTCATGGTACTAGCGAATTCTCCAAAGGCTTTGATATCCGCAAGCGAATCGTTAATGCCGGGGATGATCGGGATCCGGATCACTGTATCCACCAGTTTGCGGATCTTCTGTATGTTTTCCAGGATCTCTTTGTTACTGCCGCCTGTATAGCAAATATGCTTTTCATCATCCATGAGCTTTAGATCGTACATGACCAGGTCGAGATACGGGATCACCTTTTCATAGTTTTCCCAAGGAACGCATCCGCAAGTTTCGATGGCCGTGCTCACATGCTTTTCTTCTTTGTAGTATTTTGCCAGCTCAGCCACTACGTCAGGAAAACACATGGCTTCTCCGCCGGAAAAGGTGACACCGCCTTCTGAATTTTTGTAGAACACGATATCTTTGTCAACTTCTTCTTTGATCTCGTCAATGGACATATAACTGCCTGCCTGACAGTGAGAACCCGCATAACACTTTTCCGTGCACTTGCAGCAGTTCGTGCATTTGCTTCTGTCAAAAGCAATGCTGCCGTTTTCCTGTTTCACATAACAGCCTGATTCACAAACCTCCGCGCACTTGCCGCATCCAATGCATTTGTCTGGATACACCAGCAGCTCCTGGTGAAAGGCCTGTGACTCAGGATTCGCGCACCATTCACAGTGAAGAGGGCAGCCCTTCAGGAATACGATGGTACGTATTCCCGGGCCGTCATGCACGCTGAATTTTTGGATATCAAATACTAACGCTTTCTTTTCCATAGTTATTCATCCTCATATTCTACCAGTGGGTGTTTTCTGTTCTTCCTATGATCGCATCCTGTGTATCCTTGTGAAGATCAACGAAAAATGCGCTGTATCCTGCTACCCTTACCAGCAAATTGGTATAATCCTGCGGGTTCTTCTGAGCCGCGCGCAATGTTTCGTTATTAGTGACATTGAATTGCACATGATAACCGCCCAGATCGCTCTCCGCTCCCAAAAGGCTGTTGAAGTTCTGCCTGTCCGCCTCTGATTTCAGCAGCTCAGGGGCTAGCTTGACATTGAGGAGCGTTCCGCAGCTGCTCAATGTGTGGTCAGGTTTGCACACGGATTTGATCACGGCTGTTGGGCCTTTGACATCGCATCCGTTCGCTGGTGAAGCTCCGTCCGCCAGAGCGTCCATGGCCTTTCTTCCAGACGGAAGCGCCCATGTGGATTTCCCATGAGGCACGTTGGCTGTCACAGGAACCGCTCCTGTGCAGAAGGACACGCCGATATTATTCTTGTGCTTTTTCGTTTCCTCTGCCGCGAATGCCACGAACCTTGATAAGATGTCATCCACATAATCATCGTCATTGCCGTACTTTGGCCCCTCATGAAGCAGCATCTGCCTGACATCCTCTTTGCCAGCGAAATTGCTGTCCAGCAGCTCGACCATTTCCTTCATGGTCAATTTCTTTTCTTCAAACACGAACTTTTTCATTGCCGCCAGAGAGTCCGCCAGGTCAGCGATGCCTGTGGTTTCCATCCCCGGGCCAAAATTGTAGATCGCGCCGCCATGCATGGAATCCTTGCCGCTCTCTATGCAGCCCATGGTCATGCAAGACTGCACCAGTTTTGGCAGATGATCCATATGGATCTTTTCTGTGATCAGGATCAGGCTCGTCGTCTTTTCGATCAGGTACGCCAGCTGCTGTTTTACCTTTTCCTCAAATTCTTCATAAGTCTTGATCCCGCAAGGATCACCTGTCCGCAGCCCAAAGTATTCATCGTGGGCCTTGCTGTATCCGTCAAACAATACCCACTCGACCGCGTTCGCGTAGCTGTATCTTCCGCCTTCGTTCCATCTGTGGGTTTTTCCAGGAATATGTGGTTCCACGCAGCCGCCAACGCACCAACGCTTTGAGTCTTCTGCGGTGCAGCCCTTTCTCTCCATGATTCCGAAGGCCGTGTCATCAAAATAGATCGCTGGCTGCCCTGTTCCCAATTCTACCAAATCAAGGACCTTGTCTTTAAAGGACTGCGGGCACTTTGGCGTGATTCTCACGTTTGTGGTAGGCGAATGCATTCTCAGATCCATGGTCGCCTGGATCATCATATAGGAGAGCTCGTTGGTCACATCGTTGCCTTCTGCGTCGCAGCCTGATAAAGTGAGGCCGTGGAATGTCTGATATCCCGCATAGTATCTTGAGGAATCATCGGAAATAAAGTAAATGATCTCCGCCATGTGCAGCCACAAGCATTCGATCAATTCCTGGGCCTTCACATCATCGAGGATCCCCGCTTCTTTATCGGCTTTATAAAATTTGTAAAGGTACTGGTCCGGCCTGTCGATGCAGATGGCCGTGCCGTTTTCCTCAGTCCAGAGCATCACCATTGACAGCCATACGAACTGCACGGCTTCGGCAAATGTCCTCGGAGATTCATAAGGCACTCTGCCGCACATTTCCGCGATTTCTTCCAGTTCCTTTTTTCTTTTGGGATCGCCTTCCTTTGCCGCCAGCTCTCTTGCTTTTTCCGCGTACCGATCGCTCTGCAGCTTTACCGCTTTACAGGTGATAATGATCGCTTCATAGAATTTCTGCTTGTCATACCGCTGGCCGTCATAGCGATCCATGTTCGCCAGTTGTTTCTCCGCGTCCTCCTGGATGCCTTTAAAACCTTTGACAAATAGATGCTCGCCATAGTTAGGCACCATTTCGCCAACGCCGGTTTCAGAATGCACTGCTGATATGATGGAAGTTTCGGTCACCAGCTTTGTGTCCTTTTCATCAATATTCGCATAAAAATAGTCCTGTGCGGATTTGCCTTTCCAGTAAGGGAACACCTGCTCTTTGAGGATTTTCTTGTCTTCTTCTGACATGAAGTAAGGGTCCTGCTCTCTTGTGGAAATGGTGTCCAGCTCAGCTTCCACCCAGCTCCAGGAAACATCGGGGTTCACCACTGCGGACCGCGGTTTTTTACCGTATGTGCCCGCGAGCAGCTGGCCTGGCTGAATGTCAATGGTCTTTTCCGCGAAATAGTTATATAAAGCTTTTGCTCTTCTCACAGAGATGTGCTGTCCTTCCGTGTCTTTATAAGTCTTTGTGTATGACACTGCCCGCTCTGTGTCGATTTCCGGTTCGTTCGCGAAATACGCATCTCGCAGCATATTAATGCGCTGCGTGCAACCGTGGTTCCAACCTGATCTATCAATTTTTTCCATGCTCGTATCCTCCTTTAAAAATTATGCGCATGGCGGCTGATGATTTCGTTTTGCGTTTCTGTGCAAAGCGCGTTCCAGTAAGCGCTGTAGCCGGCCACTCTTACCATGAGATCTGGATATTCGTCAGGATGTTTCTGCGCGTCCTTTAATGTTTCATCTCCGATCACATTACACTGCAGGTGCCATCCACCCATGTCAAAGAATGTCTTGAGCAGGGATACCCAGCGTTTCACGCCCAGGTCTCCGGCCAGCGTTGATGGGCTAAACTTCATGTTCAGAAGATTTCCGTTCAGATGCTTTACATGATCGTAAGCTGTCACGGACTTGATGACCTCTGTCGGGGATTTGTCCGTGCCTTGTGACGGTGATATGCCATCCGCCAGAGGGACTCCCGCTTTTCTTCCTGACGGAAGCGCGCCTATGGCCTTGCCCAGAGGCGTATTGGCGGCTACCGGATACATGGAGCTCTGACACTTGTTTCCATAGATGTCATAGTGGGTTTCAATGTCTTTCACAAGAAAGTCAGCCACGTGTCTTGCCAGTTCATCTACGTATGAATCATCGTTTCCATATTTCGGCACCTTGTTCACTAGCATGAGACGCACGTTTTCTTTGCCTTCAAAGTTCGTTCTGCACAGCTCCGCCATTTCCTCCAAGGTCAGCTGTTTTTCTTCATAAACCATCATTTTCACTGCGGCTAGGGAGTTGGCGATATCCGCGAGACCTACACAGGACGGCGAAAATCCTGTGGCGTATTTGGCTCCGCCCGCGGCGTATTCGCGTCCCTTTTCAAAAGGGCCTTCGTACAGGCAGTTGGTGTAAGGATATCCCTGGGCCTCTTCATGGGCTCTCTGCGCATACCTGTTGGCGATCATCAGGACATAGATCAGATGGTGCAGCTGGGCGAACACGGCCTTTTCAAAATCTTCATAAGTCTTTAAATCTTCCAATGCTCCGGTATCCACGCCCCTCTTCTTTCCGGCGTTCTGTGCGTACGTACAGTAACCTCTGTTCAGGACCATTTCAATGGCTGCCGGCATATTGACCTGCCCCGCGTCGCTGTATTTCCACATCTTTCCGTTTATCAAGCTTTCCGTGCAGCCTTCCACTTCATAATCACGGGCTTCTTCTATTGTGGTTCCACAAAGGAGCATCTGCTGGATACCCACCTCATCATTGTGCACCTGTGGAAATCCTGTGCCTTCACGGACCATTTCAGCGACCCTTTTGTAATACTCCTCAGGGTTTTTCTGATTCATGCGAGCCACCAGATTCGGATTCTGAAGGCGGATGTCATTTTCCGCATCCAGCATCATATAAGTAAGATCATTGACCGCATCTTTTCCATCAGGCGTGATGCCGCCGATGTTCAGGGCCATAAAGTAGGTGTACCCGCCAAAGAACTCAGCAGTGCCATTATCGTTCAGCTGAATGTTTTCACCTTCTTTAATGAAGAAACATTCGATTTTTTCTAACGCTGATTCTCTGGTTTCCGCTCCAGAAGCGATATCCTGCTGGTAGAATGGGTAGAGATACTGGTCTAATCTTCCTACGCCGCAGGCAGCGCCGCTCTGCTCCATGATTGATCCCACCTGACAGAAAAAGATTCCCTGGAGCGCTTCGTGAAAGTTCCTTGGCGGTTCCCACGGAACCCGGTCACACACCGCGGCCATCCTGTTCAATTCCGCTTTTCTTTCTTCATTAGTTTCCAGCTGTGCCAGTCTGCGGCATTCCGCAGCATGTCTTTGCCCGAACACTCTCATCGCATCGCAGCAGATCACTGCGGCCTGGAGCAGTTCCATATGCTTCATGTCTCCCGGCTTTTCATAATCGATCTTTTCCATTTGCGTCAGGGCTCTCTCCTGGATGCCTTTGAACCCGTCACGTACCCAGATGGTGCCATAACCCGGGTGCGCGTGTCCCCATCCATAGGACTGCTTGATTTCAGCATCGATTAGGTCTGATCCTGTGGCCAGCTCCCTTACCCATTCAGGCATATGCCCCTGGCAGTGCGCTCTGAGCGATCTTCCGTGCCAGTATGGTAAAATTTCTTCTCTGTATTCTTTGATTACTTCCGGCGTTGTCCGTAAAGGGTCGATTTCTCTGGTTTCAAAGGTATCCAGATCATTTTCCCATTCGTAGTTTGTTTCGGGATATCCGTTCACTCCCCGATTCATTGGAGAGTTGTTGCCTATGATCAGCTCATCCTGCTGTATGACAATGGGCTTTGTGGCGCAGTATTCCGCAAAGAACTTGGCTCTGCGAAGGATCCACGGCTGCCCTTCCGTTTCTTTAAATACCTTGGTGATCAAAGCGGCTCTTTCCGCTGTAAAGGTTGGGATATTCTGAAAGAACTGACGCCTTAATCTTTGCACTCTTTCATTGCATCCTCTGTCTTTCAACTTCTCCGTATTGGCATTGGCGTATAGTCTTGATTTCTTTTCTTTACATGTCGCGCTGCCCATGGTTTTTACCTCCTTAAATAGAATCATCATCTTTAAAATCTTTAAATATACACTTTGCATAACTCTTATTGTAAGTATATATTTAAATATTCCAAATGTCAACTACATTTAGTTAAATTTCTGACATTTTTTCTATTCAAACGGCAAACTAACTGCAGCAGCCCCTGCTTCTGAAACATAAACAGCGGCCTATTCCGGCCGCCATTTACATTTTATGTGATTAGTCGCTTCGTTAAATCAACTCATTCACTATAGAGCAAACATTTTTGCCAGCGTTTCCCTTTTGGATGCCGTCTTTGAACAGCTTGAGCACGGAATCTCCGCAAGGAGTCTTCACTCCCGCTTCATTCAGGGCCTTGATAATGGTTTCCTCTGCCGTGGCCTCTATATTTAAAGTGCATTCGCTCGCATCCTCAAAGGTACCCTGATAGTCCGCCAGCTCTTCGCCAAAAGAGCGCAAATTTCCTTCCAGCATGATTGGCAGGATCTCGCGGGTCTGATCCACGAATTTCTGAACAGAATAGTTGTTTTTAATGCAAAACGCCGCAGCTTCGGCAAGACCTGCGATCGCTGTAAAGTGCACCTGCAGCACCGCCAGGTCCGTAACGCTGGCTCCAACAACGTCCTCGCCCAGATAAACGGCCTTCCCAAAGGCTTCCAGCGCTGGCTTTGTCTCATTGAACGCCATCTCGCTGCCGGAATACACCAGATATCCCGCAGGCGTGCCGATGTCTCCCGGATAGACTTCGATCTTCGCGTCAAGATAAACGATTCCCAGTCCAGCGCAGAGCTGGTCCATATCGAGAACTTCACTAGGTGATGAGGTCGTCGTGTTGACCAGCGTCTTTCCTTTCAATTTATCCGCATCCGCACCAGCGACAACCGCTCTGGCGATTTCATGAGTGGGAAGATTCAAGACAATGCAGTCAACATCTGTCGCTTCACTTAAGTCAGATGCATAATGAGCTCCCTGCTTTACAAATTTTTCAGCGGCTTCCTCATTGAGATCGACAATGGTCACCTCAAAACCAGCTTTCATCAATGCGTTGATCAGCGCGCTGCCCATCACTCCACAACCAACAACCGTTACTTTCTTCATGTTTACCTCCTTGACAAATAAATTTTTCATTAAAATAAATATTATGATTATTGTTTTAATAATTATATCTTTAAATGGACTATAAGTAAATACCTTTGTTATAGTTTTATCATTTTTTATTTGGAAACCATCGACAAAGCCTGTTGCTGAGGCGGCCGCAGAAGGGGCTTTTAAAAACATGCCTTTTCCTGTTTCAGCAGTTAACATCTATCAGGCGATGCTCGCTGCGGACGACATGGGCAAAGGATATTGCCGGTAAAACGCAAGCAACATGGAATTGAAAAGAGCCCGCACAAAATCTCAGCATTTGTGCGGGCCCTTTTTCAAGTATATCAATGATTCAGCAATTGCAATATTGGTTCAGCTCTTTTGCCCTGTATTTTAGGACAGGCATTTGGCTCGTGGTCACATAGCCCGGCCTGGCGTTTATCACGTCAGGAATCCTGTTAACAATCGTAGCGCAGGTCATCTCAACGGTATCCGGTTTTTTTACAGTAATATCCGTATCCGGAGTCCCCCAAGTCAGTGACGTGTACACGTCTTCATCCTTTTCATCATACACGATGCCCACGCATTCCGCTTCGATGGTTATGCCTTCTTCGGTTTCCGTAACGCAGACAGCGCCCATGCCAATGGCTTCTCCCGCAGGGATCACCCGATCCAGGGTCTTAGAGAAAATATCCTTGTCCGCAAACTTCGGGACGCATTTTTGAACCTGAGATTTCACCGTCAGCCCCAGGTAATCGCAGATCCATCCGTTAGTGTTCCACACATAGGATGGCAGGAATTCACCCTTTTCGATCAAGGCCTGCCGTTCTTCCTCTGATATATGATCAGCGGCAGCGATTTCTTTTTCAAAGTCTTCTGCAGTAAGGCCCACGCCGTGGCCCTTGGCCAGCGCTATACCGTAATCATCAACGTTGTACTGGGCCTTAGCTACGATTTTATCAGTCTTGGGAGTCGCTCCACCATAAAGGCCAAATATGCCCGCGTACTGGGTTTCATTGCCGCCCGTTCCTGTGATCGTGCAGTTATGCTCTTTCGCTACCGCGTCTATTTCCGCAGTTATAGCAGGAGAGGAATTCCAGGGAAAAATCGCCTCCTCGCAAGTGGTAATGGCATTTACTCCATTCCTGGCGCAGACCAGCATGGCTTCTTTCACATCCTTCATCAAACTCATTGTGGTAATGACGCACACATCTGGCATCGTTTCCTTGAAAACACGGTCAGCCTCCGATACATTTGAAATCTTAACTCCTGTATCAGCGATTCCAAAATGCGCGCCCGCGTCTTTGCCAATGATCGCCGGATTCACATCCAGTGCCGCCACAAGTTCCGCACCCTTTTCCATAGCGAATCTCGCTGTATGAACGCCCATTTTCCCGCAACCAAACTGGGCAAATCTTATTTTTCTTTCCATGACCACACCTCTTCTTTCTTGTGCTTTGTTTTGATTTCTATTTATAATAACACTTATTTTTACTATTTTCAATATTTTTTTAATTATATTTCGTGATAAAAAACATGGATTTCTCGGGAACAATGTGATATATTGATTGAAGTTTTATTGTACTATTTTCAATTAGGAGGCAAATTCGATACTATTACAGACTATCGACTACTGATCATGAAAAAAGCGAAGAGAATCATCAATAACACGACAATTGTAAAGGAAACGAACACGGAGCTCGTGCGTTCTTGTTTTAGAAAGATAAGAATTGCGACAAGGAATGAAATCGCCGATTCCACCGGTCTCAGCATCGCTACTTGCGGCAATATCATGAAAGATATGCTGCGGAGCGGAGAAATTTTTGAACGGGAACTGCAGGCTTCCAGCGGAGGCAGGCCGGCGCACAGATACGAATACAGCGAAAATTATATACAGATCGCCTGTCTTTGTATTTTTTATGAATCAAATATCAAGTCCATTAAATCTATCGTAGCCAATTCCTTTGGAGAAATCATCAGCGAACAGACATCTGAATTCGATTCCATTTCCCAAGACAATATAGAGTCCATTTTAGATTCACTGATCCAAAGCTATCCGAACATCAAGGCTATCACTGTTTCCATCCCCGGGAAAAGCTATAATGGCACTGTCCATGTCTGCGACATTGACGAACTAGTGGGAGTTGAGCTAGAAAAGAGCCTGTCATTAAAATATGATTTGAAAGTCAGCGTTGAAGGACTGACCGAACTGATCGCCTTGGGGTATTATAAAGCAACCCCACAGCTTGATAACAAATCACTAGCTATCGTCCTTGCCCCCAAAAACATGTATATAGGGTCCGGGATCATCATAAATGGACAGCTGGTCAGAGGAGATCAGAGCATGGCTGGAGAAATCAGTTTCATTTCCAGTGGCACCAAACGAGAGGAAACTCTTACGGATCTGTCAAAGGATGAATTTCTTATTAGCGCACTGACCACGTCGTTGACCGCTATCATATCCATCATCAATCCCAGTAAAATCGTCCTTACTGGCACTGGACTCACTGCAGAATTAAGCGATGTCATCATCCATAAATGTCAGAGCAGCATCCCTGAAGTGCTTGCCCCGGATTTTGAATTCATTTCGGATATGGAAGATTTTCTGATCAATGGTATCATTAATATCACGCTTGCTAACACGACCAGCGGCATATCTATCGTAAAAAAAATCATCTAAAACAACAAGAAAAACGATGCTTTCATCTAACAAGCATCGTTTTTCATATATCATTTCATACTGGGACATTTATGCGATATGTTTCTGTTTCGCATATTCTTCAACCGTCATATGCATATCCAAAGCTTGTCTCCATTTTTTCTGAGTCGCTGTATAAAGAATGAAATATACGATGGTGCCTACGATGGCCGCCGGGATCATAGCCCCTAAAAAGTCAAATAGCATGCCAAACCGGATCGCTCCCGTCCACGGGTTATAGTGTATAAAGCCGAATGCGGAACCAACGATCAGGCCGCCCCATGTGCACGGATTGAATCCGCATACATACCAGTAAGCGCTCTGCTTTCTGCGCTCTCCTGTCGCATAACAGTGCCTGAGATTAATCCTTTTGTTTAGGAAGTAGTCTAAAGCCCAGATGCAGCCCGCCGTGGCTTCCACAATACCGATAAAGCTGATGACCGTGCCGAATCTGTCATAGAAAATCGGGAAGAAAATCGGTACCAGATACAGGCACTGCACCAGTACGCATGTCCTCCATTTGAGTTTTGGAAACATCGCATTGAGCGAACATGACAAGAAATACGGATTAATCATTACAGAACTCAAATTTGCGATCGTAAGCATAACCAGCCAGATAATCGCATATCCGCCGCCAATCTGCGAAAGCGCAATGACCGGATCCGACTCACCTGTCAAGGCGCTAGTGATGGCTGGCGCAATGCAGCAGATGGCCCAAATCACACCCGAACCAATGACAGTTGGCGTATATGCCGCGTTTTCAGACAAAGCAGGTTTCGTATAAGCTGAGAACAGAAACGGCCACGAGAAACCAACACCGCAGGCAACCTCCACAGCGAGCATGTAGTTCCTTCTGGTTGTTTCCACGCCTGCTGGCGCAGTATTGACACTTTCACTAAAGCCAAAATCCTTTATAAGCACTACACAGATAAAGATAATTAGGAGCACAACGACCGGAGCGGCCACCTTAGTGAACTGGTCGATGATCGTTGTCCCGTAGTATGTGATCAACAGGCCGATCGCCAGCGCAATGCAGGAGTAGAGCTGCCAACTTGTAAAAAGTCCGCCCCCCCCCCGAATCCTACATCTTGCAAAATCTGTGACGTGGACTTGCCAAGCATTACAATGGGAAGAGAGCCCCATCCATAAGTCGATACGAATCCAAGTCCGATGATCATCACAGGCGCACCAATGTGTCCCCATGTGGAACGCCCGGTCACGGACATGTCCGTTCCGAACCGGCAGTAAGTAACACATCCATAAGCGATCAGACCGATGGTCACCGTACATCCCACCAATGCGGCTGGAAAACCATATTTTAGCGGCACCAGCACCCCGATGGAACCGCCGGTTACAAATGCCCACGAAGCGATGGCTCCCGCGGTCATCAGAGCCATCATAGCCCAATATCCCAAATGATGTTCTTTTGGTGTAATAGGCAGCTTGCTTTGCTCTGGGTCGATCCTCCTGCTGCCCTGTGGAGTTTTTAAATGATAAACCGTCTTTTTTCCTTTTTCCATATCCATACTCCTAACATACATAAACAACTACTAAATACACAAATTAGTGAGGCACTGTGAACCAAGCCCACAAATGCGCAGCAAAGCAAATGCCAAAGATAACATACATCGGTATATTCTGCTTGTGGCTGATAAAGGGTGTCATCTGCTTTTCTGACCAGGGGCCATATTCTTCGATTTCACGTAGTCTCTCTTCCAGCTCCGCGTCAAAGAATTCCTCGAAGGAATCAGCTTTCACGTCATAGACTTTTGCCAGCTTCGTTTCTTCTCTCAGTGTTTTTTCTACGCTCATTAGATTTTTTCCTTTCTATAGAATCAGACTGCAACAATCGTGACATATTATCATTGCGCAATATTTTTTATTTTATGTTAACATTTTATATATCACTTTTGTTTAGTTTAATTATAATAGATGTCTCCATCTCATGTCAACCCGCTAATTTATCCACACGAGTCCGGAAAACGGATATAATATTGATATTTCAACATTTATAATCTTTTCAATTTTTCAAAAAAATATGCAAAAACCGGCATTCCATGTTTTTCCCATAGCTTCACCGGTTTTTATCTTACTTTTACTAATTTATTAATTAAATTTTATTACCAAGCACTATTTTCTGTTCTAGCGATGATCGCTTCCTGCGCATCCGGTCTTAATTCCACGAAATACGCGCTGTATCCTGCCACTCTTACCAAAAGGTCCGCGTAATCTCCTGGGCTTGCCTGCGCTTTTCTTAAGGTTTCAGTGCTCACCACGTTGAACTGCACATGATACCCGCCCAGCATCGCCTCTGCCCGCAGCAACTGAATAAAGTTTTTCTTGTCATTGTCAGAAGCGATCAGGCTTGGGCTAAGCTTGATGTTCAGCAGGGTTCCAACTCCGTTTTTCACATGGTCCAGCTTTCCGATGGTCTTGATCACCGCACTCGGCCCCTGCTTATCATATCCCGGGAATGGAGAGATGCCGTCTGATAAAGGAAGCGTAGCTTTTCTCCCCGTTGGCAGCGCCCATGTAGCGGCTCCACAAGGCACATTGGATATGGAAGGCACAACGCCGTTGAGGAAATGAGAATCTGACACCGCGCTCTTATAGGATTCGCACATGTCACATGACAAATCGCACATCTTAGCGGCGATTAAATCCACATAATCATCATCGTTTCCATACTTTGGCGCCCCGTTGATCAGTAGTTGTCTGATATCTTCATACCCTTCAAAATTCGCGTCCAGCGCTGTTATGAGCTCGTCCATGGTGATCTCCTTGTCTTCAAAGACAAGTTTTTTGACCGCGGCCATACCATCTGCCAGATCAGTCAATCCCGTGGATTCGATCCCCGGCCCGATATAATACTTGCCGCCGCCCGCGTGCGCGTCACGGGCTTCTTCCACGCAGCCCTCGCAGAGAGCTGATCTCACAGGCGTAGGAAGCTTGAGCATATGGGCTCTCTGGCACACCTGAGCGCTCTGACAGGCCGCCTTTATCATATGAGCCATCTGCTTGATACAAGCCGCTTCAAACTCTTCATACGTGGAAAACTTTCGGGGATCTCCTGTTTCCAATCCAATCCTTCTGCCAAGGATTTTGCTCATGCCATTGTACAGCGTCCATTCAATGGCCGTGGCATAATTAAATCTGGCGCCCTCGACCCAGCAATTCATTTTGCCCGGTATTTGCGGTTCCACGCAGCCCGCCACGCACCAGTTCCAGATGTCCTCCTGGGCCACGCCGTTTCTCTTCAATATTTCAAAAGCAGTTTCATCAAAGAATATGGCCGGCTGGCCGGTCCCCAGTTCAACCAGGTCAGCGATGGCCATCATGAAGGCTTCGCAAGTATCCTGATTCACCCGCACATTGACAGTTGGGCAGTGCATCTGCGTATTGGCCGTTGCCTGAAGCACCATGTAGGACAGCTCGTTTGACGCGTCTTTGAAATTCTCATCGCAGCCGCCGCAGGATACTCCATGGTAAGGTTGATATCCCGAAAATATTTCTGAGGCATATTCCGAAATTGTGTACACGATCTCTGATATTTTGAGCCACAGACAATCAAACAGCTCCTGCGTACGCAGATCATCGATCCGTCCCGCAGCTTTATCTGCTTTGTAAAACGGGTACAAGATCTGGTCGATCCTCTCAATCGTAAACGCAGTCGCGTTTTCTTCAGTCCAGATCATCAGCTGTGTGAACCAGATACTCTGGAACGCCTCATGAACCGTTGTCGGCGGCTCCCAAGGAACCTTGTCGCAAACCGCGGCGATTTTAAGGAGCTCGGCCTTCCGCCCTTCATTTTCCGTCTCCACCGCCAGACGTCTGGCTTCCTGGGCGTATCTGTCGGACTGTACCTTTGCGGCTCGGCAGATGATCATGACCGCTTCGTAAAATCGCCTCTGTTCGTAGGTCGATATATCTTCGGGGTCCAAAGCATCATGCCTTTTCTTACAATCTTCATATATTCCCTTGAACCCTTTTTTAAAAACAATGTTGCCGTATCCGGCCGCGAACTCGCCGCCGCCTGCCTGAGATTTATTTTCGCCCATTACGACACCTGTGTTAAAAGCGATCGACTTGGCATCAGGCGGAAGATTTTCAATATAATAATCTTCCATTGTGCGGCCTTTCCAGTAAGGGATCACTTCTTCCCGCAGAATCCGTTTGTCCTTCTCTGTGATCACGTATGGATCCTGCGGTCTCGTTTGCATGGTGTCCAGTTCATCCTCTACCCATTTGATAAAGATCTCCGGGCACAATATGGCGGCTCGCGGCTTTTTGCCATAAGTGCCGATCAAAAGCTCATCATCCTGTATTTTCACTGTTTTCTCTGACATGTAATTGTAAAAGGCCATGGCTCTAGTGATGATCGTGTCTTTTGCTTCGTTTTCTTTATAGGTCCTGGTATACACCACCGCTCTTTCCGTGTCAATGGTCGGCTTGTTCCGCCAATAAGCGTCTCGCAGCCTGTTCACCCGCTCTGTCGAACCCTTTGTCCATTTTTCTTTGCTTACGCTTTCCGCATTTGCCCCACATCCACATTTGTTTTCCATAATGCTACTCCCTTCAACAACATTCAGCTTATCAGAGCTGTATGAGAAATGACTTTTACTGCTTTTATCATAATCTGAAATCCCTATCAATAAAATCATTATCATTCCATAAAATATAAATATATTCCCAAACTGTGTCATTTCTACCATAAGCGTGGTATAATCATGTCAATGGCGTGGCTGGATCAGCGGAGGTGACTTATGTACGAGATGCGTTTAAATGAAAATTTTATGGAGGATGTCAGATATATCACCGATTCTCTTCCCGTGTGGTGCTGCTATGATAATTACGATCTGCTCATCAACCATGAAATTCCCTTTCACTGGCACAAGGAGCTGGAATTTCTCGTGGTGCTGAACGGACGGCTGGAATGCGCGTCCATACATGAAAACGGGACGAAGATCACCAGGGTCATTGGTAAGGGGTCAGGTGCTTTTTTCAACACAAAAGCATTACATAACATGAAAGCTCTTTCCCCAAACACGGAATCAAAGAATCTTTCTTTTGCTGATTTGTTTTTTAACTTCCAGCCTCTGGGAACGATTTATAAGAACACGGTCCTCCCTGTTCTCCAATCAAATCAGCCCGGAGTCTTCTTTTCTCCTGATGAACCGATCGAGGGCGAGCTTTTAACCCGCCTTTTTGATTTCTTCTCTTCTGATGTGTCTCAGGACGATTGGGAATTGCATTGCATTGAAACCATCTGTTACGCATGGAGATGCCTTTTAAAAATCCTGCCCCTGTCTGATGGCGACAATGCCGCTTCGCCAAATTCTCGGATACGCCAAAACAGGATGTGGGACATGCTCTCGTTTATACATGATAATTATGAGAAAGGAATCACAATAAAGGATATCTGTCATTCCGCCAACATCAGTAAAAGCGAATGCTTCCGATGCTTTCGCGATGTGATCGATCAAACGCCTATTGATTATCTGAGGGATTACCGACTGGCCCGCACCGCTTCCAGACTCATTGAAACGAATGATCCGATCGCTGAGGTCGGCTTTGACAGCGGCTTTAACAATTCCAGCTATTTTGGAAGCCAATTCAAAAAAAAATTCGGTATTTCCCCCAAAGAATACCGTGGCCAATTCAATGCGACGAAATTCATATACAATTCACATGCCAAGGATATTTAAAAAGGGAGTCCCGCGTTCCATGCCAAGCGCGGCTCCCTTTATCAGGTGACTCGTTTTTTGTGATCAATGCATGGTCATTCCACCTGTGATGATCACGTTTTTTCCTTTTAATGAAATCATGGTTCCTCCTTTTTTCGCTTTCCGCTATGTGTATTTTTCACTGCCATTTGCTATAAGACCTTTGATTCCGGGAGCACACAGCCTCCGTCTATGACGATTGACGTGCCGGTCATGAATTCTGACTCTTCGCTGCACAGATATGCGACTAGCGCGCCCAAGTCTTTGGGCCTTCCGATCCTTCCCATGGGTATTCCTTTACCGTAAAAAGACAGCTCCGCCTCAGGATCAGACGGGTTGGCCTCCGCTGCCATGCTTTCCACCATAGGGGTCCTGATAAATCCCGGACAAATAATATTTGAGGTGATCCCTTTTCCCGCGAACTCCATGGCAACGCATTTTCCAAAGCCCACTAAGGCCGCTTTACTAGTGCCGTATCCCGCTGCGCCCGCATCTGCCACGTATTCTCCTGTTACTGAGGAAACGGTCACGATCCTTCCATAATTGTTTTCCAGCATATGAGGCAGCACTGCTCTTGTCACGTTCCAGGTGCCTTTAATGTTAACATCCAGCTGATAGTCCCGCTCCGCATCCGTCATTTCCAGGAGCGGCTTGTAGCACAGCACGCCAGCGTTATTGACCAGGATATCAATGCTCCCAAAGACCTTATAAGTTTCTTCCACGCAGGCTCTGACTCTTGCGTCATCGGCAATGTCGCATGCGAAGCCGATGGTGTCTTTTCCCTGGGAACGCAGTTTTTCTACGATTTCCCTGGGGTCATGCCGGTTGAACACAGCTACCTTCACATTGTTTTCTGCCAGGGCTTCTACCATTCCCAAGCCATTGCCTTTTGCTCCGCCTGTCACAATCGCGGTTCCATGATTAAAATTCATTTTACTCTCCTATCTGCGCATTGTTGTTTTTCTTTATTTTTATGTATTTTAAAATATATTTTAATATTATTTATTATATCACCATCCACAACCACAGTCAATCCTGTTTTGTGTTCAGAGTCCGGCATTCGCCGCAGAGCTGTTACTGGTTAATCCTGCCACGATAAAAGCCGGCAAAATTGCCGGCTTTTATCATCGTGCGTCTGGTTTTATTCTTGTCACCCTTCCTGGATCAACACTTGCTTGCCCTCAAACGCAAAGGCGTATTTTCGTATCTTTTCCCCCGGAACGCCTTTGGCTTCCAGCGCCGCGGCATACCGCTTTTCTTTGATCTGAGCCAGGGCCGCCCGCGCCGTGTCTTCCAGATTCTTTTCTTTCCTTGGCTGAAACACTTTGAATTCCAGAATCATGGCGTCATCCTCCATGTTCAGCGGTTCCAGCATCACATCGTATCTGCCGAATCCGCTCTCCCGATTGGATGTCAATGTGTATCTGCCAGACAACTCTACCATCAAACCCAGAACAAAGCCATGATAGAATCGCTCAGGTTCGGCGTTTGATGGTTTTTTCCCCGTGTCGAAGCTGCTGAAAGTGGACAAGGCGACATCGTTCATGTATTCGTTCATGGCTTCCAGGTCATCGGCAAGCAGCGCCTTTATGAAGTCATTGTAACTGTTGGAACCCTTTCGGAACCACCCCCGCACGATGGAACGGAACATGTGCCGGACTTCCTTGTTAGTCAGTGCCAATTCGTATTGTGTCTCGTCCAGGCCGTCTTCTCGGTCGGCCACCTTCAAATACCCACTGGCCAAAAGCAAGCTCCAGATGGCTGTCTCGTCTCCGTCCAGTTCAGCGTACACGATCTGCTCGTCAATCTCTTTTTCCACCGTTCCGCCCCGCAGCAGCGTCTCGAAGTCCTGTTTCACCGCCTTACTGCCTTCTCGAACCAGCTTTCCTGCCAAGTCATTGGAACTGGAATTGGCCCAATAAAGGCCCAACTCCCCTGTGTCCAAATAATTCACGATGGACCACGGATTGTAAATGT
>CAJTYS010000047.1 GCA_910583765.1 uncultured Eubacteriales bacterium | reverse complement strand
GATCCGTGAAGGAGTGCCAAGCATCATCAACCACGATGACAAATCAGGAATCGAAGCAGCACTGCAGCTGAGAGAAAAAGTAGGCGGAACAGTAACAGTCGTATGCATGGGACCTCCACAGGCAGATGTGGCACTGAGAGAAGCATTGGCAATGGGCTGCGATGAAGCACACCTGCTGTCAGCAAGAGAATTCGGCGGCTCCGATACTTGCGCGACAGCCATCATCATCTCAGCGGCATTGAAGAAGATCGGATATGACATCGTGATCACAGGGCGGCAGGCTATTGACGGAGACACTGCTCAGGTTGGACCGCAGATCGCAGAAAACCTGGGAATCCCGCAGGTATCCTACACAGAAGAAATCGGAATCGATGGAGATGTCCTGACAGTAAAGAGACAGTACGAAGACCGCCATCACATCATTGAAGTGAAGACACCATGTCTGCTGACAGCTCTGCAGGAACTGGCAGAACCAAGATACATGCACGCAGGCGGAATCATCGATGCTTATGAAAAAGAAATCAAGGTATGGGGCTTCGACGACCTGAAAAACGACCTGAACCCAGACCATATCGGACTGAACGGATCCCCTACAAAAGTAGTGACATCCTTCGGTAAGATGGCTAAGGGAGCAGGAACGAAGCTTGAAGTGACACCGGATGAAGCGGTTGCCGCGATCATAGCGAAGATGGAAGAAAGACACATCATATAGGTGAGGAGGAGTCAAGGAAAATGAGCAAAGATTTATATGTAATCGCGGAACAGAGAGACGGCGAAATCGCCAAAGTGACGATGGAGCTCCTTGGAGAAGCGACGAAACTGGCCGCAGAGCTGGATGAAAAAGTCATCGGGGTGCTGATGGGCGACAAGATCAAAGACAAAGCCCAAGAAGTCATCGAAGCCGGAGCTGACAAAGTCGTAGTGGTAGAAGACCCGATGCTGGCAGAATACGTGACAGAACCATACACAAAAGCACTGACAAAAGTGATCAAAGAATATGACCCGAACATCGTACTGTTCGGAGCAACAGCCATTGGCAGAGACCTGGCGCCAAGAGTAGCCGCGAGGATCCACACCGGACTGACAGCAGACTGCACGCACTTGGATATTGACATGGAAAAATACTTTGAATTCCTGAAGGCAACATCCACAGCTGACACAGAATCCATCGAAAAGAGACTGGGAATGGATGACAAGACGCTGAAGATGACCAGACCGGCATTCGGAGGAAACGTAATGGCAACCATTCGCTGCGCGGATCACAGACCGCAGATGGCCACCGTTCGTCCTGGCGTTATGAAAAAGCTGGACCCACAGCCTGGCAAAAAAGGTGAAATCGAAGAACTGAAAGTTGAATTCGGACCAGAAGACATGAACGTAAAGATCAAGGAAGTTGTGAGAGATACGAAGAAAGCCGTAGATATCACAGAAGCAAAAGTTCTGGTTTCCGGAGGAAGAGGAATCGGTTCCGCGGACTACTACAAAGAACTGCAGAAAGTAGCTGACCTGCTGGGCGGCGAAATTTCATCTTCCAGAGCAAACGTAGACGCTGGATGGATCGAAAAGGCCAGACAGGTTGGACAGACAGGAAAGACCGTTCGTCCAGAACTGTACATGGCTTGCGGAATTTCCGGAGCGATCCAGCACATCGCTGGTATGGAAAGCTCCGAATGCGTCATCGCCATCAACAAGAACGACACAGCAGCCATCTTTGATGTAGCTGATCTGGGAATCGTAGGCGACGTGAAAGTGATCATTCCAAAACTCATTGAAGCACTGGAAAAATATAAGGCAGAAAATAACTAAACACATGGTTTGACGAATCCTTTCAAAGAGAAAAGCTGTCCCCGATTTTGGGAACAGCTTTCTCTTTCATATACGGGAAATCCTGCTTGCGGGCACATGATATTGATCAAAGCAGCAAAGAAAGCCTTTGGCGCAGGAACAAGAAGCAGCAGTGGCTACCGTGCTTCTTTTGGGAACACCTCCTTGTATTTCCTGAAAAACGTGGACTGGCTCATGCCTAGCAAGGCGGCTGCTTTATAAGTGGATTTTCCTTGTTCCATGGCCCTCCTGAACAAATCGCGCTCCATGGTGCTGCGGGCTTCCTCATAAGTAGGGAGTTCAGTGGGTCCTTCTGCGGATTCCTTTGAAACCAGAGTGGTTTTTGCTGTTTCGGGCATGTTAGAGGAAATCGCGGCATCGATCACATCGCTGTCCGAGAGGACGAACTGCTTTTCAATAAAGTTTTTTAGCTCTCGTATGTTCCCAGGCCAGCTGTGTTCTGTGAGCAGCCGCACAAAGTCAGAAGACAAGCTCTTCTTGGTATTGTATTTTCGATTCAGATCTTGAATGGTTTTTTCCGCAAGAGGCGGAATATCAAGCTTTCGTTCTCGAAGAGGCGGGATGTTGATGGAAACCACATTGAGCCGGTAATACAAATCACTGCGGAACAACCCGTCTCGGATCATGGATTCCAGGTTCCGATTGGTGGCAGTGATGATGCGCACGTCCACTTTTTTGCTTTTAGAGTCACCGATACGGGTGATCTCACTGTCCTGCAGGACACGGAGCAGGGAGGCCTGCAGATTCAGAGGCAGTTCACCGATCTCGTCTAAAAACAGGGTTCCAGTGTCCGCTAGTTCAAACCGTCCAGGCTTTCCCTTGGCATTAGCGCCGGTAAATGCCCCGGACACGTACCCGAACAGCTCGGACTCCAACAAGTTTTGCGGGATCGCACCGCAGTTGATCTTGATGTAAGGTTTGGATTTCCTGGGACTGTGTTTATGGATGTACTGAGCCACGATTTCCTTGCCCACGCCTGTTTCTCCCAAAATCAGGACCGTGGAATCCATTTTGGAAACCTTGCTGCACAAGTTCAACACGTTTTCAAACTCACGGCTGCCATAAGCAATGTTTTCATCTGCGGCTTTTCTAAGGATCTGTTCCTGATACAGATCTGCTCGGCTGATTTCCGCGGCAAGCTTTGTGTTCAAATTCACAAGCTCTGTAATGTCTCGGACATTGGTGATCACATGACGCACTTCGCCCTTTTCATCGAACACAGGGTTTCCGGTGATGACCACTTCCTTGTCATTGCGGTTCCGCTGGGTGCGGGTCACAGTCTCTTTGCTGGAAACCACTTCATCCGTCAGGCTGGTGGACAGCAGACCGGAAGCCACCAGATTGCTCATGTATTCACCGATGATGGTGTCCCGGGGGATGCCGGAGATCCGCTCGTAAGCTTTGTTGACCATAATGGTCTTGCCCCTGCGGTCCGTGATATAAATGCCGTCATAGGAATTTTCAATGATATCATTGAGGAACAGCTCCTGCTCCCGGGCTTGCTTGTGGCGTTCTGTGCGCTTTTCCATATGGGTGATGTCTTGGAAAAAGCTGACTAACGCAATGGGGGTCTGTCCGCGGGAGATCAAAGTGCGCTCTGCGTAAAGGGTCCTGCCGAACATTTCAAATTGACGGGGGATGGATTTATAATTGCCAGCCATCACATTGGTCAGAGGAGATTTGGGAAGCACGTCTTCCACATATTGGTCAATGAGATTAGCCTCAGAGGTTTCCAAAAGCGTGGCGGCAAGGCTGTTGGTGATGACGATCTTTCGGTCCATATCCACGGCCATGACCGCCATGTTAGCGGCAGCTACGAAAGAGTCAAAAAAATCATTAAAGCCACTGACAAGCGCAGCGTGGTTCTTTTGGCCTTCTGGTGTAGATAAGTTCAAGTAGTCTGTGATAAATCTGGTTGAAATCATATTGTTTCCGGCTGTTTTCTGTAAACAGGCTTTCCTTTCTTCGATGGCTGTAGATATAATAGACAATTTTATTGTAACATATTCAAATGAAAATGTCGATTCCAACAACATTCATCAAAATCAGCATGATTTTGGGACATAATGACAAAAAAGGAGAAATAAAATGAGTGAAACATACAAAATCGAAACGCGTTTTTGCGGTGGCTGCA
This sequence comes from uncultured Eubacteriales bacterium, assembly GCA_910583765.1. Taxonomy (GTDB): domain Bacteria; phylum Bacillota; class Clostridia; order Peptostreptococcales; family Anaerovoracaceae; genus Hominibacterium. Next base: position 24,056 of record CAJTYS010000047.1, on the reverse strand, counting down.
ATTGCTATTTTGATAGAGAATCACTGTATGAACACCTTAAAAAGCAGCTGTCAGGTGTTTGTGATTTTTTTCTTTATTCGCAGGAAGCTGATGAAAGAGCAGACCTGGTTTTATTGATCAACGGCTGCCAATCGGAATGCCTGCTGACCGAGGCCTATGACACAAAAGTATTGCTGATCAATAACAAAAACTATGAAAACGCAGTGGGCCTGATAAAGGAATATTTGAAATTGAATGAAAATTAAATTGTAGACGAATCATAACCCATATATGAATTGACTAATCTGTAAATTCATAGACTCATTCTTTTGAACTGACTGGAAAATTGTATGGAAATCCGCCAAATTTCAAGGCTTTTTCAAAAACCAAAGAAATGTGGCAAGCTAAAGTGACAAAGTGGCACGGATATTGCTCTATATATAGTCGGCGCCAGTTAAAATGTCGGTTTTTGTCATTCTAGAACAAATAGCAATTATTTCAGAAAGGAAAAAGTAATGAGTACACAAAACAACGATACAGAACAGCGAGTGTCTCTTACGAAGACACTTGGAAGAGGAGAAATCTGGGCATTAGCCTTTGGCTCCGTAGTAGGCTGGGGCTGGGTAATGCTGGCAGGCAGCTGGGTGACGGCTGCGGGAACAGTTGGAGCGATTATCGCCTTTATCGTAGGCGCATTGTTCTGCTCCATCATTGGCATGGCTTATGCGGAGCTGACTCCGATGCTGCCTATGGCAGGTGGAGAGCTGGTTTTCGCGTATAGAGCCAGCGGCTATAAATTCGCCTTTGTCACGGCTTGGGCAATGTGCTTCGGATACATCGCAGTAGCGGCTTGGGAAGGCCCGGCCTTTGGTACAGCGGTGGAATACCTGCTGCCGATTCCGGACACAGGCATCTTATACAGTATCGAGGGATATGACGTGACTCTGCCATGGCTTTTGATTTCCATTGCAGGGACAATTTTTACCATTGGATGCCATTGGTTCGGCATGAAGATCACAGCTATTTTCAACACCATCGCTGCGATCGCTTTGGTCATTGGCGGCATCGTGTTCTTCGCGGGCGGCGTTACTCTGGGAGATATCGCCAATGCCGCGCCAGCCATGAAGGATGGCATGAACGGGATCATTGTGGTTCTGATGATGGCACCGGCCATGTTCGTAGGCTTTGACGTAATCCCGCAGTCCGTGGAAGAAATGAACATCCCGCTAAAGCAAGTAGGAAAGATGGTTATCTTTGCCATTGTTTTGGGAGCCATTTGGTACATCTTGATGATCTTAGGCGTAGCTTTCGGCGCTCCTGCGGAATTTGCGGACAATGCCGCCATTCCAGTGGCAGACGTGGCCTCCTACGTATTTGGCTCTAAAATCATGGGATCTTTAGTAATCGTAGCTGGGATCGGCGGCATCTTGACAAGCTGGAACGCCATGTACCTGGGCGGTTCCAGAATCATCTTCGCTATGGCAAGAGCCAAGATGCTGCCTCCTGTCTTTGGGAAGCTTCATCCAAAATACAAATCACCGACAGCGGCTCTAGCCTTAGTTGGCGTGCTGGGGATCGCAGCTATTTTCCTGGGAAAGAACGCTTTGGGATGGTTTGTGGACGCTAGCTCATTTGGTGTCGTGGTAGGATATCTGTGCGTATCCATCGCCTTCTTTAAGCTAAAGAGCAGTGAGCCGAATCTGGATCGTCCGTTCAAAGCACCGATGGGCAAGTTCATGGGCGTTCTGGCAATTATCGCCTCTGTCCTGTTCATCTGTCTGTATCTGCCGTTCAGCCCGTCTGGTGGACTGGGAAAGATGGAATGGATCATGATCGGACTTTGGACTGTGATCGGCATCGTTTTAGCGATCATCGTGAAGGGCGGCGAATATTCACACGTCACAAAGGCAGAACGGGAATATATGATTTTCGGTGAAGAATATGCAAGAAAAGAGGTCTTGGAAGGGGACAAATAGGCAAGAAGCATGAACCTCCTATAAACCGGACATGACGAAATGACGACAATATTGATCGTAAAACTGACGAGAATCATTGCGCGCAGGCGGCAAAAAGCTGTTTGCGCGTGATTTTTTTGCGCAAAGAAAGGCCGGCAGGGCCGGCAGCAGAGGGGAAAATGTGACTTTTATAGCAGCCCCATATTTTTATACTTGTTGTATTTTCGGGAAAAAGTAGGCTGGCTGATGCCCAGAAATTCAGCGGCTTCCTTTGTGGTTTTGTATTTTTTCAGCGATGTTTTGATGAGTGACGCTTCAATGGCGGCCACGACTTTGTTCAAGTGGAACACATTGCGGTCTTCTGCTGACAAGAGAGAAGCAGAACCATCCGGAGCGCTGGTGATGTCCGAGTAAGATACGGAAGATAGGATGTCTGTGTCTGTGATGACAAACTGCCTTTCAATAAAATTGAACAGTTCTCGGATGTTTCCAGGCCAATTCATGGTCATCAACTCCAAAAGAAAAGAGTTAGAGGCCTTTCGATGATATCCGTACCGCTTGTTCAGCTTTTCGATGAACATTTCTGTTAGAGCAGGAATGTCTTCTCGCCGCTCCCGAAGCGGTGGGATATGAACCGAGATCACATTGAGACGGTAATACAGGTCTTCTCGGAAGGTACCTGCTTTCAGCATGTCAGGCAGGACCCGATTGGTGGCCGCGATGATGCGCACATCCACCTTTCGGCTCTCGGTGTCACCGATCCGAGTGATTTCACCGTCCTGGAGCACTCGCAGCAGAGAGGACTGGAGGCTGAGAGGCAGTTCGCCAATCTCATCTAAAAATAGAGTGCCTTTGTTAGCCATTTCAAACACGCCTAACTTTCCATTGGGATCCGCGCCAGTGAACGCGCCGCCCACATATCCGAAAAGCTCGGATTCCAACAGGTTTTCGGGAATCGCGCCGCAGTTGATTTTGATATAGCTGTTTTCTTTGCGCGAACTATTGCAATGGATATATTTGGCCACGATTTCTTTTCCCACCCCTGTTTCTCCGGTGAGCAGGACGGTGGAGTCCTTGGAGGCGACCTTTTGCGCGATATTGAACACGGCAACGGTGCTGGGACTTTCACATACGATGTCATCTAAATCAGAAGTGTTGTATTGTTTGTGATACAGAGAAAGGATCTGATCGGAGAGCTCCTGCTTTCTTCTCAAGGCAAAGATCTCCGACATGTCCCGCACATTAGTGACAACTGTGGTGACTTGCCCATTGTCGTCAAAGACCGGATTTCCTGTGATCAAAACGTCCTTCCCAGAGGCAAGTGTCTCGTTGACTGTGATGCTTTGCCCAGTGGACACCACGTCTTTGGTGATATAGGTTTTCATAAGTCCGGATGCCATGAGATCAGACATGTATTTCCCCACATACGCGCAGCGGCTGTGGCCCGCCAGCTTTTCGTAAGCTCGGTTCACATAGAGGGTCAGACCGTCTTTGTTGGTGATGTAGATGCCGTCATAGGAGTTTTCCAGAACAGAAATAATAAAATTATCGTTTTTGAATAAATTGTTTTCCATAATAACGCCCCGCTTTACTACAATAAAATCATTATAATGGATTCCCATTTGTACTGCAATGGGCTGAAAAAAATATGCCATAGAAAGAGTATCGGCTCTTTCTATGGTCAGATATACGCATGGATTTGAACTTATGCTTTCAGCATTGGAAACACATGGTCGAACACTTCCAGTGTTTTTTCAATGTCCGCTTCTGTATGCGCAGTGGAAAGGTAAATCCTGCCTCTGGCAGAGGTGAGCCGAACGCCGTAGTCCCTAGCCAGAAGGTAAAGCTTGTCATAGGCCTTTCTATCCACGTTTTCCAGGCAGTCTCGGAAATCTTCCGGAGCCCGTTCAATGCCCAGCTGCATCTGGCAGATGGCGTTGTGATGATTGGCGTAGACTTTTATGCCATGCTTTTTGCCCAGAGCCATGAGGCCATCTGTCAGCTTTTTGCCCAGGGCGTCCATTTTTTCATAAACCCCTGGTTTCTCCAGCTCAGCGATGGTGGCTAAAGACGCGGCCACAGCGATCGGCGTCGCGTTAAAGGTGCCGGAAGGATGTACTTTTTCCATCAATTCCTTTCTGCCACAGATCATGGAAAGAGAAATGCCGGCAGCAATGGCTTTGCCGAACACTGCCAAATCAGGGGTCACGCCGAAATACTGCTGCGCGCCGCCCAGGGACAGACGGAAGCCAGTGATGACCTCATCAAAGATCAGCAGCACGTTATGCTTCTGACATAATTCTTTCACGCCTGCCAGATAGCCTTCTTTTGCCAGGATCGGACCCTCGTCACACATATAAGGTTCCATGAGCACAGCGGCGATTTCATCAGCCTGCTTGTCCAAAATTTCTTCCAGAGCCTTCAGATCATTCCAAGGCGCGAGAACCAGATCGTCCGCGGTATGGGTCCTCTGGCCCGCAGTGTTCATGAGCCTGTTGATGCTTTCCTTTGGTCCCAGTTCGTTGACAGAACCAGCGCCAATGGTGACTTTTTGTTCATCAGCCCATCCGTGATACTGGCCTTCAAACTTCACGATCTTCATTTTTCCAGTATAAGCTCTTGCCACTCGCCAAGCGTGCATGTTGGCCTCTGTGCCGGAGCTTTGGAAGCTGACCATTTCCGCGCAAGGGATGATTTCTACCAGCTTTTTCGCCAGTTTACACAGATCTTCTGTTGGCGCAGAGAATTGAGAGCCTTTTTCCAGCTGTGCGGCCACGGCTTTGTTAATGACGTCAGGCGCGTAGCCTAAGATCATGGGGCCGAATCCTGCCACATAGTCGATGTACTCGTTGCCATCCACATCATACATATGAGAACCTTTTCCATGGGTCATGCAAATGGGATATTCTTCATTCTCCGCTTTATGGAAGGAACTGCTGACACCATCGACTAAATACTGTTTTGCTTCAAAAAATAGAGCCTTCGATTGTTCGGTGTTGTACTTCTCCATATTGTTGTTTTCATGATCAATGCGTGAGTGCGTTGATCATGTCCTCCTTTCTGTTTTTTCCTGTAAGCTAAGCAATGTAATTATATGCAACTATAATATACGCAAAAAACGTGCCATTCATAAATAAGGTGAAAAAAGCAGAAAATATAGAGAAATCGCCCCATGTTCGCAGAGTTTTCGTATGCAAAAGTGAATCAATAAACTGAAATTGCATTAAAGTTTTGAATTAGATACGCAATTTTCAGATTCAAGGGAGACAAGCGCACGCAAAGCATAAAAGACACAAAAAAGAAATTTTTCAGACTGCTTTGATTAGGGAAAACTGTTGAAAAATGGGGTTCATGGGCAGAAGGTGAGCGGGATTTCCTTTTTGTGGCACACAATGGCAAGCTGTTATGGCACAAGTGTTGCATATTACTTAGAGTGTCAATAAACGAGCGGTGTCATACGAAACCGGTGCGACAAAACCAATTTACATTGTTTTAAAGGAGGGTGACGAAGGTATGGCTTATGAAAGTGATGCTATCAATGTAGCGATTGTGAATTTCAAAGTGGATTCAGGTGAAAAAGAAGTGAACCTGAGACGAATGATCAGCATGTCCAGAGCCGCGGCAAAACGGGGCGCGGACTTAATTCTGTTTCCTGAAATGGCTTTGATGGGGTATGGTATGTTTATTGATGAAACCATCCCCCAGGAAGAAAAGATCAGAGTGACGGAAACGGTCAACGGGCCGTCAACAAAAGCTCTGGAACAGGTGGCGAAGGAAGAAGGCATTTATATTGTCTTTGGCATGTCGGAAAAACTGAAAGAAGAAGATACGACGCTTTACAATTCCGCGGTCGTACTAGGGCCGGAAGGCCTCATCGGTTCTTATCAGAAGATCCATCCATATGGTTCGGAGAACATGTGGTGCGCGAGAGGCGAAAAACCGTTCATGTTCGATACCAAATGGGGACCGATCTCCTTGGGGATCTGTTATGATAACTATCAATTTCCGGAATTGGTCCGCTACTATGTGTGGAAAGGGGCGAGACTTCATCTCAATCCGACCTTTGCGGCCCAGGAAGTTCCCAACGAAGGCGCGCATCATGCGTTCATCAGGTGCTATCAGCCTCATCTGGAATATCATGTGCTGTCCAGTTCCATTTATATCGCAAGCTCCAATATCACGGGTTGGGACCACGGATGCTACGGCGGCGGCGGCAGCATGATCATTGGCCCGAAAACAAACGAGTTTGAAGAAGTAGAAGTGGCGACTTATTTGGGAGACGCGGCGGATCAGCAGGTTCAGGTACTGGTGGGAACCATTGATTTGACTTTGGCGAATCGCCATCAGTGTCAGGACAACCCATGGGGCGGCGGTCCAGACTATCGTCCTTCGATTTACAAGAAACTCTTTGATGAAATTGGTTAACAAAGGCTCTAAAATTTTTTAAATAACAAAAAGCAATCATTAGGAGGTAATTATGAGCAACCAAAACGGACAAAACGGTTCTGCGCCAGCAGAACTGGCAAGAGTCTTGAAGCTGAGATCTCTTGTTTTCTACGGAATCGCGTTCATCATTCCGCTGGCATTTTTCACGACTTATGGCATCGTGACAAACACGACCCATGGGCATGTGTCTTTGACTTACGTAGTGGCCACATTATGCATGGTGTTCACTGCTTACAGCTATTGCAGGATGTCAAAGGCATTCCCATCATCTGGTTCTGTTTATGCTTATGCGACAGAAACATTCAACCCTTATCTGGGATTCATCGCAGGTTGGACCATTGTGCTGGGCTACATGTTCCTGCCAATGCTCAACTATCTGGCATCTGCGATCTTCATGCAGGCGGCACTTCCAAACGTGCCGATCTGGGTATGGGTCATTATCTTTACAGTTATCGTAACAGGCGCGAACCTGCTGGGAATCAAAGTCGCTGACATTTTCAACAATGTAGTGGTCATCATCCAGCTGATTTTCCTGGTAGTCCTGTTTATCATGACCATCCGCTTTATCACTGGAAATGGATTGGATCTGAACATGGAGGCCTTCTACAATGCGCCTGAATTCAAAGAAATGGGCGGCGTTTCCGGCATCGCGGCTGGCGCGGCCATCGTGTGCCTGGCATTCTTGGGATTTGACGGTATCGCGGCTCTGGGAGAAGAAGCCATCGAACCGACAAAGAACATTCCAAAAGCCATCATGATCTGCTGCGTGGGCGTTGGTACCATGTACGTGATCTTTACTTATGTCCTGCAGGCAGCATGGCCTACAGCTTGGAACGAGATTCAGAACCTGGACGGCGGCGCGGTAGAAGTGATCGCGCATGTGGCCAACGTGGGGATGAGTTATTTCTTCATCGCGGCATATGTTGTCGGCTGTATCGCGGCTTCTGTCAATGCGGTAGCGTCTGCGTCAAGAGTATTGTTCGGCATGGGCAGAGATGGCCTGCTGCCAAAGAAATGCTTTGGATACATCAGCCCGAAATTCCATGTTCCTTCTTATAACATCCTGATCATGGGAGCCTTTGGTCTGACTGCCCTGTTCTTCTCCTTGACAATCGCGTCCTGTCTCATCAACTTCGGTGCGCTGCTGGGCTTCACGTTTGTAAACCTTTCCGTAATCGGACATTACTATGTGAAGAACAAAAACAGGACCGCGGGCGATTTCTTCAGACATCTGCTGATTCCGCTTGTTGGCGCGATTTACACCATGTACATGCTCATCAATTTGAGCGGCGTGTCCATCATCTACGGCATCATCTGGCTGGTGATCGGCATCATCATTTTGGCCATCGTCACAAAGGGCTTCAAGAAGTCTGTGACCATGAGCCTGGACGAATAACGCAATTCTGTCTTTCACAAGTGAACATAGCAACAAACCCATGACGGGCACTGCGATTCTGCGGTGCCTGTCGTGGGCTTTTTTGGTTGTAATTAAAAAATAGTTGTGAATACTCTTGTCAAACAGGGTATACGAAAGGTATAATGGAGTTAAAATATTTGTCAGAATTAAGAGCGATAATCCTATGTTTTGTTAAAATAGTTAACGATTTTATTTTGAGGAGGAGCAACATGAAGGAGTTCAATGTAACGAAATTTCGTAACGATTTGATCAATTTACGGGGAAAAGAATCTCAAGCCACATTTGCGGAAAAACTTCATATCAAAAGGCCTACACTGTCTTTGTTAGAAAATGGAAAGCAGATACCGACCATTAACATTCTCAGTCGAATCTGCAGTTTGTCAGGCAAGAGCACAGATGAGTATTTTGTTGATTCAACAACGGATTCATTAATTTATGTAATGGGCAGTTTGAATGAATCTGATAAGATAAAAATAAAGGAAATGGCCGAACGTATTCGTATTAAAGAAAAATATGAATTGCTGGCCAAGAGAGGTAGCTATGTCATCGATTGATTGTAATGAACTATTTGAACAGTATTATCAAAAAGAATATGATTTTAACACAGATTCTCTATCAATGGATGAAATTATTGACATTAAAAAACTTGTTAGAGAAAAAAGAGTGGATTATGCGCAGGCTCCGATGGGAACAGGTGTGTTTGGCTGGATTCTTCAACAGAGCGGCAATATTAGATTTGAACTAGTACCCTTTGACGCAGATAAAATTGACGGTTTGTTGTATATCCCCACGACAGGAAAGGAACGCGCATATATTATTCTTAATGCCAACAAGCCATTGGTTAATCAGATCTTTACGGCAGCGCATGAATTCTATCATTATATAAAGGATTATCAGCGATTTAAAGAGACTCCATACATCTGTGACTTTGGCATGTTGAGAGATGTTAATGAAAAGAAAGCATGTAGGTTCGCAGCCGAAATCCTATTGCCAGAAGAAGCGTTGTCACATGAAGTGCGGGATTATTGTCACACCATGAATATCGCTAACATGAAAGGAATGGATTTTAATCAATTTGCCGTTCTGATTATTTTCTTGACCGCGAAATATCAAATGCCATTAAAGGCAGTGATCTATAGGCTGGTGGAGGAGCGATATATTGACAGTGTTGATCCGTATATAGAAAACTATGAATTTATCAAAAAAGTACTCCAAGAAATAAAGATAATCGGAAAACGTGTGGATGAACTGTATAACATGGAAAATCATTATGTTTTGGTGCGTAATTCCATATATCAGGATATGGAGCAAGCCTTTTCCAGGGGCAATGCTTCTAGAGAAAACATTTTAGAGGATGCTGCGAAGCTGAATCTGGATATGAGCCTCATTGATGAATTCCTTTCTGAGGAGATAGAAGCGGATGATGATGATGATGATGAGTTGTTCTCGATCATAAACGCAAAGCGGAGGTAGCTGCAGATGATAACGCCACTTAAGAAAATCGCTTTGCGTGATTTACTAAATAAGCAGATTTTGTTTGATGCCAATATTTTTATGGTGGGCATATCAGATCGTTTATCTGATAACGATTATTCGTTTGAAAACATGAAACAGTTGTACATCCAGCCTTTATTTGAAAGCTTTACGGATATCTATGTTCATGAAGAAGTATATAAAGAGCTGGGCGATGATGCTAGAGGCTTTCTAGATACATATATGGGAAAGAATGTGACGATCGTTGATGAGGGTGGTCTATATGGCACAGATCCACAATACACTGCGATTTTTAACCATATTGCCAATCATGAATTGATCAAGTATGAGCGTGGCCATTCAAAGGATCGTGGTGAAGTATATAGCCTGGCGTATGCTGCGTATCACAACATGAACTACTTTTGTTCAAAAGAAATCATGGTTGATCATGTGGCAAGAGAACTGAACGATCTTAAGGACATAGACATCATAACATTTGATATTATCTTGCTTCAAGCATATGTATATTATGCGCTGCGAAATGACAACTCAAACAGCAAAGGGTTGAAATCAATTTATAAGAAATATTGCGCTGATGTCATCAAAAGGCATGGATTGCCTGCGACACTGGGAGAGTATATTAAAGCATCACGGAATTATCTATAACATCAAATCAACATCGAATCAGCCCATTGGGGATATCATTTTGGCAATCGTCACAAAGTATCGGCAAATTTAACAGTATCAATAAATTTTGCCGAAAAAATGTTGCGGAAATGACTATGATGGGCTATACTCAAGTGTAAGAAAGAAGGTGTGCGTCATGGTTTACATCAAAAGACATTTAGAAGAAACCATCATGGAAATGAGCAAGCTTTTTCCTGCGATTCTGCTCACAGGCCCTAGGCAGTCAGGGAAAACGACAATGCTGAAAGAGCTGGCTGCGAGGGAAGAAAGACCTAGGGAATACGTGACTCTGGATGATTTCAATGAGCGCCATATGGCGAAAAATGATCCTGCGTTATTTCTGCAAATGCACGAACCGCCTGTTCTCATTGACGAGGCCCAGTACGCACCGGAATTGTTTCCATATATCAAGATTCACATTGATCAGCATCAAGAGCCTGGTGATTTCTGGATGACGGGCTCACAGATTTTTCCCATGATGCAGGGTGTGCAGGAATCTCTTGCCGGCAGAGTCGGCGTGCTTCGCATGTCTCCCATGTCTCAAAGAGAGATCACGGGAGCCGAAAACGCGCCTTTTTCCGTGGACTTGCAGCGGCTGCTAGGGGAAAGCAAAAAGATCGAGCCCATGACCATGCCCCAGGTCTTTCAGCGTCTTTGGAGAGGGTCCATGCCGCGGATCGCAGGGGAAGATGGTTTTTCTCCTGAACGCTATTATCCTTCTTATCTTTCCACTTATATTGAAAGGGATGTTCGGGAGCTTTCAGGAGCCATAGATGCCTTGAAGTTCATGGATTTCATTACTGCTGTCGCCGCGCGCAGCGGGCAGATGGTCAATTACAATGCCATTGCTGAAGACGCGGACATTGACCTAGCCACTTGCAAAGGATGGCTCAATATCTTGGAAACTTTGGGTATCATTTTCATGCTGCGTCCATATTCCAACAATGTGCTGAAACGAACCATCAAAACGCCTAAATTATATTTTTATGATACGGGACTCGTCTGTTATCTGACAAGGTGGAGCAGCCCTGAAGTGGCCATGCGGGGTGCGATGAGCGGCGCTTTGTTGGAAAATTACGCGGTATCGGAAATTATAAAAGGATATCAGAACGCAGGAAAGCAGCCGTTTCTCCACTATTATCGAGACAGAGACGCAAAGGAGATCGACTTGCTTTTGGAGGAGGACGGAAAGCTCTGTCCCGTGGAGATCAAGAAAACGGCTTCCCCGGATAAGCGGCTGACAAGAGTCTTTAAGGTGATCGACAAATCGCCGCTTTCTCTGGGAACCGGTGCAATCCTTTGCATGGCAGACAAATTCAGCGCCATAGACCAAGATAATCTCATCGTGCCCATCTGGATGATCTGATACCGTGTTAATCGTATCAAAATCGGTTCAAATTCATTGATACGATTGAACCGATTTGCTATAATAGAATCATCAACAAAAATGAAGGAGATGGCAGTATGCTTTTTCGGGAAAGTGAAACCATAGAGCTGAAAGCAGTTATCGTGGATGAAATAAAAAAGGAAATCATTGCTTTTGCTAACTGCGATGGCGGCAAACTGTACATTGGCGTTCAGGATGACGGCACGGTAGTCGGAGTAGATGATCCTGACAGCGTATCTCTGAGAATCAGCAATATGGTAAGGGATGCGATTAAGCCAGATGTGACAATGTTCCTGCATTATGAAACCATAGAGGAAGATGGAAAAGAAATTGTTGCTGTGGATATTCAGCGAGGAACGGATCGTCCTTATTATCTTGCCAAAAAAGGGATGCGTCCAGAGGGCGTATATGTCAGACAGGGTTATTCCTCTGTTCCTGCCACTGACACGGCCATCCGCCGCATGATTAAAGAAACGGATGGCGATCGCTTTGAAGCTATGCGCTGCTTAAACCAGGAACTTACCTTTGAAGCCACAAAAAAAGAATTTGCGCTTCGAGAAGTGGAATTCGGCCCACAGCAAATGCGTACATTAAAACTGATCGATCAGGACAATCTTTATAGCAACTTAGGTCTGCTTTTATCCGATCAGTGCGTCCATACGATTAAAGTCGCTGTTTTTCAGGGAGTGGATCAAATGGTTTTTAAGGATCGCCGAGAATTTACCGGATCATTACTACGGCAGATGAACGAAGTATATGATTTTATTGACTTCCGCAACCAGACTCGCGCAACCATAGAAAAGCTGCTGAGAATTGATGCCAGAGACTACCCTGAAATCGCTGTCAGAGAAGCGTTGTTGAATTTGCTGGTTCACCGTGATTATTCCTTTAGTGCCAGCGCATTGATCAGTATTTATGCTGACCGGATCGAATTCGTGTCCATTGGTGGATTGATGCCAGGAATTGATCTGGAAGATATTATGGTTGGTATTTCCGTATGCAGAAATCAGGACCTTGCAAATGTATTCTACCGATTACATTTGATCGAGGCTTACGGTACGGGAATGGGAAAGATTATGAGGGCATACGAAGGTATGGATGAAAAGCCTGTGATTGAAACCACTAAAAATGCTTTTAAGATCATATTGCCTAACATTAACGCAAAATATGAAACAGGAAATGATTCTGCGTTTCATGGGAAATCTCTAACAAACTCCTCTGTTGAAACCGAAACGCAGTTGCGCGAGGAAGAAGAAAAAATATTGGAATACGCTGAAACACATGGAGCGATTACAAGAAATGATGTGATCCGATTGCTTGAAGTGAGTACATCCACTGCTGCCAGAGTCCTCAAAAAACTGGTAAAAAGCAACTTACTAAAGCAGAATGGAAAGGCAAGAAGCACCAACTATACCATTGTACAGTGATGGAACAGTAACGCTGGTCAATGAGAAATTAGCAAACCCGCAGTAAGCGCACAGGCTTTAGACAAACTTTTCACTTCAGTAAATTTTTTACATTGAAAAAATAGTTGACATCCAAACCCTGCGCCAGTATAATAAAAAATAACACAACGGCGTGTTAATGAAAAAGCATAGAAGCTTCAGCGATCTTGCATTGCTGGAGCTTTTTTAGCAGTAAAAACCGTTACTACTTTTTCAAGGGATCATGGAGAGATTGGACAAATGTGTAAAAATGTAGTGATCGCGGACGATGAAGCTATCACCAGGCTGGATATCAAAGAGCGGCTGGAGCTTGCGGGATACAAAGTCATAGGCGAGGCGGCGGACGGATTTGACGCCATTGAGATCTGCCGGAAACAAAGGCCGGACATGGTCATACTGGACGTGAAAATGCCCATGCTGGATGGCCTCAGCGCAGCGAGAGTCATCAAAGAAGAAGGTTTGTCCCACTGCGTCATCATGCTCACCGCATATAGCGACAGCGATTTTGTGGAAAAAGCCGGAGAGCTGGGCGTCATGGGGTATCTGGTAAAACCTGTGACCGACAAAGCCCTTGTCCCCACCATTGAAGTGGCGCTGAAACGAAGCGAAGAGATCCAGCAGCTGCAAAAGGAAAACAAGGCGAAAGACAGGCAGCTAAAAGACCGGATGTTCATCGACAGGGCAAAGGGCATTGTCATGAGCACCAGGAACATGAGCGAAGACGAGGCCTACAAGTACATGCGGGGCATCAGCATGGACAAGAGAAAATCCATGCGGGTAGTGGCGGAAATGATTATCATGAGTCACCAAAGCATGAGCATGGCCCAGAAAGAACAGAACACACGCAAAAAATAATAGAAACAGAAAACAAGGATTTTGCCCTGCGATGAGGCGGGGCGGCATATAGAGCAATGAAGCTTTTTTGACCGTATGACAGATGCGGTTAAAAGAGCTTTTTTTCTTTGGCAAGGAGCGACTGGTCATGGATTCGATTTTAAGCGCGGGCATTGACATTGGGACAACTACATTAAGCATGGTGATCAGCAGACTTTCCTTTTCCAACACAGCAGTGTCCTACATGGTGCCTCAGGTGGATCTCACAGAAAAGGAGATCCTCTACAAAAGCAGGATCTACTATACCCCCAGCCTGGACGACAGGCATTTGGACAGTGAGGAGATCAAAGGGATCATAGAACGAGAGTATCGCGGCGCGGGGGTCACGCCGGACATGGTGGATTCCGGCGCGGTCATCATCACCGGAGAATCTCTGCTCAAAGAAAACGCGGATATCCTTGTGCAGCAGCTGAGCAGCTTGGCAGGAGAATTCGTAGTGGCTACCGCGGGGCCGGATTTGGAATCCATAATCGCAGGGAAAGGCTCTGGAGCAGAGGCATATTCCAAGACCCATAGCTGCGCGGTGGCCAATCTGGACATTGGCGGCGGCACCACGAATATCGCGGTGTTCAGCTGCGGGGAACTGGCAGCTCAGGTCTGCTTGGACATTGGCGGTAGACTGCTCCGATACGACGAAGAGGGAGTGATCACTTATGTGAGCCCCAGGCTCAACGACCTGGCTCGGGAATTCGGTTTTCAGATCACCTCTCGGGAAATGACTGTCACGCCCCAGCGATTGAAAAAGATCACTGATATCATGGTTCAGGCCTTGGAGCAGGTGTTCTGGGAAAGAACCGGCCCTCTGGCTGAACTGGCGCGTACCGCTTCTAGTAAAGGCCTGGCAGATTTTCAAAGGCTGCCTCACATACAAGCTTTGTCTTTTTCCGGCGGCGTAGGGGATTGCTATTACAGAAAGGAAGACGATCCCTATCAATATGGCGACTTGGGCGTGTCTTTGGCAGACTCCCTGCGGCAAAGCAGCCTCACATCTGACTATGAGATCATAGAACCTGCGGAAACCATCAGGGCCACAGTGGTGGGCGCGGGCGTTTACGCCACTACTGTCAGCGGCAGCACCATCGCTTACAGCCAGGAACTGTTCCCTATCAAGAACATTCCGGCGCTGCTGATCAGTCAGATCGCGGAAGAGGACGCTTTCTCAGGAAATCATGAAAAACTCCTGGAAGAAGCAGCCTGGTTTCAGGCCCAGACAGGAGCGGAAAGGCTGATGCTGTGCATGCAGGGAAAAGAGCGGGTCTCTTATGAGGAACTTCGCCTTTTGGCAAAGAGCATCGCCCATTGGAGCGGCAGCTTTCTGAAAAAAGGAGAACCACTGCTGGTTTTGACAACGCACGACATGGCAAAATCCCTGGGTCAGGCCATTGGGCAAGAGCTGGAGGGCAGCCGCGACATCGTATGCATCGATAATGTCAAGGTCAGCCAGGGAGATTACATTGACATCGGAAAACCCATCATGAAGGGGATCGCCCTTCCTGTGGTAGTAAAGACATTGATATTTCAATAAAGCTTTGGAGGTTTGAAGTGAGACTCAAAACAATGATAGGAGGCAAAACATATGCTTTTGACTCTGTGAAACAAGTGCTGGCAAAGGCCAATGAAAAGAAATCGGGCGATGAGCTGGCGGGCCTGGCAGCGGAAAACGACAGTGAGCGGATCGCGGCCAAAGAGGTTTTGTCAGATCTCCTGGTGTCCGATCTGCGAAGCAGCCCAGCAGTGGATTATGAAAAGGACGATGTCACCCGCATGGACCAGGACAGCGTGGAACCGGCAGTATATGACAAGATTAAAAACTGGTCCCTGGGAGAGCTGCGGGAATGGCTGCTGGATTACAATGCTTCCGAAGCAGATATCAAATACTTGAGCAAGGGCCTGACTGCAGAAGTGATCGCAGGGGTGACAAAGCTCATGTCCAACCTGGATCTGATTTACGGGGCCAGCAAGATCCGTATCGAAACCACCTGCAACACCACTCTGGGAAAGCGGGGGACCTTTTCTACCAGGCTGCAGCCTAATCACACGGTAGATGATGTAGATGGCATCACCGCTTCCGTGTACGAAGGCCTCAGCTATGGTGTGGGCGACGCGCTCATTGGCCTCAATCCAGTCAATGACACGGTCAGCAGCGTCAAAGAAGTGCTGAAGCGATTCGATGAGATTAAAAATCAGTTAGAGATTCCCACCCAGCAGTGCGTCCTGGCCCATATCACCACGCAGATGGAAGCCGTAAAAGAAGGCGCGCCCACGGACTTGTTTTTCCAAAGCATCGCCGGATCCCAGAAAGGAAACGAAGCCTTTGGCTTTACCACAGAGACCATCGAAGAAGCCGTGGACCTGCTGGAGCAAAAAGGCACGGCCAAGGGGCCCAACCGCATGTATTTTGAAACAGGACAGGGTTCGGAGCTTTCCTCCATGGCCCATTATGATACAGATCAAGTGACCATGGAAGCCAGGTGTTACGCTTATGCGAAAAAGTTCCAGCCCTTCATCGTGAACACAGTGGTAGGTTTCATTGGACCAGAATACTTGTACGACAGCACCCAGGTCATTCGGGCTGGTTTAGAGGACCATTTTATGGGAAAGCTCACGGGACTGCCCATGGGATGCGACTGCTGCTACACCAATCACATGGCAGCGGGGCAAAACGATATCGAAAACCTGACCATGCTTTTGGCCGCGGCAGGCTGCAATTATATCATCGGCGTTCCGGCCTCTGACGATGTGATGCTCAATTATCAGACAAACGCCTTCCACGACGCGGCGGCGGTTCGGGAGGTCTTAGGTCTGCGGCCCATCAGGGAATTTGAAGCGTGGCTGGAAAAAAGGGGCATCCTGGAGCGGGGAAAGCTGACAGAGCGGGCAGGGGATCTGACCATGTTCACAGGCAGATAGGAATGGAGCAAAGAGTATGAAGGAAAGGGAATTGATCGACATCATCGCCAGGGAAGTCATGGCAGTCCTTTATGGGGAAGAAAGGCAGGAGGAGCCGCTGCCGGACATTTCCTCAGGCGAATATAAAGCAGGCATCAAGCTGGCCCAGGCGGAAAACCCTCTGGCCCTGGATGCCATGAGAAAGAAAACGCCTGCTAGGATCGGCATCGGAAAAGCAGGGCCAAGGCTAAACACCAAGACGCTGCTGGCGCTGCGGGCGGACCACGCCAGCGCCAAAGACGCGGTGCTGAAAAGCGTGGATGAAAGCATTCTCAAGAAATTGGGACTTTTCAGCGTCCAAAGCCTTTGTCAGGACATTGACGAGCATCTCACCAGACCTGACTTGGGAAGGCAGCTGAGCGAAGAAACAAAAGAGCGGCTTTTGGAGCGCTGCGTTCACGGGCCGCAGGTGCAGATCTACGTTTCCGATGGGCTCAGCAGCCTGGCAGTGGATGAAAACATTTCCGACATCTTGCCCGTGATGCTAGATGGCCTGAAAGCCAAAGGCATCAAAACAGGGACCCCGTTTTTCGTAAAGTACGGGAGAGTGCCCACCATGGACGTGATATCGGAAACATTAGACGCGGAAGTCACCTGCGTGCTGCTGGGAGAGCGGCCTGGTCTGGCGGCCGCGGGCAGCATGAGCGCTTACATCGCTTATGGGGCGGAGGTGGGCATGCCGGAATCTCGGCGAACCGTGATTTCCAACATCCACACCAAAGGCATCCAGCCAGTGGAAGCAGGCGCTTATGGGGCAGAGGTGATCACGAAAATATTGGAAGCAAAAGCAAGCGGCGTGGATCTCAAGTTATAAAAAGGTCCATGCCAAGGGAGCTTTAGGAAGGAAAGAAACCATGAAAGGCGATCCCATCAAAGCCACAGTATTGAGCATACAGGAGATCCCAAACGCGGACGCGGCGCTGCTGGAAGCGCTGCATGTGGAAAAGCCTTACCGTAGCCTGGGAATCTTGACCACGGACATTGATGACATCTCCTATGCGGCTGTGGACGAAGCCACGAAAAAAGCAAATGTCACAGTGGCCTATGCCCACTCCATGTACGGAGGCTCCGCCAACGCGTCCACCAAGCTGGCAGGAGAGTTCATCGGTATCTTGGCCGGCCCTGACCCGGAAGAGATCAAAAGCGGCCTGAAAGCCGCGGTGGAGTACATAGAAAACGCGGCCTTTTTCTTTAGCGCCGATGACGGAGGGACCGTGACCTATTTCGCTCACTGCGTATCCAGGAGCGGCTCCTATTTGTCAAAGCAGGCAGGGATCCAAGAGGGGGAAGCCATTGCGTATCTCATCGCGCCTCCCAATGAAGCCATCTGCGGCCTGGACGAAGCGCTGAAAGCAGCGGATGTGAGCATGAAGGTCTTTTACGGACCGCCTACGGAAACCAATTTCGCTGGCGGGCTTTTGACCGGCTCCCAAGCAGCGTGCAAAGCAGCCTGCGGCGCCTTTGCCCAAGCAGTGGAGCGGATCGCGGCGGACCCGATGAAGTTATAAGAAATAAAGAAAGGAGACGAAATGGAATTTGATAAAGATTTGCAGTCCATCCAGCAGGCCCGGGACCTGATGGCGAGAGCCAAACAAGCCCAGAAATCCCTGAGGAATTATACCCAGGAAGAAATCAACAGGATCATAAAAGCCATCACTCAGGCTTGCGTGGACCACGGGGAAGAATTGGCGAAAATGGCCAGCCAGGAAACAGGCTTTGGTGTCTGGCAGGATAAAGTGATGAAAAACCTGTTGGGGAGTCAGATGACTTATGATTTCATCAAGGACATGAAGACCACGGGGATCATCAGGGAGGATCGGGCAGCGGGCCTGATGGAAGTGGCGGTGCCGGTAGGGGTGATCGTGGCTTTGATCCCTTCCACCAATCCCACGTCCACTACCATGTACAAGGCCCTGATCTCTCTAAAGGCGGGAAACGCCATCATCATTTCCCCTCATCCAGGGGCCAAAGCATGTATCCAGAGGACAGCGGAGATCATAGCAGAGGCAGCGCGGAACGCGGGAGCGCCGGAGCATATCGTCCAGTGCGTGAGCCTGCCGACCCTCCAGGCCACGGATCAGCTGATGAAGCACAAAGACACGGCAGTCATTCTGGCAACTGGCGGGGAAGCCATGGTAAAAGCCGCGTACAGCTCAGGAAATCCGGCCCTGGGAGTAGGGCCAGGGAATGGTCCGGCTTTCATAGAGCGCAGCGCGGATCTTTCCAAAGCCGTCAAACGGATCATAGACAGCAAGACCTTTGATAATGGGACCATCTGCGCTTCCGAGCAGTCCATTGTAGTGGAGGCCTGCATGAAAGACGCAGTCATGAAAGAACTGGAAGCCCAGGGCGGGTACTTTATGACAGAAGAAGAAAGCCAAAAGGTAGGCAAATTCATTATGCGGGCAAACAACACCATGAATCCGGCCATCGTAGGAAAAGACGCAGGGCACATCTGCCGCATGGCGGGCATCACAGCGCCGGCAGGCACGAAAGTGCTGATCTCTCAGGAGCAAGGAGTGGGAAAAGATCATCCTTATTCCAGAGAAAAGCTTTGTCCTATCCTGGGATTCTATACGGTGGAAAACTGGGAACAAGCCTGCGACAAGTGCATGGAACTATTGGAAAACGAAGGGGCTGGCCATACCATGACCATCCATTCTGAAAATGAGGCCATCATCAAGGAATTCGCCTTGAAAAAGCCGGTTTCCCGTCTGCTGGTCAATACAGCGGCGGCACTAGGCGGCGTGGGAGCCACCACCAATTTAGCGCCTGCCCTGACCCTGGGGTGCGGCGCAGTGGGAGGAAGCGCCACTTCTGACAACGTGACTCCGCTGAATTTGATCAACATCAAGCGGCTGGCATATGGCGTAAAAGAGCTGGAGGAATTAAGAGCAGAACAAGGCATGGAAAAAACGGCCCAAGCCCCTTTGTCAGAAGGCCTTGGCAAAGGGGAGCAGCAGGTGAGTCAAATGGAGATCGAGGAGATCACAAAAGAAGTATTGAAAAAGATTTTACAGGAAAGGACCATAAGGAGGTAAAAAAATGGATAATTATCAAGCGTTAGGAATGGTAGAAACAAGAGGTCTGGTAGGTTCCGTGGAAGCAGCGGACGCCATGGTAAAGGCGGCCAATGTCACATTGGTAGGTAAAGAACACGTAGGCGGCGGCCTGGTGACTGTCATGGTAAGAGGCGACGTGGGCGCAGTGAAAGCAGCCACAGAAGCAGGCGCGGCAGCGGCGGACAGAGTAGGAGAACTCATCTCCGTGCACGTGATCCCAAGACCGCACACAGAAGTGGAAATGATCCTTCCATCCGCGCACAAAACGGCAGGAGCTTCAAAGTAAAGGAAGGGGCCGCGTAAAGCCATGAAAATATTGAATGTAGCGACCATCAAAAAACTACAGGAACAAAGCGGAGGCGGCAGCATCCGGCTCCCAGAGGACGGGTTCCTCTCTAGGGCTGCCAGGCAATACATGGAGGAAGCTGGGATTTCCATGGTGGAAACAGCCATGGAAGCTCAGGCAGACCAAGACAGGCAGCTGGAAGAAAAAGAGAAGACTCCAGCATGCTGTCACGACAAAGCAGCCCATAAAGCCAATGCCCGTAAAGGCGGCCCAGAGCCTGACGCTGCCAGCAAACCAGAGCATTTGACGAACCTAGACAGCAAAGAACTGGTAGTAAAGGATCATCCCAGGATCATCCTGCGGGGAAAAATGGACTCCTTTCAGGCAGAGCTGCTAAGGCTTCAAGTTCTAGCGGACAAGAAACACAAGATTCGCCTTTTGGACCAACTAGGAGAACTGCTGGACTACAGCAGGAGCATTCTGTCAGCGGAAGTGCTTTCCAAAGAATTGGGAGAGATCAGACTCTTTGGCATGGATCAGCAGGAACTGCGGTACGTTTCCCAGCATCCAAAGGAATACTACGGCGTGGGTCATATCCCGCCGGAATATGGCATGGGAGAAATCTGCGTGGAACTCAATGCTCTGCGGGCAAAATCCAGGGAAGTGGAGCTGGCGGCGATCCAGGCCTTTTGCGCAGGCGGCAAGGTGGAACGAAACGATATCCTCAGAGCCTTGAACCGGCTCAGCAGCGCGATCTATATCGTATATTGTCAGTATCTTTCGGAAAACCGAGAATGTTTGAAAGGGCAGGAACATGGATGAAGCATTGATCAGACAAGTAGTGGAAAAAGTCCTGGCCGCATATGGCGAAGAAAGGGCAGAATCTGACTCTGGCTCTAAGCCTGGAGATGGAGCAGGCATCTTATCTATCCCAGCAGAAGCCTCAGGCAGGCATGTGCATTTATCACAAAAGCATGTGGAAGCCCTGTTCGGCGCGGGATATGTCCTGAAAAAGAAAAAAGACATTTCCCAGCCAGGCCAATATCTGTGCGAGGAAAGAGTGACTCTGGTGGGGCCAAAGGGAAGGATGGACAAGGTGGCGGTGCTAGGACCGGTGAGAAAAGAGACGCAAGTGGAGATTTCTCTGACAGATGGCAAAGCCTTAGGCATCAATGCGCCTGTGCGCATGTCAGGAGACTTGGCAGGCGCGGCGGACGCGTTCCTGATGAACGGCAGCAGTCTGATAAAAGCAGAGAATGCTGTGATCACAGCGCAAAACCATCTGCACATGACAACAAAAGACGCAGAGCGGTTTCAGGTGAAAAACGGGGAAAAGGTCCAGATCATCATGAACACCAAGCGGCCCCTTATTTTCCAGGATGTCGTGGTGCGGGCAGACGACCATGGGGCGCTGGGCTTTCACATGGACTACGATGAAGCCAATGCCTGCGGGTTTCAAAAGGGTGACACGGCCACGCTGTTAAAAAACGGGGAGCTCCCGCCTTGTTCATCCTGCCCAGGCAAAGAGTTGGAACCTGGCAGCGCGCAAACAGAGCCCAAGACGGAAATCATAGAAGCAAAGCTGATCTCTGAGATGGACATACGGGAGCTCCACCAGAGGCAGATTTCCACGGTCCAGGTAAAAAAGGGCAGTTTGGTCACGCCCCTGGCTCGAGATTTGGCAAGAGAGAAACACATGACCATCCACATTGTGCAGTGAGGTGAAAAATGGTAGTATGCAAGGTCATAGGCCATGTATGGGCCACAAAAAAAGAAGAAAGCCTCAGCGGGATGAAGCTGATGGTAGTTCAAAAACAGAGCGCAGGCAAAAAGTTGTCAGAAGACACCTTCGTGGCTGCTGACGTAGTGGGCGCGGGCATTGGCGAGCAAGTTCTGGTAGTCAGCGGGAGCACGGCCAGGAAAGCCTTTGGCAAAGACGACATCCCCATAGACGCGGCCATTGTGGGGATCATTGATTCCCTGGAAGTAAAGGCATAAAGGAGGGGATTGTGACATATGGACCTGATGGAACGTATTTTCAACGCAGGGATCGTGGGATGCGGCGGAGCTGGATTTCCTACGCATGTGAAGCTGAACACAAAGGCGCGGTGGCTGATTATAAACGGCGCGGAATGCGAACCCCTGCTGCGGACTGACCGGTATGTGATGCGCCATGAAGCCAGCCAGCTGCTGGAGGCAGCGGAGCTGATTGGAGATTTTTTGGAAGCAAAGCATATTGTCATCGCATTGAAGGAACATTATGAAGAGGAGCGGAAAGCCTTAGAAGCCGCAGCTGCCTCTATGGAAAGCAAGGTCAAGCTTCATTTTTTGGAAAATTTTTATCCCGCGGGAGACGAGCAGGTCTTAGTTCAGGAAGTGACGGGAAAGATCGTCCCTCCGGCAGGGCTGCCAGGTGACGTGGGGGCAGTAGTTTCAAATGTATCCACCGTAAGGGCCGTGCTGGACGCGGTTTCCGGCATCCCTTTCACTCACAAATATCTGACAGTGACCGGCCAAGTGGAGACCCCAGTCATTGTAAAAGCGCCTCTGGGAACGCCGATCAGAGAATGCCTGGAAGCCGCGGGGACTTTGTCTGGACAAGGGGATTACTTGTTGGGCGGGCCACTGATGGGAAAATTGAGAAAGGCCTCTGATCTGGAAAGAGACGTGGTGACAAAGACTACTTCCGGCGTAATCGTGTTGGAACAAGGAGCTTGGCTTTCCAGGAGAAGGGGTGTTCCTATAGAGCATATGCTGCGTCAGGCGAAAGCGGCGTGCATCCAGTGTTCCCATTGCACGGAGCTGTGTTCCCGGCATATGCTGGGCCATCCGCTGGAGCCTCACAAGATCATGCGCAAATTCGCTATGTGCGCGGATGTGGATCAAGTTTTAGAAGATGAAGACGTAAAACAGGCGCTGATCTGCAGTGAATGCGGCATTTGTGAAGAATACGCATGCCCCATGGGGCTGCAGCCAAGGCGGATCAACAGCTTGCTCAAAACCTTGTACAGGAAGGAATCTTTCCATTATAATAGAAAGGAAACCCATGACAAGCTCCAGATCAATGCCATGCGTCAATACCGTAAAGTGCCGTCAGAGCGTTTAGCGGCAAGGCTGGGCCTTCACGAATTTTATCATCTGGAAATCGACAGGCTGGTAAAGCCGCGGTCAAAGACCGTAGCCATTCCAATTCGGCAGCACATCGGAGCGCCGTCTCAGCCAGTGGTGAAAGCAGGCGATGCGGTCTGCCAGGGCCAGCTCATCGCCAAATGTCCAGAAGACAGCTTGGGCGCGAATATCCATGCGTCCATAACAGGAACTGTCCTTGAGGCAGGAGAAAGGATCATCATCAAAGGGTAAAACATATGGAAACCATCGGTTTTTTAGAATTGAACAGCATTGCCAAAGGCATTGAAGCCGCGGACGCGATGCTGAAAGCTTCGGAAACAGATCTGATATTGGCGAAACCAGGTTGTCCCGGGAAATATTATATTCTCATATCTGGGGAAGTGGCCGCGGTCCAGTCTTCCATGGAAGCAGGGGCCATGGTGGGAGAAGGGCATGTGATCGAACAGACGGTGATCCCTCGGGTCCATCCGCAAGTGATCTCTGCCATTTCCATGGCCACTATGCCAAAGCAGGTGAACGCTCTGGGAATATTAGAGTTCATGAGCGTCACATGTTCTATCATGGGGGCTGACGCGGCGGCAAAGGCAGCTGACGTGGATCTCATAGAAGTGCGGCTGGGGACAGGGATCGGCGGCAAATCCTTCGTCACCATGACAGGTGATGTGGCCGCTGTGACAGAAAGCGTGGAAACAGGCGCTCTGGCAGGCGGTGAAAGCGGCCTGCTGCTGAACAAAGTGGTGATTGCCAATCCACGCAAGGAGCTGTTTCTCAATCTATTTTAGCAGGGAGGATCATATGCTAAAGGAATTATGCAGGCAATATACTAGTCTCACGGACGCGGACATTGGGAAATTAGAGGAAATCGAAAAGACCATCTCTTATTTTTCCACCATTGCCAACGCGGATATTTTCATCGACTGTTTTCTGGAAAATGAGGAAAAGGGCAT
>CAJTYS010000046.1 GCA_910583765.1 uncultured Eubacteriales bacterium | reverse complement strand
TCAACGTTTATCAGGATTTTTCGCCTATGAAACTGTCAAACTCGGGATTATACTATTGATCAGTTACTTCACAAGGAGAACGATAAAAAATTGTTGAAAAATATTTCGACAATTTTCGCAAAGTGAGGCAGGCGTAAGAGTGCAAATAGCCGTTACTCAATTTCCCTTCGGAAGTGGCGCAGGAAGCCCAGCGTTTTATTCACATTTCGCTGCGTGTTTGTGATAAAATAAATATAAATCTGAATAAACACAGAAAGGGAATAGACGATGAATCGTATAACAGCCATGTATTTCAGCCCCACCAATACCAGCAAAACCATCACAGGCGCCATCGCCAGAGCAATAGGCGGGGAAACAAAAATAATTGATCTTACCAGGCCAGAGGCAAGGGAACAAGCCTACCATTTTGACGAAAACGATATATTGGTATTAGGCTATCCAGTATACGGCGGCAGGATCCCAGCGATTTTACAAAAAGTGTTTCAAAACATGAAAGGCGAGGGGACTCCGGCGGTCCTTGCTGCGGTTTACGGAAACAGAGCTTACGAAGACGCGTTAGTCGAAGCGCAGGATATTCTTGCGGAAAATGGATTCACTGTGATCGCCGCAGGCGCGTTCATTGGCGAGCATTCTTACACGGAAAAAGTGGGAACCAGCAGACCAGATGCGGAAGACCGTAAAATCGCCACTGACTTCGGACAGCGGATCGCTGAGAAATTAGCGGCAATGGCGGCAGAGCAAATGCCTGCGATCACAATAAAGGGAGACCGGCCATATAAGGACGCTATGGGAGCCATGCCTTTCAAACCAGCGACAACAGATGCCTGTACCAATTGCGGAAAATGCGCACAATGGTGTCCAGTGGGGGTCATTGATCCACAAAACGCAAAGAAGGTGGCTGACGGCTGCATCCTCTGCGCTGCCTGCGTCAAGGGGTGCCCAGAACATGCGAAATATATAGATGCGGAACCTATTTTGAAGATCAAGGCCATGCTGGAAAGCAAATGCGTGGACAGGAAATCGCCAGAGCTGTTTTTGTAGCGCAGAGGCAGTAGGCTTAAGGAAATCCGCTGCTTTCACAAGCAGAAAATGAAAAGTGAACTTGACAATGTGAGTGTTTATTCATATAATTAGAATTGCAACAATAAGAAGCGCAACTAATCTGCGATATAAAAAGAGCGGACTAAAAAACCCCAGGGCCCGCTTTCCTGCTCCACAGCAGCCGCGGGTAAATAGGAGTCTTGTATGACAATAAAGGCAGAACACATAAAAATAGATAAAAACCTCTTTGACAACATCATGTTTTCTTACTCCATGTTTCACAAGCTGGTGTTTCGCAGACTGAAAGGCAGCGGTTTGACAACGGGCCAACCAAAGATCCTGGAATTTCTCGGGCAAAACGGCCCAGTGATACAAAAGGAGATCGCAATGGCCTGTGAAATCGAGACATCTACAGCAGGGCGGCTGCTGAGAAAATTAGAAGCAGCTGATTTGATTCAAAGAGAGCAGTTGCCGGAAAACAGGCGAGTGGTGCGCGTTTCCCTCACAGAGCTGGGCGAGAGGAAGGCGAGTCTTGTGCAGGAATGTTTCCACCTCTGCGAGGAGGAGGCGTTTTTGGGGATAGAAAGGGAGCAGCGCTGCCATTTGCTCAGAGTCTTTCATCAGATGGAAGAAAACCTGAGGTGCGGCGCTTTGGGGCATGTGAGAGATCACGAGCGTGAAAATCAGCGGGAGATTACAGGAGACGCGTCCGATATGGACATATCTATGCCATTGCCGCTGAAGCCAGTGCTTTGCGTCCGCCGCCTGGATAAAGGGCTGCCAGAAGGGGCGCCAAAAAGCCGGAGTCTGCATCAGGTGCTGCAGTCGTGTCAGGCGCTGCTCTATCAACAATTGTTCCGCTTTTTGAAAGACACGGAACTAACACCTGGGCAGCCAAAGATCCTGGAATTTCTAGAAACTGGAGAGGGCAGCCAGCAAAAAGAGATCGCTGCGGCCTGCAGGATCGAGCCAGCGACTGTGACCAGTTTGCTTTCTTATATGGAACAGGCGCGATTGATCGAGCGCAGAGAGGAAAACGGAGATCATCGTTCCCAGCATGTATACTTGACTCCAAAGGGGCGGCGAAATATGCGAAAAACCATACGGGCATTGGAACAGACCATAGAAATGGCCTTCAGGGGTATAGAATATGAAGAAGAGACTTTCAAACACACGCTGCGGCAGGTGCGTGAAAATCTGCGCCAGGCAGCAAAACAGGAGGATTTATGACAAAAAAAGAGCTAGTGAAACGATATCTGATTTTTTTGGTTGGTCTATACATCAATTCCTTTGGGGTCAGCTTTATCACGAAAGCGTCTTTGGGCACTTCGCCTATTTCCAGCATTCCCTATGTGTTGAGCTTAGGATTTAAACCTACTTTAGGGCAATTCACCATTTTTTTCAGCTTGCTGTTGATTTTTCTGCAAATCGTGATTTTGGGCAGAAAGTTTAAGCTGGTGGACTTGTTACAGATTCCAGTGTCAGTTCTTTTCGGATATTTCATTGATGCGTCCATGTTCCTGCTGCAAGGTTTGGAGCCGGGATTGTATTTTCATAAGATTTTGTGTCTGATGGCAGGGTGCGTAATTTTAGGGTTCGGTGTTTTCATTGAAGTCGCGGCAAACGTGGTCATGCTGCCTGGAGAAGCTTTTGTCCGAGCGGTCACAATTCGTTTCCATACGGATTTCGGCGTGACTAAGGTCTGTTTTGACGCTTTCATGGCTATC
Source organism: uncultured Eubacteriales bacterium (assembly GCA_910583765.1). Lineage (GTDB taxonomy): Bacteria > Bacillota > Clostridia > Peptostreptococcales > Anaerovoracaceae > Hominibacterium. The sequence goes on along the minus strand of CAJTYS010000046.1, from coordinate 26,343 downwards.
AGCGCCGCAGTCATTTCCCTGCCATTGTTCCATGCTGTGAACGGCGTGCGGGAAGGAACGATCATCGCCGCTTTGCTGGTAGGCCTGATTGCGAAATGTTTTAGCAGATTGTTTCGGCCAGTCACAAAGAGGGTGTTCGTAGAAGCGCAGGCAGAAGAAGGTGCAGAATCGATGTCACAGCGTCATAGGGTGATCACTATTGCCAGAGAATTTGGAAGCGGCGGCCGTGAGGTGGGAAAGCGGGTCGCGGAAAAATTGGGAATTGCTTATTATGATAGTGAATTGATTGAATTGGCGGCCCGCAAGAGCGGGTACACGGAGCAATATGTGCGAGACAACGAGCAAAAGATGCCGAACAATCTGTGGTATGATTTATATACGCAGTATTATTCTTACGAGTCCGGAGAGCAGCCTAAATATGAAGCTTTGTTTCAGGCTGAAGAAAAAGTGATGCGGGAGTTGGCGCAAAAAGAGTCCTGTGTGATCGTGGGGCGAGCCTCTAATTACGTGTTTCGGGACTACAGCCAAGCACTGCATGTATTTATTAGTGCCAGCATGGAGCATAAAATCAATCGGGTGGTTAACCGAGATGGCATGGATCCAAAGGATGCGGAAAAGAAAATCAAAAAGGTGGATACCCAAAGGAAGAATCACTGTAAATATTTTACGGGAAGAGATTGGGGACAGGCGAATCATTACCACCTGGCCTTACGAACAGATGTCTTTTCCGTGGAAACCGTTGCTGAAATGATTGTCCAATTGGCAGGACAAAAGGAAAACACGAATTGCGGTAAATGATTGCGATGGGTCAGTGATCGCAGAGCCATACATATCAGAGATCCTATATCCCTATATATAAATGAAAGCTTTTGAAAGACTGAGTCGCTAAGCAACAAAGAAAGGGCATGAATCATAAGACCATGCCCTTCTTGACTATTCTGTCTATGCTTTGACTTCAATCTGCCTGACTACTGCGGTAACAGCGGCGTCTGCGGCATCAGAGCTGCTTTGCCAGTAAGCCTTCTGCGCTTTTGCCCGGCGGACTTTTTTGGCCTCCGGGGTCTGTTCCGCTTCGGCACGAGTCATTTTTGATTCATCATCATCTTCAGGAGAAACAGGGCCAGAAACTCCGTTTTTTTTCAGCTCTTCTTTTTTCATTTCCTCAGCGGCCTGAGACGGTGTTTTTGTTTCCATGGCTTCTGCGTCCTGCGTCTCTTCCCCTTCGGCTTCTGCCAGATCTTTTTCCGCTTTGCGCTCCTCAGCCTCAGTAGGCAATTTGTGGTAGCGGCCGCTTTCAATGAATTCCTGAGTCGATGCTTCGAGAGCCTTTACCTTTTGATGTTCGGCCAACACTAATTTCAGCTTTTCTCCCTCTGGTATGTGGGGATCGTGCATGATAGAATTCACAGCAGAAAAGGATGTGGCCATATGGGACATTTTCAGTCGTTCCACATCTTCTTTGGTTTTGCACTTTTTCAGAGATTCTTCGTAGTTTTTTTGCTCCATTTCATTGGCTTTCACCTTTTCATAAGTCTTCGGGTCCTTTTCCTGCAAATATCTCTTTTCCTCCGCGGTTAGCTTTTTCCCCGAATAGATCTTAGCCTGGATGGTGTCCATGGTTTTGTCTCTTTTCTGGTGAAGGCGGGCCGCTTCTTCTTTTTCTTGAGCGATTTTCGCTTCCAGCCAATCATTGATGGACGCTTTCCCCTTGGAGGTAAAATCGTTGGAGTCCTTTTTCTGGTTCCATTTCCACTCCAAGCCCATATTCTTTACGTGACTGTTCAAAGTGCTAATATTCGCAAAATTCATAGTGAACCTCCTGATCCAGTGACTCCTGTGCCGTTCAGCGGCCAACGACTTATTAATATTATCGGCATTTTCTCTCAAAAAGTTAAATCCGCAGGGCAGATACTGGTACTGGGAATGCTGTGAAAATTAAATTTTTATTAAATTCTGATTAAGATTTTCAGAATGGGTGCATGGAAAAGAGAAATGTGCTATCATGGAGTCGATTGTGAAGAGAAGGAAAGGAGCGCGAACATGACAAATCTAATTGAGCTGCGGGACGTGGGTCTCAAGCTAGACGAAGATTTTGCCATCCAAGACCTGAGTTTTGAGGTGAAAGAAGGTGAAATCTTTGGGTTTCTGGGGCCAAGCGGCGCTGGAAAAACCACGACCATCAAGTTGTTGACCAAACAACTAAAAAAACAGGCGGGTGAGATTTTTTTAATGGGAGAGAGCATTGAGCGGACCAAACGATCCAGGTATGATGAGATCGGGATCCTGTCGGACACCAGCAACCTTTACGACCGCATGACCATCGAAGAAAATCTTAAGTTTTTTGCTGCCCTGAAAAACATTTCAAGTGATAAGGTGGAAGAAATTTTAAAAGGCGTGGACTTATTGGAAGAGAGAAAACGCCCTTTCAAAAAATGTTCCAAAGGCATGAAGCAAAGGGCGATTCTGGCTTCTGCGGTTTTGCACCAGCCAAAGCTGCTGTTCCTTGACGAACCCACCAGCGGGCTGGATCCGGCAACGAGCCAAGAAATCCACAAGCTGCTGGAGGACCTGAACCAGCAGGGGACCACGATTTTTCTGACAACGCATAACATGGAAGAGGCGGATAAACTCTGCGAAAGGATCGGGATTTTGAACCGAGGGAAGCTCATTGCCTGTGGCAGGCCGCAGGATCTGAAGCTGGAATTCGCCAAAGATGAGGTGGAGATCCTGACTGCGGATCATGAAGTGATCCGAGTGAAAAAGGACAAGGAGGGCGCTGCGAGGATCGCTGAAATCATCGGTCAGGGCCAGTGCCTGACCATCCATTCAAAAGAACCGAATTTAGAAGAAATATTTTTACAGCTGACAGGGAGGGAATTCTAATGGATGTTTCAATGAGAAAAATAGGAGTTTTATACAAAAAGGATTTTCTTGATATCCTGAAAAACGTATCCATCTCCATCAGCTGCGTCATACCGGTGTTCTTCGCTGTCCTGTACAAATATTTGTTCAGTGAGCTGCCTATGCCGGAAGGGTACTTGCTGAGTTTGATCCTGGCTTTGAATCTAACCATGGGGGCCGTGATGATTCCGGCCACGTCCATCGCGGAGGAAAAAGAAAAACACACGCTGCGGACTTTGATGCTGTCCAATGTCAGCGGTCTTGAATTTTGCGTGTCCAAATTGCTGGTCACCAGCAGCTTCATGCTGATCACCAATCTGCTGATTTTCTTTATCATGAGTGTGAAAATCGCCTGGCTGCCAGCGTTTATCGTGATCACCGTGGTGTGCGCGTTTCCTGTCATCGTGCTGGGAGCCGCAGTAGGGCTGGCGGCAAGGGATCAGATGACAGCGGGCGTTTATGAGATCCCCCTTATGCTAGTGTTCCTGCTGCCCACGATTTTCGCTGACCTGAATAAAATCGCAGGGATCATAGCAGATTTCACCCCTTGCCATGCCATGGTGCAGATCGTTTCCAACTTGACCACAGGGGATCTGGCATCGACAGACACATTGCTGGCCGCTATAGTGGTAATCGCCTGGATCATTGTAGCAGGAGCAGCCTTTGTGACGCTGTTTCGGAAAAAAGGCGTGGATAATTGATATTTGCGCATGGAGAGGGCTTTAGGCACTGATGTTGTTGTTAGGAAGCCTTGAAAACACAACTTCATCTTGGATAAACAAAGAGGGAAACCGTGAATCGCATATCAATGTGTCACGGTTTTTCATTTTACTTTTAAACTGCGTTCATATGGGGGTTCGGTAATGGTTTTCTAGCTGATCGTCTAAATGCCCTAGCCATTTTCTTTCTGTTCAAGGCTTGTTCCACTTTCAAGTCATCTTAAATGCATCCATAATAAAATCGTAATGATAGGATCAATATAATGCATGTTTAGGAAAAAACAATAAAAAATTGAAAAAAATAACTGATAAATATTTACAATCGATCCTTGCTGTGGTATAATGAGCATGTTCATTGGAACAGTGAAATCGTAAAACAAATTGAAGGGATTTTTGCGTCAAGACATACGAAATCTGGTTAGATCACAGTCAAAGCAATATTTCCAGGAAAGAGTCGCACCATAAGATGAATAGCAAAAAGAATATCCTACAGGAGATAAAAATGAAACTTTTAGATGATTATATATTGCAAGCAGGGAATCGAAGCCTTATAATCAAAGAAAATGAAGCAGCGTACCACAGCAATCGGGAATTCAAGGATGGCATGTTTCGTCTGTTGTTCGGCGAGGAAAAGGCGGCATTGGAACTGCTCAATGCCTTGGAAGAAACGAACTGGGCGGAAGCTGAAAAGATAGAGATTGACGCGCTGGAGGGAGCGCTCTACAAGCGCAGCCGCAATGATTTGGCTTTCCAATACGACTCTGCGGTCTTGTCTATCGTGGAACACATGTCCACCTGGAACGAAAACATGCCCCTTCGGGATTTGGTTTATCTGGGGCGGACCTATGAAAAGATCCTTCCGGCTAAAGCCCTGCATCGGGAGAAACGATGTGAAATCCCGATCCCACGTTTTTATGTTCTGTACAACGGGCTTCGGGACAGGCCCCTGGAAACCACCCAATGGCTGTCCGATGCGTTCCCGGCACGTGAGATCAAGTCCATGATGGCCATGTCCCTGAAGGTCATCAATATCAACTACCACAAGCAACATCCAATCCTGGAACGCAGTCCGCTCCTGAATCAATACGCCCAATTCGTAGAACGGGTGCGAGGGCATATGAAGCAAGCCGAGACAAATGGGGAAAAGGTGGATCGAGACGAAGCGATCCGGACCAGCGTGGAAAGCTGCATCAAAGATGGGATATTGGAAGATTTTTTGAGGAAACACGGAAGCGAGGTGTACAACATGCTGATGGATATCACATGGGAAGAGTTCTGGAATATTCGGATGGAAGAGGCCGAGGAGATCGGCGAAAAGAAGGCCTGGGAGAAAGCAGAACAAAAGATACGGGACCTTGAGAGCAAGGCAGAAAAGGAACGGGAAAAGGCTGAGAAAGAGAGAACTAAGGCCGAGAATGAGAGAACGAAAGCGGAGGAAAAAGAACGCCAACTCGTAATCAATCTGCTGGATGACGGCTGCGAGGTAGAAAAAATTCATAAACTGACGAACATGCCGCTGAATAAGATCCGAGAAATTCAGGCTAAGCTGAATGCGTAGAACCACATGCTGAACCATACAGAAGTTCGTTAAAACATAATATAGAATCTGGACTTTAGAGAGAAGGTAGGACACTAGGAGCTTAGTAAACAGCCGGTTAAAAAAGGGGGGAATCAAATGGAACTTTCAAATGAATACATTTTGCGGGCAGGAAAGCGAAGTCTCATAATAAAGAAACACGGGTATGACGGATTTGGAGAAGACAAAAACGAATCATACAACATGCTGATGGATATCACATGGGAAGAGTTCTGGAATATTCGGATGGAAGAGGCCGAGGAGATCGGCGAAGAACGGGGCGAAAAGAAGGCCTGGGAGAAAGCGGAACAAAAGATACGGGACCTTGAGAGCAAGGCAGAAAAGGAACGGGAAAAGGCTGAGAAAGAGAGAACGAAAGCGAAGGAAAAAGACCGCCAATTCGTAATCAATCTGCTGGATGACGGCTGTAAGGTAGAAAAAATTCATAAACTGACGAACATGCCGCTGAATAAGATCCGAGAAATTCAGGCAGGGCTTGAAGCATAGAGGATATCTTCAGCACATAAGCCCTACAAAATAGCACAGAAGCAATAAACGATAAACGAACAGAAAAAACACATGCTTTAAAACAGGGAAACAGCCCCATGGAATCCTTCACTCCCCGTGTGGCTGTTTCCTGTTTTCACATTCATCGCCAATCAACAATGAAGCCCGTGAATCGTTACATATTCCTCCCCAAATGTGACGATTGGATAAAATCATGGAAAAAAGAGAAAAAACCTATGGACAAATTCCAGGTAAAATGCTAGGATGTAAATGTTAGTTGTTTAAAAAAATTTTTTAGGAGGAAAAAACATGACAGAATTAAAAGTGAACCTGCAGGGATCATGGAAAAGAATCCTTGCAATGATCACAGTAGCAGCTATGTGCTTCACAGTGATTTATGTTAGCCCGGTTTCTGCGGCAACGTCAGATAAGACTAACATTGATGTGGTTACGCTTTCCGATGCGTCTGCAGCTGAAGTAACGGCTACAGCGACTTCAGAAACGACCATCATCAAAAAAGATGAAACGACAGCGCAAATGAAAGGTGTAGTGAAAGTTACTGGAGATGAGATTCCTACTATGGAGTGGAACTCTAGCGATGACGAGATTGCGACAGTAAATGAGTCAGGAGTAGTTACGGCTGTGACAGATGCTGATGCTACAGTAGCGATTACCCTGTCAGCTGGCAAGCTGATTTCTGCCCCATTTGAAATTCAGGTAGAAAAGGCTGATCCTGCAGGCTCAGCTGTTACACCAGTGGAAAGTGTTACTGTAAAGCCAGATACTCTGAACTTAGAAGTAGGTAAGACAGGCAATCTATCAGCAACAGTGGCCCCAAGTGATGCTGCTAATGCGGATGTCGAATGGGCTACTAAAGATTCAAAGATTGCAACTGTTGATCAGAATGGTACAGTTAAGGCTGTAGCTACCGGAACGACAGATATTACAGCAACTGCTGGTGGCAAGGAAGGTAAATGTACAGTAACAGTAAAAGAACCGGAACCAACCGTTATTGCAGTTACAGGTATTACACTGAACAAGACTGCGCTGAAGTTGACGGCAGGTAAGTCTGAAAAATTGACTGCGACAGTAGCTCCTGCAACTGCTACAAACAAGACGGTTACATGGACTAGCAGCAATACGAAGGCTGCAACTGTTGCTAATGATGGTACGGTTAAGGCTGTAGCTGCTGGAACAGCGACTATCACAGCAAAAGCTGGCGATAAAACAGCGAACTGCGTAGTAACAGTAACTAAGAAGGTTACGCCTAAGGTAACTCTGAACGCAAAGTCTTTGAAGATGAAGAAAGGCGATAGTACAAAAGCTCTGAAAGCTACGTCTAACATTAAGGGTGACAAGATCGCTTCCGTTAAATCTTCAAACAAAAAGGTTGTAACAGCGAAAGTGAAAGGCCAGACTATTACACTGAAGGCTGCTAAAAAGGCAAAGACAAATAGCAAGGCTACGATCACTGTTACTATGAAGAGCGGTGCGAAAGCAACTGTTAAAGTAACTGTAACCAACAAGAAAGTTACTACAAAGAAGATTACCCTGAACAAGAAAACTGCGAAAGTAAAGAAGGGTAAGAAGTTAACTCTGACAGTTACTAGAAATCCGATCAACGCTACAGAAAAGATCACTTGGAAATCCAGCAACAAGAAGATCGCTACTGTAAAGAACGGAAAAGTAACAGTTAAGAAGAATGCGAAAGCAGGAAAGAAAGTAACAATTACTGCAAAAACAGCTAACGGAAAGAAAGCAACCTGCAAGATCACTGTAACAAAATAAGTGCGCATAGCAGAATGCGAAGCCGCATAACATGCGGCAGCCACATAAGATCGTAATTGAATACATCTTTTGTACGAATTAGGCGGTAGCAGTACCGCCTAATTTGTTCTAACGAATATAAGAGCATAGCTGACAATTTGCCTAAAATCAGACTTTGCTGAAATTCCGTCAATGGGGTCACAATCAATGTTTTGCAATTGATACAAATATGCGATCTTGTCCATATTGACGGGGCTTCAATGATTTCGCAGCGAATATATGAAAACAGAAAGGACATCACAACAATGAAAAAAAGCAGCGCGGCAGATTCAGGACTCAACATGCTGGCTTCCTGGGCGGCATATATCTTTACTGCCATTATGATTGGAATCTTTCCACTATACTTTCACGATGATTATTTTGACATCATGCGCAGCAAAGTAAAATTTTTTGAAATCGCAGCGCTTGTGTTCCTGGTGATCGCTGTGTTTCTCATGGTTATGCAGATCATCATTGAGTCCATCAAGGAAAAGCAGCTAGTGATCCCTGAAAGGACTGTGCCGATTCATGTGCTGGTCTTTGCGGGTTTGTTTCTTGTAGTCGTATTTATTTCCGCGTTCATGACTGAATATGGTCAGGAAGCTTTCTGGGGCGAATCAGGCCGCAGGACAACGGCGATCTTTTGGCTGTTAGCCACATTAGCGATTCTGATGATTGGCAAGCATTTGAAAGCAGGTATGGGATTGGTGTGGATTTTTCTCATCAGCAATGCTATTGTCTTCCTGCTAGCAGTATTGAATTTCTGGGGATTGGATCCTCTGGGCATGCACAAAGATTTAGACGAATCTCAGATCGCCACTTTTATTTCCACCATTGGAAACGTGAATATGAATGTCAGCTATGATTGCCTGGTTTATCCGATTGGCCTAGCCTTATTTTATCAAAGCAGAGAGCGGCTTTCTCGCATTCTTTACGGTCTCTTCGTGGTCATAGGATGCTGGGGGCTGTACAGTACCACCAGTGAAGGCTGGATCTTGGGGGTTGCCGGCGCTTTTGCCCTGCTCCTCTGGTTTGGCATGAGTTCTGTGGAAAATTTCAAACATTATTGTGAGACTGCGGTCCTATTTCTGGCCAGCCTCCTTGTCATGCAATATCTCAGCACCTTTGCAGTGAATCATGGCGTGACCAATCTGATGCTGCAGAAGAGCCAGTATCAGGAAGCGACTGTGACCATCCTGCATCCCGCCATTTTATGGGGGCTGCTAGTGATTTTCGCATTGGGCTTTGTTTGGGCATTCTTGATTTCCAGGAAAGCAGGACAGGAATTGGGGACAGAAGGGACAGATGTGATCCTGAAACGAGCCAGGCTAGTGCTTTTTGGCCTTTTGATCCTGGCAGTGATCGCAGGCATCATCTTAGTCGCGGTAGTCACTTCCAATCCAGCCATGGCAGAGGGAAATCCACTGCTGCAAAAGCTGGTTATCAACGATACTTTTGGCAGCAGCAGAGGCTTTATCTGGCATAAGACCACTGGTGCCTGGACTCAGCTGTCATTTGCGGAAAAACTCTTTGGCTGCGGGCCTAACTGTTATCGGTACATGATTGAAAACGCCTGGGGAGATGAGGTGAAAAACTACTTTGGCGGCGCTGTTTTAGTGGATTCTCATAATGAATTCCTTTACATTCTTTCCACCTTGGGCATCGCAGGAGTCATCGGATACTTTGGATTGATGTTTTCTTATCTGGTGCGCTGTTTCAAAGGCGTGAAAGAGAACCCGCTGCTGCTGTTAGGCGTGGCAGCCATCGGCGCTTCCCTGCTGCAGGGTTTAGTAAACAGTCCGCAGGTGTTTTCCACACCACTGCTTTTCATCCTGCTGGGTATTCTGGAAGCGATTTTCCGCAGGCAAAAGTATCCGGAGCTGGAATATGTGGAGCCGTCAAAGCAGAACACCAAACCTTCTGAGACCAAAAAGCATTCCAACAAAGGCAAAGGAAAGAAAAAGAAATCAGGAAAGAAGCGGAAATAAGCCATGATGCATGTGATGTCAGGAAATCGGCCTGTTGTCGAGTTTGACAGCGACACGTATGAATACAACATCTTAAACAAGGCTCTCGCGCCTTTGTATATTACCTATCGGGGAAATATCAGAAAATGGATCGAGGAACGGGCAGTGGACCCCACCAGGGCCAATTCCAGGGCTGTGAAATCGGTCCAAGGCCTGTCGAAAAACGCTTCGGATTATGTAACGGCCATGAAGGTTGATGCCGCCACCATCACAGACAATTACTGGGTCAAAGACAGCAGAGACACAAGAAGTTACGAAGACATCGTGTTCAAAAAAAACGATTTCTTTTCCCTGGCGCTGGCTAGAGACAATCAGGCGCTGAACAAAAAAGCATCCCGGACGCCGGAGCTGACCAACATTGGACAGCAGGAAAAGGGATGGAGACTGGAACAAGGCGAATGGTGGCTATATAAAAATGAACCAGTAAAAGAAATCGTATCCGAATACATCACCTGCCTGATGGGAAAAGCGTTGGGCTATGACATGGCGGACTATTTCATTGAAAACAATGGCCCCCTATTCATAAAGTCCAGATGCTTTACAGGGCAAATCTATAACCTGCATCATATTGACAGCATCGTGGTTGATCATGCGGAAGGCGAGAGATTTGTCACAGATGATGATTATGGGTACAACTACAGGACCCTTTGTGAGATATCGCCTCAGCTTGCGAATCAGTATATTGACATTTGCGTATTAGATGCGATTTGCGAAAATTTCGACCGCCATACGAAAAATTATGGCATTTTGACAGATCGACAGACTGGTGAGATCGTAAAGCTGGCGCCAAACTATGACAATAATAACAGCCTATTGGCAAATAGCAATCTATCTCTAGACAGAAATTCTGGTGTCATGAGAATGTTTCTAAAATTTCTGAAAGAAGAGCAGATCAAAGTCTCTCTGCCAACAATCAGTCAAAATGCGATCCAGGAACTGGTTGACCATGCCTATTCAGAGGCTGGATATTTCCAAGATCAAATCGATTTGGCAGCAATGATTTTTAATGGCATCGAATTATTGACAAATCATGGGGAATTCTCTGTTACTCCATTCCCCACACCTGCCGCAGGGACAGCATGATCTCCATGAATGCCGTGTCCGGGACCGTAGGCAGTCCCAGCAGCAGCTGGCTGCGGGGGCAATTGGCAGGATCCATGTACAATACCTTCGTGGTATAAAATCGAATACCGACTTTTTCAGCCCTCTCAATCAGCTCATCCTGGGAAAGAGGGCTTTTTACATCTAATAAAAGATGGATCCCTGCGCCCTCGCCGGAAACCGTGATCCGATCCCCAAAGACTTGATCCATGGCAGTCAGCAGCGCTGTCTGCTTTTTTCGATAAATGGTCCGCAGGCGGTTGATATGCCGTTCGTAACCTCCGTTTTCCATGAAATCAGCCAGAGCCAGCTGGTGCAAAGGCGGCACCTGGGCGTTGTAACGTTGATAATACTGAAAATAGCGATCCAGCAGGGGCACAGGGAACACGATATAAGAAAGGCGCATGGAAGGCGCCAGGGACTTGGAAAAGGTCCCGGTGTAAATGGTCCTGCCGTGGGGATCCAGAGACTGCATGGCGGGAATGGGATTGGTATAATACCGTAGCTCACTGTCATAATCATCTTCAATCAAATAAATGTCCCGTTCCTCTGCCCATTGGAGCAGCCGCCTGCGTTTGGCAATCGGCAAAACAGCGCCAGTGGGGAACTGATGGGAAGGCGTCACGTACAAGAGATTGGTATTCAAATTCCGCAGTGCGTTCAGAGAGATGCCGTCCTTTTCCACAGGAACCGGATAGAGCTGGTAATGATGATTAATGAAGACCGTCCGAATTCCATCATAGCCCGGTTCTTCCATGGCAAAACCTTTGTCCGGCGCATCAAAGAGATTGGCGATGATTTCCATAGCATGCTGCTGGCCACAGGCAATAATCACCTGAGAAGGCTCGCACAAAACGCCGCGGTTCCGCCGCAAATAACGGCAGATTTCCCACCGCAGAGCCAGCTCTCCCTGGCGGCAGGGGTAGGTGAGGGTGTCAGCCAGTTCCATGGCAGTCAGGGCGTTGTTCATGCTTTTTCGCCAAGCATGATAAGGAAAAACAGAATTGTCCATGGAACCATAAGCAAAATCATAGCGGGCAGGCATCGTTTTTTCCGGCAAAAAGGAAGGCAGAGGGGCGGCGTCCCTTTCCTGTTCAGAAAGCTGGGAGGGGATCCCCTGGGGAATTTCGTTCACCACAAAACCGCTGCCCACCCGAGGCTGGACATAACCCTCCGCAGTCAGCTGCTGATAAGCCTTGTCCACCGTGTTGCGCCCAACAGATAATTCATCTGCCAGTTTTCTGGTGGCAGGAAGCCTTTCTCCAGCAGCCAGGGAGCCGGAAAGGATCTCTCTGATCAATGCTGCGTAAATCTGCTCGTACAAAGGCGTGTCGCTGGTTTTATCAATATATAGCATGTGAATTGGCTCCTACTAAAAACTAATAATTGGCACTTCCATAAAGAACGATTTTATTGTATCCTTTTATCATAGAAAACGCAAGGAAAACTGGGAGGTAAAAACATGGATAAAGAAATGAGAAGAAAAGAAAAGGCAATGTCAAAGGAGGAAACTCTGGAAGTTTTGGAAAAGGCTGAATACGGCGTGCTGGCAACGGTCAGCGGCGATAACACGCCTTATGCGGTACCCATGAACTTCGTATGCGTGGGTGATGCTATCTACTTTCACTGTGCGCTGAAAGGCCACCGTCTGGAAAACATCGCTGGCAACCATAACGTGTGTCTGAACGTCGTGGACTCCGTGGTCTTGATGCCGGAGAAATTCAACACGCAGTACCGGTCAGTCACTGCTTTTGGAACCATCTGCGTGGTGGAGGACGAAGAAGAAAAGAGAAAGGGCATCAAGGCCATTGCTGACAAACTCAGCCCAGAATTTCCAAAGGAAGGCATGGAATATATCAACTCTGCGTTTCACAACATGCATGTCCTGCGGATGGACGTCACTAAGATGACAGGAAAAGCAACGAGAGGATAAGAGGAACAAACATGTATATCGCGGATCTTCACATCCATTCCAAGTATTCGAGAGCCACCAGCAGGGAATGCGTGCCTGAATGCCTGGAGCTGTGGGCAAGCAGAAAGGGCATTCACATCCTGGGGACCGGAGACTTCACCCATCCCCTCTGGCGGCAGGAGCTGAAAGAAAAGCTGGAGCCTGCTGAAGAAGGACTTTACAAATTGAAGCGCGATTTCAAATCTGGGGATTCCGTCATGGAACCCCGATTTGTGGTGTCTGGAGAAATCAGTTCCATTTACAAAAAGAATGGCAAGACCAGAAAAGTCCACAATCTGATTCTCCTGCCCGGCCTGGAACAAGCGGAACAGCTCTCCCGCCGCCTGGAGGCAATTGGGAACATCCACTCTGACGGCAGACCGATCCTGGGGCTGGACAGCCGGGATCTGCTGGAAATCACTTTGGAAACCTGCCCCAATGCCATCTTTATCCCTGCCCATATTTGGACACCCCATTTTTCCTTGTTTGGAGCCTTCTCAGGCTTCGATGCCATTGAAGAATGCTTTGAAGACCTGACCGGCGAGATCCATGCCCTGGAAACAGGCCTTTCTTCCGACCCACTGATGAATTGGCGGATTTCCGCGCTGGACCCTTACAATCTGGTTTCCAATTCCGATGCCCACTCCCCGGCAAAACTGGGGCGGGAAGCGAACTTGCTGGACATCCCCATGTCCTATGCGGGCCTATATCAGGCGATCCAAGAGGGGAAAGGACTGGAAGGCACCATTGAGTTCTTTCCAGAAGAAGGGAAATATCACCTGGACGGTCATCGAAAATGTGATTTGTGTCTCAGTCCTCTGGAAACCAAGGAATATAATGGCGTCTGTCCGGTGTGCGGCAAGAAAATCACCATAGGAGTCCTGCATCGCATTGAAGAACTGGCGGACAGGCCAGAGGATTATCAAAAGCCAGGAGGCAAGCCCTTTGAAAGCCTGGTCCCTTTGCAGGAAGTCATCGCCGCGTCAACAGATAAATCGCCTGCCAGCGTAAAGGTAAAGCGGCAGTACGATGCCATGATCAAAGATTTGGGACCAGAATTTTTCATCCTTCGGGACATTCCGCTGGAAGAAATCAAACACTCTGCGGGGCCATGCATTGAAGAAGGGATCCGGCGGCTGCGCCAAGGCAAAGTGGAGCGAATCCCAGGATATGACGGGGAATATGGAAAAATCAAAATCATTGACAAAGAAGAGATCGAAGAACTGTGCGGCCAAGTGAGCCTCTTTGAAAGCATCGCCCTGCCCGCAGGAGGCGCAAAAAAGAAAACACCAAAGAAAAAAGCGGCACAACCGGCATCGGCCACCGCGCAGGAGCCTTCTGCAGGATGCTCGATCCCTGCGGAAAATTTGCCGCAGCAGCAGGCCATCACTTCAGAAAAGGATTTCCTAGCGGTCATAGCAGGCCCGGGAACTGGAAAAACCTATACCCTGGTTCGCCGCATCCAGCATTTGATCCAGCAGCAGGGCGTAAAACCAGCCAGCATCACAGTCGTCACCTTTACCAACAAGGCGGCTGCGGAACTGCGCCTGAGGCTTCAGGGTCTTTTGGGAAAAAGAAAGACAGCGGCCATGACCATTGGAACCTTCCACAGTATCTGCCTGAAATTATTGAAAGATCAAGGGCAGGACGTTCATTTGGCAGGCGAACAGACACAGATGCGTCTCGCGGCGCTGACAGCCAAAGAACTGGAACTCCACCTGTCGCCAGCAGCCCTGCTGCGCCAGATCTCCTCTTGGAAAAACAGCGGCCAGGCCCTTGATCCCCAGGACGCGGCGGGATTCCCTCTGGATGGGAAGAACAGCCAGCATCATGACAATGCGCCCCAGTCATTTTACGAGCAAGCATTCCATGCACAAGAGGCGGCAGAGATGTATGACCAGAAGCTGCGGGCAGAGGGTTTTCTGGATTTTGACGACCTGCTGCTGGAAGCTTTGCGGCTTCCAAAAGGAGGAACTGACTGGCTGCTGGTAGATGAATTTCAGGATATCAGCCCTATCCAATATCAGCTGATTCGCAAGTGGGGGAAAAAGAGCCTCTTTGTCATCGGCGATCCCGATCAATCCATCTACGGTTTCCGTGGCTCTGACGCCCACTGTTTTCAGCGGCTGACGCAGGACTATCCTCAGATGGAAACCGTGCGTTTGGAAATCAATTATCGTTCCGGCTCCGAGATTTTGGACTGTGCGCTTCCAGTGATCAGCCGCAATTCCGGCGGCCAGCGAATGCTTACAGCCTTGGGAAGCACGAGGCATAAACCTTATTTAATCAAAGCAGAAAGCGACCTGTCAGAAGCCATTTTCATTGCCAGGGAAATCAACCGTATGACTGGCGGCATGGACATGATGGACGCGCAAAATCACGCTGCGGACAGGGAGACTCATAGAAGTTTCTCGGACATCGCAGTGCTCTACAGGACACGCCACCAGGCAAGAATACTGGAAAATTGCCTGCAAAAAGAGAGCATCCCTTACACGGTCACTGGCAGGGAAGCGTTTCTCGATGATCCTGTTGTCAAGGGAACCGTTGCTTTTTTCCGGTGGATGCTGCAGGGCGGGGAACTGCCGGAAAAAGAATTGCTAGATGCGCTATGGCAAGAGCGCTCGGAAGCGACTCGCGATTACCTGGCCCAGCAGTTTTCTGAGAAATCAGCCGCAGAACCACCGTCAGACATCTTGCGGGAGTGGAGCGAGAAAGCAGGATTCGCGGCTCATGCGCCGTTAAAGCGATTATCGGAAATGGCTCTTTTTTATGAGCACATGGAAGATTTTTTGGACAACCTGCTTTTAGGAGAAGAACAAGATTTGAAACGAAACGCGGCAGGAAAGCTTTATAAAGCAGGGGCCGTGTCCCTCATGACGCTTCATGGGGCCAAGGGCCTGGAGTTTCCCGTGGTGTTCCTGTGCGGGTTAAAGAAAGATCTTCTTCCTGTGAAAAACGGAGACCTGGAGGAAGAGCGGCGGCTGTTTTACGTGGGCATGACAAGGGCAAAGGAAGAACTGCTGCTTTTGACAACAGGCGATCCTTCACCGTTTCTTGCGGAAATACCGGAAACCGCCTTGGTGCGCGAGGATGCTCACAAGCGAAAAACAGATGGCAGGGACGAGCAGCTATCCATCCTGCTGCCTTGATTTTCTCATTCTGGCAGGCAGAGATTTTTTGTGAAACCTATTGACTATCCGGTAACCCGATAGGATATGATAGGGCTATGAAAAAGTTAACCTTTAAAAGCAAAATCGGCTATGCGTCCGCGGCGCTGGGAGACGCTGCTTCCTATGCCTTTATCAACATGTTCCTGCTGTTTTTTCTCACTACCGTGGCTGGCATTGAGCCAGCGGCGGCAGGGACCATCACCATCGTAGGTGCGCTGTGGAACACGCTGATCAATCCCATCGTAGGGTATATCAGCGACAACGCGGCCACAAAATGGGGAAGGCGCAGGCCTTTTATGTTCATCATGTCCATGCCCATCGCGGCCTCTGTTTTCATGCTGTTCACGGCCGTGGGCGTGGTCCCGGAGATCAAACCGCTTTATTATGGCGCGATCTTGGTGATTTTCTGGACAGCGTACACCAGCTTTTTTGTGCCTTATTTGGCGCTGGGAGCAGAATACACCCAGGATTATAACGAACGAACGGAGCTGCGGTCTTATGCTTCGGTGTTCAACATGATGGGGAATCTCATTGGCATGGTGCTGCCCTCTATTTTCGTGGATTTTCTTTGCGGGTTAGGTTTGTCTCAGGCAGGCGCCTGGTCTGTGGCTGGAGCCACAGTGGGGATTTTTTCCATGATCTCTATTATGATCACAGTGAAAGCAGCGAAAGATAAAGATCTGAACTGCGCTTCCCAGGGCGTGCCGCCATTGCCCAGGTTTAGTCTACGCCAAATTTTCGGAGAATACTGGCAGGTGCTGAAGCTCAAGCCCATCCAATACCTGCTGTTTACCAGTCTGTTCGCGCTGGTCAGCTATGCGATCTTTTCCTCAGCGCTGGTATACTACTTTACATACAATCATGGGCTTTCCGCAAGCGCGATTTCCGGCATGCTTCTTTATCGGACTGGGGTTTGCATTGTTCTGATTTTCATTGCCAAACGATTGAGCGCGGCTACGGACAAACGGACGGTGCTGCTGCTTGTTTTCGCAGTGGGAGCTGTCAGCGTGACCATCGCCAAATTCACAGGTGTCCATGGACTGGCGCAGCTGTTGGTCTTTGTCTTTTTTGTGGCCATTTCCACGTCCATTTACTGGCAGTTAATGCCAGCCATCATTTATGACGTGTGCGAGTATGATGAACTGGAAACAGGGAAAAAGCGGCAGGGCGCCATTGTGTCTTTGCAGGGACTGGTGGAAGCTTTGGCTACTGGAGTAGGGACCCAGGTCCTGGGGATCGTGCTGCAGATCGGTGGATTTGACGGAGAAGCCGCCGTGCAGACGGAGACAGCCCTGGGCTGGGTGGAAACTTCTGTGACCGTGCTGCCAGCAGTGTTTCTGGTGCTGGCGCTTGTGGCCTTGTACAAATATCCGATTACCAAGAAACGATTCGAGGAGATCCAGCAAGAGCTGGAAAAACGAAAAAACAAAGAGAAATGATTGCAAGCGTATGAATCAAGCCGGTCTCTGACAAAATCAGAAGACCGGCTTTGTGTTTAGGTTGAGCTGTGTTTTCATGTGAAAAATATCAACAGGGTCCATTTGTGAAGGAAAATGGGTAAAGCCAGCTTTGCCTTTATGCCATGGCAAAACCAGCGATAATGTATCCGATCAATGAGATCCCAGTGACGATCCCAATGTACGGCAGCTGCGCCACTGCGTAATCCACGTTGTTGATTCTGCAGGCAGAGGCGGACAGCAATGTCACGTCTGAATAGAAACAAGCCTGCGCACCAAAGCATGCCGCGGAGATGATGGCTCCCAATGTGAGAGGGATGCTTGCGCCGCAGGAGGCTGCCAGAGGCAGGATGATCGGCGTGCATACCGCAGGGACGCTCCAAATGTTGGCCGTGGCAAAGCATACCAGGCCGATGATCACAAAGGATATGGCTGGCAGCCATGAGGCGCTCATGTACGGACCCGCGACTTCGATCAGGTAATCCGACAGACCGATCAGATTGATGGCTTCTCGATAAAACAGGGATGTCACCAAGACCACTGCGATAAACAGCATGTCTTCCAGGCCTTTGTAACAAGCATCGCAAAACTTGCCCAGGCTCATGATCCTGGTAGGGACAAACAGGAGGAAGCAGGCGAAGATGCCGATGCTGACTCCATAAAGGATATCGTCCAGCCATAAAGTGACGATGATCACCACTGCCATTGGCACGATGAACGCCCAGAGATGAGGCTTCACTTCTCTTTCATCTTTTGAATTGTCTGTGATCGCGCCCATGACTTCGCCCAGCTCATCGCCCTGGTTCTGCATGTTGCTGGTTGCTGGCCACAGCTGACCGGTTTCCGCGACTCTGGCATATGCTTTCTTGATGCCTCCCATTTTTGGCACAATGCCCAGAATCACCAGCAGCACGAAGAGCACGCAAAGGAATGGGTAGAAGAAGTACGGCATGATATGATAGTAAATGCTCATGGCGCTGCCGCCCACTTCCGCGGCTTCCGGCTGCTGTTCAAAGACACCGGAAAAGAATACGACCCATGCGGAGATAGGGATGATCAGGCAGACTGGCGCTGATGTGGTGTTGATGATATAGCAGAGCATTTCTCTCGGTGTTTTTTGTTCATCCGCAAGAGGCATGACGCAATTGGCTGTGACTAAGATGCTGAGATAGTCATCCACAAAGATGATGATCCCGCAGATCCAGGTTAATAGCAGCACTTGTTTTTCTGATTTCACGTATTTTCTGGCCAGGTCGCCCACTGCCACGGCGCCCTTTGATTGTCTCAGCAGCTGCACGAAGCATCCGAACAATAGGCAGATGATCACGATGTAATTGTTGTCTCCATCGCATGCCGCTTCCTGCAAGGCGTCCATCATTGGCATGAAGAACCCTGCTTTGTAGTAAAATATGTATCCCAGCATGCCTGACAGCATGATGCTCAAAATGCACTTTTTAGTTACCAGCGCGAAGACAAAAAAGCCTAGCGCAGGGATCAGGGTGATGATCCCTAAATTAGTTCCGTCCATAGTGATTCCTTTCTTTTGCAATCGCAATAACTAGTTTTAAACTCTTCCCAATATTTCCACTTTTAGATTGATTTCATCTCGAAAATAAGCCTCGATTTCTGACAGCCGTTCTGCTGTGGGTGGCTGAAATGATTCCTGCCTGCCGCCGATGTTTCGCTGCTTACTGATCCCCAGGTCATGGTATGGAAGCAGGGTCACTCGTTTGATGCCTAGTTCCTGGTAAAGCTCACCTGTGCGCAGGATGATGTCCTGGCTGTCGTTGATATCTTTGATCAGAGGCATCCTCATGGTCAGCTTGTCCAAGATTTTTTCATCCTCTGCCAGCATCCGCAGATTGGCGATGATCAACTGGTTGCCGACGCCTGTACAGGCTTTGTGGACTTCATTGTCAATGGATTTCATGTCATACAGGATATCTGTGACATTTTCCGCCAGCGCCAGATCCTTGAGAACATGGGAGTCACCAAAGCCGCTAGTATCCAGGCACACGTTGATGCCCTGCTCGCCTGCTTCACGCACAAGGCGCTTCACGAATTCCCCATGCATCAGGATTTCTCCGCCGCTGACCGTGATGCCGCCTCCTGTGTTGTCATAAAACCCTTTGTCCTGTCCGGCAATGCGGAGGATTTCCTCGATGGACATGAGCTTGGCCACGGGCCTTAAGGCTTTTGCGTAGCATTGATCCGCACATTGCAGGCAGATGTCGCATTTGGCCCTGTCTATGATGATGCCAGCTGATGGCTCCAGGGCCACTGCGCTTTGTGGACATGCTGTGACGCAGCATCCGCAGCCAATGCAGTTGTTTGGTGATTGAATCAGCTGCTGCCTGGAGTCGATCAATTCGGGATTGTGACACCACTTACAGCTGAGGGGACAGCCCTTCAGGAATATGGTCGTCCTGATGCCGGGCCCATCTTCAATAGAAAATTTCTGAAGGCTCCCAACAAGAACGCGTTCAGGTGTATGGCTCATGGAAGCCTCCTTTCTATGGGGCATGTGAGGCAGATGCTCTTTCCCGCCCCCCCGATTTTTCTAGGGTTAATTTTGTGACAAATGCGGCGTCCGGTAGATGATCGCGTCCTGTGCGCTTTTATCTAACTCTGTGAAGTAAGCCATGTAGCCCGCTACTCGGACCATGAGGCCCTTGTAATCTTCCGGTTTTTTCTGGGCCTTTTTCAGCGTCTCGTTGTCCACCACATTGATCTGGATGTGCTGGCCGCCGTCTTCAAAATAGGTTTTCACTACGCCTTCGATAATGTTTCTGCCTGCTTCTCCCTGTACGCCGTTAGGGTCGAAACGCAGGTTGTACAGCGCGCCTTCGTGCAGCGCTTCGCTGACCATGCTGGCGACTGATTTGACGGTAGCTGTAGGGCCGTTGATGTCCCTGCCCATCATTGGCGAGGCCGCGTCGCAGAATGGTTCGCCCGCAAGTCTTCCGTCTGGGAGCGCGCCTGTGACTTGGCCATGGGGGATGTTCATGGTCTGGGAATCAATGCCAAACGCGTACCAGCCACCTCTGGCATCCTGCCATTCCTGGACAGTATCTGCGATGTAGGTCATCATTTCTTTGTAAATAGCGTCCACATGCGCTGAGTTGTTGCCGAATTTTTCAGGCTTGTTCAGGAGCAGCTGCCGCAGCCGCTCCTGCCCTTCAAAGTTGCTGTCGCAGGCTTTGATCAGCTCATCCATGGTCAGGTCTTTGTCTTCAAACACGCATTTTTCCACTGCGGCAATAGAGTCCGCCAGATTCGCTGGGCCTGTAACGTAGAGTCCGCATGTGGAGTACTGCGCGCCGCCATGCTGCACGGATTTGCCGCTTTCTACGCATCCCTTGGTCACCATGGAGGCGAAGATCACAGGATACCGGTTCATGTGGATGCTCTGCATCAAGTTATAGCCAGTCCTGATCAGGCTGTAATGATGGATGATCTGCTTTTTCAGAGCGTCTTTGAATTCTTCAATATCCTGGAATTCTCTGGGGTCGCCTGTTTCCAGTCCCATGAGCTTGCCTGTGGCAGGATCCACGCCGTTGTGGAGAACGAATTCGATCATCTTGCCCATGTTCACGTACCCTGCGTCAGGGGAACCGTCTGTCCCGCCGCCGCCAGGCCCTGGCTGGATGCATCCTACGATGGTCCAGTCTCTTGCTTCCTCGATGGTGCTTCCCCTGCCTTTTCCCAGGGAGATTGGTATCGCGGCGTTGTCGTTGAAAAATCCTGGGTTCGCCTGTCCCTCCTGGACCATTCTGCAGCCGAACTGAATCAGATCTTCCGGTGTTTCTTCCCAAACTCTCAGGGCCATGACAGGCTGTTTGACCTGCAGATCATCTGCGGCTTCCAGGCACAGGTAGGATAGATCGTTAGTCGCGTCCTTTCCGTCCGGCGTTTGTCCGCCTACTACTAAGATCTGCCACATAGGATATCCGGCGAAAGCCGTGGCGTACCAGTTGTCTCTCACTTCATAGACTTCACATGTTTTCAGGTAAAGGCATTCCAGCATTTCCAGGGCTTCTTCCCTGGTGATGTTTTTCTCATCGATCACGTCTTTTTTGTAGAATGGCCACATGTACTGGTCGAATCTGCCGAACCCGCAGGCTGTGGTGCAGACTTCGATGTAAAAATAAACGTGTACGAACCAGATTGCCTGCAGCGCTTGCTGGAAGGTTCGCGGCGGATTTTCTGGGACAACTCTGCAGTTTTCAGCGATGGTCAGAAGTTCCTGCTTTCTCTTTTCGTCTGCGCATTCCGTAGCCATTTTTTCCGCCTCATCTGCCATTCTGTGGGCATAAGTGATCAGCCCTTGGCACTGGATGACGCATGCTTTCCAAAAATCCACTTTGGCCTGTTCTTCCATGGTTTGAGGGAGCAGGTTGTCAATGTTTTTCTGGCATTCTTCCATGTAGCCTTTGATCCCTACGGTGAGGATTTTTTCGTGGTCGCAGGTGGTTTCTCCGGAAACGCCGTTTTCCAGGCCCACGCAAATGATATCATCTTTCTCCAACTCCTGAATCTTCGCAGGCATGGCTGTTTCCGCCAGATCTTCCATGGACTTGCCTTCCCAGTACTTGAGGGTTTCCAGGATGGTTTCCTTGTCTTCTGGCGAAATATAGTAAGGATCTTTTTCTCTCGTGGAAAAATCGTCAATATCGCTGATATACCAGGAACTGGACTGGAATTCTGGATGCAGGTTCGCGCCCCGATATACATTGGTGGCCGTTCCTACGATCAGTTCATCATCCAGGATGAGGGTTGTCATGTTTTCCATGATGTGGTTGACGACCTTGGCTCTGAAAATAGGGACTGCGTCGCCGGCGAACCTTTGGTAGGCTTCGGTTGCCAGCACCAGTCTTTCTGCCGTGATCTGCGGGATGGTGTCAAAATATTTTTCCCGCATTCTTTCTACTCTTGGTGTTAACATATGTTCCTCCTTTAGGCATTCAATGTCATAGACAGAATTTGCCGTATCAATGAAAAAGTCAGCGAGCAATCCCGCTGACTGAAATGGCAGTATCGATGATGACGGTTTTACCGCCTGATCGAGCTTAATCTCTAAAATGTCACGCAAAGGATAGCTCAACTGCTTTGAGTGATCGAAAGGATATTCTCAAAGCAGACAGTCATGCGGCTATTGACCGCATGCCCACCGGAACCCCATGCCTGGATATTCCGATTCGGCGAAGATTACCTCCAAATCAGGTCGCTGTCTGCCGACTCTCTGATTTTTCTTTTGCTTCGCGCCTCTATCAATCCGCACTTAGTGTACTAGATATCACTTTGAATTGCAATCCCTTTTTCATGCTTTTTACGATTTTTTTGGGCCTTTTTTGAGTTTTGGAAGGGTATGGCAGGAATGGGGGCGAAGCGGAGAAAAGGGAGCATAGGTGAGTGTTAAAAAAAGCGACGAGTAGAATTTGGAGAGGTATAGCTAGCAGAAATGTAAAAAAATACATGTAAATGATTGACAAATCATTTTGATTGATGTAAAATTATAGAAAATGTAATAAAAAATACATAATTGAAAGGGGTAAAACATGGCACTGACATTAAAAAACGACGTGATATTCAAAGCAGTGTTTGGAAGGGAAAACAAAGCCTGCAAAGCCGCGTTGATCGGCATGCTCAATTTGATCCTGGATCGGAAAGACGATCCCATCAAATCCGTGATCTACAAAAATCCCTTCAACGTGCGGGAAACGGACGCGCAAAAAGAGGGGATCCTGGACATCAAAGCGGAAACGAACAGGGGCGAACTGCTGGACATCGAAATGCAATTCACAGAAGACGAGGAAATCATCGAACGAAACCTTTACTATCACTGCGGCATGGTGATGCAGGGATTGGCAACGGGCGAGAAGTATGGTAAACTGAAAAAAACCGTCAGCATATCGATTTTGAATTACGCCCTGCCTCGGCTGGGCGGAGAGTTTCACACCTGCCACGTCCTCAGAGAAGCGCGAACGGGGAAAACGCTGACCAACCTGATGCAGTTTCACTACATCGAGCTGCCAAAGGTGAATCGAGAACACCGTCCGATCATGGAGCTGACGGAAGTGGAACGGTTTCTCGAATACTTGAAATACGCAGGGGAACCGGGTTGGGAAGACTACGTGGAGGCGTTGAAACGGCAAGGGGGAAAGGAGATCCAAATGACGGACGCGATCATGAGGGAAGTGACCCAGGAAGAAATCCTGCGGGAAAAGGCCATAGCCAGGGACAAATTCCTGCACTGGCAGGCTAGCTGTCAACGGGAGAACAAAAAGCTCAAAGGTGAGTTAGAAGCGGCAAATGCTCAATTAAAGCACGCAATTCAAAATTTAGCAGCCCAGGGAATGGATACCGCAAAAATCGCGGAAATCATGGGTATGGGAGAAAGTCAGATCAGAGCATATTTATGAAATGACAAAAATGGATGGTATCAGTGAAATCCCAGTAGGCCTATCACGAAAGGACAATCGGCATCTTTACGCTTGCACGTGAATCAAGGGCTATTTCTCTAAAATTCCTTACCGCAAGAGATTCTTGCTTTACTCTAAAAGGGTAAAATGCTACTATTTTGGAGAAAGGAGCGAAGAGCTTGATATGGATATTGGAGCAAAGATCAGGGAATTAAGAACTGAACGAGGAATGAGCCAGGAGCAATTCGCGAATCAATTCGCAGTCACCCGACAAACCGTATCCAATTGGGAAAATGGCAAGAATTATCCGGACCTATCCATCTTGATACAAATCAGCGATGCTTATGGGATCACATTGGATATGCTGCTAAAAAACGATAGGGACTATATTCACGGCGTTGACACATCGAAGAAAAAGGCCAGCCGCAGAAAGAAGATCATTTTGCTGCTGCTGCTGATACTCTGCGGTCTTGTGGCTCTATGCGCCTATGTCCTCACACATACGTATGTTCCTACGGACAATGGGCAGAGGATTTTGTCAGAGACGGATATGAGAATGCTGGTCAATCTACCCGGGGCCACACCATCCAGAGCAATCACCAAAACTTTTGATTTGGATGCCTTTGAACGCATGTCAGAGCGAGAGCGGGGAGCACGGGAACTGGAGGTCTTGGGACAGATGGAAGGAGATATCCCAGCTGTGTTTATGGACCAGCATCCGGCCGTTCAGCTGGTTTTTCAAGACGAGTCAGATTATTTTAATGAAAGAATTCAGGGAAACGCTAAGGTGACAGCCAAGCTCTATAACCTGCACACAGAAGAAACAACAGAAAAACAAGTTGCGGCCACCTATAAGAATGGCGGCATATACTTTGCATTAGAACCTGATTTTGTCGTGTTTCACGAAGATCCTGATGAGTGGTATCATTGCCTGCTTACTGTAGAGTATGCGATTAAGGGCAAAGAGTATGTCAGCTTGACTGCGTTTTCGATCTTTCAGGATGACGAAATGACCTGGTAAGGGGAAGGTATAGATGAAAGGCGTAGTATAAGCGTTAAATGCAAGAAAGTTATATTAGATAAAAGGCATGCATGTATCAGCTGCCACAAAATAATGATAAAGAAAAACCATACACAATGAAAATCCCAGAGGATGCGTCCTCCGGGATTTTGTATTATGTAGGAAATATCGTTTGTGATATTTCCGGAATAACAACAATGCTTGCCTCTAAAAGAAAATCAGCGAGGCTAGCTTTGATAATGCCTTGCCTTAAAGAAAATGTCCGACTTTAGGTTAATTGCGGCATGATTTCTTTTGTAAATAGATACCCAAAAAATGTAATAAATTTTTGATTAGTTATAATAGTATGAAAATTAGATATTTTTCATCCATTTGATTTCATGCTATGCTTAAACCATGAAGAAAAGCAATCATTTAAACTCGTACTTTTGAATGAATTTGATAAACGTCAAAGCATGGCTGGGCAAATGGATCTTCTTCTTCCAGATCAGACCGATCTGGATAGGCATGGGTTCAGATAAAGGGATCGTGACCAAATCATCCTGCGCATCAAGCACTTCTTTCAGAATAAAGGCTGACGCAAAATCGTGTTTAATAAAATTCTTGATCGTATGCACCTGGTTGGAATACAGGATCACATTAGGAACAAGCTGCTGCTCGGCAAATCTGGCTTTGATGACAGGGTTTTGATACGAGCCTTCTTTCATAAGGATCAACGGCGAATCCTGGATGTCAGAAAGGGAGATGCGATCCAGCCGCACAAAAGCAGAAGCGGCGTTCGTACAATACAAAAGCTCCGTATCATAGATATGCACCATATTATATTGCGACAAAGGCAGATCGTTTAAGATGATGATCGCCATATCAAGAGTATCATCATCAATGAGCTGAGCCATCTGAGAAGAACCATGTTCAAATATCTCAATATTGATGCCCGGATGCGCATCTTTAAATTGTTTGAATAAATGAGGGAACATGAACGCGCCGATCATTGGCGGCGCACCGAGTTTGATCGTCTGTTTGCTGTGAGCTTTCTCATGCATGCGCTCCTCGAGGAGACGGATCCTATTGGTAATGTCTTTGGAATAACGAAGAAAAAATTCACCCTCTTCCGTGAGAGACAGATGATTTCCCAATCTGTGGAACAAGGCGACATCAAATTCAGATTCCAATTGTTGAATCGCTTTTGTGATCGCAGGCTGAGACACATGTAATTGTTCAGCGGCTTTATTGATGCTTTCATACAAACATACGGTTTCAAAATATTCCAACTGAATAAAGGTCAAAATCAATCACGCTCCAACTAAAAAATTTCAATACTATTCTATCATGAATCATCTTTAAAAACACTACTGGATTCACTATACCACGAATTCCCTTTGAAAGTAGAATCCTAATTCGTGATTCAATGAATACACCCTTGAGATTTGCGATACCATGAGCTGCTCATAAAAAATATACTTACGGTTGATGATTTGCATACGGCAGCAGGTTGCCACAGCGGAAAGGAGGCAAAATGGATTATTACAAAGAATCGTTAAAACTACATGAGAAACATCAAGGAAAATGGGAGGTGAACAGCAAAGTCCCCATTGATTCCATTCTTGATTTAAGCTCCACAGGCGGGGTATAACTCCACCGTCTTAAGACGGTATACGCTTTTAGCCTTGAAGAGAACGGTCCAT
>CAJTYS010000045.1 GCA_910583765.1 uncultured Eubacteriales bacterium | reverse complement strand
GTCAGTGAACGCAATTTCCACGCCTTCTGTTTCCAGCAAAGCTTTGTGCTGTTTCACCAATGCGTTTTCTGGTATGGTAAGGATTTTTAAGAAAGTCTCTTTATCCAGATTTTCCAGTTCCACGCGGATCGGGAACCGTCCCTGCAGTTCCGGAATCAGATCAGTGGGCTTTGCCGTGTGGAACGCGCCTGCGCCGATAAAGAGAATATGGTCGGTTTTCACTGGCCCATGCTTGGTGTTCACCACACTGCCTTCTACAATAGGCAGAATGTCTCTTTGGACTCCTTCTCTGGAAACGTCCGCGCCAGAACGATAACTGGAGCCTGACGCGATCTTGTCGATTTCATCAATGAAAATGATCCCATTTTGCTCTGCGTTGTGAAGCGCGTCTTCTACTACCTGATCCATGTCGATCAAGTTCTGCGCTTCTTCTTCCCGCAGGATCTTTCTGGCATCCTTGACTCTAACCTTCTTCTTCTTTTTCTTTTGAGGCATCATGTCACCAAAAATATTGCCAATGGCAATGCCCATGCTTTCTCCATTGAGGTCAATGGTGCCGCCTTTTGGCGTTTCTGTCACTTCGATTTCAATGAACTGGTCTTCCAACAGTCCTTGCTGCAGCTGCTGCCGCACCTGCTCTCTTGCCAGAGCCACATCTTCTTTTTCTCCCGTGCCCTGCTGCTCTAGCTGCTGCTGTTCGTATTGCTGCTTTTGGCTCTGATATCCCGCGTTGCTGAGAATGAAATCAAAGGGATTTTTCACCGTGCTCTGCTGGCTCTCCTGCTTTTTCTTTCCTGGAATGATGGCTTCGATGATCCGCTCTTCCACAATGCTGTCAGCAATGGCGTATTTTTCATCCAACTGACTCTGCTTTGTGATGCGGATGGAGGATTCCACCAAATCCCTGACCATGGAATCCACGTCTCTTCCCACATAGCCCACTTCTGTGAACTTTGTGGCCTCTACTTTGACAAAAGGCGCGTCCATGAGCTTTGCCAGCCGCCTGGCGATCTCCGTTTTACCTACGCCTGTTGGTCCCATCATCAAAATGTTTTTCGGCGTGATCTCTTCCTGCATTTCTTCAGAAAGCAGGCTCCTCCGATATCGGTTCCGCAAGGCGATGGCCACTGATTTCTTGGCGTCATCCTGCCCAATGATGTATTTATCCAGTTCTCCTACGATTTCCTTGGGAGTCATTTGGTATAACTTGTTTGCCATGGTTTCCTCCTACAGTTTTTCTACTGAAATATTGTCATTTGTGTACACGCAAATGGAGGAAGCGATATTCAGGGCTTCTTTTACGATTTCCTCCGCGCTCATATCCGTATTATTGAACAATGCCTTTGCTGCCGCGTAAGCGTAATTCCCGCCAGAGCCAATGGCAATGAAATCCTGATCAGGCTCAATGACTTCGCCGTTTCCCGAAACCACCAGAAGGCTCTCTTTATCCGCTACGATCATCAGCGCTTCCAGGCTGCGCATGGCTTTGTCTGAACGCCAAAGCTGAGCCAGCGCCACTGCTGCCCGTTTCAAATTCCCGCCATGTTCATCCAGCTTGCTCTCGAACTTTTCTGTCAGAGAAAAGGCATCTGCCACAGACCCCGCAAAGCCTGTCAACACTCCGTTTTTATAGATCTTCTTTACCTTTTTCGCCCCGTTTTTCATGATGGATGTTTCTCCCATCGTTACCTGTCCGTCTCCGCCAATGCAGATGTCGTCAGGCCCCCTTCTTACCGCAACGATTGTCGTCGCATGGAACTGTACCATTTTTATACCTCCATTCATGGTTCTTCTGTTCAATCCCTATTCTTCTTTATAATCGCATTCGCTGTTTGAGCATGCGTATTTGCTTGTCTTTGTTTTCTTTTCCACCAGCATGGAGCCGCATTTCGGGCACATCCTGCCAATGGGTTTGTTCCAGTAGGACTGCTGGCAATCCGGGTAGCCGCTGCACCCGTAAAAGAGCCTGCCTGTCTTGCTCTTTCTGGCCACAATGTCTTTTCCGCATTTTGGACATTTCACATTGGTGGATTTGACAATGGGCTTTGTGTTCTTGCACTCCGGATAACCGGTGCATGCGGCGAATTCACCAAACCTGCCGTGCTTAATGGCCATGGGTTTTCCGCATTTTTCACACATTTCTCCGGTCAGCTCCACCTCAAACTCCACTTTTTTGATTTCTTTGTCCGCGATTTCCAGCTCCTTTGCCAAGGTGCCGTAATAGCCACGGATAATGTCTTTCCAGTCTGTGTCCTTGACTTCCACTTCATCCAGCTTGTCTTCCATTTCAGCAGTGAAGCCAGTGTCCACGATTTCTTTGAAATACTCTTCCATCATTTGTGTGACAATGAAACCAAGCTCCGTGGGGAACAAAGTTTTCTTTTCCCGAGTAACATATTTGCGGTCTATGATCGTGGCAATGATGGGCGCATAGGTACTAGGCCTGCCAATATCCTTTTCTTCCAGATCCTTTACCAGACTGGCTTCTGTGAACCTGGCCGGCGGCTGGGTGAAGTTCTGCTCTGCCAGAAGATTAGTGGCAGTCAGCGTCTCTCCTGCTTCCAGGGACGGGAGCAATTTGTCCGCGTCATCTTCTTTGCCCGGGGAATAAACCTTCAAGTATCCATCGAATAACAGCTTAGAGCCTGTGGCTCTAAGTCCGTAGCCGCTGTTTTCAATGACCGCGGACACGTTCATGAATTTGGCGGGAGCCATCTGACTGGCCATGAATCTGGACCAAATGAGGCGATACAGGCTGTATTGGTCCTTGCTGAGAGAGTCTTTGATGCTGTCCGGCTCCATTTCCACATGGCTGGGACGGATGGCCTCATGCGCGTCCTGCACGTCTTTCTTTTTGTTGGAGTAAACATTGTTCTTGTAATAGTTTTCCCCTAAGTTCTCTAGGATGTAATCTTTGGCAGCAGCCTTTGCCTCATCCGAGATCCGCACGGAGTCCGTTCGGATATAAGAAACTAACCCTACGATGCCGTGTCCCTTTATTTCAACGCCTTCATAGAGCTGCTGGGCGATGAGCATGGTCTTTTTCGTGTAAAAGCCCAGCTTCGTGGATGCCTCCTGCTGCAGGCTGCTAGTGGTGAAAGGCGCATAAGGTCTTCTCTGCCGCTCCTTTTCATCCACCTTTTTCACCACATAGTCGCCGTTCTTTAACACGCCTGTGATCTCATCAGCCTGCGTTTTATTTTCTACTGTGATTTTCTTTCCATTATATTCAGTGAGCTTGGCAGTGAATTTTTTATCCTTTTTCAGTTCTGCCGTGATGTTCCAGAATTCTTTTGGCACAAAGGCTTTGATTTCATTTTCCCTGTCACAGATGATCTTTAGGGCCGCTGACTGGACCCTGCCCGCGGAAAGCCCCCTTCTGACCTTTCGCCACAGCAGCGGGCTGATCTGATATCCCACTAAACGATCCAGCACCCTCCTGGCCTGCTGCGCGTCTACCAGCTTCAAATCAATGGGCCTTGGATTTTTAATGGCCGCCTGCACCGCTTTCTTTGTGATCTCATTGAACACGATGCGGCACGGCTGGCTCTGGTCAATCCCCAAAAGGAACGCAAGATGCCAGGAAATCGCTTCTCCTTCTCGGTCCGGGTCAGTTGCCAGATAGATCTTTGCCGCGTTTTTCGCTTCTTTCTTCAAACCTTTGATCACATCGCCTTTTCCCCGTATGGAAATGTACTGAGGTTCAAAGTCGTTTTCAATATCAACGCCCAGCTTGCTCTTTGGCAGATCCCTCACATGTCCTACGGAAGCGATCACTTTATACCTGCTCCCCAGAAATTTTCCAATCGTCTTTGCTTTTGAAGGTGACTCTACGATCACCAGATTTTTTTTGGCAGCAGCCATATCAAACCTCCCCATTCCTCATTTTTTATACAATGATCCCAGAAAAACTGGCTCTAAGCACATAAAAAGGTGGAAATGACGGAATCAAAGGCCCCTATTTCACATGTCGTCCCCAAGGACGGCTCTTCGCAAGGTGCTTTCTTTGAAGCTCCGTCAATATCGCATAGCGATATTTCCTAATGTTATCATAAAATGCATATTACTGCTTATTATATCGCCTTTTTATGATTTTGCAATAAAAATTTTTCCCAAATACGTGCAAATTACCCCTTTCATCTCCAAAATCGTCACCATCCCGCTGACTAGCGACGCTGGCCTTCCAGATGCCGCGCACAGCTGTTCTTCTGTCATTTCGCCTTCTTTGGCCAGAAGCTCCACTAGGCGCAGTTCTTCCTCTCCTAAATTTTTTTCAAAATCCTTTACCACTTCTGTTCCCAGGCCCAAATCAGTCAGCAAGTCTTCCAGTATGACCAGGGGCGCGGCACCGTCCCTAATCAGCTTGTTGCTCCCCAGGTTATAGGCACTGTCAATGTTTCCTGGAACTGCGTACACGAACCGTCCCTGCTCTGCTGCCATCTCCGCTGTGATCAGTGCGCCGCTGCTGCCTGGCGCCTGCACCACCACTGTGGCCGCGGAAAGGCCGCTGATGATCCGGTTGCGGCTGGGAAACATGTATCTGGCTGGCTGCGTCCCCGGCGGATACTCGGAGACAATGAGGCCAAAACCTGCGATCTCATCCCGCAATTTTTTGTTGGAGGGCGGATAACAGACGTCAATGCCGCATCCCAGAACCGCGATGGTGCTGCCTCTGCTGCCCTGCCACATCGCGGACAGAGCGCCTCGATGGGCGCAGCTATCGATGCCCTTTGCCATGCCGCTGACCACGGACGCGCCCCTTGCCGCCAGCTTTTCCCCCAAAGCTTCCGCATTCCTGCATCCATACCCTGAGGCCTGCCTGGAGCCTACCACTGCGACGCATGTCCGCTCCGCGAGTCCCAGGTTCCCAATATAATAGAGAGGATCCGGCGGTTTTGAAATCTCTTTCAGAAGGACCGGGTAAGCTTCCTCATTTATATGTACTTTCTTAATTTCCATGGCCTGGCCTCCTGTAGAATCGATCTAGTGTCCGATACCGCAGGGCTTCTGCTATATGGTACGTGTCAATTGTGTCCGTTTCATGGAGATCCGCTATGGTTCTGGAAACCTTAATGATTTTGTAATAAGTACGCATGCTGAGGGCCAGCTTTTCACAAGCCTCCTTCAGAAATTGCCCCGCGTCCTTTGTCATGGGGCAAAAGACCGGAATCTGCTTGGCCTCCAGTCTGCTGTTGTAACGGATATCCGTGTTTTGGTATCGTTCTTTTTGAATGGCCGCCGCTCGTTTTACCTGAAGACTCATATCTTCTGTGGAAAGGCCGCTTCCCTCTTCCATTCCCATGTCTTCATAAGGGACGGGAAACACCTGCGCATGTAGGTCAATGCGATCCAGAATGGGGCCGGAAAACCGAGACAAATAAGCGTTCAGCTGCCGTTCCGTGCAGGTGCAAAGATGGTGTTCATCCCCCAAATAACCGCATTTGCATGGATTGGCCGCGGCCACGATCATGGCATGGCAGGGAAAGCTCACTGCGCCCCAGGATCGGCTGATGGTGACTTGCCCTGCTTCCATGGGCTGGCGCAGCATTTCGATCAGGGATGGATCGAATTCCCCGAATTCATCTAAAAACAAGATCCCATTATGAGCCAGGGAAATCTCTCCTGGCCGAGGATGCCTGCCCCCGCCGATCATAGCTGCCTTGGATATGGAATGGTGGGGCGCCCGGAAAGGCCGCTCCAGGACAAAAGGCGTTTCTTCGCTCAAAAGCCCTGCCGCGCTGTGGATCCTGGTGATCTCCAAAGTTTCTTCATAACTCATGTCCGGCAGGATCCCAGGGATCCGTTTTGCCATCATGGTTTTGCCGCTGCCCGGGCTGCCCATGAGCAGCAGTCCGTGATTTCCAGCAGCAGCTGTGACAATGGTTCGCTTTACGACTTCCTGTCCGATGATGTCGCGAAAATCCTCTTTCTGCTCTCTGGTCGCGCAGGATGCCTGTTTTCCCTTCCAAGGCGCTGCCTTGCCTCCTTCCATGATAAAATTCAGACATTCCCGCAAATCATCCACTGGATAAAGCTCCATGTCCCGCAGCAGCGCCGCTTCCTGCAGATTGGTTCTAGGCAGCACCAATTTGCGAATTCCCCGTTCCCGCAGACCCATGGCTAAAGGCAGCGCTCCCCGAATATGCCGAACCCTGCCATCTAACGACAATTCTCCGATATATGCCACCTGCTCGCACAAACTCTGCCTCCCGCTGCCCAGCAGCAGAATCCCCATGGCAATGGGCAGGTCAAAATGACTGCCCTCTTTTGGCGTTCCAGCAGGCGACAAATTGACTGTGAGCCTTTGCTTTGGAAAGCCGCAGCCGGAATTGATGATCGCCGCCCGAATGCGCTCCTTGGCCTCCTTGATGGTGGTGTCCGCCAGACCCACCATGTTCACAGCCGGAAGACCGGACTGCAGATCCGTTTCCACTGTCACCAGCTCTGCCTTCATGCCGCAAAGAGACGCTGTGTAGATCTTTGTCATCATAAAATCTCCTCCTTTCAAATATTAGGCACATGGTCAATCTCAATGGCAATGGCATCCATGCGAATCTGCCCCGGCCGCTTCCATTCCTTTGGCCATTGGGCCAGAAATCTGGACGCCGCCGCTCTCATATGGGCGGCTTTCTTCTCGGTGACGCTTTCCAAAGGATGGCCGAACAAGACTCCCTGCCTGGTCTTCACTTCTATGAAATGCAGGGTGTCATCCTTTAATGCCACAATATCGATTTCCCCTTCCCTGCACCGAAAATTCCTGCAAAGGATCCGGTAACCTTTGTGCGTCAAATATTCTGCCGCCGTGTTTTCCCCTAATGTTCCCAATTGCTGATTCGTCATCCTGTTCCCCTCTTTTCTCTATATCCTATTTTTTAACATTTATAGTATATTAAGGTTTCTTATTTGTCAAGTATATTTTTCAATAAAATCCATTTTCTGGGTCACTTTATTACAACAACATCAGCTCCGCCGATTTTCTTTCAGAGCTTTCAGATGCAGGCTTTATTGACATTTCCTACATAAAAAAACAGGCCATACCTGGATTTGATATGTCCTGCTTTCTTCTATTTATTTTCTTTTACCGCTCACAAAACGAATTTCCGCACTGCCTGGGCCACCCCATCCTCATGGTTGGAAGCCGTGACGTACTTGGCAATGGCCTTTACTTCTTCTTTGGCGTTCCCTACCGCTACCGGCATGCCCGCCAGCCGCATCATAGCCATATCATTGGGACTGTCCCCAATGGCCATCATTTCCTCTGTGGAAACTGACAGGATTCGCCCCAGCTCTTTTAGCGCCCCTGCTTTGCTGGTGGTGCTGCCTCCGATCTCCAGGTTGTGGTCAAAGGATGTGGTAAGCGTGGTGTTTTCCAGTTTCCCCAGCACCTCCCGCATCATGGCCCTGTCGCCTTGGTCTTCAAAATTCACATTGAGGTTCTCGATATGCTCTTTGTGTTCCAAAATAAAATCGTACAGCCCCTCAATGGGCTGACGAGTAGTCAGCACGTAATCCACATGGCGGAAACTGAGCCGCATTTCCCTGATATGGTCGTAAACCGATTTTTCTATGTACGCCCCGCCGCCGGTGAAGGCTTCAATCATGAAATCATGCTGCCGCAGCAAAGCCACCGCCTTTTCCACTGCCGCAGGCGCGATGCAGTTTTCGTAGATCACCTGATCTGTCCGCAGATCTGTGATCACCGCTCCATTGGATGTGAGCACGTATTGGATCCCTTTGATCT
The DNA here is from genome assembly GCA_910583765.1 of uncultured Eubacteriales bacterium. GTDB lineage: Bacteria > Bacillota > Clostridia > Peptostreptococcales > Anaerovoracaceae > Hominibacterium. The sequence continues at coordinate 21,682 of CAJTYS010000045.1, read as the reverse complement.
GAAACACGTCTTCTGGCAGAGCGGAAAAAGCCCTGCCTGTGGCAATGACCACGTTAGTCCCCTTGCTGGCCGCCTCTTCCAAAGCCTGGCGATTGGCCTTACTGATGACCCTGTCGTCATTGAGGGTCGTCCCGTCTAGATCCAACGCTATGAGTTTGATCGTCATATTGATTCTCCTATTATATCTAAAAATTCCTGATTGATGCTCCTGACCTTTTTCATGTTGCAGCCATCGCCGTGGCCTGGATGAATGTAGATCTCATTGCTCCAGCCATTGATGATTTCCCTGCAGGAACGGATCATGTCCGCTTCTGAACCGTCTTCCAGATCCGTGCGGCCCAGGTCCACGTTGAAGATGGTGTCCCCGGTAAAGGCCAGCTTGCTCTTTTCTGAAAAAAAGCAGACCCCGCCAGCCGTATGGCCTGGCGTGTGAATCACCTGGATGGCTTCATCCTCAAGCATGATCACCTCTCCATCTTCTAAAGGCTCGTCCACCTGGCCCTTGTACATGTCCATGTCCGCCCGATGCATGAAAACAGGGCACGGACAAATGGCCCGCAGCTTTTCCACGGCTCCTGTGTGGTCGTAATGGTGATGGGTCAGCAGGATCCCCTGAAGCTTCAGATCGTGCTCTTTTATGAACCCCGCGAAATTCTTTGCCGTGTAGCCTGGGTCGATCACATAACAATCGCCGCCTTCCCTCTGATAGATCACGTAGCCGTTGCTCTCCAGCATCCCGCCGATATATCGCTTTATTTTCAAGTTTTCCACCTCTTTTCTGGTTTGTGACAGAAACATGATACCATAAGTACTAAGCTCTGTCTACGCCTTACAGGCTTGCCAATCGCTAAGGACTTTGGGCATCTGTCTCACCTCGGCTCTGCCTGCGCTTTCGCTTGTCAGTCACCGGGTCGAGGACATAATACCATAAGTACTAAGCTCTGTCTACGCCTTACCAGGCTTGCCAAGCCTAAAGGACGCTGGGCATGTCTGACGATTTTTTGCGCATCTTGTAAATACCTCTTGTCAAATGGGCAAATGGTGATAAAATAGGTGTGTTGTTTCAATTGGAGGTAAGAGATGAAAATTGCAATTGTCGGCGCTGGAAAACTGGGGCTGAAAGTCACAGAAGCGCTGCTGGGAGGCGACCAGGCCGTGACCATCATTGATCAGGATGAAGCGGTCCTGCAAAAGCTCAGCTCCCACCTGGACGTTATGACTGTGAACGCCAATGCCAAAGAGATCAAAATTTTAAGAAGCCTGGGCATATCCACTTACGATTATCTCATTGCTGTCACTGGCGATGACGATACGAACATCGTGATCGCGTCTTTCGCCAAAAAGCTGGGATGCTCTAAGGTCATTGCCCGCATCCGAGATCCAGAGCACATGGACCAGCTGGGCTTTATCAAGGAACACATGGGCATTGACAGCATTGTGAACCCAGACCTTGCCATTACCGTGGAAATCTACAAATACCTGGTGGAAAAGTATACCCTGAGCAATGGGATCTTTTCCAGTGGAAAAGTTTCTCTCCTGGAGTTCGGGACTGACAAGATGCCGCGTCTCATTGGCGTTTCCATGCGGGACATCGGCTCTGTGCTGGAAAACATGCTGGTGGTGGCCATTTCCAGGAATGGAAAAGTCATCATTCCTCACGGAGACACGGTGATCCACGAAGATGATGGGCTGTATGTCATTGGAGAACGGGCCCCGATCATGGAGTTGAACGCGCAAGTCCATGAAAAAGGAAAATATACGGATCTTCAGAAAGCCATGATCATTGGCGGCGGAAAGACCGGCTATTATCTGGCAAGAAAGCTGTCTGAATTTGGAATCGCAGTGAAGATCATTGAAGTGGATAAGGAGCGGTGCTATTATTTGTCCTCTCATTTGGAAGACGTGATGATTCTTCATGGGGACGCGACGGATCTGGATCTGCTGGAGGAAGAAAACCTCAGTGAAATGGACGCGGTGGTCACTGCTACTGGTTATGATGAGGAAAACCTTCTGCTGGCGCTCATGGCAAAGCAGCATGGCATCGAGGACGTGATCGCCAAAATCAGCAGAGAAAGCTACGCGGACCTCATTGAAAGCATGGGCATTGACATGGCTTTGAACCCACTGGACATCACGGCCAGCACCATCCTGCGGTTTGTGCAGGGGTCGAAGCGAGTCATTTCTTCGGTCCTCATCCAGGGACAAGCTGAAATCATGGAGATCGTTGCTTCCGATCATATGAAGCTCATCGACACGCCGCTGCGGGAGCTGGAACTTCCAAGCGGGATCCTGGTGGCAGCCATCCATCGAGGGCTGGAAGTGATCATCCCCAAGGGCGACACTGTCATTGAAGAGGATGACAGAGTCATTATTTTCAGTCTGCTCACAGAGCTTCCAGAGCTGGAAAAGTTTTTAAAAGTAGGAGGAAAACTATCGTTTTTTCGAAAACAAAGGTGAACTGAGACATGAATTTGAGTTTGCGGGCTGTTTGCCGAATTATTGGATTGGCGCTCCTGGTCGTCGGTCTTTCTATGATACCATCACTTGCAGTAGCAGGCATTTACAAGGAAATGCCTGCTCTCTCAGCATTTGCGGCCACCATTGCTTTCGCTGCCCTGGCAGGCGCGGCGCTATTGTGGTTTGGACAGCGTTCCACTGCCATGCTGAAAGTGCGGGATGGATTTCTCATCGTGAGCCTATGCTGGATCGTCTCTGCTCTGCTGGGCGCCATGCCATTTTTTGTTTCAGGCAGCATTCCTGATTTTTTTGACGCTTTTTTTGAATCCTGCTCTGGCTTTTCCACTACTGGCGCTTCTATCCTCACAGACGTGGAAGCCCTGCCCAAGAGCATGGCCTTCTGGCGCTCTTTCACCCACTGGATCGGCGGCATGGGGATCCTGGTCTTTGCCATTGCCCTGATGCCATCCCTGGGCATTAACGGTCAAAACATCGCGGTTTCCGAAGCGCCTGGCCCAACGCTGGATAAAGTCACGCCCAAAATGTCTGACACAGCCAAAGCGCTTTATGCCATTTACATCCTGTTCACCATTGTGGAGACTGGTCTTCTGTGCGCAGGAGGCATGAATTTTTACGATTCTCTGATCCACACCTTTGGCTCTGTGGGGACCGGCGGTTTTTCCAATTACAATGACAGCGTGGCCCATTTTGACAGTGCGTATATCGATGTGGTCATTACCATTTTCATGCTCCTGTCCGGGGCCAATTTCAACCTCTACTACATGTCTCTGCGGCATGGTCCTCTTTCCATCATACGGGACGCGGAGTTTCGCTTTTATTTGCTGATCATCATGGTTTCCACTTCGCTCATCGCTGTGAACCTATATTTCACAGGGGTCTTTGGAGGCGCGGGTCAATCGCTGCGTTACTCTGTTTTCCAGACTTCTTCCATATTGACCACCACAGGATTCGCCACAGATGATTTCGATCTGTGGCCCACCTTTAGCAAGATGATTCTGCTGCTGCTCATGTTCATCGGCGGTTGCTCCTCTTCAACAGGAGGCGGCCTGAAGGTGGTGCGTATTTTGATCCTGCTCAAGCTCATCAGGCGGGGCATTGCCACCAGACTTCATCCCAATGCCATTGTCGCCGCGAAAATGAATGACAAAAATGTGCCCATTGATACGGTGACAGCCATTGCCAATCATGTGTTCCTATATATCGTAGTGGTGTTCCTGTCAGTTCTGCTGATCTCTCTGAATGATCTGGGACTCATCACCAGCATCACTTCGGTGCTGACCTGTATCGGGAACGTGGGACCGGGATTTGATCTGGTGGGACCTGCTGGAAATTTCAGCGTCTTCGCCCCGCTGTCCAAGCTGCTGCTGTCCTTTCTCATGCTGGCAGGACGATTGGAGCTGTTCACCCTGTTTATTTTGTTAACGCCGAGATTTTGGAATCCGAACCATTAAGGGAGCAAGTCATGTCTATCAATGTCACCTTGAATTATCAAGTTATCGTCAAGATCCTGGGAGTCATTATCCTGATCATCGGGATTTCCATGCTTCCGGCTCTGCTGTGCGCGTATATCTATCACGAGCCTGACAATTTCAGAGCCTTGCTCATTTCCGCTTCCATCACCATCATTTTAGGCGGAGGCATTGCCCTGCTGGTCCGCTCCGCTCAGGTCCGGTTCCGCGCTCGGGAAGGCTATATCGTAGTGGCCCTCTGCTGGCTCATTGCCTCTCTGATCGGCACCCTGCCCTATTATCTTTCTGATTTTACGGAAAGCTTTATCGATGGTTTCTTTGAGTCCGCGGCAGGCTTTACAACGACTGGCTGCACTGCCATTAATTATGATCTCATGCCAAAATCCCTGCTCATGTGGAAGGCTATTTCCCACTGGCTGGGGGGCATGGGGATCCTGGTCTTTGTCATTTCTCTCCTGCCTGCCCTGGGGATCAATGGCCAGACCATCGTTCGGGCTGAGGCTCCTGGCCCTGTTTTTGAAAAAATGACAGTGCGCATGAGCGATTCCGCGAAAATTTTGTACGTCACCTATTTTTCTCTAACCATGCTGGAATTTCTGCTCCTTTGTTTCAGTTCGTCCATGACCCCTTTTGACGCTTTGGTCAACACCTTGGGGAGCATCAGCACCGGCGGCCTTTTCGCCCATATGGACGGGGTCGCTTACTACGACAGCGTGTATGTAGAAATCGTCATCAGCGTCTTCACCATCCTGGCTTCCATCAATTTTATCCTCTACCATTACGCGGTCACTCGGAAATGGCGGTACGTGCTGGAGGATATTGAGCTGAAAGCCTTCCTTCGCATCATTGCCGGAGCCACTGTGCTGTGCGCCGGAGCTCTGTGTGTTTTCGGTGATTATCCAGGGATCGGCAAAGCTCTGCGGGATTCCTTTTTTCAGGTGGTCAGCATCTGTACGACTTCCGGTTACGCCAGCACAGATTATACTCTATGGCCCACGGTCTGCCAGATGATCCTCTTCACCCTGATGTTCATCGGCGGCTGTGCCGCGTCTACCAGCGGTTCCATCAAAGTCATCCGCGTTCTGGTGGTCCTCAAACTGGTGTGGCGGGGTTTTTACAAACGGATTCATCCCCGTTCCGTTGTGGTGGTGCGGCTGGGAGACAAGGCGCTGCCCGCTCCTGTGGCTTCCTCCATCACGGTCTTCGTTTTGATGTACATGGGGCTGTTCCTTTTTTCCTGCCTTGTGCTGTCTTTGCAGAACCTGGATTTGGAAACCACCATCAGCACGGCGGCTGCCATGCTGTCCAATACCGGACTTGCCTTTGGAGAAGTGGGAGCCACGGGAAATTACGTCATGTTCAGCGACCCACTCAAGCTGTACCTCAGTCTCCTGATGATCGTAGGCAGACTGGAACTGTTCACCATCGTTATCCTCTTTACCAGAAGCTTCTGGGGTCGGGATCGCTGATATGCGGACTGTCCCCTGTTTTAATGGAAAGGCTCCTGCACAAAGAGAAACTTTCGGCACCATGAAGTATGAAAAGGAAATTTATGGACACCCTAATGATTAGGGTGTTCTTTTCATGGTTCGCTCAATTAAAGCTTCAAAACAAGAGCTCCAATGGACATGGTCACAGATAGATCGTTTCCACATAATATATGAATAAAAATATGGAGGGCAGAGAATGCTGGTAAAAGATTTGATGACAACAGGAATCAGCTGTGTGAAAGAAACGGCCACCTTAAAGCAGGTGGCCAAGCAGATGAAACAGGAAAACGTGGGGCTGATCCCTGTGTGCAATGATAAAGGAGAAGTCCTGGGCGTGGTGACGGACCGAGATCTGGTTCTGCGAGCCCTGGCTCGCGAAATCGGAGACCATGCGGGCAAAGAAAAGGCAGAACAAAATGCTGCCAGAAATTTTTCTGACCTGAAAGCTGGCGATGTGATGTCCACCCGCATCATCTGCGCTTCGCCGGACATGAATACCCACCACGCGGCGCTGCTCCTGGCAAAATACCAGGTCCGCAGGCTGCCTGTGACGCAAAACGGCAAGCTGGTGGGCATGCTCTCCATGGCGGACATTGCCCGCAAGCCCGTGTTCGTCGATGAGGCCGGAGACGCGTTGTCAGCCATCTGCGCAGCAGCACCCGACAGCGCCACTATGTGAAAAGCGGGGATCCCGCGGCGTCTTACAATTCCATGGCAAAATCGATCTCCCGCTCTTCCACTCGGACAGAATCCACGGTTATGCGGACGCGCTGGCCAAGCATGTAGGTTTTGTGGGTCCGCTCGCCGATCACTCGATACTTTTCCGCTTCATAGATATAATAATCATCCTGTAAAGACGCCAGCCGCACTAGGCCTTCGATGGTGTTTTCCAGCTGCACGTAGATCCCAAAGCTAGTCACGCCGCTGATGATGCCATCATACGTTTCCCCAATGCAGTAGGACATGTATTCGGCTTTCTTCATTTTTTCCACGTCCCGCTCCAGCTCTACGGCCTGACGCTCTGTGAAAGACGCGATTTCTGCCGCTTCCTGGGTCTTTGCCTTGAATTTCTTCACTGCCTTCCCATCCAGTTGTCCGCGGATGGACTGCTTGATGATCCTATGGATGATCAGGTCAGGATACCTGCGGATGGGAGACGTGAAGTGGCAGTAATATTTTAAAGACAGTCCAAAATGACCTTCGCACTCTGTGCCATAAAAAGCTTTCTGCATGCACCTGAGCATAACGGTGTTCACCACGTTTTCATAGCTTTCTTCCTGGACCTTGTGTAAAATCTCATTGAGAGTCTTGGGATGAACCGAATCCGCGGCCCCTTTCAGCACAATGCCCATGCCTCGAAGAAAGGTCCGCAGTTCTTCCATTTTCCCGGGAGCCGGCGATTCATGGACCCTGTACACAAAAGGCACTTCCATCCAGTAGAAATGCTCTGCCACAGTCTGATTGGCAAGGAGCATGAACTCTTCAATCAGCTTGTTGGCCGTCCGCCGCTCCGCGATGTCCACGCTGACGGGAACACCCCGTTCATCCAAATGGATATAGGCTTCGTCAAAATCAAAATCCAGGCTGCCCCGCTCCTGCCTCTTGCGGCTGAGGCTCTTTGCCAGCTTGTCCATGATCAGCAGGTCTTCCACAATGTCCCGATACTGTTTCATCAGGGGCACATCATTGTTTTCCAGGATATCGGAAACATCTGTGTACACCATTCTCGCTTTAGAGCGAATGACGCTTTCATAAATATCGTGATTCACCACTTCGCCCTCTGGCGTGACTTCCATGTCAATGGACAGGGTGAGGCGGTCCACATTAGGGTTCAGGCTGCATATGCCATTGGAAAGCCGTTTAGGGAGCATGGGAACCACTTGGTCAATGAGGTAAACGCTGTTTCCCCGTTTCAAGGCCTCCAAGTCCAGGTGTCCGCCTTCTTCCACATAGTGGCTCACGTCCGCGATATGGACGCCCAGCAGATAATTTCCTCCTGGCAGCCGGTCTATGGATATGGCATCGTCAAAATCCTTGGAATCCGCTCCGTCTATGGTGATGATGGTCTTGTGCCGCAGGTCCCTGCGGCCTTTTAGATCCTCCGCAGTGATGCCTTTTCTGGTCACAGCCTTGGATTCCGCGTTGACTCTGCTGGGAAACGTCTCCCGCAGCCCTCTGCTGCGCATCAGAGCTTTGATATCCCCGCCCGGCTGTCCGTACCTGCTGATGATTTCCGTGATCCTGCCTTCCGCGTTGTTCTTTTTATCTGGATAGCGCATGATCCGCACTGTCACTTTATCTCCCCGCTGGGCGCCGCCGAAATCTTTTTTGCTCACAAAAACATCTTCCTGGCTCCTGTCCTCCGGCACCACGAACCCAAAGCGTTTGTTTTTTTCAAAGGTGCCCACGATCTCTGTGGTGTTGCGCCGCAGAACCTTTATGATCACGCCCTCTGGGGAACCGTTATGGGAAAACCCGGGGATCAGTTCCACTAAAACTTGATCTCCATCCATGGCAGTGCCCATGCCCCTGGCGGAAATGAAAATATCGTCTCTTTCATCTTCTGTTTGAACAAAGCCAAAGCCTCGTTTGTGCTTTGACAATGTGCCTGCGAGTTCAGGTCTTTTTCTCTTTTTCATATGTATAGTTTACCATATTGTCATAGGAAAGCCAGCGTTTCTTTGTGAAAACGCTGGCTTTGCCCGCAAATAGCTGCCTATTTTTTTGTTTCATCTGTGTTGTCGGTGGCATTGTCGTCATTGCCGTCAACCAGGTCTTCCGCACCGTCCTTGATGTCTTCGCCCATGTCTTCTGCGTCATCTTTCACGTCTTGGGCGTCTTTGTCCACGTTGTCTTCTACTGTGGTGCCGTTGTCCGCATGGTCGCCGTCATTGGCATCATTTCCGCCGCAGCCGGTGAATGTAAATACCGATAAAGCCAGCAGCATCGCTAATAAGATTCTTGCTTTTTTCAATGTTTTCACTCCTCTCTTATTTTCGTAGATATTATTTGCGTTTTGAGAGAAATTTATCAGTGAAAACGAAAAATTTCGCAAAACGCCTTTATGCTCTGGTTTATATTGTAAAAAGGAAAATCATGGTCTTGTGGATCTGCCGCTGTATTCCATAAACTGACCTTGCGCCCACCGCATGTTGGTGATGATGTCACAGAACTTCCCGCCCGCATATGCTATTATGATGGCATCAAATTCAGGAGGTTCTTTCATGGAAACAAAAACCAGAAAAAAACGGAAAGCTTTTGTGGATGAAAAAAGCTGCGTTGCCTGCGGCTGCTGCAGAAAGGCATGCCCGAAAAGCGCCATTTCCATTTGGAAAGGGATCATGGCGAAGGTTGATCTGGACAAATGCGTGGGATGCGGAAAGTGCGCCAAGGAATGTCCTGCCTCCGTTATCGAAATACAGGAGGTTTGACATGAAAAAACATTGGTATGATTATTTGTGGATATTGTCTCTGACGTATCTGTGCTTGGGATTCTTTAATATTCTCTTCGCCTGGCTTGGCCTGATCTGCTTCTTTGTGCCATTGCTCATCTCTGTGATCGGCGGTTCAAAGGCCTATTGTAACCGCTACTGCGGCAGAGGTCAGCTCTTTGGGCTGGTGGGCGGCCGGATCGGTCTGTCGCGAAAAAAGGATGTGCCCAAGTGGATGAAAAGCAAATGGTTTCGCTATGGGTTTTTGATTTTCTTTTTTGCTATGTTTTTCCTGATGCTCTGGAACACCTATCTGGTATTCGCAGGCGCGCAGGATCTGCGGCAAGTGGTGACTTTGTTATGGACCTTCAAAGTCCCATGGCATTGGGCTTATCACGGAACCCTGATTCATCTGGGCGCCGCTCAGTTCGCATTTGGCTTTTACAGCGTGATGCTGACCTCTACCATCTTGGGTTTCCTCACAATGATCCTGTTCAAGCCTCGCAGCTGGTGTGTTTACTGCCCCATGGGGACCATGACCCAGCTGATCTGCAAAGCCAGAAACAGGAACGCCTGATAGCGATGCGCGGTTTCAGTCAGAACCGCCCAAACGCTCCAGTTTCTTTTTATCCGTGATCTCTACCATGCCCCGACTCAGGCTCACTGCGCCCTCGCTCTGAAAATACCGGAGCATCCGCGTGACCACTTCCCTGTGAGTGCCTAAATGCCGGGCTATGGTTTCATGGGTGAGCTTCATCTGCTGTGTGTCTTCGATCACCGATTCTTCTAACAAAAACCCAGCCACTCGCTTGTCCATGCTCTTCCACATGATTTGCTCCATGAGCCACATGACTTCAGAAAACCTGGAGGCCATGATCTCATTGGTATAGTTTGCTATAGATACGGACTCTTCCATGATCTGCTTGTAGATTTCCGCAGGTATGATCCATAGGTCCGTATCTTTTTCTGCTTGAATGGTGACTTCAAATTGTATGGAGCGCATGACACAGGAGGCGGAAAACAGGCATAAATCCATGTCAAACAGACGGTAGATAGTGATCTCCCGCCCTTCATCTGAAAGAATATAAGCCCTGAGCTGTCCTGATTTTATGAAGAGCAGCCCTGTGCAATCTCCGCTCCCATCATGGATCACGTTCCCTTTTTTTACGGTACGGCTGATGAGACTATCGGTGATCTGCTTTTGCTGGGCAGATGTAAGTTTGTTCCATATGGGAAACTGATCTGAAAATTCCATAGGTGACTTCCTTTCTGTCATGGAATCAGTATAATGCTGTTTTTTCTGTCTGTCAAATTTTCCACCTTTCCAGCTTTGCGCTATTTCTGTCTGCCCTACAGCCACAAAATGGTTTCAATATCAGAGCTCCAAACTATTTTCCTTCAACAGAAAATCATAAACGCTCATGGTCACGATCCCATCTTCATCCCTTGTGACATTGACCACGTCTTTGACAATGATGATTTTCTTGAATGAATCCCGTATATTGACAAGAGAAGCTTTTTCCTGAATCCGCTTTTCTTCTGTTGCCATATGAAACGCGGATTGAATGTAATATCGTTTGCTTCCAAGATTCGCGATGAAATCGATTTCTAATTGCTTTTTTCCTGTTTTTCCATCTCCATTGACGCTTCTCTTTTCTACTACTCCCACATCCACAGAATAGCCCCTGCTTCGCAGTTCATTGTATATGATATTTTCCATGAGATGTGTTTCTGCGATTTGCCGGAATCCCAGCCTGGCGTTTCTGAGCCCCACATCTTCAAAATAGTATTTTAATGGCGTGCCAATGTACTTTCTTCCCTTTACATTATAACGATTGGCTTTGCTTATGATAAACGCGTCCTCCAAATGCTCGATATATTGCCTGATCGTATTCAAACTGATATCCGACTGGATCACGCTTTTAAAAGTACTTTCTATCTTTGGTGGATTCGTCAAAGAGCCAATGGCTGATGCCAGGATATTGACCAGATCTTCCAATTCTTGCGTCTTTTCGATATGGTGTCTTTCCATGATGTCTTTTAGATAAGTCTCCTGGAATAGGTTTGTCAGATAATTGACTTTCTGCGCTTCCGTCTTCATGGTCACAGTCAGCGGGAGTCCGCCGTAAATCACATATTCTGCCCAGCCATGATATATGTCTTCATTGTATGCCTCCATGAACTCCTTGAAAGTCAAGGGATAAATATGGACTTCATCGCCTCTTCCTCTGAATTCGGTGATCACGTCTTTTGACAGGAATCTCGAGTTGCTGCCAGTGACGTACACATCTGCGTTTTGGATATGGAGCAGCGAGTTCAGCACTTCCTCAAATTCCGGCAGCATCTGGACTTCATCCAACAGGATGTAGTATGGTTCATCATCTTCGACCAACGATTCTATGTGATCCAATATCACGTCTGGATCACGATATTTTTTGTTCTTTCTCTGATCCAACTCGATCATGATCAAATGTGACGCAGGCACTCCCTGTTCCAACAGGTAACGCCTAAAAATGTTGAAAAGCAGATATGACTTTCCGCACCTTCTGATACCTGTCACGACTTTTATCATTCCGTTATGCATCCGATCGATCAAATCATTCAAGTATTTATCCCTTTTGATTTCCATGTTTGCGCTTCTCCACTGAATAGTTTGGTGATATTTACCCTTTTTGTTCAACAAAGTCCGCATTTTTGACACATACGCTAACGCTACCGCCCATCATAGTGTCCCGCTGGAAAAAGCAGCGAATCGTCCTCTTCTCTAGACCATAGACAAATCCAAACTCAGGACATAATCTACAAACGCTTTAGCGGCAAGAGAACCGTTTTCGTACGACCGAATCCCTAGTGATATCGGGGTATATGAACCGTGATCAATGGGAACCGCTTTGACTGGGAGCATACAGTTTTCCGCAATCATTCTTGGGTAAATTCCAAACCCCAGATTCTGGCTGATCATAGACAGGTTTCCATAATCATTATCCACAGTCATCACCTGATTGATTTTGAGCCCCAGTTCCCGCATCTTTTTATATACAAATGGGGCTTCTTCTTCTGGGTAGCCAATGAACGGATGTTTCTCCATTTCTGAAACAGGAAAAACTTTTTCATATGGGGCAAAAGCGCCTCTCCCTCAGACGTCAATCTAACACCGCCATATTTGCGAACAAACAAGCGGAGACCAGCGCGTTCTTCCATATTGCTGACGATATAACTGATACCTGCCGCTGTGTATCCCAACTTTTCCGCAGCCTTTCTATAGCTTCCAAGCCGCGATATAGTGATAAAAACCTCTCCCCGCAAGCCCCTGGTATACGTCAGATCTATTCTTTACCCGTGCATCAGCCACCTTGAATCAGCACTTTGCTTCCCTCAAAAGCAAACCCGTATTTACGGATCTTTTCCACTGGAATTCCCTTGGCTTTGAGCGCGGCGGCGTATTTCTTTTCCTCAATCTGGGCCAAGGCTGCATGCGCTGTTTCTTCCAGATCTTTTTCCCTCCTTGGTTGGAAAACTTTGAATTCCAAAATTATGGCATCGTCCGTTTGGTTCAAAGGCTCCAGCATCACATCGTATCTGCCAAATCCACTCTCTCTGTTGGAAGTCAAAACATACCTGCCAGAAAGCTCCACGATCAACCCCAGCACAAAGCCATGGTAAAATCTTTCGGGCTCCGAATTTGATGGTTTCGCTCCGGTGTCAAAATAACTGAACGTGGCCAAAGCCACATGGTTCATATACTCGTTCATGGCCTCCAAGTCACCAAGTAACAAGGCTTTCATGAATTGATTATAGTTCCCTGCGTCCCGGTCAAACCACCTGCGCACCATGGAATAAAACATGCGCCGAACTTCTAAATTGGTCAGTGCCAATTCGTATTCGGGTTCTCCCAAATCCTCCTCATCTTCAGGGTATCCCTCATAACGAAGCACCTTCAAATAGCCGCTGGCCAAAAGCAGACTCCAGATGGCCATCTCGCTGGTATCGAGACAATCGTATACAATCTGTTCATCAATGGCCGCCACAATGGTTTTCTTGCCAAGCAGCGCTGCAAACTCCTGCTTGATCTCCCCGCTGCCCTCTCGGATCAATTTATCCACCAAGCCGTTGGAACTGGAATTCGCCCAATAAGTTCCCAGCTTTTTTTTGTCCAAATAATTGATAATGGACCAAGGGTTATAAATGTCTGTCTTGTCCCCAAAAGTGAAGCCATCGTACCAGGTCTTCACTTCATCCTTCTTGTCCGGTATGCCTTGTTCTTCCAAGGCAGCGAAGACTTCCTCCTCCGTAAAGCCGAAACAATCGGCGTATTTGTCGGAGGTGGTAGTCACGACTTCCAGATTGTTCAAATCGGAAAAGATGGACTCCCTGCTTACTCTGGTGATGCCTGTCATGACAGCCCGTTCCAAGTAAGGATTGGTCTTGAAGGTAGAATTGAACAAGCTCCTGGTAAAGGATACCATTTCTTCCCAATATCCATTCACATAAGCTTCCTGCATGGGCGTGTCATATTCATCCAAAAGGACGATGGTTTTCTTGCCATAATAGCGGGACAAGTAATCCGCTAACACCTTGATGGAAGATGCCGCTCGGCTGTCTTCCATGTTTACGGATATGGTCTGGTATTCTTGCTTCTCACTTTCACTCAGCAAACCGCTTTCCAGCAAAAAGTCGAACTTCTTATACAATCGCCGGATGTTCCTGCATATTCCTTCCCGCGCCTGAGAGAAACTGTTTTCCTTGATATCCGCAAAGCTGAGAAAGATCACCGGGTAGGCCCCTTGCAGATGCCGGTATGTTTCATCCTTCCAAATGGAAAGACCTTCAAAGAGATCTCCTCTTCCTTCATAGTCGGTAGAAAAAAATTTCTCCAACATGCTCATGTTCAACGTTTTTCCGAACCGCCTTGGCCGAGTGATCAGCGTCACACTGTCGCCGCCGTCCCACCATTCCTTGATGAAATGTGTCTTGTCAATGTAAAAATATCCCTTCATCCGCAGCGTCTCAAAATCCTGGTGCCCAATCCCTACTGTCCTTGCCATGATTTTTCCTCCCTGATTAATCTCTTCGTCCTAAATGAGCCTGGTCTCTCGGTAAACTCAACTGAAATCATCGTTCCTATATGGGCATTATCATATCAGTTTTTTCATTTCCCCGCAAGCCCCTGGTATATCTGACAGGAAACGCAGCTGCGCTGGTTTCCCTGGCAGAAGGCGCATTCCTCATCCAAAGATTCATACTGGCTGTTGACACGGAAATACAGACCAGCGCAGGATTTGACCGGCACCAGGATGCCGCTTTCCTTTACTTCGATCCCCAGCTGATCAAAATCAAGAAGGTTGCTGATACCGTGAATCTCCCGGGTGCCCATGCCGTAAAAGCCGGGACCAAAGCTATCGCTCAGATTCCCGTGTCTTTCTAATTCCTCTTTCATCAGGAAACGGACCGCATCCGCCCAAGCCGTGCCCCACAGATCAGTGTAAACCTGGTTCAGGGCGCTCTCCTCTGGCAGGGAGTAATCGCCGACTGAGCAGGCATACACATATAATCCCTCCATGCTGCCGGGCTCAATCTGCGCAAAGGCCGTGCACCGAAAAGTCTCACCGCCCACTGTCAGCGCATCCTGCTCCAGGTGGAACTCCTCTGGCGAATAATAAGCGTACTGCCCTCTGATGCGCAGCTTTCTCTCAATCGCTTCCCGCATTCGCAAGGCATCCCTGCGCATGCGTTCAAATTTTCGTCCCTCCCGGTTCAGCCCAGCGCTGGCGAAGAAACGTTCCGCCGCCAAGTCACCGCACCGTTCTTTGTCTGCGGTAAAAAATTTTTTCTCCATAACCCTCATGCGCTCCTGTCTGATTTTTCTACCACTTTATCGTTTTTTCTAACATTTGTCAACGCAGTCTCATTGGAACAGGGCCAGAAATTTCTGCCACAAACTCAGTTCCGCTTCCTGGGATTCCTTTGGTGGCTCTGATTCTGGGATCTCGATGGGTTTAGTTTTAATGATGAATTGCACGCCTTTTACATTCGTGTTCTTCGGAGAAACAAAGGAGCTCACTTGGCTGCTGCCGCCTGTCAGCTCCGACAGCATGTCATGGATGGTCTGCTCTGCTTCCGCTCCCATGCCCGCGGTTTTCCCCTGCAGTTTCCCAGTCGCGCCTGCTAGGGTCTCTCCGCCTTTTTCCAACTGCGCGCTGCCTGCTGCCAAAGCCTCCGCGCCATCAGTCAATTGATTGATAGCGGAGAAATCCAAATCTTCCATTTGATCCACCAGATTCTGGATAGCCTTGTCAAATTCCCCATAATTCTCAGAAAAAGCTCGGGAGCCGCTTTCAGCCTGTGCCACGCTTGCCGCCAGGCCTTGGAGATATTGCTCCATGCCGCTGACTGCGCTGAGGTTTCCTTGGAGCAGCTGTTTTGCCTTGGCCACTTGCCCTTGATACTGGGCTGGAATGACTTGTTCCAGACTTTGGAGCGTGGACAGCATTTCCCTGTTCCCTGCCTGGAGCGCGTCTAGATCCAGCCCATTGGCCGCCATCTGCTGCTTGAAAGCCTGATAAGTCGCCGCTTCTTTGATCTGACCGATTCCGGTGGAAAGATTGCCCGCGGCGTTTTTCACTTCCTGGGACGCAGGCCCTAGCTTGCTGGCTGCTTTCAGCTTTTTTTCTGATTTTTCTACTTTTTTTGCTGCGGAATCCACGCCTTCTTTCATGTCCTTTGTCCCCTTGGCAAGAGACGCCGCACCGGAAGAAAGTTTCTTTGCGCCTGAATCAATGGCAGCTGCCGCGTTTGCCAGCTGGTCAAACTTTTCTGTCATCTGGGAGCTGTCCACATCCACGTCCATTTCCATGCGCACGCCATTGAAAGAAATGCTGTCCATTTCAAAATCCTTCACTTTGGCAGTCAGGGTCAATCTCTTTTCCGTCCCTGGCAGCAGCGTCCATGTCAGCTGCTTGCTGCCGCCCGCGTTAGCTGCCGTCGCGCCAGGCGCCTCTATGTTTTCGCACGTTTCCATGTCCAGCGCCGCTGTGACCTGGAGCGCGTAGTTTTCAAAGAAATCAGAATCAGCATCTTGGTTTTCCTCCACATCTATCCGTATTTCCAGATCTCCGGAATTGCCAGCCAATGTCTCTGGCCGCGCTTTCCTTCCGTTCAAGTAATAAGCGATTCGGATGTCCCACGGCAGCTGTCCGTTCTTCACTTCCCCCTGATAATACACGGTTTCATCCTCCGTGTTCAAGGTGATTTTGTCACCTTTTTGCGTAATCTTGTCCAGGGAAGTCATGTTGCGCACAGACTCATAATCCCCATAGTCCACGATGTTTTTCTGCTTTTGAAACAGGTTCACCACATAGATTTTCTCTGTGTTTCCATCCCTTCCTAGATTTCCGTAGACCACTTCCTCTTTTTCCGAAGGCCCTGCCAGACCAAAAGCCGAAGCCGCGCCGCAAAGCGCTGTCAGCACAGCCAGCAAGACTGCGATGCCTTTTCTAACCATGTCGTTTTTCCTCCTTCACAAAGTTTGATTTCCACGTTGTCCTGGCAATCCATTTATCAAACAAATACAGCACGCCTGGCAGCACCAGCAGCACAAACGCTGCTGACAAAACTGCGCCTCGTCCCACCAGCGTTCCCAGCTCTTTTAACACTCCGTTTGTGGAAAGCGCTCCCAACATGGCCCCGCCCAATGTCAGAATCGAAGCAGAGGTAAGAATGGACAAGGCCGTCTGCTTCACGGTCTGGATGACTGCCTGATCTTTTTGAAGACTTCTTCGTTCTTCCAGATATCTGCCTGCCATCAAGATCGCATAGTCCACAGTCGCCCCCAATTGTATGGCGCTGATGATCAGATATCCGATATACTGCAGGCTTTTTCCCGCGAAATAAGGCACCGAAAGGTTCACCCATATGGAGGTTTCGATGATCAGCACTAGGATCACTGGTATGGACAGGGAACGCATGGTCAAAAGCAAGATCAGGAAAATCGCACAAATAGCGATCTGATTAACCCTGGTCATGTCTCTAGTGGTCACGTCTTTCATATCATATGTAGTGGCGCTTTCTCCTGCCAGCAGATAGGCGTCTCCATAATGCGCCTGTCCCAGCTTTCGCAGTTTTTCCACGGTTTTGAACGCGTCATGGCTCTCCTGCTTTGTGCTGATGCTGATGACCATGCGGCTGTAGTTCGGGGAAATCAGCTTGCTCAGGGTCTCTTCATCCACATATTCCAGCGGCACTTCCGGCCCTGCTATGTCCACATAGGACAAGACGTTGGTGACTTGGGGAATCTGATGGATCTCCTGGCTCAGCCTCTGCTCTTTCGCTGTGTCGCCTTTTGGCACCATCAGCACCAGCTGGTTCGTTCTCCCAAAGTCCCTTTCCACCTGCGCCCGCTCTGCGTAAGCGTCGGTCCCTGGCCAGAAAATCTCACCTGCCCCATATCGAAAGTCGTTGCTGCCCTGTGCGAGAAAAGCCGGAGCC
The DNA here is from genome assembly GCA_910583765.1 of uncultured Eubacteriales bacterium. Classification (GTDB taxonomy): domain Bacteria; phylum Bacillota; class Clostridia; order Peptostreptococcales; family Anaerovoracaceae; genus Hominibacterium. The sequence goes on along the minus strand of CAJTYS010000045.1, from coordinate 4,330 downwards.
ATGATGACTAGAAACAAAATGACTGCCGGAGCCCGGGCTTTCAGCACGAATTTGGCGAATCCCCCGAATTCAGGCAGCAGCCGTTTGTGCTGAGTCTTGTCGATGACCTTGTAGCTCATGAGCGCCAGCACTGGTAGCAGTACCAGCACGGAAATCATAGACAACGCGATAGCCTTGGCCATGACCATCCCCATGTCCGGCCCAATGCGAAACTCCATCAAGATCAGGGCCGCGAACCCGATGACCGTAGTCAAGCCGCTGGCAGTTATGGTAAAAAACGATTTCTTGATGGCTTTGATCATGGCATCGCGCACCTCCATGCCTTCTGATCGATAAGCAGAAAACCGATGGAGCAAAAAGATGGAATAGTCCATGGAAACCGCCAGCTGCAAAATGCTGCAAGCCGCACGGGTGACGAAGGAAATCTCTCCAAACAAAAGGTTCGTTCCCATGTTGATGAGGATCGCCGCTCCGATAGTGACCATGAACAGCACTGGCTCAAACCAGGATGTGGTGGTTAGGAGCAAAATCACGAAACATAAAGGAATGACCAGGGCCATGATCTTCCCCACCTCTGTGCTGGTTGTGGCCGTGGCGGTGGCTGTGTCCACTGCGGCTCCCGCCATGACCGCATCCTCCCCTGCCGCATCTCTGACCGCTTCCACGGTGGCCAGGATTCGATCAGAATCAATGGTCAGAGAAAAACAAGCCTTGCCGTCCTTGTAATATTCCTCCATCACTTCTGGCTTGATTAGCTCTAGCGGTCCGTTGACATCCGCTGCGTCGTCCAGCCATGTGATATCCATCACGCCGTCCAAATCCTGAATAGTACGCTTCATAGCCAATGCCTCTGGTATGGTCATATGATCAATCATCAATCTGGCATTGGGAGCGCCGCTTCCGAATTCCTCGTTCATCGTGTCCAAAGCGATGGTGGAGGGCGTGTCCTCGGGAAGATAATCCGCAAATGTATAATTTACCTTGACCCCCAAAGAAAGCACAGCGCCCGCTGCCGCACAAAGCGCAAAAACCACGGCAACTGTTTTTTTATGGTTTAAAATCACATGAAATAATCGTTCCATCCTTCCCCTTCTCCCCTATTTGACTTTTATCGCAGGCTCACATTTCGCCCTGCCAGACATCATGGCCCACCCAGCAAGCCTGCCGGCGCAGGCACTGGCAGTAATAATAATGAACACTCTGTTGATTTTTATCATATGTTCTATTATAATGAAACTGCGAGTTTTTTCAATCATCAATGAATGAAATGAGTGTTTGATAATCAACAAATTCTCTATAGTCTGTCTATTATCTAGGAATATCCCTATATCTATTCCTGCGATAGCAACAAAATTTATTGCTGGCAGAAAATACGGCGAAACTGACTTCGTTTTGTCAAAGGAGGCCATTTTGAAAGAAAAAAAGCAAGACCGCCGCGTGCGGAAGACCAGGCACCAGCTGCGTCAGGGTCTGGCAAAGCTGATGCTGCAAAAAAGCGTCAAGGAAATCACAGTCAAAGAACTGACGGAATTGGTGGACATGAACCGAGGCACTTTTTATCTTCATTATAAAGACATTTACGACATGGTAGAAAAGATCGAGATGGACATTATGGAAGAATTCCAGCAGATCTTCGCCGCGAAGCTAGACCATGTCATGCTGGAATCGCCCTTTCCTCTGTTTGTGGAGATTTATGCCTACCTAGCGGAAAATGCGGATCTATGCGCTGCCTTTCTTGGAAAAAACGGGGACATGGCCTTTGTGGAAAAGATGAAGGCCATGGTCCAGGGCAAATGCCTGCATTCTTTGAAAACAAAATACGAAAACACGGATCCAAATAAATTTGAATGGTTTTCCGCCTTTGTGGTCGGCGGCCATCTGGGTTTGATCCAAAAGTGGCTGGATACCGGGATGCGGGAAGAACCGGAAGAAATGGCTGCCTTGGCTGTGGAAATGGTCATGAGCGGGGCACGATTTTTGGAATAACGGAGCAATAAACTGGAATCGTTAAGAAAAGAAGTTTTAAAAATGAAATCAGGCAGCGCGGCTCTTGTCAGCCAGATTACTACAATCAGCAAGCTTAGAATTTATGATCCAATTTATACCTATCATGCCTTGTATGGTATCCGCCTCACGCCTACAACCCTTGACAGGATCAATGAAAAGACTTTGCCGTTTAACGGCCAAAAAATCCCCACATGGGTCGCAGTGGGGATTTTTACTTTTCTGCGCATCTGCTTGCTGTTCCGCAGAAATATCACGTTCCAGGCATCCTCTCATCTCCTACCCTAACACATTTTTAAAGCTCCTTCTTATTATCTTCGCCAGGAGTTGTGACGATCACTTTCTCAGGCGTGATAACCAGCGCTCCTTTTGCTGTGGCCGCGCCTTCAAACATCTCTTCCACCATCTTTTTGAAAGTGTCAACCACAGGGCCCTCTGTAATATGCCGGGCAGTCCCTTTGATTTGATAACCTTCCAAATTCTCAGGATTTGACACAGAAACAGCGATTTTCCCATTAGCTTCGATGTTTCGCAATGTGGTTTCTAAAAACACATCGCCAACAATCAACTTCCCATCTTCAGTCACATCCTTGAACGCCACTGGAACCGCATTAGGCTCATCTGAATAAGTGGCCAAATACCACATTTGCGTTTTCAAGAGTTTCACTACATTTTCATTCATTTTCATGACTCGTTCCTCCATTTCATATCATTTGATTGAACTGATATGAATTATAGACAAATTACTCTGAAAAAGGAAGATGTTAGTCAATTTATGAGTCACTATTAAATTTCATAGCAACTTCCATCACACGGGAATACGTTTTATAATAAAAGCAACAACGCGAACAGGAGGGAAACATGTATCAGAGAAAATTAAAAAAGGACATCCGCTGCCCGTTAGAATACGGCCTTGAAATTTTCGGCGGTAAGTGGAATTCCAGGATCATCTGCGTGCTGGCCTCAAAAAACATTTTACGGTACAGTGAACTTCGCAAAGAAATGGGAAATATCACAGATGCTGTATTGGCTGCTGCTCTCAAGGATCTGATCACAAATGACATTGTGTCGCGAAAGTCCTATGACGAGATCCCGCCCCGAGTAGAGTATTCTTTATCTGAAAAAGGCCTCTCCGTTGTCCCCATCCTGCAGAGCATCTGCAAATGGGCAGGCATTTTCTATAAAGAAGACCTGGAAAACACGATGGTCCATTGCCAGAAATGCGATCACTATTGATGCATTCATTTATTTCCACAAAAAGAATTAAAAAAATACAAAGCAAATTTCATAACAGCTTGCTTTTCCCTTGCAGCTGCGGTATAATGTTTTCGACATATGACGGAAATGGAGGGATTAACATGGCAAGACCCAGCCGATGCAGACGAATCTGCTCAGAACCAGCTTATGACCGTTTTGTCCCAGAAGGGATCCCCTGCGGCCACACCATCGTCCTTACAGTAGACGAATATGAAGTGATCCGGCTGATCGATCTGGAACGCCTGACTCATGAGCAATGTGCCAAACAGATGGACATATCCAGAACCACTGTGACGGAGATCTATCAGTCTGCCAGGGAAAAGATCGCAGACAGCATTGTGAATGGAAAGCCCTTCCTAATCGCTGGCGGACACTATCGCCTTTGCGATGGCTCTGCGGTCCGTTTTTGTCGAAAAAATTGCAGAAAAGCAGCCGGTACGGACTTTAAATCAATCGTACCGATGAAAGGAGTTCATGAAATGAGAATCGCGGTTACTTTTGAAAATGGAAATGTGTTTCAGCATTTTGGCCACACGGAGCAGTTCAAGATCTACGATGCGGCAGACGGGCAGATCACAAAGGAGGAAGTCGTAGGCACAGGCGGCAGCGGGCACGGCGCTCTCGCCGGTTTTTTAACTAGTTTGGATGTGGACACACTGATCTGCGGCGGCATTGGAGGCGGCGCGCAAAACGCTCTGGCTCAGGCCGGCATCGCGCTTTACGGAGGTGTCACGGGGAACGCTGATGAAGCTGTAAAAGCGTTCTTGGCTGGAAACCTGGCATATAATCCAGACGTGCATTGTGACCACCACGGTCATGAACACGCAGATGGACAGTGCGGACACCACCATGATTGCTCTGCTCACAAATAAAATCATACGCATGGAAATCTATGGCAGCAGCCAGCCGGTTTTAAGGCATGGCTGCTGTTTTTTCTTATCCCCATGCCTGTCATATACGAAAAGGGACCCACAATTTTTTGCGGGTCCCCGAAGGTAATATGATGAAATTACGTTCTTACAGTTTGAACTCATCTTTAACAACAGCCAGAGATTCGTCCAGAGCAGCC
>CAJTYS010000044.1 GCA_910583765.1 uncultured Eubacteriales bacterium | reverse complement strand
AATGTTGTAAGAAAAGTTCACTTTTAACTTGTACTTTTTCTTGACATAGTACCATCAATAACGTGATCAATTTTCGTTTTAAAGGTTTCCTCTTGTGTTGATTCATCTCTTTTCCTTTCTTCGTCTAGATTGACTTTTCTTTTTCCTTTGCTGTAGCTCTATATATCTTTATTATTCCTGATACTTTATCCGCCTGTGTTTCGCATACGCTATGATGCCCATTTAATCGTTCAGCGACTGCAGGGTCTTTGCGCTTTCGTTCAAAACCTGGTTTGCTGTTTCCTGAAGTATAAAATTGAATGGGATGATGAAATCATCTTCTTCATTTTTCTGATAATACATATCGAATCCATCAACCGGACTAGCAAAATCTATTCGCCTTTTAGGAAATCCGCTTGTCGCCTGTTCAAGATCATCCCATTTGGTTTCCGTTCCATCCACTAGTAAAATCAAATCCGTCCCATCGGTCGAAACTACCTCTTCTTGTTTATGTGCTGTCACAAATTTGCCGTCTTGATAACGCAGGTATTGTACATTACCGCTAGAGTCATCATCCACCAGATATATTACACCATCTTGTGACACCACTTCGATCCATTTGTCGATATCTTGGTCATAAGAGACATTGTTTCGAGGCAAAATATTGACGCATTCTCTATTTTGCCAGGCCCAGATTTCGTAGAAAAAGGAGTCATCTCCAAATTCGTCTTTATCAACATACACTAAAATCAATTCTTCATTTCCATCCTGATCAAAATCAAACAGTTTGATGGTACACAAACCAGTCAAGGAAACTCCATCCCAACCTTCTGTTTCACGATATCCTGGTCTTCCGTATTTCTCTTGGTATTCCATGCACAAATCGTAGTACGCCTGGTATTGCTCTGACCCCCTTTCTTTCGCTGTGCTCAGTTCTGTCAGCTTCGTGTCCACAGCCTTGCTTCCCGCTTTCTTCTTCCCTTTTTCCAAAATTTTAATAGCTTTATCAGTTTTTCCTTGCGTAACATAAACATCAGCCAGCTTGATATATGCTTCTTCCTTTTTCGGCTGAATGTCGATGGCTTCCAAGTAAACCGCTTCTGCGTGCTCATAATCCAGCTCCTGGAGATACTTGTCCGCAGTCTGCAGTTTTCCTGTATATGCGGCTTGCTTCTGACTGTTGGAATACACGAGAAAGCCGATGACGCAGGCGAGGATCACCAGGAGGATGATGCTCCCAGCGATGATTTGTTTTTTATGGATTTGTACTGCGCTTTGATTTGCCTGCTCCGTTTTGGTTGGCGGCGCTTCCGGTATGGGTGCGCCGCACTTTTCGCAGAATTTAGCGTTGTCTTTATTTTCTGCGCCGCATTTTTCGCAAAACATCATAATATCCTTTCTACAATCCTGGTATTGTTACGAATGAAAAAATCGATATTTAATCCATCCTTCGATAAGAAACGGTTTCATCGTCATATGGATACAATTCCAGATAATCACCATCCAGGCGATAAAAAGCCCTCGTTTCTTCCCCGTCCCAATCGTCTCTAAAAATCAAATAATCGCCTTCTACACGGTAATCATATTGGTCGTTTTCTTCCTCTTGCCAGATGACGCTCTCCGTTGTCACTACGGTTCCATTTCTAAAGAATTCCATATACTCTGGACTGCCATCTCCTACGATTTCCCATCGTCCAACCAATCGGCCTTCTGCGGAAAAGTAATTACCAATAATGACGATGACCACAAACACTATGACGCTGGCAATAAACGTTATCATCCATTTTTCAGCGCTATCCCGCCGCTTTTGAAAGGGAGCCGATGAAGCTGGCCTTGCTCCAGGGACTTCATAATGCGGAGGCAGGATACGTTCCATCCTGCTTCCACATTTCTGACAAAAGTTCGCATGATCTGGGTTTTGCGCTCCGCATTTTGTACAATACATGGTTTATCCTGTTCTCCTTTGCTATCTGGTAGAGTTCGTTGTTTATTGCTGCGGCTTTACGTCTGCGAAAAAAGGTTGATCAAAGCTACGACAAAACATAGATTACACGCCAAATCATTTCAGCTTCGGAAAAACGGATGTGGGATCAATACGTTTTCCGTTCTTTCTTAATTCAAAATGAAGATGGATGCCGCTTGCGTTTCCGGTCTTTCCAATATATCCGATGATTTCACCCTTTTTTACAGTCTTTGTTTTTATCACATAAACCTTCGTGCTTCCGCTTTTCTGCCTTGTTTTAGAGCTTTTGATTTTTTGCTTTGCTCCGACAAAACGACTGAGATGGCAATATTTTGCTTTGTATCCACCGGTGGAAGATTTGAATTCAATGAAATTTCCATAACTAGTCAAATATCCTTTGGTAGTTGCTTGCTTGTATGTCGCTTTTCCGTCTGCAATGGCGTAAACTGGAGTTTTCGTTGATACGTTGCGATTAATGTCGTGATAACCATACCAATTTACGTCTTTGGTTTTTTTGTTGAATTTACACTTTGTCGGAACTGGAGATGTAAGCTTGGAACTCTTATTTGAGGTTGTGCCTTTCGTAGTCGTTTTTTTGGTCGGAGCCGTGGTTGGTTTGGTTGCCGGCTTTGTCGTTGGTTTCTGAGTCGGCTTTGTGACATTGGTGGTGTGAATGAAGGCGTACTTGTAACCGCCGCTCACCGGATACCGCACCTGGGTGTATTTTCCTTTCACTCCGAAATTGAGCACTTTGTCACCTTTAGAAATATAACCGTATTCCGCTCCACCAGGGCGTTTGTAGGTGGTCACTTTTTCCGAGGCCGTATAGGAAGTGCTCTTGGTGCTGAGAAGGATCGCACTGGTCTTGATGTATCCGGTCTTCGTTTTTCCTCCTGCGATTGGGTAAGTGACCTTGGAATATTTCTCTGCCGCCTTCACCAGCGTGATTTCATCGGAGTCAAAGATAGTCCCGATTTTTTTCGTCAATGCGGTGTCGCTGTACACTGTGGTGTTCCCTGTGGATATGGTATAGCATTTTCTTACGGATGCCGCAGATGCAGTTGTTGGAAAAGCGGTCGCTGCTACCATGGCACTGACAACGATAGCCAGCACGCTTTTTAAAAGTCTATTCGTATTTCTTGTGTTCGTCATTTTTCTTCCTTTCTTTGTGATGCTCTATAGTTTCGATCCTTTTGTTCGTTGTGGACTAGCTTACCTCCTAGCTTCTTCTGCCTTGATCACTTCAATGTTGGCTTTTTCCACCTTGCTCAAGCTATCATCGGAAAAGCTGCTTGATGGAATCGTCCCATAATACCAGCTTGTGGCATTAAAATATGCTGATAGCTCTGGGTCATCAAACATCCTTCCGTGTCTAGCGAATATCTCATTCCTAGCCAAACGAAGTTCTCGGTTTGTCAAATAAGCAACATCCCTAGAGCTGATATATTGTGTATCGCTTTCTGGTAAAATGTATTCCCCTGCTATATCATGATTCAGGGTGCCATAATTGGAGTCCGTAGTCGCTGATGTTTCATAGGCAGGTGTGTTTCTAGCCGGGACGGTTTCTGGTATGGTCTGATTTTCGGTATTCTTTTGCTCTGTTGGCTGCACAGATGTTTCTTGTTTGGCGGTTTCATATTTCTCCATTGCCTGCAACCGGCCCCAAATCAATGCTGCGACTAAAACCGCTAATACGGCTACCGCTACAAGGGAGATGATCATTTTTTTGTGGGATTGCTCATCTTGCAGCAATGCGCCGCATATGGGGCAAAAGGTTGCGTTTTCTTCAAATTTAGCTTTGCAATTCTCACACTGCTTCATAATGATTGCTTCCCCCTTTCCCACATTACGTGCCCTGATAGCCCTATTTGACCTTCACTTTTTTCACTTTGCTGTACGCCCCGTAAATCTTCGTTTTGCCGGATTTTTTATATGCCCGCACTTTCACGTAGTAGGCTTTTTTCGATTTCAGCTTTTTAAAGGTTTTGGCAGTGCTTTTGTTTTTGCTGATGACCGCTGTTTTCTTGCCTTTTGTGAACTTGCTGTTCTGTGCCACCACCACTTCATATCCGGTTGCCTTTGCGTCTCGCTTCCAAGTAGCCTTTAAAGATCGTTTTCCCGGTTTTATCTTTGTCAAAGCAGCTTTCTGTGGTTTTACCGTAACCGTGATATTCTTCGACGCGTTTGTTCCCTGCGCTCTGATGGTGATGGTTGCTTTTCCTGGATTTCCAATCGTTGTCCAGCCGCTATAGGCATCGACTGAGGCCACTTTGCTATTGCTGGAGGAAAAGGTCAGCGTTTCATCATCGCTTGCAGTCGCTTCGATGTAAAAGGACGGCGCACCGTATGTTTTTGTGTAGGATCTCGCGGTTATCTTTGTTGTGTATTTAGAAACGGAGAAGGAATAATCGCCTCCATCATAACCATATCTTTCAATACAAAGATAATAAACGCCTGACGAAGGTAAAGAAATCGTCTTTTGCAGATTTCCTTTTTGTGAACTGTCATCTCTATAAAGGCTTCCAGACTCAACTTTGTTTCCGTTCTGATCATAAATATACCATCCTACGCTATATGCGTCTGAAATCATACGAAGTGCTAGCTTCCCGGCTGACGCTGAAAACCGGTAGAAATCCTTCTCATCGTTTCTCGCAACCTGTCCTTTATAAGTTTTCCCCATAGAAATGGCAGAAGCGGTCTCTATGCTGTTGTTGGTTCCATTGCCTGTTTCCGTAAAGCTTTCCCCAGAGGATGCGTAACGCAAAGTAAAATTGTAATTCCCCGTACTGCCGCCTCCATCTAATTCAAAGAAATACGTCCCTTTTGTTAAATACAATGCCCGACTCTCGTAATAACGTCCTGTGGTGTCATCTCTGCGGTTAGACGTATTCTCATATATTGGGGTTGCGTCCGCGCCATAGATTCTCCATGATGTCCAATTTAAATAGGATGTTACTTGCGCAGTGACTTTCCCTGACGCGGGAATGGAAAACTGATAAAAATCCTTCTCGTCATTTTCTGCGATCTGCCCTTTATAATTCGTTCCAATACTAATGGCAGAGGCTGAATTCGGCGCGTTGTTCGTACCTCCCGCCGTCTCTGTAAAGCTTTCGCCCGCACTGGTAAAGCTCATTTTAAAGGAATAGGAAGCGGCATTGGAAGTATAGCCATGTATGCATAAATAGTATGCTCCTTTTGTGAGATGCGCTTCTTGGGTGCCATTATAGCTTCCAGTCAAACTGTTTTTATCTGACCAACCTCCATCCCAGATTTCATTTCTGCCTTCATCATGAATATGTAGTTGTGTACCGGAAAGAAAAGAATCCAATTGAATGCTGATCTTTCCTGATGATGGAAGCTCAAAAGAAAAATAATGATCAGTATGCTCGTCCGCTGGCATACTGTAGCTATAACTCTGATCAAACGCTATGCTGGCGGGCCGCTCCATGGATGTTCCTGGCGAAATGACCGCCGCTGTTTTGGCCAAAGGCTCTTTGCTTCCCGCAAATGACACCGGACTTCCCACTGTCATCAACAGGCAAAGTAATAACGTGACCGCTATTGTTCTCTTTTTCATGTTTTACCTCCATCCGCTCATTATGTAGTCTTTGTTTTTCCCTGATTTCAACCAAAGACGATTGTGGCCTAGCTTTTCCGCACTGCGTCACAGTGGACTTGAAAGGCCAAAATCCGTTGATTTGTAACTGATCTCGGGTTTTGGAAACACGCAAAAACTACAAAAAATTGTTCGTTGTCCTATGATAGGACAAAATTCTCGCAAAGTTAATATACCATATGTTTTGTCCTATGACAAGACATATGCCTTGTAAATTTCCAAAAATTATAATTTTTAGAGGCAAAAATAAGGGGCATTAAGCTTTCATTTGTGTAATCAGACCGCTAAATGGGCACCTTATGTCATGGGAACCAAAGAATTTAAGGAGGGGTTATTTCAGGGGAGGACGTTAAAGTGGGGAGAATCATTGATGGCGAAGAGAAGAATCTAATTGGGGAAAACGTCAAACAAATTCGGACGGCTCGCAAGCTCAGTCAGCAGCTATTATCTGATCGATTAGAAACGCTCGGGATCTATATATGCCGCGGGTCGATTTCCAGGATTGAAGACAAATCCAGGACAGTGACGGATATCGAACTCTATGGACTGGCAGAAATCCTAGGTGTTTCCATGGCTGAACTTTTCCCAGAAAATAAAGTTCGCTGACAATCGTGCTTTATTCTTTATCAAATCAAAAAGCAAAATATCCAAGAACCATTTCAAACCAATGAATTCTTGGATATTTTTATTGCATGCAGTCATCTGTGCCAAATTTATTTGTGGTCATGTTCGATCTTCACACTATTGATCTTTTTCTAATTTCACAGAATTCAACGACTCAATCTCATCCTTCAGCAATGTGTCATACGCTACTTCCAGGATACATTCCTTTCTGACCCGCAGCATGGACTTGTAAAATCGCTTTCGGATCCCGCTGATATACGGCGTGTCATCTACGATCTTTTCAATCATATCCATATTAATGCGAGGATAGATCCGCTTCAGCGCATGATTGCAATCTTCGTATCTTCGGCCTATGATAAAATCCGCATAATTAATTTTCTGACCTTCGATCTTTAGCGCAGATGTGGGGAACACAAAAATGCGTGCGTCTATTTCATCTTTATCCTGCAGGACAGCAGCGATGTTTTCGTCCGAAAGCTGAGGATACAAGCACGACCCGCAGTCGTACACTGGAGCGATGACTGCCGCTTCTTCCTGTTCATTGACTAAAAATCCCCAGTTTCCATTGTGCCGGTCAAAATTTCCGACTAAGGCGTCCGCAATGAACATATCCCAAAAAAACGCCTTCAGCTTCAAAGGATCTAAGATCATTTGCTCAGAAATGGCATCCAAAACTTCTGATAGTTCTGTGCCATAACCACTTTGGGAAGTCTCAACGCAGGCATTCTTCAACTCTGCGAAAGCCTGCAGCTTCCAGGGCGGATCTTCAAAATCTTTACAGGCGACAACGATCTTTTCTCGATCCCCTTCTCTATACGTGCCCAGCATCGTTTCCTGTGCAGGTATGCCTAAAAAATTGAAAATACGGCAGCAGATATCCTCTGAAAAACAGCTGTTGGTATACCTGCTGTTTCCCTTGGCCGGATTCAAAGCGGGGAATTTCAGCATATATCGCTGATTCTCGTAAAAGATCCCTTTTTTATGGCCGTTCTTTCCGCCGTAATACTTGAATCTGTTGGTTTTACAGGAAGAAAAGTCGATCATTCACTGTCCTCCTCCCCATAGACATAGGCGGCATATAAATAGTCACACTGCTCTTCTGTGATCTCACCGTCCACGAAAGCGCTGTTGATGGATCCCTGCAATTCGTTTACCAGGCAGTCGAGAAGAGAACTGTTTTCTTCCAGCCCTTTTTTGTAAGCCTCCAGATCCTTTTCCAGATATGTTGGAAGCAGCTTTTCCAAATATGGTTTCTTCTTTTCCATCATCTCGACCTGCCCCCTGTCACAAGCTGCCCTTAGTCTCCCGCTGGCAGCGCTTTCTTCTATTCTTCCGGTATGTCCACGTCCAGACCATTGACTTCCACATGGTCATTGATGGCAATGACCATGCATTTTCGGCCATCGATGATCTTCGTTTCGATGAGATCTGCTCGCTCCGGCTTGACTTTGATTACGATATCCGGCATTTCGATGCTGAAATTTTTCGTCTCCGCCACGTTACTGGCCATAAGCTTTCGCTTTTCACCAGCCGTCTGCTCGAAAATCCGTTCTACTTTTTCCAGGTTTTCGTCAGAAGCGCCGCTCTGTTCTAAGAGCCGCTTCATGCCAAATTTATCAAGCTCCAGTGGTTCCGGTTCTTCTGCGTTTTCATTTTCTTCAATCATATCCTGCAAATTGTCATGGATGCACCTTACCATCTTAAAATCGCATTCATCCCCCAAGGATTCGGAAATGATCTCATTGAAGGTGACTTTCTGATTTTGAGCAGAAAGTGGCACTTCGCTGCCAAAGAGCGATTCGATGAGCTTTGGCTGCAATTCTTCCGGTTTTTTCGTAAAATACAAAGCCTGGTGGATATCAGCGGTCCGATCATTGAAAGCAGGGAACAGGAATCCCTTCACCGGCGGATCCACCACCCAGTCCCTGGTCCTGCCTACGATAGAGTTTTGATCCACATCATAGCTGAGCCCTGCCTTTGACAGCTTTACCGGACAGATGCTGCAGAGGATATGCTCATAAACATTGTCCGAGGCATCGAACAATTCCGAACCATCTGTGGATTTCCCCGGCACATCGTACACGCCATAGATTAGAATGATATAATAGTTTTCGCCAAACTCAAAGTTATCAATGATCTTATCAAAAAATTCATTGATCAGCGTCTCGTCTTCCAGCTTGCTGCCCCGCAGCCGATAAAGGAATTCCTGGGTGCCGCCTTCTTCCTCCTGGGAAAGTGGGAATTCCATGTTCATCAGCTTCTTTCCCAGAGTGCCTGATAAGGTCTGCTTGAAGATTTCAAAGTACTTGAAGGCTTCTTCCTCCGGCAGGCTGAGAAATGAGCGGTTCACCTCATATTTTCTATTTTTCTCATAGTCCACATAGCATCCGCACATGCGCGTAATCGCACAGTTTTCCATGGTGAACTGTTTCTTGATTTCCAATATTTCTTTATTGATCATAGCTTTGACTTCCCTATTCAATTACTACGCCGTCTTCATCTACCTGCAGCTCTGGACTTGGAACTTCTGTTTCATCCGGCTCTTCATCGGCTGGCGGCGCTTCCGTTATGGTCTCACGGATCAGGTTTTCCACCTTTTCCAGGGTTTCAGGATGTTCTGCCAGATAACGCTTCACGTTTTCCCGGCCCTGTCCGATCCGGTCACCGTCAAAGCTGTACCAGGAACCTGCTTTTTCAATAATCTTGCCTTCTACCGCACAGTCTAAGACATCACCTTCCCTGGAAATGCCTTCCCCATACATGATATCGAATTCCGCCTGTTTGAAAGGCGGGGCAACTTTGTTTTTTACCACCTTCACTTTTGTGCGGTTTCCCAGAAATTCATCGCCGGATTTAATGCCTTCCACCCTGCGCACGTCAAAACGCATGGTAGAGTAAAATTTCAAGGCCCGGCCGCCAGTGGTGGTTTCTGGGCTACCGAACATGACACCTACTTTTTCACGCAATTGGTTGATGAAAATAACCGATGTTTTGGATTTGTTGATGAATCCAGTAAGCTTTCTTAGCGCCTGGGACATGAGCCTTGCCTGGAGGCCCACGTGGGAATCTCCCATTTCTCCTTCGATTTCCGCCTTTGGAACCAATGCGGCCACAGAGTCCACTACGATCAGGTCCAAAGCGCCGCTGCGAACTAGCATTTCACAGATCTCCAGGCCCTGTTCTCCTGTGTCTGGCTGGGAAACCAGCAGTTCGTCCACATTGACACCCAAATTCTTCGCGTATTCCGGATCCAATGCGTGCTCTGCGTCGATAAATGCGGCCCGGCCGCCGGCTTTCTGCGCTTCGGCTACAATATGTAAGGTCAATGTCGTTTTACCAGAGGATTCTGGGCCAAAGACCTCAATGATCCTGCCTTTCGGCACACCGCCGATCCCTGTTGCCAGGTCCAAACTGATGGAGCCAGTGGAAATCGATTCAATATCCAATCTAGCGGCATTGTCCCCCAGTTTCATGATCGCGCCTTTTCCAAAAGCCTTTTGTATCTGCTGCAATGCGTCCTGCAATGCTTTTTCTTTATTTTCCTCGTTGCTTATTTTTTTCTTCGCCGTTGTGTTTGTTGCCACTTTCATACCTCCCAAATAACGTGAACATCTGTTCTGTTCACTATCATACCCCAAATTCAACCATGGGTCAAGTGATTTTTTCAAATCTCGTTGAAAATTCCTCTTGACTAATTTGTAAATCAATTACATTTTAACACATTTATCCCATACCTGTCAAGGACATGTTTTCCAGTTTTTTCAAACCAACAAAGCTGGTTTCAGCGATTCTCTTTCAGCGGCAGTTTTTCTTGATCTTCCGAGAATATCACAAACGATGCTTCTTATATAAAAAACTCTGCGATACCACCCTTCCCATGTGCCGCACTCTGATGTGAAAACACACTGAATCCACGGACCGACACAACTCACTTTTCCCTCCACCGCAAGATCAGCCTGTGCTAAATCAGCTTGTTGATCACATCCAGCATGGAAAGAACCGCGTAATTCCGGTTCCAGTTCCGGCTCACATTGCGCATCTGGACCTTTCGGCAAAGGGTCTTTCCCTGATAATGGCAGCCGATGAACACCAGGCCCACTGGCTTTTCCGGAGTCCCGCCATCTGGCCCAGCGATACCGGTGACAGAAACGCAGATATCACTGCCGCTGACCTTGAACAGCCCTTCCGCCATTTCCCTGGCCGTCTCCTCGCTGACTGCGCCAAAGGCCGCCAAAGTTTCTTCTTTTACCCCAAGCTCCTGCATTTTCGCCTCATTGCTGTACGTGACGATGGAACGATCGAACACCTGAGAGATGCCGGAAATTCCTGTCATGGCAGCGGCGAACATGCCTCCTGTGCAGGACTCGGCGCTGGAAAGGGTCAGGCCCTGATCCAACAATTTTTTGGCTACCACGTTCACCAGATCTTCGTCATCATAACTGTAAATATGCTCTCCGACAATGGCTTTCACTTTTTCCAGCATGTCATCTACCGACTGCTTGGCTTCCTCCCGGCTGGCCCGCTTGGAAGCGATCCGCAGACTGCATTCCCCTTCCTTGGCGTAAGTGGCCAGAGTCGGGTCCGTCTGTTCATTGATCAAAGGCAGCAGCTTTGTCTCCAGCATGGACTCTCCGATGCCAAAGGCCCGCAGCATCCGGTAATAAATCGTACTTTCCGATTTTTCCTCCAAATAAGGCAGGACTTTTTCTTTGAACATGGCCGTCATTTCTCGAGGCGGCCCAGGCATGCAGATCATGAGTTTTCCGTCCTTTTCCAGGGCAAAACCAGGCGCGGTCCCTGCGTCATTATCGAACACCGTGGCTCTGGAAGGCAGGTACGCCTGCTTTTTGTTGTTTTCCGTCATTTGACGGTTCTGTTTTTTGAAATAAGTCACCAGACGATCCATGGAAGGCTGGTGGAGCTTTAGTTCATCCTCCATGGTCTGGCACACGATTTCCTTGGTCAGATCATCCTGGGTGGGTCCTAATCCTCCTGTGGTCAGGATCAGGTCACAGTCCTGAAAAGCCACTTGAACCATTTCCTGAAGCCGTTTTGGATTGTCACCTACCGTATAATGGTACATCACGTCAAACCCTAATAAATTGAGCTGTTGTGACAAAAATGCGGCATTGGTGTTGACGATCTGTCCAAAGAGCAGCTCCGTTCCTACGCTTAAAATCGCTGATTTCATGTTTCCCCTTCTTTCCTCCCATATTGTCAAGTGATTTGTCTCCTGATGGTTTCTTACATAGACAGCAGCTGTTTGTTTTTCACAATGTATTCCACGCCGGAAATGATGGTCATGGCCACGGCGATCCATAGGAAGATCTGATCCAGGGGCACGCCGATATAGCGGCAAGGCCAATTTTCCAAAAGCAGCAGAGGTATGGCGATCATCTGGGTAATGGTCTTGATCTTTCCCGTGGTCCCCGCCGCGATGACGATCCCTTCGGAGGCGGCAACTTGTCTTAGTCCAGTTACCGCGAATTCCCTGGCCAAGATGACAATGACCATCCAGCCCGGGACGCTGCCCAGCTCCACCAGGCACACCAGAGCCGACATAACCAGCAGCTTGTCAGCCAGAGGGTCCATCAACTTTCCAAAATTCGTCACCAAATCGTATTTCCTGGCGATATGCCCGTCCAGCATATCGGTTAGAGACGCAACGATAAAAATCACAGTGGCGCTGTATCCATGTCCCATCATCAGAACCACGATGAAAACAGGGATCGCGATGATCCTCAAAAGTGTCAATTTGTTTGGTAAATTCATGTTAAACCTCCCTTCCAGTCAGATCGTAATCAAATGCGTCCGTGATCTCCACGGTTACAAAATCCCCTGGAGCAAGCTGCCGCTGGGACGTGAAGATAACAGAATCATCGATTTCCGGCGCATCGTGCCGAGTCCTGCCAATGTAGCTGCCGTCTTCATCCTGATCCTCTACCAGCACCTCTAGCCTGCTGCCGATCTTTTTCTGATTGTTTTCCAGGGAAATCTCCAGCTGGTTCCGCATGATCGCGTCCTGCCGGAGGACTTTCGTCTCTTCATCCACCTGTCCGCCCATGTCCGCCGCCGCAGTGCCTTCTTCCTTAGAATATGTGAAAACGCCTAGTCTGTCGAACCTGGCTTCTTCCACGAAATCCAGGAGTTCTTCAAAATCTCCTTCCTCTTCTCCTGGAAATCCAGTGATGAAGGTGGTTCTGATATGAATGTCCGGCATGGCTTGCCGCAGCTTTTTCATGGTCCCGCGGATCCCAGAGCTGGTGGACCTGCGGTTCATGGCTTTCAGCACTTTGTCACTGATATGCTGGAGCGGAATATCGATATAATGGCAGATTTTTTCTTCCTCTGCCATGACCCGAATCAACTCGTCTGTGATCCGGTCTTCATAACAGTACATGAGGCGAATCCAGCGCAGCCCTTGAATCCGGCAGAGCTTTCGCAGCAGCTGTGGCAATACGAACTCTCCGTAAAGATCCATGCCATAGGCTGTCACGTCCTGGGCAATGAGGATCAGCTCCCTGCAGCCTTTTTCCGCTAGGGCTTCCGCTTCTTTGACAATGGCCTCCTGTCTCCTGCTCCGGTATTTGCCCCGAATCTGGGGGATCACGCAGTAAGCGCACACATTGTCGCAGCCTTCGGCGATTTTGATGGTCGCTGTGTAAGGAGTTTCTCCCAGCTTGCGGAAAGGCGTTTCTAAAAACTCTCGGCTGTAAGCACTGAGATATTTTTCCCTGTTTCCTTTTTGGAAATTCTCTAAAATAGCAGGAAGCTTTTCATAATCATTGACGCCTAAAAACAGATCCACTTCCGGCATTTCCTCATATAGTTCGTCCTCGTACCGCTGGGAAAGGCAGCCGGAAACCGCCAGCACCGTTTCTTCATCCTTATATTCTGCCATTTCGAAGATCCGCTGGATGGATTCTGTCTTGGCGTCATGGATGAAGCCGCAGGTGTTGACCAGGATCACGTCTGCGCTTTCAGGCCCATCTAAGATGGTATGTCCAGCATGCTCCAACAGTCCTGCCGCCATTTCGGAATCATTGAAATTTTTGGGACAGCCCAATGTGTCAATATAAATCTTCATGTTATCCTTCTTGTATATCCTCCGTATCTTCCTGTAAGCCCCTCAGCTCTGCTTCTGTCATCAGCACCTGCCTTGGTTTGCTTCCTTCCGATGGCCCGATGATGCCTCTGGCTTCCATCATGTCCACGATCCTGGCGGCCCTGTTGTATCCAATGCGAAAACGCCTCTGGAGCATGGAAGCGGATGCTTGCTTGGTGGTGACCACGGTTTCAATGGCTTCCTCCAGCAGCGGATCCGTGTCTCCTGGCTTTTCCGGTGAATTGGCTTTTTCGATGGTATGCATCACGTCATCGGCGTATTCAGTTTCTTGGACCTGCCCTTTCACGAACTCAATGACATCGTGGACTTCGGAATCGGAAATAAAGGTCCCTTGTACTCTAGTAGGTTTTCCGCCGCCCATTGGATTGAACAGCATGTCCCCTTTTCCCACCAGCCGTTCCGCGCCGGACATGTCCAGGATGGTCCGAGAATCGAACTGTGAGGAAACGGCAAAGGCGATCCTGGACGGGATGTTGGCTTTGATCACGCCGGTGATCACATCCACGGACGGCCTCTGGGTGGCAACGATCAGATGCATGCCAGCGGCCCTGGCTTTCTGCGCCAGCCTGCAGATGGATTCTTCCACCTGGGACGGGGCAGCCATCATCAAGTCCGCCAGCTCGTCTATGATGATCACTACTTGAGGCATGAATTCTTCTTCCTCGCCTCTGCCCCGCACAGTTTCATTATAGCTGGCCAGTTCCCGCACGCCCTCTTTGGCGAATTTCTTGTACCGGTCTTCCATTTCCGCCACAGCCCAATTGAGGGCTGCCGCGGCTTTGGCCGGTTCTGTGACCACTGGGATCAGCAAGTGGGGGATGCCATTGTAATTGGTCAGCTCCACGACCTTCGGGTCAATGAGCACCAGCTTGACTTCTTCAGGCTTTGCTTTATATAGGATGCTGGTGATGATGCTGTTGACGCACACGCTCTTTCCAGAACCCGTGGAACCGGCGATAAGCATGTGGGGCATGCCCTTCAGGTCCGCGACCACCGCTTTTCCGGCAATGTCCTTTCCCACAGTGAAGGTGATCTTGGACTTGGCAGCTTTGAATTCCTTGGAATCGATGATTTCTCGGATGGTGACCATGTTAACCTTGTCGTTTTCCACTTCAATGCCCACTGCCGCTTTCCCTGGGATGGGCGCTTCGATTCGAATGCTCCTGGCTTCCAGGTTCAAAGCAATGTCATCTGCCAAATTGACGATGCTCTTTACCTTTACCCCTACATTTGGATGGACCTCGAACCTGGTGACAGCCGGCCCTTGGGTCACCTGGGTCACTTCCGCGTCAATGTTGAAGTTTTTCAGGGTTTCTTCCAGTTTCATGGCCTTTTGCCGCAGCATGACCTGGGTTCCTGCTTTGTTTTGCGGCGCTTTTCCTTTTTTCAGCAGATCCACAGGGGGGATCTTGTAAGGCCGCACGGTGATCGTCTGATCGTCATTGATTTCTTCCGGCGCGAGAGAGGCTTTGGCCGCCTGGCTGTTTGTCAGTTTTTCCGGCTCTTGGGAAGTGGTCTCCATGGCGGCTGCTGCAGGCTTCGCTGGCGGCTCTTCTGGTTCTAACACTGGCTCTGGCACAATGTCCGGCTCTTCTTCCGGCATTCCCAGATCTGCTGCGGGCTCGGGCTCCGGTTCAGGCTGAAGCTGGATTTCCGGCTCCCTGTCAGCTCTGGTCTGATTTTCATAAACCTCCGGCTCCCGATCATAAACATCGAAAGGTTCCGAAGCTTCTTCTAATCCATAGCCTGGCTCTGCCTCCGTTTGGCCGAACAGGTCATCATCCTGCATGTATTCCAAAATGTGTCTCTGGCTTTCAGAGATGCTGCCAGGCACATAGGAACTTTCTGCGCCTAAGCGTCTGGCTTCCTTGTCCTGGGCCAGCCTTTCTCTGATGGTCAGCCGCTTTTTTCCGGGCCGAGGCGTAGCTGTCATAGGAATGGGTTCAGGCGCGGGTTCTGGCTCCAACGCTTCCCTGATGGGTTCCGGAGCCAGCTCTGCGACTAGATCCGGCGCCAAGTCCGGCATTAAGATCTGTCCCGCTTCTTCAATCGCTTCCAAACGCTCCGCTGCTTTGCGGGCACGGCGCTTTTCCGCGGCCTTTTCAAAGAACCTGGAAATCGGCGTGTTGATGATCAAAAGAAGGCTGATAATAATGATCACAAAAGAAATGATATAAAGCCCTGGGATTCCAAAGGCTTTTACCAAAAGGCTGCCTATGTACATGCCGAACAGTCCGCCGCTGTCCAGCTCAATACCATCGCTGTAATATCCCTTCGCGTCCGTCAAGCCAAAATCCAGCATCTGCGGGTCGATGAACCTCGCGGAATTGATGATGGAAGCTGTCAGCAAAATCACAAAGAGCAGGATCAGGGATTTGCTGCCAATGGGAATGGTTTTCTTAGCAAACAAAAGGATCCCGTAAAAAATCAAATAATACGGAAACGCATGGGCGATCACACCCAGACAGCCTTTGAACAGATTGGACAGAGCTTCTCCTGCCGCGCCTGCTGCGTGAGTCTGGAAAGCGATCACCAGAAAAACCCCGATGGCGATGATCACCACGGCCCAGATCTCGTCCTTCACATGCGGATTCATGCCCCGTTTCCCCTGTCTTACGGCTGCGCCCGCGGCCTCGCTTCGGCTGCTTGTCTTTTTCTTTTGCGGAGCCGATGATCTGCCCGATTTTTTCTTTTGCTGTGCCATTTACCCTTCTCCCCTGATGGGCGTGTCACGAAACACCCCTAAAAATTCAGGATATATTATAACATAAATTCAGGTAAAAGCATATAAAAAAATAGGTGAAAGGTTTTACAAAACCTGCGGATACGTGATATACTATCAGAATATATTTCTATTTCGCCAAAAAATATCAATATCAACCAGGAGGAAACAAAATGAACAAAAAACCAAACATCGCGATCGTAGGCGCTACGGGGGTCGTTGGCTCTACCTTCCTCAAAGTATTAGAAGAAAGGGACTTCCCTTTTGAAAACTTATACATGATGGCTTCTGCGAAATCCGCGGGAAAGACTGTCACATTCAAAGGGAAGGACTATGTGGTGGAAGAGCTGAACGAACATTCCTTTGATAAGGATATCGATATCGCCCTCTTTTCCGCAGGCGGGACCATCAGTGAAAAGTACGCGCCAATCGCGGCTGAACATGGCGTGACGGTAGTTGACAACAGCAGTGCCTGGAGGATGGATCAGGAAGTCCCTCTCGTGGTCCCTGAAGTGAATCCAAAGGATGTGGAATGGAACAAAGGCATCATCGCCAATCCGAACTGCTCTACCATCCAGGCCATGGTCGTATTGAAACCCCTCCATGACAAATACAAGATCAAGCGGGTGGTCTATTCCACGTACCAAGCTGTGTCCGGCTCTGGAGTCAAAGGCATCAGCGACCTTTCCGAAGGCCTGAAAGGAAACGACAAATGCGAGGCGTATCCGCACCCAATCGCTGGAAACTGCCTGCCGCATATTGACGTGTTCCTGGAAAACGGCTACACCAAAGAAGAAATGAAGATGATCAACGAAACCCATAAGATCCTCGGCGATGACAGCATCAAAGTGACAGCCACCACCGTGCGGGTCCCTGTCTTCGATTCTCACAGTGAGTCCATCAATCTGGAATTTGAAAACCCTATTGATGTGGATGAAGTTCGGGAACTGCTGGCAAACTCTCCTGGCATCATTGTTCAGGACGATCCCGCCAACAACGTGTATCCCCTGGCCAGAGAAGCCGCCGGCAAAAACGAAGTCTTCGTTGGCCGCATCCGCAGAGACTTTTCCGTGGAAAACGGCATCAATCTCTGGGTGGTAGCGGACAACATCCGTAAAGGCGCCGCCACGAACACGGTGCAGATCGCGGAGGAACTGATCAAATAATTAAGTGAAAGGATGAGGTAAAGTGACCTTATTTAAAGGAGCTGGCGTAGCCCTTGTCACCCCTTTTTCAGAGGGGCAAGTGGACTACCAGCGACTGGCCGGTCTTTTAGACTGGCAGGTGTCTTCGGGAATCGACGCGATCATCAGCTGCGGCACCACCGGAGAAGCCTCTACACTTAATGATGACGAACATATAAACACTGTGAAGTTCACTGTGGAAACAGTGAAGAAAAAGGTGCCTGTTCTAGCGGGCGCCGGAAGCAACGACACGGCCCATGCCATCTACATGGCGCAGGCTCTGGAAAACGTAGGCGCTGACGGCCTGTTGGTCGTCACGCCTTATTATAACAAATGTACGCAAAAAGGACTGATCAAACACTATGAGAAGATCGCGGATTCGGTAAAGGTGCCGATCATTTTGTATTCCGTGGCATCGAGAACCGGTGTGAACATAAGTCCTTTTTCTGTGAAAGAATTGTCCCAGCATCCTAATATCTGCGGGATCAAGGAAGCCAGCGGCGACATGTCCCAAGTGGTAGAAATCGCCAGATATGTTTCCGATGATTTCGCCCTTTACTCTGGAAACGATGACATGATCGTTCCGCTCCTGTCCGTAGGCGGCATAGGAGCCATTTCCACAGTAGCCAATATCCTTCCAACAGAAACCAGCCAGATGATCCACAAGTACCTGCAGGGCCATACTGCGGCTGCGAAAAAGATGCAGCTGGCAATGAAACCCCTCATTGACGCTTTGTTCATCGAAGTGAACCCGATCCCAGTGAAAGCCGCCCTTTCCATGATGGATAAGATCAAGCCGGAATACAGGATGCCTCTGTGCGAGGCGGAAAATATTTCCCTCTACGAGATCATGAAT
The DNA here is from genome assembly GCA_910583765.1 of uncultured Eubacteriales bacterium. Classification (GTDB taxonomy): domain Bacteria; phylum Bacillota; class Clostridia; order Peptostreptococcales; family Anaerovoracaceae; genus Hominibacterium. Next base: position 12,365 of record CAJTYS010000044.1, on the reverse strand, counting down.
GAAATGAAAGCCTTTGGATTGATCCAATAAAAAGCATGTGTTTTTGTGAAAAGCCTGAACCAGAACCAGAGCCGCAAAGAAAAATGAGATTGTCAGCATAGGCGTGCCGGCAATCTCATGAAACTTTAAGCGTTTATTCCTTGACATATCGCTCGATCACGCAAGCATGGCCCTTTTTTTCATCATAATTGATGCCGGTTCCGAACGTTCCAAAGCTTGGATGAGCCCGTCCCATCCAGGATCATCCACTGCGTTCAAAAATTCTTCCGCAATTTCTTGATTGGGGATAAATACTTCCTCTGCCCCCTTATCACAAGTCAAATATCCCAGATGCACCAAAAGGGTGAGCACATCGTCTTTTGTTTTGAATGTGGTCATATCATTCTGAAACTTTCGCGTGTTGACTTTGTAATGCCCATTGCCCAGCATCATGGTGATCGCTTCTTTCAGACCATCAAAATTCATATCAATATAAACTTTCAGCGCATCATAGGTTTCTGTTCCTGTCCAGTAACTTTGAAAATCGCCGCTGTCCATCAATTCCGCGACTGCCATAGGGTTATAGATATGGTGGTTTCCTAAAAGATAGCCGTCATACCATTTCTGTGTTTTTTCATAGTCCACGTCATATTCACTGCAAAGAGCCTGTACCTCATCTTCTGTAAACCCGAAATCTTTTGCCAGCTGGCCTGGGTTCAGCATGGAGAATTCTTTAAAGACATTGAGAGCCGAATGTTCTCCATATTTTTTGATGGGTAAAATCCCTGTCATATAAGCTAGATCCACATAATCCTGCCCTTTGAACAATCCCCGCAAAAAATCCAAATAAGCTTTCTGTATGTCTTCCCGTTCTTTTGCCATCCGAAACACACAGTCCCATTCATCGATGATAAAGATGAAGCCCTGCCCTGTACGTGCGTATATTTGTCTTAACACACCAGGAAGTCCATATGAATCGATCACAAAGCAATCTCCATATTCTTCCTTTAATTCCTGAATGACCATGTCCTGGATCTTGTCGATAAAAATGTCAAGATGAGATTTATGAAACAAGAATTGCTGTATGTCCAAGCGGATCACATGATGTCGGTTCAAATGACTTTTGTAGGATAGGTCTTTTTCAATCTTCAGTCCAGCGAATAAAGTGGCAGAATCGCACCCGCAGCTATAGTAAGCTGACAACATGTTAGCGGCCATGGATTTCCCGAAACGGCGCGGCCTGCTGACACAGACAAACCGTTTTTCCGTTCGATACGCCGCATTCATTCTACGAATCAGCATGCTTTTATCCACATATATGTCAGAAAACCTCGACATTTCAAATGCCGTATTGCTTGGATTCACATAAATCCCCATGATGATCGCTCCCCTTTCCAGTTTCTCACCCTCTTTTTCCTATCTTAGCATATTCAGGTTTCTTTTAAAAGAGTTAAATATCATTGAACATGGGAAGATACGAAAAAGGAACGCTCCCTCATAGCTCGGAAGCATCCCTTTTGCAATGATCTTTATTTCGTCTTTTTCATGGTATAGCCACTGTAATTGCTGTAATAATTCTTGCCTTTTACAGTCCTATACGCCCGCATCTTGTAATAGTAGGCTTTCTTTGATTTCAGCTTCGTATTGGCATAACTGCGCTTGCTGCTCTTCAATGTGGCGATCTTTTTATATTTGCCGTTTTTCGTGGTGGCTCTGTAAACCACGTAGCGAGTGGCGCCAGCCACTTTCTTCCACTTCACTGTGACTCGTTTCTTTCCTGCAGTGCTGCTGACAGATGGGGTGGCTGGTTTTGTCTTGCAGGATTTGACGGCAGTGTAACCGCTGTATTTTTTCTTGGTTCCAGCCTGCCGGTAAGCCCGAATCTTATAATAATAAGTCTTGCCGCAGGTCAGGCCTGTGTTTTTCCAGCTAGTGGTGTTCACGTTCTTGATGGTCTTCACTCTGGTGTACGTGCCATTTTTGCTGGTGGCCCGATAGATGAAATACCCTTGGGCGTTCGCGGATTTCCTCCATTTTAAAGTCAGTGCGTTGTATGCGGTGTTGGACACTGTGAAGCTTCCTGGTTTGGAAGGAACTAAGGTGTCTGCGCCTGTCTTAGAAAGACCGTAGTAAGCCGCGATGACATCTGCTTCCGCCTCTGCCATGGCTTTCAAGTTTTCATCCTCTGACAGCCATTTTGCGGCAGCAAGGTTCGTATGGAACGAGTGCTCCAAAATCATGCCCTTGGTGCCCACAGCTTTTGCGCCTCGAAGCACGCCGTAGTATTCCGTCTTTTTATCTGAATTCAATTTCTGCCATACTTGATAATTCTGTTTCGTGCCCATGGTCTTTTGGATCGCCTGACCTAAGGATTTTGCCAATGAATCGCCCGTGTTTCCCTTTTGGGTAATCACCAGTGGATAATCTGTTGTTTTAGAACTTGTGGCATTGGAATGCAGGGACAAGAACAGATCATATCCCTTGGAAGCCGCTCCCCTATCATATACGGCCATGTCCTTGGACTGGGACGCGCGAGTTCCATCTACGACCACGTTCTTATACTTTTCCAGCTCTGCTTTTAAATAAACATAGAGCGGCCAAGTCATCTGAGATTCATAATACGAGCTGAGGACAGGACTCTTGTTGACCTTTCCATAGTGCCCCGCGTCCAACATGATGAACAAATATTCACTGCTCTTGTGGAATTTCGCTTTTACCGTAGTGGTTTCCTTTGTTGGCTCAAAAGTATACGTGTAGCCAGTGACCCCCACAGATTTTCCATTGATCAACAGATCGGAAACCCCATAGCCTTTGTCAGGCGTGATGGTAACTGTCACCAGTTCCCCCTGCTTGATCTGTTCTTCTGTAATAGATGTCTTATCAACAGTGACTGTGCCGCCTGTTGTCTGGGTCACTTCAATCTGAAATGTCTTCGACTCTGACGGCTCGTCCGGCGACACCGTCTCGCTAGGCTGCTGACCCTGATCTTCTAATACTGTGGCTGCCGGCATTTTCGACACGCTAGACACGCTGAACGTCCTGGCCGCGTTCCCCTCTGTCACCTGCGGGCCGCTCTCTGCTGCGAAAGCTCCGGGAGCAAAGGAAAACATGCCTGCCAGAACCGCGACCGCGATCAAACTACTGAATATCCTGTTTCGTCTCTTCATGATACCTCCATCCTTTTACGCTGCTTTTGTATATCCTTTCAAGTAGATCCAGTAACCATTGGTTTTCAGCTGGCCCCACTTGCCATTCTTGGTCTTTGCCTTCAACTGGTAGACCCTTCCTTTTTTCACTGTCCCCATGCGCTTGGAACTGGTACTGTAACTCTTTCTCATGTTCAGGCCCTTGACCTTGATTTTGACTTTGCTCGATGATTTCACGGTTTTGGAAGAAGTGGCCTTTTTCGCTGACGAACTGCTGGTCACGACTTTCGTGTATCCCTTCAGATAGATCCAATACCCGTTGGTTTTCAGCTGCCCCCACTTCCCATCCTTGGTCTTTGCTTTCAGCTGATAAGTTTTGTTCTTCTTTGCTTTCCCCATGCTCTTTGAACTGGTAGTGTAGCTCTTTCTCATGTTCAAACCAGTGATGATGACCTTCACCTTCTGGGATGACTTCACGGTCTTAGAGGAAGCAGGCTTTGTCGCTGCCGTCACTTTATTGATTGCTGGAGTGGAAACTTCCAACGTGTCAGCGTCATCCTTACCGCCTTCTTCTGCCTTAGACAGCCCATAATGCTCTGCCAGGACCTTGGCCTCTTTTTGCGCCATCTTTTTTAAATTGGAATTGTTGAACAGCCATTTGGTGGCCGCCAAGTTGGTATGAAAGGAATGCTCGATGATCATGCCTTTGGTCCCTACTGCTTTGGAACCCCGCAGCACACCATAATACTCGGTCTTGCCATCGCTGTTGAGCCGCTGCCAGACTTTGTAGCCTTGCTTCGTCCCCATGGTATCTTGAATGGTCTTTCCTAAGTTTTTCGCCAAGCTGTCCCCAGTCTTTCCTTTCTGAGTGATGATCAGCGGATAGTCCGTTGACCGGGCAGAAGACGAGTTGGAATGCAGGGACAAGAACAGGTCATATCCTTTAGAAACAGTCCCCCTGGTATAAACATTCATGTCCTTTGCCTGGCTGGTGCGGGTCACGCCCACGGCAAATCCGTTGTAGTCCTGAAGCGCTGTTTTCAAATGATTGTGAAGGGACCAAGTCATCCTGGATTCATAATACGCGGCGTAAACCGGACTCCGATTGTAATTTCCAAAGTGACCTGCGTCCAGCATGATCTTAATCTGCTTGGAGAAAACCGCCTTCACAGTGTGAGCTTCCGTGACATTGGAAAAGGTGTATGTATATGGCTCACCCACTGACTCTCCATCTACCAGCAAATCGGACAAATAGTAGCCGCTTTTCGCTTTGGCCTTGATGGTCAGATCTTCATTTTCCAAAACACTGGCGCTTGCCGTGATGCTCCCCTTTGAAGAACTGTTCACTGACGTGGAGATCCGGTAAGTCTTTAACTTTTCAAAAACAGCTCTCACTTCGGTGTCACCTTCCACAGAAAACGTGCCTGTGGCCGTTTCATAAGGCTTCGCTGCTTCCAAGGCCTTCTCCCCGATCTGAATGGAAACGATCTTGTAACCTTCTGCCGGCACTGCCGTGTAAGTGACAGTCTCATCTGCCCGTGCTTTTGTTTTGTCCGTCTGGATGGTGCCGCCCTCATCTGGCTGGATCACAGTGATCTGGTACTCCTGCTGTTTTTCTTCTGCGGGAGCTTCCGGCCCAGCCGGTTCCTTTTCTCCTTCTGGCTCCTTCACTGCGTCCGTCTCACTTGTTTCTTCCCTTTGCTCTGTCTGGTCCGCGGCCTCTTCCTGCCGGATGCTTTGGACCGCTGGCTTCTCTGTCTGTTCATCAGCCTGCTCTCCAGCAAAAGCTGCTGGCGCGAAAGAAAAGATATTCACTGCCAGACAAGCTGCCACTAGAACACTGATTGCTTTACTCTTGCTTCTCATCATTATGCCTACCTCTTGTACGATCTTTTTTCCTATCATTACATACAATCTTTGGCTATTATATCGCTGAAATTTGTCGGTTTCAAGTTTTTCACAGAAACTTCATATTAAAAAGCAGGATTTCCTTCGACAATTTCTGCCGTTTTTTTATGAGCCGCACAGAAGACGCAAGATGTTGTATGTGGCTCCTTATGGATCAAACAAAGCGCCCTTCTGACATATTTTTTGATCCTTTGGCAGTGATCCTTTTCTTGTCGCGGCATAAAAAAAGAGGATAGTTTCCTATCCCCTTCCTGATTTTCATGTCGATATGCGTTAAGCCTCGGAAGCAACAACTTCCTTGCCGTTGTAGTAATTGCAATTTGGGCAAACTCTATGCGGAAGCTTTGGCTCATGGCACTGTGGACAGATAGAAAGTCCCGGTGCCGTCTTTTTCATGTTTTGCGCTCTTCTCTTGTCTCTTCTGGCTTTCGACGTTTTCCTCTTAGGTACTGCCATTTTCTACACCTCCTTTTTTGCTCATTTGTGTAAATATGTTTTACAACTTCTCAATTATATAGTCACTTGGACAAAATGTCAACCAGTTATTTGCAGAGTCTGTAAGTATCTCTAGCAATCATCAGCTCTTCGTTAGTTGGGATCAGGATGACTTTGACTTTGGAGTCATCTCTGGAAATGATCATTTCCTTGCCTCTTACTTTGTTTTTTACCAAGTCCAGTTTGATTCCCAGGTTGCCCATGTCGTTGCAGATGATGTCTCTCATGGAAATGTCGTTTTCACCTACGCCCGCTGTGAACACAATGGCGTCCACGCCGTTCATTTCCGCGATATACGCACCGATGTAGGAACGAACTTTGTGTGCGAAGATCTTGATGGCCAACAGCGCTCTTTCGTTGCCTTCCTCAGCAGCGGCTTCCAGATCTCGGAAATCGCTGGACACGCCGGAAATTCCGAGAACGCCGGATTTTTTGTTGAGGATCTCGTTGGCTTCGCCCTGGGCCAGACCTTCCTTTTCTCTGATATAGGTAACGATGGCCGGATCGATGTCACCGCTCCTGGTGCCCATGACCAGCCCCTCCAGCGGTGTGAAGCCCATGGATGTGTCCAGGCACACGCCTCTCTTGATGGCAGATACAGAAGCCCCGTTGCCCAAGTGACAAGTGATGATCTTCAAGTCATTGATGTTCACGTTCAAAATATCAGAAGCCCTTTCTGCCACGTATTTGTGGCTGGTCCCGTGGAACCCGTATCTTCTGATTCCATATTTTTCGTAATATTCGTAAGGGATGGCGTAAATATAAGATTCAGGAGGCATAGTCTGGTGGAACGCAGTATCGAACACAGCTACCATTGGCGTGTTCGGCATCAATTCCTGGCATGCCGCGATACCTAAAAGATTTGGCGGATTGTGGAGCGGCGCTAATTCCACGCACTCTTCAAGGGCAGCCAATACGGAATCATTGATCACTACGGAATCCGCGTATTTTTCTCCCGCGTGCACGACTCTGTGACCGACTGCTCCGATTTCGCTCATGTCTTTCACCACGCCGTGATCCGCGTCAACAATGGCATCCAGCACATGACCAATGGCGTCCTTGTGATTTTCCATCGGAGTCACCAGCTTGAACTTGTCCATGCCGATCTTTTCATGAGTAATGACAGAACCTTCCATGCCGATCCTCTCTACGAGGCCTTTTGCTTCCAATACTTCGTTTGTCATATCCAGTACTTGGTATTTCAGCGAAGAACTACCGCAGTTAATAACTAAAACTTTCATTCAAATATCCTCCATCCTGTGATTAGTAAAAAAATATCAATATCATGTGATGATATTTCCTGCATGATAAACAGCACATTCTATTATAGTCTTTTTTTCGATGATTTTCAAGGGATTTGTCCTGATTTTCCCATCTCAATGTACGGACCCATGACGTGATCGCACCGCTGATACAGATCATATCCTGCCAGAAGATTATAAATGTCCCCCGCCAGGATATCATAAGTCATCAGCTGAGGCAGGGCCGCGGCCTTGTTGATATTGGTGATGATGGGGATGCTGCTCTTTTTTTTCGCCTGCCGCAGCAGCCTTGTGCCTTTCTCCCCCGCAGCCAAAACTCTGGCATAAAAAACAGGCTCGAATTCTGTCAACCCCATGAGGAGCTGGCACAAGATCCGCCGGATCCTGGCCTTTGGATAGCGCTTGGAAGAAACGGCTTCCACCAGCTCTTTTAGAGAGCCGCAGGTCCTGATCTGTTTTTTCAATTTATGCTCCAGCCCTTCTCCCACGGAACAGATTCTGGCAAGCTCCGATTCCCCGCAGCGAAGAACCGCGCTTTGGATCAGCTGAAAATAGCTGGATGTGTCACTAACTTCAGTCAGCGCCTCTTTGACCGGAGGCGGCACGTAATCCACGCGCTGCTGCTTGTCCATCTGATCTCGAATCGCCGTGGCGCTGGCAATGTTTCCTACTGGTTGTTCATCAAAATACCCTGGTCCCTTCCTGTTTACCATAATTGGAATTATGGAGCTATCTAGGATTTTCAACTGCTTCAAGTATTCAATGGCCAGAATATTGTTAGGTGACAGCGAAAGGCTGGCCGCTCTTTTCCCCAGCATCAGCTCCATGGCTTTTTCCCGGGCCTTTGGGTAAGACGCGCCCTTTTCAAGAAACTCCTTTAATACCTGCTGGTACTGGGGCGGCTCTTTTGCTAAAAGCTCTGCCATGGTTTCCAATTCTCCCAGTGTTCCCTGCTCGCCGCCAAAACCCAAATGCGTGACGCAGCCCAGGCCTGACAAAATTCCGATGCCGCCTTTCGCGAAATATTCCGCGCTGTTGACAGCAAAGGCAAAGGGCAGCTCCAGCACCAGATCCACTCCGCACTGGACCGCCAGTCTGCTCCTGGTCCACTTGTCCATCATGGCAGGCTCGCCCCGCTGGGTAAAATTTCCGCTCATGACCGCCACTGCCGCGTCAGCTCCGGCCTGCTGGACGCACTGTTCTAAATGATATAAATGTCCGTTATGAAACGGATTGTATTCTGCTATGATCCCTAAGATATTCATATGTCCATCATAACACACACATCACCAGAAGAAAAGCGATGATCCCGGAAAACAAGCTGTGGGTCAGCTTTGTAAGGAGAAAGTACGGGATTCCCACCCCTGCGCCAGAGAGCATGCTCATGGACTGACCGATGATGGAAAGTCCGCCCCAGGACAGCACGACTGTGGAAAGCACACATTTCCAGCTTAGTGATAGTCCTGCGCATTCCGACAGCGCGCCGCAGCCTACGGTCATTTCAAAAAAGCCTTTTGCCAGCGCTTTCAGAGCCGGTGACTGGATCCAGCTAAACGCGCCTCCTAGATGGAGCAGGTCTGTTAGAAACATGAATAGGACAATATAGGCCAAGATGATGGCCAGGGATTTAAAGGCGGATATAATGGCTTCTGTGAATAGCTCCAGCAGGTCCTGATTTTTCCTGGGAGCCCGCGTTCCAGAAACCTGCTCTTTTGGAAAAAAACAGGAGTAAAGGATCCCATTGAGAACAGCGCCCAAATAGTGAGCCGCGGCAATGAGGATTCCTGCTCCTGCTGATCCCAGCATGCCCGCGCCTACGGCTCCCACCATGAAGGTTGGTCCTGAAGTGCTGCAAAAACTAATGAGCCGCTTTGCTTCTGTCTGCGAGATCTGCTTTTCCTTTCGCATGTCGCCAATGATCCTGGCTCCCATGGGATAGCCGGAAACCACGCTCATAACAAATGGGAACAGGCTTGGCCGCAGCAATCTCACTGCCCCCATGTTGCTCAAAAAATTGGCGCAGATGAAAAAAGGAAGCAAAGCCGGCAGCACACTGGAAGCCCACAGGGAAATTCCCTTTTGCGCAGAGTAAAGGGCCACGGATGGAAACAGCACCATAAAAACGCAAAACGCGGCGGCTCCAGTTCCTGCTATGATATAATTTCTTTTTTTATGCAATAAAATATCCATGATTCATGGTATTCCGTCAATCATGGATATATGTATCTATTTTTGTCCCATCGGAAATATCTCTCAGAAAAACGCCCCTTCATTTCCTCTGATCAGATCAGCCATTTTCCTGCTGTCCGGAAGGCGGTGCCTCCTGTGCGACGCCATCTTCATTCATTTGCGTGCGGTAAGCCATGTCCTTGATCTCATCTCGGTTATTGGCAAGGGTGGCGTTGATATCCGTGAATGTCTTTTCCAAGGTGCCGAACATGTCTGCGAAATACAAGCTGTTGAGCTGCTCCATCTTTTCCTGGAAATTAAAGAGGATGCTGTCCACATAATCGTAGGTGCTCATTTTCAGCTGCTTCGCGGTTTCCTCTGTCACCCGCATTAGCTCGTCCGCCCGCATCTTGGCCTTTACGGTGATGTCATCGTTTTCCACCAGGGCTTCGGCCTGCCGCTTGGCGTCCGCGATCACTGCTTCGTATTCCTTTTTCGCCTCTGCGATGATCCGCTCTCTCTCGTTTTTGATCCACTGTGCCTGCTGAATCTCATCTGGCAGTTCTAATCTGATCTCTCTTACGATCTCCAGCAGTTCCTGGGCATCAACCATGATCTTTCCAGTCAACGGAAATCCTGATGCCGTGTCCACGATTTCTTCGATCTCTTCTAGCAGTTCTAATACCTTCATTCATATCCTCCCTAAGCCTTATTTTTTTCATCCATGTATTCCAAAATGATTTCTGGGATCAACCCGTCTACGCTTCCCCCTAAAGAATGCACTTCTTTAATCATGCTGGAACTGAGAAAAGAGTAGTTGGGGTTTGTCATAAGAAAAACAGTCTCCACATGGCCTTCGTAAAGTCTCGCGTTCATCTGTGCCATTTGGATTTCATATTCAAAGTCCGTGGTCGCCCGCAAGCCCCTGATCACGCTGTCAAAGTCACCTGCGTTCACATAGTCTGCCAGCAGGCCGGAAAAGTGGTCCACTGTGACATTGGGAAGGTGCGCGGTGGCTTTGCGAATCATTTCTTCCCGTTCTTCTAAGGAAAACATGGATTGTTTTGAAGGATTGACAACGACTCCTATGACCAGCTCGTCATATAACCTGGCCGCTCTAGTGATGATATCCATATGTCCGTTGGTCAAAGGGTCGAATGAGCCAGTGTACAGTGCTTTGTGTTTCATGTCTGATAAATCCTCCGCCTATTCGTTTTTATTGTATCACAATATGACCGTTCCTATCAACTGTATATTGACAGCACAACGGTCCCATATTTCCGTTCTTTTACTTTTTCCAAATTTCCCATCTGCTCTGGAAGAATCTCTTCCCTTCTGTGCTCCGCTACCACGATGCCGCCCTCTGCCAAAATACCAAGGGCTTCGATCTGCTCAAAACAATCTGGCAACATGCCTTGGTTGTAAGGTGGATCTAAAAGGATGATATCCATCTTTTCCTGGATCCGTCCCAGAACTTTCCGAAAATCTCCAGCTAACACAGTGGCCTTGCCATTTGCCTGACAGTGTGCGATGTTCTCTTTCAATAGCCGCAGGCTTTCCCTGGAATTGTCCCCAAACCAGCAGTGCCTCGCTCCCCTGCTGAGGGCTTCCAGGCCCAGGCTCCCTGTTCCTGCGAAAAGGTCCAGCACATTGCTGTCATAGATTTCGCCTGTCAAGATGCTGAACAAAGCTTCTTTGACTTTATCCGTGGTAGGTCTGATTTTATCGTCAACAGGCGCATGAAGCCGCCTGCCTCTGTACTCTCCTGTAATAATTCTCATCTTTACACCTCGCAATGAGATATTTTATCACATTCTACCATGGACTGGCTAGGGGGAAATTTCTATTTCTGTCCAGTATGACCGTCAGGCAGCTGGATTTGGAGGATGAGCCTGCTGTTTTCGTATCGGGCATTCATGCTCCCCTTCATCTGCTCTACCAAGATCTTTGCGATGGAAAGCCCAAGGCCTGTTGATTTCCTTGCGCTTTCCACTGTGTAAAAGCGGTCAAACAAGCGCTGCGCTTCCACCTGGCTCAAATCAGAGGCCTGATTGGAAAAGAAGATCTGTCCCTTGTCTGTCAATCTGATTTCCAGATCGCCGTCGCTGTATTTTAGGGCATTGCTCATGAGATTGGAAAAAACTCGGGACAAAGCGTCCCGATTCAGCTGGCGCATGATTTTCCGTTCTGTCATGTGGATCTCAGGCGTGATGTTTCGTTCCTGCAGCGCGGCGTAAAATCCGGCAATGCTTTCTTCTAAAACAGCGTTCACGTTCACCGGCTCCGCTTCTGCGTCCCAGTCCGGCGAGGAGATCACGGAATAGCGGAATAGTTCTTCTGTCAGCTGTTTCAGCAGCTGTGTCCGCTCTTTGATGATCTCGATGTACCGGCTGGCTTCTTGGCTCTTTTCCGCCTGGTCCAGCAGATCCAAGTAGCCGCTTATGGCAGTAAGCGGCGTGCGCAAATCATGAGAAATATTGGTAACCGCGCTTTTCAGCTCTAGATCTCCCTGTACAAAACGATGCCGCTGTTTTCGCAGCTGCCGCAGCTGTTTATTGATATCGTTTGCCAGGCCGCGCACGGTCTTTTCCCTAGTGGAAACGGAAATCAGGGTATTGGTATCGCTCTCCAGTTTTTCTGCGAATCCGGCTTGGATTTCTTCGATCCCCTTGCGGATCAAGATGAGCTTGACGCCGAGGATCCCGATGATTATGAAAAACACCACACACACTATGATCTGCCAGATCACGATACCACCCCTTTCCAAACTTTATGTTTTATGACAGAAACTGACCAGCAAAGGTAGCTGCTGAAAAAATCGGTGAAAGTGACTTTGTCATTTTATGTCTTTCCGCCTGAAAACAATGACTCCTATGGATGTGGCTATGATGAAAAGGATTCCTGAATACAGGCAGAGCACATGGGGCCGTTCTGCTTCCATAGAAACGCACTGCGTTGCCTGACCTCCCGGCGTAAAATCATAGAGGAACTGGTAGACTTTTCGTTTTGTTCCGCCTACATAGTGAGGATTTTTTTCTTCTGCCACTGCTTCCTCCATGCCTGCTGCCATGTCTGCGGCATCCTCGCCCACCACGACATAATCGTAAACCGGATACGTCTCTGGCTCCTGCAGGCGGGCGTTTATATATGCGCCGGCAAACAACAGCAGAACCGCGCCCAGCACGCAGATCACCGCTGTGCCCGCTTTGCTGGCATTGATCATGGCCACCATGGTAAAGATTGCTGAAAAGGCGCAGGACAACAGCAGGACCGCAGCGGTCATCAAAAGGATGACAATGCCCCTTGCTTGAAAAAAGCCGAGAAGCGGGAGTCCTGTACAAAGATAGGCCGCAAAATATACGAGACACAGAACTGCGCCCGCCGCCATATTGGTGAGCAGGTTCGC
>CAJTYS010000043.1 GCA_910583765.1 uncultured Eubacteriales bacterium | reverse complement strand
CGAAAACCACCCTGCGGGGAGAGATTCAGGAAGTCAGAACAGATCTGGAAGGCAAAATCGAAGGTGTCAAGACAGATTTGAAAGAAGAAATCGAAGAGACGAAAACCACCCTGCGGGGAGAGATTCAGGAAGTCAGAGCAGATCTGGAGGGTAAGATCGAAGGTGTCAAGACCGAATTGAAAGAAGAAATCGAAGAGACGAAAACCACCTTGCGGGGAGAAATCCAGGAAGTCAGAGCAGATCTGGAGGGTAAGATCGAAGATGTCAAGACCGATTTGAAGGAAGAGATCGAAGAGACGAAAACCACGCTGCGGGGAGAGATTCAGGAAGTCCGGACAGATCTGGAAGGCAAGATTGAAGCGGTTCAGACTGGTTTAGAAGGGAAAATCGAGGATACCAAAGCTACTTTGCGTGGAGAAATCCGAGAAGTTAAAACCGGTTTGGAAGAGGAAATCAGGGGAGTCAAAGTCACTTTGGAAAATGAAACGGATCGGAGCATACAAATCATCGTGGAAGGACATTTGGATTTGTCCAGAAAGATAAATGAAGTCCTAAAAATGAAAGAAGACGATGAAATGGTAAGAATGAGGCTGAACAGGCTGGAACGAGAAATGGAGACCGTGAAGAAGAAAATCGGATAAATACATAAAAAGAGAGAATCGTAATGATTGGCTTTTTCAGACCAGCACGAAACTCAACCGCTAGTTTTGTGCTGGTCCTTTTGCCTTTACTCACTCCTTTTATCGATCACCGCCGGATGACAGAGCGGTACAGGAAAAAATCAAAACATCGCAGCCATTTTCACAGCAGCGGTGTCATGTACAAAGGCAGATAAATGATCCCATCCTCCTCTTTGAAATCATTTGTATGGAGCACATACGGCGTGTGCAGTTGTTTGGCGTACTTTTTGTGAAACTTCCGCAGTGAAGTCAAGGTGTAATTCTTCCCTGATTTTACCTCGATGGGTGAAATGTTATGTCTGGTGCTGATTTTATTTTTTGCAATCAAAAAGTTGATTTCCATCCGTGACTGCGCATCGCTGCGGGAAGCGTTAGCATAAAAATAGAGTTTGTGCCCACTGGCTGTCAGCATTTGAGCCACGATATTTTCTACGATCATGCCCTTATTGACCTCCAGTTTGTCAAACAAAAGCTTTTTGTAGATTTCTTCACTTACGAGTCCATTTTCATCGAAAGCATGACTGATCAGAAGACCGGTGTCCGCCATGTAGCATTTGAGCGTCATGCGGTTCATGTTAAGCTTCAGCCCAATATCCGGTGAAGAGGAATTATAGCAGCTATTGATGATCATGGCATCACTTAGCCAAAACAGAGCGTCCTCATAGTCACGGAAACGAGCCTCTTTTTTTAGAGAGGAAAGCCTGAATTTTTTGTCATGTGTTTGAAGCTGTGCTGGGATGTCATCAAAGATTTGTTCAACCTTCATTTCGTAACCACGTGCGTGTTTGACGATATCAGCCCGATATAATTCAAGAATGTTTCGCTTCACTTGGTCCACTTTATCGAAATCGCGGCTCTGCGTATAGGATTCGACTGCCTGCGGCATGCCTCCCACGATCAAATACTGTCTGAAATAATCCATGGCTTTTCTGTGGAGCGCCTGGCCCAAGGGTTTTCTGTCTTCAAAACGCATCTTAATAAAATCCATCAGAGTTTCATTTCCAAGAGCCCAGAGGAATTCTTCAAAATCCAGCGGATACATTCGGAGATGGCGCTCTTCAGAAGGTATCAGGATATCCTGCGTGCTTTTCTTGATGCTCATGAGAGAGCCAGTTTCAAGATAGTCATATCGGCCGTCTGCCACAAGGTATTTAATGGCTGCCCGGGCCTTTGGAAAGAGCTGCACTTCATCAAAAATAATCAGCGTTTCACGTTCATGCAGTTTGGTGTTGTAAAAATTTGACAAGTACATGAAAAATAGATCCAAATCATTCAGGTAATTGACAAACAAGTCTGTGATCTCTTTACTTACTCGGTTAAAATCAACTAAGAGGTAGCTTTTATACTCTGCCTTCGCAAATGCTTCCGCAATGTAGCTTTTTCCTACCCGGCGTGCGCCATCAAGGAGCAATGCGGTTTGCCCTGCGCTTTGTTGTTTCCACTGTATTAATTTTTCGTAAATCTTTCTTTTCATTGATGATCCTCACTATACCACGAAATCAAGATTTTTAATAATGTTATTATACCACGAAATCAAGGTTTTATACAACCAGTTAAGGACACAAGCGCAAGAATTTCGCATCTGTGCGTAGAAATCAAGATGTGCGATCTATAGATTTCATACTATCTATTAAAATTCACTTTAGGAGTTGCCATGGAAATGTTTCTTTGATAAAATCCAAATAAGAGATCGCAGGAGGAACCAAGAGCCTGGCGTATGCTCTGTACGATCCAATCTGTTTCAAAATTTTAGACAAAGGAGTGGCTGCAATGCCTGCGAAACAAAAAAACAATACTGTGTTTTATGGGAGTCTGATTCTGCTGCAATGCTTGCTGTGGGGGATCGGTAATCCGGTGGGAAAAATTTCTCTGGAAACCTTGCCGCCGTTTCTTTGCCTGGCGATTCGATATGCCATTGCTTTTGTATTGTTTCTTTTATTTTTTTACAAGAAAATACGTGCGCAATTCCGAAAAGAGCACATTCCAAACAGCATCGTGGTAGGGCTGTTCACAGCAGCTTCTTTTACATTCAGCACACTTGCTCTGAAATACGCGGAGGCCACGATCGTAGGTTTTCTGCTGTCCCTTACGGTTGTCTTCACGCCGATCCTGTCTTTTTTCATTTTGCGGCAAAAGGCGGGGAAAAAATTAGTCGTGATCATCCTGATCGCAGTGGTGGGTCTATATTTTCTCTGCGGGAACGGAGGAAAATTTTCCTTTGGTTTGGGAGAAATCTATGCGCTGCTCAGCGCTCTGACAGGAGCAGGGATGCTGACTTATAGCTCGAAACATGTGAGCGACATGGGACCCATGGCCCTTTCTGCCGCCCAGTCCGCGGTCACTGCGGTGGTCAGTTTGATTTTTGCCTTGATCTTTGAAGACTTTCATTCCTTGGCATATGTGTCGGCAGAAGGCTGGTGGTCAGTCCTTTACTTGGCAGTGGCCTGTACGTGTATCGCTTATAGCCTGCAGAACATCGCCCTCAGCAGGGTCTCTGCCACCTTCGTGTCTTTGGCGTTTTGCACGGAACCGATCTTTACTGTGATCGCCTCTTTCTTCCTATTAGGCGAGCGGCTGTCGCTCATGGGCTTTATCGGTGCGGCTCTTATCGTGGCAGGCATTGTGCTGGCCTCTTTAGGATCCAATGAACCGGAAGAAAAGGACGATTAATGTAGAAAAAAGATTTTGTTTTTCGAGGTGCGTGTAAAGTGTATTGAGAGGAACTCAGTTCTGGGATATACTGATAAAGAAATCGCAAATCAAGTAGAAAGGTAGAAAATATGACAAAATTGGAATTTATCTGCGCCTCCAATCGTTCGTTCTGTTTAGTGTGACTTTCTTTCGTTCAGTAACGGGCCACAGCTTTTCAGAAAATATTCCAACTTCGCCTTGCCATGCCAAGGCAGCGCGAATATAATAACAGGCAAGGAGTGTGTGAAAAAATGAATCTACAGGAATTTTACAAAAAACTGGACGAGGTATTCCAAGAAAGAAACGCCCAAAAGGTCGTGGATTTCCTGGAGCAGAGCCTAGCTGAAGCAAAGGAACAGGACGATGCTCTGGGGATCATCGCGGTTTCCAACGAATTGGGCGGCGTGTACCGAGTGACGGGCAAGACCCAGCAGGCTAAAGACATTTGTGAAGATGTGCTGAAACGGATTGAAGCCATTGGCATGGGCGATACCCAGCATTATGCCACAGCCCTGCTCAATGCGGGAGACGTGCATCTTTCCGCGGGCCAATGGGAGGAAGCCATTAACCTGTTCTCCCAAGCCAAGGAGCGGCTCGCGGCTTTGGAATTAGGGGAAGACTATCGAATGGCGGCGCTTTGCAACAATATGAGCGTGGCATACAGAGAAACGGGGAAACTCCAGGAAGCGGAAGCAGCTTTGGAGACGGCCCTCTCTGTTATCAGCAGCCTGCCGGGATGCGAGGTGGAATTGGCCACCACCCATGTGAACTTAGGCGAACTCCAAATGAGGCAGGAAAAAATGGACGCGGCGAAAGAGAGCTTTGAGCAAGCGGCCCATGTGTTTGAAGAAAATCAAAAGACCCAGGACCCTCATTACGCATCGGCCTTGGCTGGACTAGGGGAAGTGTTTTCTGCTGCCGGTGAGCTGGAAGCCGCAAAAAACCATTACACAAAGGCGCTGGGCCTGATCGAGCAAAGCTATGGGAAAGATTCTCCTGCTTATGCTGTCGTGTCTCGAAACTTGGAGAAAATCAAGACAGAGGAAAAAGAGCAGTGACAGCGGCACCTCGGGAAAGGAGCCGTGCGTCAAGCGCAACACAGGAGAAAGATGGAACCAGGGAGCAAATAACGCTAAATGGCATGGAGCTGTCAAAGGCATATTTCCAGGAATACGGTGGGCCTTTGTTGGAACGGGAATTTCCCCAATACAAGGAACGAGTGGCAGCAGGGCTGGTAGGAGAAGGTTCAGAGTGCCTTGGATTTGATGATGGGTTTTCCAGGGATCATGATTTTGGACCAGGCTTTTGCCTCTGGCTGTCAGAAGAACTTTACAGCAGCATTGGCAAGGAACTGCAAAGCGCGTATGACCGGCTTCCCAAGACATACAAAGGCCAGACTCGTATAGAAACGCCACAGGGACAAGGCAGAGTGGGCCCCATGACAATCGAAGGGTTTTATCAAAAATTCACAGGCCGGCCTCATGGCCCGGAAAGCAATTTGGAATGGCTGCGGGTGCCAGAAAGCTTTTTGGCCACAGCTACTAACGGCCAGGTCTTTTACGATGGAGAAGGGACGTTCACCAGTATCAGGGAGCGGCTGTTGGGCTTTTATCCAAAAGATGTGATGAAGAAAAAGCTGGCGGCAAAGCTAGTGACCATGGCTCAGTCCGGTCAATACAATTATGGAAGGTGTGGAGCGCGGGGCGATGCTGGCGCAGCGTATTTTGCCTGCGGCGAATTCATAAAAGCAGCCCTGGGCGTGATCTTTCTGCTGAACCAGATCTACATGCCTTTTTATAAATGGGCTTTTCGCAGAGCAGAAGCCTGTCAGGTTTTGCGGCCCGCGGTGGACAAGCTAAGAGCTTTGGCAGGCATGAGTGAAACAAAGGACACTTTCAGCAGCAAAGCGCAGCGTATCGAAGAGATCTGTCTGGACGTGGGCCAATGCCTGCGGGACACAGGATACACCACTAGCAGAGACGGCTTTCTGGCCGCGCATGGGGAAGAGATCTTTGAGAGCATAGAGGACCCGCAGCTAAGGCGCGTTCCGATCCTCATGGAAACATTCTAAAAGGAGGTGGCCTATGATGGAACATTTCAACAAAATCGATCCGCAGAAAGAGGACCTGATCCAGGAGATCATCCGCAGGGAATGGGACATGTTTCAGGATGTGGAAAATATCGGCGGCAGAGCTTCCTGTCAGGATGATTGGGAGACTTTTCACATCATGCGCTACAGCCAGGCTGCCATGATGGACCCTGAGACGCTAAAGCATTATGAACAGGACCTGAAAAGCGCCGCGGCCATAGGGCGCAATTTGATTATGGAAAAATACGCTTATATGATGGAATTCACGGATCGAGATTATTATGAAAAAAACTTGAAAGAGCATCTGCCTGGGATTTCTGAAAAAAAGGCAGAGCTGATTGAAAAGATCTCATCTATCATGCTGGCTTCTGAAAAAAGTTTTTGCCAAAAACATCCCCGCTTTGCCCAAAAGGGAAGGCCCCTTACCAGCACGGACATGGATATGACCCCTTTTTACGCTTACTTAGTTGGGGAACTAAAGACTTATTCGGAAGCCACGCTAACTGCCCTGTTTCATCTAGTGGAGCGCATGGAGTCCAGGGGCCAAAGCACTGCGGAGGTCATCCATGGGAACGTGGTCAGGCTCTACGGATATGACAGCGTCCAGCAAGCAGAAGATGCCATGGAAAGGTCGTCCCGGTAAAGCGCGGTGCGGGCGGAGGCTGTGATGGAGCGGTACCGCGGTCAGTGACCATCACCATAGGAGCAGCAAGGCGTTTTTCCCAGTCTTTTCAGTTTTATCCTTCCTGCCGGCACTTTTCAATGGCCATCACCAGCTTTACCGAAAGTTTGATCAGCTGCAGAGAAGCTTGCCGCAGGTCGATGGTATCTTCTTTCAATTGTTTTTCAATATCTGATAACAGGAGATCTTTTTCCCGCACAATGGAAACGGTCTTGTCCTGTTCGTTGAGCTGCCCTTCGGGGATCTGGATAATGCCGATCTCCCGCAGGGCGTTTTCATAATCCAAAGGGCCTTCATGGTGGATCAGCAGGTCGATCTCGTTGAGGACCTTGGAAACGTGGATGGCCGTGTCTTCCAGGTATTTGACGTGCTGCAGATGCCGCTCTTGCTTTTCATCGATTTTTCGGTAATGATGGGTCACCATCATGCCTGACAGCCAGCCAGACATCAGCCCAGTGATCATGCCCACTGCCACAGGGATCAGAATCTGAGAGATGAACAACAAAGCACCTTCTTTCTGAAATGAGAATCTTGGCTTTCAGGAGCGCCACTTTGTTAGTGTCGCCAAAACAGGCTGGGATATGTATCAAAAAGAGAGTGCGGGCGCTGGAGCCGGCCGTCCAGATCCATCTAACGGTAAATCTCTAAAATCACCATGGAATCGGGATAGACCGTAAAATTCAGATCTTCTTTGAGCACAGAAAATCGCATGCTGCCGTATGCGCTTTGATGGATCCTTTTTCTCAATAAAGGCGGAATCTGTTCCGGCTGCCCCAAAGCTTCCAATGCGCCGCAGCTGCTTTGGCTGGCCTCGATTTCCCGGCGGAGGAGCCGTGCACCTTTTGGCAGGGAGTCCGCGGGCAAGCAGATGTTCAGAGGGACTGGTTCATCATTAAAAAATAGAGCAGCCATCACATGCTCATCTTTCACCAGCACATGGTTTTCTGCCGCACGGACCTGTGGCCTTTCAAAATCCGAAAGAAAGCAAAGAGCCTGGCAAAGAGAAGTCTCCAGGCCATTTTTTGTGAAAATCGCAGGGGAACTCCCTAAAAGCCGGAGGGACAAAGGCCCCTGCTCCAGGGCCTGTTTGAAAGCGGAGACAGAGTCGGAGGCGCAAACGCTCCGGACGCAAGAGATGGGCTGCGTCAAAACAGGGACGCCCAAAGGCGCTATCACTGTTTCCAGAATGGGAAGGGCTGTTTCGCGCAGTCCGGCCAGGCTTTCGTTGAGCACAAAACAGGAGGGACGCAGGCGGCTTAGGGTCGTAAGGCATGTGCTGAGAGCCAAGACCTCTTCCAAAGATTCCAGGAGGATGCGGGGCGCTCGAGTCTCCCAGAAATCCCAAAAGCCCGCACCGTTAAAATCCAAGGTCAGGGAAAGGCTCTTGGGCAGTTCAGTTTCTCCCTTGGAAACATTCAGATACGGAGTCAGCAAGGCCAGGGCCTCTTCCTGGGTAAAAGGCTTTTGAAAAGAACGTTCCTTAGGAACATAGGCTTTCCTGTATTGGGCAGGGGTCTTCCCGTACCAGGCGCTAAAACATTTGTTGAAATAATTCAGGGAGGAAAAGCCGCAGTCCTGGCTGATGCGGGTCAAAGTGTCATTTGTGAAAACCAGCCGCTTTTCTGCGAACTCCAGGCGGATGACATTGACAAAATTCTGAAAGTTGAATCCCAGATTCTCTTTGATCAAATGCGACAAATAAAAAGAACTCAAGTGTTCCATCTTCGACACGTCATCCAAGGTGATTTTTTGGTCATAATGGAGCATGATGAAGCGAGTGATGCGGCAAAGGCGCTGCAGATCGTCAGGACTCAAGTCTTCCTGGCTGATTTTGTACTGGTAATCTTCCATGAAAAAGCCCTGGAAATGGTGGACCAGAATAGAAATCAGTTCGTTGATCTCTTCCATGAGTAAAGACGCGTCCCTGGTTTCCCGCATATAATCGTAAGCTAACCGAGCAATGGCGTGTTTCAAGAGAGCCAGCTTGCTCTGAAGCAGCTGTTTGTTGGCAGAAGGACCTTCCATGCATTCTTCGCACACGAAAAACATGTAGCGGATATCCGGATACAAATGCTCGAATCCCCCTGCGTCCACATGGATGGCAAGGAGCAGGATGTCTTCCGAAGAATCGTGGATCTGGTGCAGATCCTCTGCGTCAGCGATGATCAAGTCCCCGGGATTCAGCTCGTAATCCGTGTGATAGATCTGGTAATGAGTCACGCCCCGCAGCACCAGCAGGATCTCAATCTCTTGATGGCAATGCTTGCTTTCCTCAGCCACATTCAGAAAAGAAAGCTCAAAAGGCAGCTGGTCTTGATAAGAAATGCTTTCAAATAACATAATAACCTCCGCTTCATTACAATGCTTACAGTATAACACGAATCACCCGCTTGATTCCAAATAAAAGCCAAATCTTGCGGTGAAAAATGATGAATTTTGCTGTGGCTTCTCCAGAGATAAAATAATCAGAAAATATTGACAATGATTTCAGCAGTTAAGTTCGGAAAACATGGCAAAAAATCAGTTTCCCTGGGAAGGGATTTTCTTTATAATGAAACCATAAAAAATCAAAGATAGAACAAAGTGAGGTACATAAACATGGGTTTAAAGAAAATTTTAGTATTAGGCGTTGGCGCACAGGGTTCCGCAGCAGCTCAGAGACTGGACGAGGATCCGGGCGTGGCAGAAATCATTTGTGCGGATTATGATAAAACAGCAGTTGACAATCTGGTAAAAATATTGAAAAAAGCAAAGGGCGCGCAGGTAGACGCGCACAGCAAAGACAGCATCGTATCAGTGGCCCAAGGCGTGGATCTGATCCTCAATGCGCTGCCGCTGGAATGCACGAAGAACGTGCTGGACGCTGCTCTGGAAGTAAAAGCCAATTATCAGGACTATGCGGCTACTACTGCCCTTCATGAGGACTGGGTAGAAAGCATCCGTATCCAGTACGATGTTTATGGTCCGAAATTCAAGGAGATCGGCAGAACCGCCATCGTGGGCACAGGTTCCGCTCCAGGACTGATCTGCGCGGCAACAAGAGACGCGATGCGTTATCTGGACACTTGCGACACCATTTACAACATCGTATGGGAAGGCGTAGAGGCAAAACGCTTCCAGCCGTTCTGGTGGTCTCCTGTCACAGCGCTTCACGACATGAGTGAAGAAGCTTATGCTTTTGTAGATGGAAAATTAGTTCGGACTCCGGCATTTGATCTTCCGATCAAACGTCAGTACGATTATATGGATGAAGAGATCACTTTTGTGGAGCACTGCCACGATGAGCCAATCCATTACAGCTTTAACGCTGAAAAGTTCCTGAAAGGCGCAAAGAACGCTTACTTCAAATATGCGGGAGCGGGTGTGGATTTCTCGAAACCGCTGTACAGAGCGGGCCTGCTTTCTCACAAAAAGGAAACTGTGAAGGGCGTGGAAATTTCACCGTTTGACGTGGTTCTGGCTCACGTGCCGCCAGCTCCAAAATTCAAGGATGAGATCAAAGAGATCATCGATGAAGGTCTGGTATCCGACTCCGGCTGCATGGTTATCGAAGCTTACGGAAAGAAAGACGGAAAAGACGTGCTGGTAGAGACTCACGTAAACGCGCCAGGACTGGTAGAGTCTTATGAAAAATCCGGCATCACTGCGGAAATGTACTTGACAGGACAGGGCGGATATCTCTTCACAAAACTGTTTGTCAATGACAAGTTTGACCAGACAGGGCTGATTTCTTCTGATATGCTCACTCTTGATCAGGTAGACGCTTATTTTGAATATGCCGCAGAGTTGGATATCACTTTAGACACAAAAGTAAAAGAACTGTAAACAATCCAATAGAATGTTAGTCACCTCCTCCAGAGTCAGCGCGCAAGCTGGCTCTGGAGGACTTTTTGTCGCGGAAAAGGCGAGGGAGTGTTTGACAGATGCATCTGTTTTACCGATCTTTCAGCCGCTGCCCGCAAAATGCGCTTTTAAGAATTCTTTCAGATTTCCACAGAACCCTCTTTATATCTTTCATTTATGCTTTATAATGAAAGTGTGTCTTTTCTTGACAGCGCTCCCACAAGCATGTAAACTAAAAATCATTCATGATAGAAGCAATTATAGAAGTAAGGAGAGATGACTATGGATTGGAGCCAGCTATTGTGTTCCCAGCGGCCTCGAGGCAAACGGACTGGAGCGAGCTTCGGCGCCAGCGATTTACGAACAGAATTTGAAAAAGATTATCACCGGATCATAGGCAGCGCTTCTTTTCGGCGGCTGCAGGACAAAACCCAGGTGTTTCCCTTGGACAAAAGCGACTTTATCCGTACCAGGCTGACCCATTCCCTGGAGGTCTCTTCCTTTGGGAAATCCCTGGGGCAGAGCGTTTCCCAGCGGATCCTGCTGGAAAAGCGGGACAAGGGATTTTTGCCGGAGTATAAAGCCCATGTGTGCGACATCCTCCAGTGCGCGGGGCTGCTCCATGACATTGGCAACCCGCCTTTCGGCCATTTTGGAGAAACAGCCATCCGTCAATGGTTCAAGAAAAACATGCCTCAGCTGAAATTTGACGGGACTCCTGTGAGCCAGCTTTTGAAGCCGCAGATGCAGGAGGATTTCTATCATTTTGAAGGAAACACCCAGGCGCTGCGGTTAGTGACAAAACTGCATTTTCTAGTGGACGAGCATGGGATGAACCTGACGAAGGCTTTACTGGGGACCATCATCAAATACCCAGTGTCTTCTCTGGAAATCAATAAACACAGCGGCGATATTAAAGACAAGAAATTAGGCTATTATTATGGCGACCGAGAGTTGTTTTGGGATATTCAAAACGCTCTGGGGACAAAAGGCCTTCGCCATCCGCTGACGTTTCTGTTGGAAGCCGCGGACGACATCGCTTACAAGACCGCGGATCTGGAGGATGCCTGCAAGAAGGGTTGCCTCACTTATGAGGAATTAGTACGAGAGCTGCGTCAGCGGGGAGAAGGCAAGGATGACGGGTATCGAGAGATCGAGGATCATTTACAACAGCGATACCAGCAGGCCAAGGCACGGCGGCTCGCTGGTCCAGAGCTCAATGCCATTCAAAACTGGCTAGTGTTTGTCCAGGGGAAAATGATCGAAGCGGCAACTTCCGGGTTCATGGATCATTATGACAGTATCATGGCGGGAACCCACAAGACGGACCTGTTTGCTGGCACTGACGCTGAGGCAGTCATGGATGCCTTAGGCGGCATTGCCTTTGACTATGCGTTTAACATCAAACCCATTTTAAAGCTGGAACTTGCGGCCCAGACGATTTTTGATTTCCTGCTGGACAGGTTCGTGGACGCGGCCCTTTATTTTGACACGGACAAGGAGCAGAGCGAAAGTCAGAAAAAGCTCATGGCTCTGGTTTCAGACAATTACAAAGGCGTTTACCATATTTCTGCAAAAGACAAGGGCGAAGCGGAAAAGCTGTATCTGCGGCTGCTGCTTGTGACGGATTTCATCTGTGGCATGACAGACAGCTATGCCAAGACCCTTTACCAGGAATTGAACGGGATCTTATAAGCCAGATCAGCATAGAGCAGGCAAGAAACGAGAAACAGAAGCAAGAAACAGATAGGATACAGAAAGGAATCAATGGACATGGAGATTTTTAAACTGATCGCGGGCCCTCTCATTGGGGCGCTCATCGGTTATTTCACAAATTTCATCGCAGTGAAAATGCTGTTCCGGCCTCATCATCCGGTGATGCTGGGAAGCCGCAGACTGCCCTTTACCCCAGGGCTGATCCCCAAGAGAAAGGACGAGCTGGCAGGAGCCATCGGCAGCGCAGTGGGAACGACCCTGCTGACAAAGGAAGACCTGGCAGAAGCGCTTCCCGCGGATTCCATCAAACGGACCATGAGCAGCGCGTTGTGGAACCAGTTCTGTGAAGTGAAAGAAAGCGTCCTTTCTGTAGGACAGGCCATGACCGCATTTTTGTCAGAAACCCAGTACGAAAACATGCGCGGTCAGCTGGAAGACACTCTCACAGAGCGGGCCGTGGAAGCTCTGCGGCAGATGAACATCAGCGAGATCATCATCACAGAAGGCACTCGGGCCATTAAAGAAAAAGTCCAGGGCACGCTCCTTGCCATGATGGTCAATGACCAGCTGATCCAATCCATCGCGGGCCCTATTGGTGATGAGATACAGGATTACATTGAACGCAATGGAGAGGCCAAGATCCGGCCTGTCATTGTCGGAGAACTGACGCGGCTGGAAACCGGAACCATCGGCGGCCTGGTTCGGCAGCTTCCTTTGGAGCAAGAGCAGATGGACCGGTTGGTAGACGTGTTTTATGACAAATGCGTGGCCGGCTCTATCGAAAAGATAGTGGAAGAAATTGATGTGGCGGGCATCATAGAAGAAAAGATCAAGGACATGAAAGTGGAAACTCTGGAAGAACTGATCCTGTCTGTGATGAAAAAAGAGCTGAACGCTATTGTCAATCTGGGCGCTTTGATCGGCTTTGTCATCGGCCTTCTCAACCTGCTCATCAGCTTGCTGTAGAGGGAAAGAGGATTTTTAAAAATATGGCTTGACATTTAAAACTTACAGATGTAAGATTAATGAAATTACATTTGTAAGTTTTGCGTGCGCTGATGCTCGCAGGCATATGACCAATAGGCAGCGCAGGGTGCCCACGATATGTGAGGCGTATTAGAGTGGAGGATCCCATGAAGACAAGAAACAAGTATAAATTACCCGTGTTAGTCATTACTTTGCTCCTTCTGGCAGGCGCTTTGTTCGCGGTTTATAGTCTGGCTTTCACCAAAGGGCCGGAGCAGGCGCTGACCCAGTACATGGCATATATTGAACAAAAGGATTACCAGGCCATGTATGACATGCTGGACAAAGAAAGCAAAGCGCGAGTGGCAAAGAAGGACTTCCTGGCAAGGAATAAAAACATCTATGAAGGCATTGGGGCGAAAAACATCCAGATCGCCATGATCGAAGATCAGAAAAAGGAAAACGCAGTGGCATATCGAACGACCATGGACTCTTCCGCGGGGGAAATCCGTTTTCCCAATGAAACAGGCGTACATAAAGAGGATGGGGATTATAAGATTTCCTGGACCGACAGCTTGATTTTTCCGCAGCTTAAAGAAAATGAAAAAGTGCGGGTGGTCACATTAGAAGGAAAACGGGGGAATCTCTTTGACCGCGATGGCGTATTGCTGGCAGGTGAGGGTAAAGTGGCGGCTGTGGGCTTGATTCCAGGAAAGATGCGGGAAGATCCAGCGGCGGATCTGGAGAAAACGGCAAAGCTTTTGGACATGTCTGTTTCCGACATCCAGAAAAAACTCAGCGCCAAGTGGGTGAAGCCCAACCTTTTGGTGCCCATTAAAAAGCTGAAAAAAGTCAACGAAGCGTCTTCCAGCACCGTGGATCTGGAAAACACGAAAGTCCAGAAGCAGCTGCTAAAGATCCCGGGGGTCATTATCGGAGATGAAGACAGCAGAGTCTATCCTTTGGGAGAAAAAGCCGCCCATCTCATCGGCTACGTCCAGGGCATCAGCGCAGAGGAACTGGAGAGCAGAAAAGACAAAGGCTACAATGCATACAGCGTTATTGGAAAAAGCGGCCTGGAACGGCTGTATGAAAAGCGGCTTCATGGCAGGGACGGGGAAAAGATCGTCATTTACAACAAGGATGGCATGGAAAAAGCTGTTTTGGCTGAAACACCGAAAAAGGACGGGGAAAACATCCGCCTGACCATTGACGCGAAGCTCCAAAGCGCACTGTACGATACATACAAAGAAGACAAAAGCTGTTCCGTGGCCATGAATCCCATGACAGGGGAGGTGCTTGCTTTGGTCAGCACGCCCTCTTATGACAGCAACGACTTTGTGGTAGGAATGTCGGAAAAACGATGGAAACAGCTGAACGAGGATCAGAACACGCCTATGTACAATCGTTTCCGCCAGACCTGGTGTCCTGGCTCATCCCTAAAGCCAGTGATCGGCGCGGCAGGCATCACGTCTGGAAAGCTGGATCCGGCCAAAGACATGGGGAAGAGCGGTCTCAGCTGGCAAAAGGATGGGAGCTGGGGCGGTTATAAAGTGACCACCCTGGAAGCCTACGATGGAAGCGCGAATCTGGAGAACGCTTTGATCTATTCTGACAATATTTATTTTGCCAAGGCTGCTTTACAAATCGGCGGGGAGGCTTTGACAAATCAGCTGGAACAGGCAGGCTTTGGACAGGAGATCCCATTTGCTGTGCAAATGAACCCATCGCAGTACACCAATGACGGGAAGCCTATTTCCACAGAGATCCAGCTGGCGGACAGTGGTTACGGTCAGGGGCAGATTCTGGTGAACCCGCTCCATCTTGCCAGCATGTATTCCGCGTTCCGCAATCAAGGCAGCATGGTAAAGCCCCACCTGGAATTAAAGGAACAAAAAGAATGGTGGATTGAGGGCGCTTTTGACAGCAAAGCGGCGGCTCTGATCAATGAAGATCTGAAAAAAGTCATCAGCAACCCAGACGGCTCTGGCCATGGAGCGAAGATGGAAGGAACCGTGCTGGCTGGAAAGACCGGAACAGCAGAGCTGAAAGCTTCTCAAGCGGACACAGGAGGATCGGAACTGGGCTGGTTCTGCGTATACAACGCTGACGGTAAAAAAGAGAATTCCCTGCTGCTAGTGACCATGGTGGAAGAGGTCAACGGACGTGGCGGCAGCGGCTACGTGGTGGACAAGGACAAAGAGATTTTGAGAGAATTCATACCAAAGGACTGAGGAAACATGTACACGGATCTCATTTTTATATGCTATATCACAGCCATATGTTTATCCCTGCTGTGTCTGGCCCTCATTGCCCTGGTGCTGGTCCATAAAGAACATCGGGACAACAAAGCTTTCGTGGCTGCCAGGAATTTCGCGGGGACCGTCACCTTGACAGGACTGCTTTATTTCGTGTTCTATTATCGGGAAACGGTGCGAGACCAATATGAGCTGTTTCTGCCTTTTCGGATCGCGGATTATGTTTTGTGCTGTTTGCTGATTCTCTTTTGGCTGCTCCTGGTGTTCCGTCTCATGGACAAGGAAACCTATGGGAAATGGGTGTTGCTGGCTAAAGTGTTTACTGGGGTCAGGCTGGTGGCTTCGCTGGTTGTCACGGCCGGATTCATGGGGCCCTATTACGATATCAGCGCGCCTGTGGCTCGAGGTGTTTGGACGGCCCTGGAAGTCCTGTTCACCATAGTGACGGTCCTTCTGCTGGTTTCATTTGCTCTGATGGGCTTCAAGGAATGCGTCAGCAGACTGCGAAGATCTTATATCCTCGCCTGCTCCTTGCTTCTGGGGGCGTGGTCCATCATCCAATGCATTGTGGACACAGGGCTTTTCTTTGGAAGATACGGGATGTCCGCATGGATGGAAGAATGTCCGGATCTGAATGGTTCGATCTTATTTTTGTGCAGCCTATCCACGTTTCTGTTCGTGTTCAAAGAGGATTTCAGCCCGCTTTTTTTCGCAGACAGCAGCAAGATGGAGGCTGGACAGGATTCAGCTGCGGCAGCGGAGGATCAGGAGCAGGATCTGGAAAGACGCATTGATCAGATCGCAGAGCTTCACAAGCTGACGGTGCGGGAAAGGGAAGTGCTGGAGCTGGTCTATGATGGCTACACCAATCCGGAGATCGCAGAAGCGTTGTTCATTTCTATCAATACGGTCAAAAAGCATATCCGTAATCTATACGAAAAGCTGGGCGTGAACAGCCGCATGGAGACCGTGCATTTGATTAACGCCCGAAACCCTTGGAAATAAGCCATAGTTGGTGATGATACCAGAAAAGTACCCGATCGGGTACTTCTTTTCTTCGCAGGGATTTTGTAAAATACGAGAAAATTAAGAACTATTTTTACAAGCCACAGGACAATGCGATGCCACCAATAAGATGACAAAAGGATTATGGGCCAGGTGTCGCATGGGAAGAGAAGAAAGGAGATTTTCATGAGAAAGAAATTATGGATCCTGACAATCCTAGCCTGCTTTGCCTTAGCCCTTTGCGGGTGCGGCGGAAGCGACACAAAGGACACCAAGGAGGCTGCCTCAGATGCGGCTGCGGCCTGTCAGAACGGGAACTTCGTGGGGCAGATGGAGGAAAAGACAAAGGTTCTTTCCTTTAAAGGCATCCCTTATGCCAAATCCCCAGTGGGCGATCTGCGGTGGAAAGCCCCGGAAGCGCCGGAAGCCAGCGATGAGACCATCGAAGCGAAGGACTTCGGCAAAACGTCCATCCAGTATGAATGGCCCAGCGAACCTGCCTCTTATAACGAGATCGGGGAAGACTGCCTGACCCTGAACGTGTGGACCAAGGACTTGAACGCCAAGGACAAACCGGTCATGGTCTATTTCCATGGCGGCGGCTTTGCTTGGGGCGGCACTTCGGATCCGTTATATGATGGCCAATATTTTGTGGAACAAAATGAAGACATTGTCATGGTGACAGCCAATTACCGGGTAGGGTTCATGGGCTTCATCGACTTTTCCAAAGTGGAGGGCGGCGAAGCCTTTGCGGATGCGCCGAATCTGGGGATCTTGGATCACATCCAGGCCCTCAAATGGGTAAAAGAAAATATCGCCGCCTTTGGTGGAGATCCGGACAATGTGACCATCTTCGGGGAATCCGCGGGAGGCGGGACCACTTCCACCTTGCTAGTGGTGGATCAGGCAAAAGGCCTCTTCAACAAGTGCATCTCCCAGAGCGGCAGCGTGGCCCTCACTTATTCCCAAGAAGAAGTGGATGAATGGGGCTTGACGGAAGCGCTTTTGAAAGTCACTGGCGCAAAGAACATGGATGACCTGATGGCCATTCCAGAGAAAGATCTGATCAAGTATTACACAGAGCCTTTTGATGAAGAGGGAAATTGTCTCAACGATCTGTACAACATGCCTCTGCGGGACGGCAACTTGATCCCGGAGGATCCGTACAAAGCCCTGGCTGATGGAGCCAGCAAAGACGTGATCCTGATGACAGGCTCCAATGCCAATGAATGGAACTATTGGATTGAGGAAATGGGTGAAGAGGACATGGACACTGCGGTCAAGGTCTATGAGAAGGCGATAGTGGACGATAAGCTCAACTGGGCAAAGGACGCAGCCACAAAGCAAGAGAAAAAGTCCATCGACCAATTTCTGGACCTGCAAAAGGACAAGGAAGATCTGTGGGCAAAGACCGAGTTTTGCAATGACATCGCCTTCCGGGTGCCGGCCATCGCAGAAGCGGCCAATCATAGTGACGCAGGCGGCAAAAGCTATATGTACTATTTTGCCAAAGAATCAGATGAAGAAAATATGAAAGCCTGCCACGCCTCTGAAGTGGCTTACGTGTTCCACAACCTGACCGGTGCGGGCTTCTCAGGGACTATGGATGAAAAGTTGGCGGACCAGATGTGCGCTATGTGGGCGAACTTCGCCAGGACAGGCGACCCGAGCATTGACGGCGTGTCCTGGACACCGTATGATTCTGAAACCAGAGAAACCATGGTCATTGGAAACGATGGTTCGCTGAAAATGGAGAGCGACCCGTTGTCTGAACAGAGAAAACTGATCGAACCGCTGCTCAAGTATTATGTGAAATAGCAGAGCTGATATAGGAGAAAGCGGAAAACGTGCGGAGCACAGGTATGGCTTAGGAACAGCAAATGGCGTTCTTAGCCTGTTCTGAGAAAGGGTTGACCAAGCATGAAACAGCAAAACGGCAGTCTTATAGATAGAGCTGCCGTTTTGTGGTTTTTGGTGAAGGATTTATTCTATGATTTGCCTTAAAAGTTTGCGAAAGGCTTTCACTTAAGTGTGATGTGGTTTTATGTAGCGTAGATAACTATGACAAGCAAAAAAGCAGTGACAAGCCTGCTTTTTTGCCGTTTGTTAAGATTGCTCAATTGGCATCTTCTGTTTGGTGGATTCTGGCTTATCCAGCCAGCTTTTCTTTCGGTTGTGGCTCGTACTGCTTTTCTCCTGTTTGGATATAAAGCAGGAAATCATTGATTTCTTTTTCATCCCAGCCAGCGGCCCTCAATCCCAAAAGCAGCCTGGTCATTTCTTGCATGTTCATCTCTCCCATTACGTCCCCTTTCTCCGGTGATCCGGCCGATTCAGCCATTGTTGTGGCTTAATATTTATTGTACATGTATTTTTATGGAATTTCAACTAAAAAATGAAATAACTGATTTGCTCTCTAATCTGATTGCGTTTCATTCATTATACTACACACTCTTAAAGAGGGTCAATAATCCCTTTAAAATTACTGAGAAAATCAATTTCCAGAAGCTTCTAAGTCCACAAGAACCTTTGCGTCAACAAATCTAAAATTGAAAGATAAAAATTGCATAAAAGCTGGAGAAAGTCCTATGGATAGAGCTGCCGTTTTGTGTTTTTCGTAAATGGTTTATTATACGATTTACCTTAAAAGTTTGCCAAAGTCTTTCCTTAATCTTAGGTGGTTTTGTGTGGCAATAGATAACCATGACAATCAAAAAAGCAGTGACAAGCCTGCTTTTTTGTCGTTTGTTAAGATTGCTCAATCGGCATCTTCTGTTTGGTCGATGGGATATTCAACCCCAATGATTTCTAACAGATTGCGATATGCCTCCAGTTCCGTGCTTCCCCTTTGCGCTTCCTTTATCAGGAATCTTTGCATTTCCTCTTTTGTCATCTCTTCCATCCCAATCTCCTTTCTCCGCTTGCCCAGGTATTAAGCTTATGTAGAAGCCTAATATCATTATATATGTATTTTTATGGAAAATCAACTAAAAAATGAAATGTTAAACCGATTTTCTGATTGTGCTGCGTTTTATTCATTATACTACACACTCTTAAAGACGGTCAACAATCCCTTTAAAATTACTGTGAGAATCGATTGCTAAAAATCATTAGGGTCGCAAAAGCTTTTGCGCCAACAAATCTAAAATTTAAAGGCAAAAATTGCGTAAAAACTGGGAATAATATCCAAACACGCTGTTTTACTTGCTGAAATGCTTGCAAACCAACGAAAATGCCGTTTATTATGGCACTGATACCGAAAATCCGCAATTTTAGTGCTGGAATCAGCGCTTTGTTGGCGTGGTGCATTCTTACGCATTCCTATCTATTCAGATAGGTTCAAATAGAATATGGAGATTGATTTCCGTGCCGAAGTTACAAATATGCGATAACAAAAAATAACCGGCAAAGGTCGCCTGGTTTTCCTGTTAAGATTCCTGCTTCTCGCCTTCCTCAGCGCCTAAAAAGTCTACTGGGACATTTTTCCTTGGACAGTCCTAAAATGTAATCAGCCGACACTTTGTAATAATTGCACAGCGCAATTAAATGGCGGATGGGCATTTCGTTCGCACCCCGTTCGTATCGTGCGTACATGGTCTGGGAAGTGCCGAGATAGTCGGCGATTTCCTGCTGCGTTTTGTCATGATCCTCTCGTAAATCTCGTATCCGTTGTATATAAGTCACCTGCATAGTATACCCCGTTACTCAAAATACCATAACTGGCTGATTTGCTATTGGTTTTAGTAAATATATTTATTAAAGTGGAATGGAAAGAGATCGCAAAAATAATTGTTGAAATAATCTAAAAGTGAATCATTAAATGGATCATTTCATTGGAAAGAGAAAAGGCGAAAACTAATGAAAACTTACTTACCAAAAACATCGATTCGAATCATTATTTAAATTCTGTCTGTTGGTCTTACATCGGAACAATCGAAAAGCCGCAAAAACCAAAGAAATCAACTCTGAGAAAAGCCGCCTCCACCAAAAAAGGCGCCCTAAAACTCACCTGGAAGCGTGACAAAAAAGCCACCGGCTACCAGGCCGCAGTAGCAACAGACAAAAAATTCAAAAAGAATAAAAAGACAGCCTTTATCAAGAAAAACAAGACCGTTTCCAAGACCTTCACCAAATTGAAACGCCAAAAGACTTACTACGCCAAAGTCAGAGCCTACAAACAAGTCGGTAAGACAAAGATCTACGGCTCGTACAGCAAAATAAAGAAAGCAAAAGTGAAATAAAGAACATCCAAACAAGATTGCTGATTGCAAACAACGTGATTCCACGTTTACAGCAGATAGAATCCTGTGATACAGACACGTATGATCGCTATGCGGTGGGAATTGAACAGTTAGAAGCGCTGCAAGCGGACACGGACGTTCTAAAAAGGGTGGTTCAGGAACATAGTAGGAAGTTGGCCGTTTTATAGCGGCAATCAAAAAAGGCCACTATCCTGATTCACATGATTTCAATCACCTCCCAAAATCCCAACAAAAAAGGAGCCCTTGCGCGGCCCTGTTCATACTGCCCCTGCATGGCTGACCCGCAGGGCGCATGTCCCAAATACCGTCTGGCTCCTTTTTCTATTTATACAGAAGATGAGATTAATCAACAGCTTAGTGTTCCATTTGCCGTGCCAGGAACGAGGCGCCGATTTCCGCGGCTTTGAATTCCACCTCTCCCAGATTCTGATTTTGTTTTGGCAAAATAGTGATAGAACCGATGGCATCGCCATGAGCAAGAATCGGCACTACCACTTTTGCGTCATCATGGAGCGTGTTCTTGCTCTGAATGATCTTGTCCAGCTCAAAATCCACCTTTTTATCCATGTAATCCGCTTTTCCCGCGCCAGACACGGCAACAATTTGATCCGTGTCAGAGACGATCACAGTGCTGCCCAGGATGGAAGAGGCTGTTTCTGCGTATTCTCCCGCGAACTGACCCAGTTCATTGATGGGCGAATATTTTTTCAGAATCACCTCCCCACTGCTGTTCGTATAGATCTCCAGGGGATCGCCTTCCCGAATGCGGAGGATCCGCCGTATTTCCTTAGGAATGACCACCCTCCCCAGATCATCGATTCTTCTTACAATTCCTGTCGCTTTCATAGACTTAAATCCTTTCTCATTGATATCGTTTCTACAGATAGTCTTTGCCAAAACAAATGAAATATACTGCCTTTGGATGAAAAATAAGCCTAAAAACTTTGACATTTATTAACGGAAATAGTAACATGCTAAGAGACGGGCTTTGCCCGTCAGGAGGATCAAATGCGAAAAATCAAAGGCTTATGGAAATTATTGTTCGGACGGACCACATTGCTGGCAGTATTTTTGCTGCTTCAAGTCGCCATGCTTGTAGGCGGGTTTGCCCTGCTTGACAAATATGTGTTCGTGTTCAACTACATTTTAGGGTTCGTGTCTCTGCTAGTGCTCCTTTACATTCTCAATGCCAGGCAAAATTCCAGCTTCAAATTGACATGGCTCATGCTCATTATTTTCCTGCCCCTGTTCGGCATCTCCTTTTACCTGTTCACCAGAGTGCAGCCTGGGACCAGGTTTATCAGCAGGCGCATCGACCAGCTGTTAGAGCAGCAGGAGCCGTACCTTGCCCAGGATCAGGAAGTGCTGCGCCGGATGGAAAAACAGTCGCCGCAGCAAGCGGGGCTGGCCAAATACATCCATGATTATGGGAAATATCCGACTTATCTCAACACGCAAGTGACCTATTTTCCTTTAGGAGAAGATAAATTTCGGGAACTGGTCCGTCAGCTGGAGCAGGCAAAGGAATTCATTTTCATGGAATATTTCATTGTGGACAAAGGCTTCATGTGGGACACTGTTTTGGAGATTCTGACACGGAAAGTCAGAGAAGGGGTGGAAGTTCGCTTCATGTATGACGGCACCTGCTCTCTGACGCTGCTGCCGCCCAACTATCCGCAGAAATTGCAGCAAAGAGGCATAAATTGCAAAGTATTTTCCCGCATTCTGCCCTTTCTTTCCACCCACCAAAACAATCGGGATCACAGAAAAGTGGTGGTCATCGATGGGCACACGGCCTTCACAGGCGGCATCAACCTGGCGGATGAATATATCAACGAGATCGAGCGTTTTGGACACTGGAAGGACACGGCGGTCATGGTAAAAGGGGAAGCGGTCAGGAGCTTCACCTTGATGTTCCTGCAAATGTGGGACATTTATGAAAGCGAGCCCACGCCAATTGGCAAATACATGCGTTATGAATTTCCGCCACGGGAACCAGAGCTTTCTTCAGAATGCGCGCCGGAAGATTCCCTTGAAAACAGCAGAGCCAGTGAAGCTAGCGGCGGTTATGTGATCCCCTATGGCGACAGTCCTTTGGATCGGGAATCCGTAGGTGAGCGGGTTTATATGGATATTCTGTACAGCGCTGAAAGCTATGTGCATATCATGACGCCCTATTTGATTTTAGATGAGGAAATGGTGGAATCCATGATCTATGCGGTGAAGCGAGGCGTGGAAGTCAAGATCATCATGCCCCATATTCCGGACAAGCTTTACGCCTATTTGCTGGCAAGGACCTATTATCCAGAGCTCATTGACGCTGGCGTGGAGATCTACGAATACACGCCGGGATTCGTTCACGCCAAAGTGTTCACAAGCGATGACAAAAAAGCGGTGGTAGGGACCATTAATCTGGATTTTCGCAGCCTGTATCTGCATTTTGAAGACGCGGTATACATGTACGGCAATCCGGAGATTTGCGTCATTGAGGAAGACTTTCAGGCAACCTTGGAAAAATGCCAGATCATCACTATGGAAGACTGCCGGAATTACAACGTGTTCAAGAAGATCCTGGGGCGGCTGCTGCGCCTTGTGGCACCGCTCATGTAGGGTTGGCTTTTATGGAAATTCGTGGTACAATGGATGCATGGAGAAAAAGGAGGAACAGGGAAATGCTGATGAAAAATATCACTTTGATTGATGAAAATTTTCAGGTACAGGAAAACAGATATGTAGGAATAGATGGCCAGCGGATCACTTATATTAGTAAGGAAGCGCCAAAGCAGGATTTTGGCAGGGTCTACGATGGGACAGGAAAGCTGCTGATGAACGGTTTCGTCAACACCCATGCCCATTCACCCATGACCCTGATGCGCGGTTACGGAGAAAATCTGGCCCTCCAGGACTGGCTCAACAAAAAGATCTTTCCTTTTGAAGACAAACTGACGGGAGACGCGGTTTACTGGGGGACGCTCCTTGCCATGGCAGAATCCATCCGCTATGGCATCGTGTCCACTACAGATATGTATTATTTTTCCGAAGACATGATCAGAGCCATTGAGGAAAGCGGCACAAAGAACAATATTTCCAGATCCATCACTTGTTTTGACGATTCGGATCTGTGGTCTTTGCAGAGCGCGAAGGAAATGAAGTCCATATATGAAACTTACCACAATGCGGCGGACGGACGGATCAAAGTGGATATGAGCATTCATGCTGAGTATACCTCCACGCCGAAGATCGTCAAACAGATGGCCGAATACACCCAGAGCATTGGAGCCAACATGCACGTGCATCTGTCAGAGACAAAGCTGGAGCATGAAGAATGCAAACAGCGCCATGGCCTGACCCCAGCGGCTTATTTCAACAAACTGGGGCTCTTTGAAACGCCCACCACCGCGGCGCACTGCGTCTGGCTGGAGGACGAAGACTTTGCCATCCTGCGGGAAAAAGGCGTGACTGCCGCGTCTAATCCAGTGAGCAACATGAAACTGGCCAGCGGCGTGTGCAATGTGCCAAAGCTTTTGGAATCTGGCATCAATGTGTCTTTGGGCACAGACAGCGTTGCCAGCAACAACAGTCTGAATTTCATAGAAGAAATCAAATTTTTGGCCTGCGCTGCCAAAGAACGGCTGAAGGATCCGACCGCGGTGACACCGAAACAGGCGCTGCGGGCAGCAACGCTGGCAGGTGCCATATCCCAGGGAAGAGAGGATTGCGGCAGCATCAAGGAAGGAAACAAGGCGGATCTGATCGTGATCGACATCAGCGGGCCGCACATGCAGCCAGTGCATGACCTGATCAACAATCTGGTTTATTCCGCGTCAGGCAGTGATATCGTCATGACCATGGCAGATGGAAAAATTCTTTATGAAAATGGGCAATATATGACCATTGACATAGAAAAGACCATCCATGAGGCAAACAGGGCCACAAAGGGGATATTAGAGGCCCTATCAAAATAATTTAGGAGGAATCATGGCAAAAAAATCCTTTATTCAAGGGGCAGCGGTCCTGGCAGTGGCCGGACTGCTGGTAAAAGTGCTGGGAGCGATCTTTAAGATCCCTTTAGGGAACATGATCGGGGCAGATGGGATGGCCTATTATTCCCCGGCTTATTATGTCTATAGCTTTTTTCTGGTCCTGGCCACGGCAGGCATACCAGTGGCTATTTCCAGAATGGTTTCAGAGCGGGTCAGCTTTGGGAAATTCGGTGAAGCCCACAGGGTCTTTAAAATATCCAGGACCTTGATGACCGTCATTGGAAGCATTTCCTTTGTCATCGTATTTTTTGGCGCAGAGCTGCTGTCAGGGCTGTTCAACATGCCCGAGGCGGCACTGGCTATGCGAGCCATTTCGCCAGCCTTGATCTTCGTTCCGGTCATGGCTGCTTACCGCGGGTATTTTCAAGGCATGCAGGACATGGGTCCCACAGCTGTGTCCCAAGTGATCGAGCAAGTGTTCCGGGTAGTGGTGGGCCTGAGCTTAGCGTGGTTCTTTTTCAAGAGCGCCCAGGGTCTGGGGGTGGCCAGCCGGTATTCCCCGCAGGAAAGCGGAGCAGCGGGGGCCACTTTAGGCGCGGCAGCAGGCGCCATCGGCGGGCTGCTTGTCATGCTCATCGTTTACGCGCTGAACAAAAGCCGGATCAAAAGCCGAATTGCCAGACAAAAAAAAGGCATGCGGGCTTCCAGGGAAAGCAGCACCTCGATCCTAAAGAAAATCGCTGTCATTGCCATTCCCATCACCATAGGCGCGTCCATCATGCCTCTTGTGAACATGATCGACGTAGCGGTGGTGGTCAACAGGCTGCAGGCTTCTGGATGGGATGCTGCGGTAGCAAAGGGCATGTATGGGCAGCTCAGCTCTTTTGCTGGCTCTCTCATCAACTTTCCGCAAGTCTTGACCCAGGCTGTGGCTATGAGTCTGGTGCCATTAGTGGCCGCTGCCTTCAAACAAAGAGACATGGCTTATTTGCAGGAAAATGTGGAAAATGGCCTGCGGATGTCCATGATTCTGGGGATGCCTTGCGCCTTTGGATTGTTCGCCTTAGCAGAGCCGATCTTAGTCTTGTTATATCCAGTTCAAAAGGCTAGCGCCATCAGCGCGGCGCCGTGTTTGATGGTTCTTTCCGTGGGCGTGGTGTTCCTTGCTGCCCAGCAGACCCTGACCAGCGTCCTGCAGGGAGTGGGCAAGCAGATGATACCAGTGTGCAACTTGGGAATTGGCATCATCGTGAAGATCATCATCACCTGGATCCTGACAGGGATCCCAGCCATCAATATTTTAGGCGCGGCAGCAGGGACTGTGACAGCCTATTTGATCGCTGCTGTTCTCAACATTCGCGCGGTCCGCAAGTACACGGGGACCCAGTTTGATCTGGGGGTGACAGTCGTGAAGCCTTTTCTTTCTGCTGGGGTCATGGCAGTGTGCGCCTGGGGGCTGTATCACCTGCTCTACCTGGTGCTGGACGGGAGCCGTTTTGCCACGGTCATTGCGATTCTCTTTGCAGTAATCGTTTATGGAGTCATGGTGTTCGTCACTCGAACCATAACCAAGGAAGAACTGTCTAAAATGCCGAAAGGAGACAAAATTATCAGGCTGTTAGACCGGTTTATCAAGTAGCGGCGGCAGTCAGGCAGGCACGGAAGACTGATTTTTTCGTAAACTGATGTAAAACAGTTGACAAAGCCATTGAAAAATGGGACAATAGACAGCAGAAAGCACGAAGGGATTTGAATTTGAAATTGGGTTCAGATGACTTTCAACAGGAGTAGTGGGACAACCACTTGGTAATATTTTATGTTTAAGGAGGATTTATTGATGAATAAGGCTGAATTGGTGGCTGCAGTAGCAGAAAAAACCGGGTTTACAAAAAAAGACGCAGAGGTTGCGGTGAACGCGTTCGTAGGCAGTGTGGAAGAAGCACTGGTGAAAGGCGAAAAAGTACAGTTGATCGGATTCGGTACATTTGAAACCCGTCACAGAAAAGCCAGACAGGGGAGAAACCCTAGACAACCAGGGGAAGTAATCGACATCGCCGCATCAAAGGCTCCTGTGTTTAAAGCAGGAAAAGCGTTAAAGGATGCTGTGAATAAATAAAAGATCGAAGAAAGGAGCAGCCTCGGTTGCTCCTGTTTTTTTGAGGTGAGACATGAGAATCGACAAATTTTTGAAAAATTCAAGACTGATTAAACGAAGATCCGTAGCAAAAGAGGCATGCGAACAGGAACGGGTATTTGTCAACGAAAAAGCGGCAAAACCCGGCACAGAGGTGAAAGAGGGCGATGTGATACGGATCCAGTTCGGAAACAGCAGTGTGACGGCGCGCGTTCTAAAACTGCTGGAATCCAGCAAAAAAGAAGACGCGGCCACCATGTATGAAATCATAGAATAAACTGGAAACCTTCTGTCAACAATAACAGCAAGACTGTTTGACAGGAGGTTTTTTTATGCGCATTGGAATACCAAAAGGATTTTTTTATTATACTTACCGTCCCTTTCTGGAAACCTTTTGCTCTGGTCTGGGCCTGCCAGTGAAATACAGCGGTCCCGCGGATCAAGAGATTTTGGAATTAGGCAGCAGATCCTGCGTGGACGAGGCGTGTCTGCCGGCCAAAATCATGTGCGGCCAAGTGGAACGGCTGGCCCGTGACTGTGATG
Source organism: uncultured Eubacteriales bacterium (assembly GCA_910583765.1). Lineage (GTDB taxonomy): Bacteria > Bacillota > Clostridia > Peptostreptococcales > Anaerovoracaceae > Hominibacterium. The sequence continues at coordinate 3,989 of CAJTYS010000043.1, read as the reverse complement.
CCATCGCCCTTCCCAGAATCATGAAAACAGAATTCGGGGAATCCATCTGTCCCAAGATCGCAGGCGCCCCGGATCTAGTGAGCCAGGGAACAGCAAAAGACAAGCTTCGCTTCACTGCGCCGCTTTATCTGGACAATGAAAAAAAGCTGGAGAAGGCCCTCTGGAAAGAATGCAAGAAACTAGGCATCAAAAAAGATCGCTTTAAAGTCAGTTTTTTGAACGGATTGCTGGCTCAGGAGCAAAGGCAAAGAGGTCTGGACGAGCAGGGTTATGGCCACAAAGTCTTTCTCGCGGGTCATTGCTATAACATTTATGATCCATTTGTGAACATGGATCTTTTGCGCAAGCTGCATCACATGGATATTGGCGTAATTACAGAGGAACGGGTAAAAAGACGAGAAAAGGACCAGGCCCTGGCTTACGCTGATTTGATGAAACAACCATACTGGTCTTTTTTTGTGAACAATTTTGGGGCAGCGAAGACCCTGGAGCAGCAAGGGATCGATGGGATCATTTATTTATCCTCTTTTTCCTGCGGCACAGATTCCTTTACAGTAGAAATGCTGAAAAACAATGTAAAGGACCTGCCAATGCTGGTATTGAAGCTGGACGAACAGCAGGGAGAGGCAGGGTTTGACACCAGGCTGGAAGCCTTTGCGGAAGTGCTCAAGGGGAGGCGAAAAAAATGGCATTGACCTTTCCCCATATAGGACCAGCTTATGTCCCCGCTTCACTTGCTCTGCGGAGTCTGGGGATCCCCTATGTGGTTCCGCCTGCCAACACTGGGGAAACACTGGAAAAAGGGGAGGCTGTTTCGCCGGAAGAAATGTGCCTGCCCTTCAAATACATGGCTGGAAATCTGATACAAGCCTATGAAGCTGGCGCGCGCCGGGCAGTGATGCCTGCGACCATGGGGCCCTGCAGGTTGGGAGAATATGGTGAACTGCTGAAAAACGTGCTGGATCAAGCTGGCTATAAAATGGAGTGGATCCTGCTGGACACGCCAAAGGCCATTGGCCTAAAAAAGTGGCTAAGCAGGATGGCCCAAGCATCTGGCGGCATGGACATCAACTGGCCGAAAGCAGCAACGATCCTGGCACAGAGCATCCGGCTCATGAAACGGATCGATGGATTGGAAGCAGCGCTCAAGCAGCGGGCAGGATCCGCTGCCGTCCCCAGGCAGTGCGTCACTTTGCTGAAAGATTTTAGACAAGAACTGCATCAGCAGGCAGCTATGGGAAGCGCTTTTTCCCTGGTCCAGCGTTATGAACAGGCAGTAAAGGACATCCCCGCGGACCGTGGGGTGAGACCCATCAAAATCCTTGTCACTGGAGAGATTTACACTTCCATTGAACCCGCGGCCAATCAGAACCTGGAAGAGCGATTGATGCTTTTGGGCTGCCAAGTAAGACGGCCAGTGACCATCAGTTGGTGGCTCCGCCATACGGCCATGAGCGCCTTTCCAAACGTAAAAAAGAACGCGGAGCGATACCTGCCTTACAGCATCGGCGGATATGCCAAAGAGACTGTCAGAGACATAGGAAAGGCAGAAGAAGACGGCATCATTAAAATCATGCCTGCGGGATGCATGCCAGAGATTGTGGCAAAAGCGGCCAGCGGCAGGATCGAAGAAGAACAGGGGAAAAAAGTCCTGCACTTGATCTTTGGAGAAATGCAGGCAGGCGCTGGATATGAAACAAGGATCGAAGCGTTCGTGGATATGCTGGAAAGGAGAAAACGTGTATTTTCTAGGAATTGACGTGGGTTCCATCAGCACGGATCTGGTGGTGATCGATAAAAAAGGGCAGATTCAAAAACAGCTGTACCTAAAAACAAAAGGAAAGCCTTTAGATGCTGTGCGTTCAGGCCTCCAGCAGTTAGGAGCCTGCTTTCGCACAGAGCAGATCGCAGGGGTAGGCGCAACAGGAAGCGGCAGAGGTCTGGCAGGCGCCTTCGCGGGAGCGGATGTGATCAAAAATGAGATCACTGCCCATGGCGTGGCAGCGGCTAAGCTCGACCCTGAAATCAGGACCATCATCGAGATCGGAGGCCAGGATTCCAAACTGATTCTGATGGAACAGGGGTTAGTCACGGATTTTGCGATGAACACCGTATGCGCGGCAGGGACCGGTTCCTTTTTAGACAGACAGGCAGAACGCATGGGGATCCCTATAGAAGCATTTGGCAGCCTAGCTCTGAAAGGAAAGGACCCCGCGCCTATTGCCGGCCGCTGTGCTGTCTTTGCGGAATCAGACATCATTCATTTACAGCAGACCGGCGTGTCTGAAGAAAACCTGCTGGCAGGCCTTTGCAAAGCATTGGTGAACAGCTATCTGTCCAATGTGGCTCAGGGGAAAAAGCTCTATCCAAAGGTCTGTTTCCAGGGAGGCGTGGCTGCCAACCAGGGCCTTCGGGCAGCTTTTGAACAAGCGCTGGGCATGGAAATTTTCGTGCCCAGAGAGCACAAGATCATGGGCGCTTATGGCGCGGCGCTTTTAGCGGCAGAACAGAAAAGCAAAAACAAGACCGCTTTCCGAGGCTTTGACCAAGGCAGAGTGAAGGCTGACATCCGTGAAATGACATGCGGCGACTGCCCCAACCAATGTAAGGTGATGCGCCTGTATCACGCGGGAAAAGAGATCGGCGCGTTCCAAGACCGCTGCGGAAAATATCAGCAGCAAAGAATGGGTTAAAGAACCAAAATAAGGGTCCCGTGCCTGCCAGTTTTCACAAAAAACCGGCCTTTATGAATTGGCCGGTTTTGTCTTTAATGAATTTCTTAAAGGATATTCCCCCAAGTGATGGATTCATTCTGATGCAGAAAGACTAACTGTTCTTTCAAAGAAGCCAGCTCTCCAGAGGAATTGGACACGTCTTCTGCCTTGATATAATATTTTGCCTTTGCGATAGAATAATCCGTATCATTGATGGCCTGAGTGTCCAAGAAAAAAGCGGCGGCTTTTTTATATTGATGCCAGTTCTGGGAAAGGGCCTGGAATTCCGCATAAGCTTTTTCCCATTGCTGGGTTTCCACTGCTTTGATGATGCTGTTTTCCAGAGCCTGCTCATAGCCATCAATAGTCTTGTTGGAATAAAAGCCAAAGACTGCCCAGGCGCCTACTAGGATCCCCAGACAGACGACAGAAATTATGAAGTTGCGCATATCATGACCTCCCGTGCTTTTTTCTGATCCGGAGTGGAAACGTAAATATGGAGTTTTTTCTGCTCATCGCAAAAAGCGAAAAACACTTCCTCATAAGACGAAAGATTGACCGCTGCCATCTGTCCTTTTAAAAAAGGTTCATCCCAGCCTAGTGACAGCAGATTCTGCTTGTACAAAACACCGTCCGAGATTAGGATCAGCGGCATGGTCTCTGGTTCCTTGGTTAGGGACATGTCGCTGGCGGTCAGGGGTTTTTTATCAGCCTTAGGGATCACGGAAAGTTCACCGTTAGATTCCATGACTGCGTATTCCACTTCAGAAAGAGACGGGGCGTTGCCGATTCGTAGCTGCTCCATCAAGTCATTTAAGGAAATCCGCAGGGCTTTCAATTCCTTTTCATTGATTTCTCCTTTTTCGATCAAGATGCTGGGTTTGCCGTTGATGAAATTCTTGAATCGCTCACTTTTGATGGAAATCATGGAAATCAGCACCTGCAGGAACAGCAGGGTAAAAATGCCCACCGCGCCGCTGATCAGAGAAGCGGTAGAAGATTCGATGGGGATCGCGGCCAATTCCGCAATCATGAAAATGACTACAAGCTGAAATGGGGACATCTTTGATAATTCAGATTTGCCCATGACTCTTATAGTAAAGAGCACGATGAGATAAAGGATGATCGTGCGAATTAAAATAATGGCCAAATGATTCACCTCCAAGTATTTCTGTATAGTATGTCCAGAAAGGCAGATTGGTATGCGGGAAAAGGAGAGGAAGCGAGGCGGTCGAAAGAGGGGGAAAAGGAGGGAACGGGGAAAAAAGAAGGAGA
>CAJTYS010000042.1 GCA_910583765.1 uncultured Eubacteriales bacterium | reverse complement strand
CTAATATACTATATTGATTTATAGTCAAAGGCACAGGGAGGTTTTTGTTTTGGAAAGTTTAAATATCTATGAAAGCATTGCTAAAAGATCCCAGGGTGATATTTATATAGGCGTCGTTGGTCCGGTTCGGGTGGGAAAATCCACGTTTATTAAACGGTTCATGGATCTGCTGGTAGTGCCTAATATGAAGAATGTTTACGCCAAGGAGCGGCTGCTGGATGAAATGCCTCAGAGCGGTTCGGGAAGGACCATCACCACAACGGAGCCAAAGTTTGTTCCCGCTGAGGCTGCCAGCTTAAAAATGCCGGGCAATATGAATTGCCGGGTTCGCCTTGTGGATTGTGTTGGATATCTGGTGCCGGAAGCCTTGGGTCATGTGGAAGACGGCAAGTCCAGAATGGTAGGAACTCCCTGGGACGATGAGAAGATCCCATTTGAGGAGGCGGCTGAAAAGGGGACTCGAAAGGTCATTGAAGAGCATTCTACCATTGGGATCGTAGTGACCACAGACGGGACCACTTCGGAGATCCCCAGGGCAAATTATGAGGATGCGGAAGATCGAGTGATCTCTCAACTGAAGGCGCTGAAAAAGCCTTTCGTGGTGGTGGTCAATTCCACGGAGCCACAGTCTGTTTCAGCCCAGTCTTTGGCCGGAGAGCTGCAGGAAAAGCATCATGTCCCTGCCATGGCTGTGAACTGCGCGAAAATGAGCAGCACAGAGTTGAATCAGATCGTGGAAAAGGTTCTGTATCAGTTCCCGATCAGTGAGATCTCGTTTCAGCTGCCAGGGTTCATGGAAGGCTTGGAAACCGATCACTGGATCAAGGCTTCGGTCATCGAAAGCGTCAGGGCCTGGTCTGCTGTTTTTGAAAACGCGGAAGACATCCAAAAGACGGCAGGGATCCTGGTGGATGGCAAGGTCATAGAATCCGCACGAGTCGCGGATATGGATCTGAGCACGGGTCAGGTGGTCATGGAAGTAAAGATGGTCGATGGGCTGTTCTACAAGGTGATCGAAGAACTGATGGATGAAAAGGTGGAAAATGATTTTGAATTCTTCCGTTTGCTTCGGGAATTTGCTGCTGCGAAGAAATCCTACGACAAGCTGAAAGGCGCCATGGAGCAAGTAGAAGCAACTGGTTACGGCATTGTCCAACCAAAGCTCACGGAAATGACCCTGGGAGAACCGGAGGTGTTCAAGCAAGGCAGCAAGTGCGGAATTCGCCTCACAGCCACGGCGCCGAGCCTACATATCATACGCACGGATATCACTACAGAAGTAGCGCCGGTAGTGGGGGCTGAGCAGCAGGCAGAGGATCTGGCGAAATATTTGCTGACAGAGTTTGAAAGTCAGCCGGAAAAGATCTGGGAGACCAATATTTTTGGCAAAACGTTGTATGACATGGTGGCTGAGCAGATGCAGAGCAAGCTGTCCGGCGTACCGGATCATATTCGGGTGAAAGTACAGAAGTCCCTGCAGAAGATTTGTGATGAGGGGAAAGAGTATTTTATTTGTATTGTGATTTAGGAGGATGTTTGATTCCAGCGGCTGGTCCTCGGGTGCCAACCTTCGGTTGCGCACCCTGCGGAGGCCGCTTTCATCAAACATCCTCCTTTTGGCTTTTGGGATGGGTAGTTTGGTGACTTTGTGGGGTGTGAGTTGAGGGTGTCATTGTTGAGGTGTGGGCGTTGTTGTTGATGCTGTTGGCTGGTCCTCGGGTGCCATATTATAGGGAGTCTTGTATCATGATGGTTTGCGTTTTTTATGTGTTTGAAATTCAAAATTATTACAGTTATATATTTACAAACCGTTTCTCTTGTGCGATACTATATGTATTCCAAAATTTAGAAACAACTAAATCAAAAGGGGTGTCACATGGAACTTTTAGACGATTATATCTTGCAAACAGAAGGCAAAAGCCTTATACTGAAAGAAAACACGGCTCAATACACCAGCAATCGGGAATTCAAGGACGGCATGTTTCGTTTGCTGTTCAGCGAGAAAAGGGCGGCCTTGGAATTGCTCAACGCTTTGGAAGGGACAGATAGGAAGGACGAAGGAAAGATCGAGATCGACACGCTGCAGGGGGCGCTGTACAGGCGCAGGCAAAACGATTTGGCCTTTCGGTACGATTTCAGTCCGCTTTCTGTAGTGGAGCACATGTCCACCTGGAGCGAAAACATGCCTGCTCGGGAAGCGGCCTACGTGTTCCGAGTCTACGAAAAGATCGTTTCCGACAAGGAACTCTACAAGGAAGCTAGATGCCCGCTGCCGGTCCCTCGTCTGTACGTTTTGTACAACGGCACCAAGGACAAGCCTTTGGAAACCGTGCAGCATCTGTTCGGAGGGAACGCTCCGAGCCTTGATGGGAACGAATCCATGATCGAAGCGGCGGTGAAGGTGATCAATATCAATTATCACAAAGGACATCAGATCCTGGAGCGCAGTCCCACGCTGAAACAGTACGCCTGGTTCATAGAGCGCGTGCGGAACCACTTGAGGCTGGACGGGATGAACCGGGACGAAGCGATTTTGGCGAGCATTGAGAGTTGTGTGAAAGATGGGATATTGGAAGATTTTTTGAGGAAACACGGGAGCGAGGTGATCAACATGCTAGCGGGCATCACATTGGAAGAACTTTATGAGATACGGGAGGAAGAAGCTGAGGAAAGAGGGGCTGCGAGGGCAGCGAAAAAAGCAGAAGAGAAAGAACGGAAACTTGTCAGGAAATTGCTGAAAAGGAATTGGACAGTGGAAGCGATCCAAGAGTTGACGGAAGTGCCGATGAATAAGATTTTGGAGATTCAAGCTGACATCCACTAAAGGTGGCAGATTGATAGAAACGGTAACGAAGAGCAAGGCCTAGCTGTCAAATCAGCGCCTTGCTTTTTCATACGAGTATCATAGAGGAGGTAAACAATGAAAACAGAAATCGTAAAAAACAATCATATAGAAGCCGCGGTCATCCATAGCGATGAACGCTTGATCACAGACGTTCAATCCGCATTGGACTTGATCATGACAGTTAAGTATGAAACCGGCTGTACGAATATCGCAATCAATAAAGAGGCGATCGCAGAGGATTTTTTTGTGCTCAGCACTGGCTTGGCAGGTGAGATCTCACAGAAATTCATCAATTATGGCGTAAGATTCGCGATCTATGGTGATTTCACGAAATATACCAGCAAACCCCTGAAAGATTTCATGTATGAAAGTAACAAGGGCAGAGACCTTTATTTTCAGCCTAACGCTTCCCTTGCTGCGGACAAGCTTTGTGGAAATGCGCTGAAATGACAATGGGAACAGTAGAGCGCCAGGTAAACTGCGGCAACGGTCGCTTTCTGCTCTGAGTCAGAAGCAGGGCAATGTCCCAAATTAAAAAGCGGAAAAGGGCAAGGCCATCAATAGTGGTACTTGCCCTTTTTTGCCGCCAGAAAGATCCCACTGATCAGCACAGACATGCTCTCTGCCACGACAATGGACAGCCATACGCCATTCAGTCCCAAGAAATAAGGGAGGATCAGGATGCATCCGCATTCAAAAACAATGGTTCGCAGAAACGCAATCACTGCGGAGATCAAGCCGTTGCCCAGAGCCGTGAAGAAAGAAGACGCCCATATGCTGATGCCCATCATCATGAAAGCGATGGAATACAATCGAAAGCCGTGGCAGGTCATGGCAAAAAGCTCAGCGTCATAGCTAGCGAAAATCATTACCAGCGGCACAGCAAAAATCTGGGCGAGGAGCACCATGCAGATTCCGCCGCCGCCCATAAGGGCGAGGCTTTTCCTGCGCATGTTCCGCAGCTCAAGGTGATTGGCGGCACCATAATGATAGGACGTGATTGGAGCGCTTCCAATGGCATAACCCAAAAAGACAGAGGTAAAAACAAAATTCACGTACATGATGATGCCATAGGCCGCGACGCCATTTTCACCAGCCACCCGCATGAGCTGAAAATTATACAAGATGTTCACAATGGACATGGCAAGGTTTGTTACCATTTCCGAAGAGCCATTGGTACAGGCCTTTCGCAGCACCCAGCCATAAAACGTGGTCTTTCCCAGCCTTAGCAGGCTAGTGTTTTTCCTTGAAAAATAAACAAGAGGCAGGAGGGCTCCCACCACTTGGCCCAGCGCTGTGGCAAGGGCCGCGCCTACGATGCCCCAATGAAAGACGACAATAAAGAGAAAATCCAAGGCAAAATTCGTCAAGCCCGCGGACAGGGAAACCTTTAAACTCATTGCCGGTTTTTCGGCAGTCGCGAAGAAGTTTTGGAATGTGTTCTGTAAAATGAAAAATGGTTCTGCGGCAAAGAGAACGCGTCCATAGATCACACAGTTTTCCAGTAGCTCACCTTCTGCTCCCAGGGCTATGGAGATCGGCCGGATGAACAGGAACCCCAAACAGGAAAAGAACAGCCCCAGCGCTGCCGTAGCGATAATGAGCATGGAAAAATATCGATTTGCCTGCTCCTGTTTTCCCTCGCCCAAGGTCTTTGCCACAATAGCGCTTCCACCAGTCCCGAACATGAAACCAATACAGGCAACGCCCATCATAATGGGCATGATCAAATTGACTGCGGCAAATGGCGTTTTGCCTACAAAATTCGACACAAAAATGCCGTCCACAATGCTGTACATGGACGTGCAAACCATCATTAAAATCGGGCTGATGACAAAACGCAGCAGCCGCTTGTATGTAAAGTGGTCAGATAATTGAATTCTCATAAACTGCCTCCCATCTTAATTTTGCTGGTCAAATCATTCATCTGAGTGCGTCTGTCTGATTGGAAAAAGGCTGCCGTGCATTCATCTGCTCTCGGAGCATATCGCAGTATTTCCGGTTCAGACGCAGCAACGTATGGATTTCCTCAGATTCCATTTGGGCAAACGCCTGCTGTTCCATTTCAAAGACAGGGCGAATCTTTTCTTCCAAAAGCTGGCGGCCCTTTGCTGTGACAAGGATGCGTTTGTCTCGTCCGCTGCCCTGCTCTAGTAAAACATAACCTTGTTGTTCCAACTTTTTGATCGAAGAGTTGATTGTTTGCTTGCTTACACAAAAATCATGGCAAATATCCTTTTGCAGACAGCCGTCCTCTTGTTCGTACAGCGCATATAAGATGATAAACGCGCTGTCGGAAAGGTTCAGGTTCAGTGCCATGGTGTGATAAAGTGAGTCCATTTCCTTGTGGATCTGATTGAATTCCGTGAGGCTGGATTGCTCGCTTTTGTTTTTGTGATGTTCTGTCATAAAGTGTCCTTTCGTTATTCGTAGAAAATATGGCTGGCAATATCCGTAGCGTTTTAAACCGAACCCTCCTTAAAAGAGCTGCGGTGAGTAATGTTTGTTTTGCCATAAGGTCTGATTTCGGACTTAAAGTCTGAAAGGTATTATAGTATGAAATCGGACTTTTTTCAAGAGAAAATCGTATTTTTTCACAAAAATTTAGAGAAATGTCTTGTAAGAAATAAAAAGCATAAAAGGAGGGGAGACTTAACGCCTCAGGCAAAAACGGTTCCGTGGTTTTTCTATTTCCCCCTTGACATTTCCCCGTAATCCGTTAAACTAGTCCTATGCAATTCAATACTAGACGATGAAAAAGAGGAGTAAGAAAACCAGCGCTTAGCAGAGAGAAGGCCCTTGGCTGAAAGGTCTTTAAGAAACGCGTTTTCCCAAGGTTGCTTTGGAGTCTTGACCAGCAAATGAGAGTCGCTGCCTAATGGCAGCGGAATAAAGGTGGTACCGCGGAACTGATCCGTCCTTTAGCAGAAAAAGGGCGGTTTTTTCATAGAAGGAAACGCAAAGGCCAATTTCAGGCTTTCGTCCGCCCGCACCAAAAATATAGAAAAGGAGCACAACATGGAAAAAAATCTCGCGAAAACTTATGATCCAAAAGATTTTGAAGATCGAATCTATCACATGTGGGAAGAAAACGGCGCTTTCAAGGCAGAAAGAGACCCTGACAAAAAACCTTTCACCATCGTCATGCCGCCGCCAAACATCACAGGCCAGCTGCACATGGGACATGCCCTGGACCAGACACTTCAGGACGTGCTGACTAGATTCAAGCGGCTGCAGGGCTACAGCGCATTATGGCTGCCAGGAAGCGACCACGCCAGCATTGCCACAGAAGTAAAGGTAGTAGAAAAGCTGCGGGAAGATGAAGGCGTTGAAAAAGAAGACATTGGCAGAGAAGCGTTTCTGAAACGTGCTTGGGACTGGAAACGGATCTACGGTGGAAAGATCACCAAACAGTGCCGAAAGCTGGGAGACTCCTGCGACTGGAGCAGAGAACGCTTTACCATGGACGAAGGCTGCAACAAAGCCGTCAATCACTTTTTTGTAAGGCTTTATGAAAAAGGATATATCTATAGAGGGAACCGCCTCATCAACTGGTGCCCAAAATGCGGCACATCCCTTTCTGACGCTGAGGTGGAACATGAAGATAAGAACGGGAAATACTGGTACTTCCGCTATCCGGCGGCAGATGGCGGGGAAGGGGTAGTCATCGCCACATCCAGACCAGAGACCATGTTCGGTGATATCGCTATTGCTGTGCATCCAGAGGATGAACGATACAAAGACATGGTGGGCAAAAACGTGATCCTGCCTCTGGTAGGGCGGGAGATCCCCATCATCGCGGACCCGTATCCAGATCCAGAAAAAGGGACTGGCGCAGTGAAGATCACGCCGGCTCATGATGCCAATGACTTTGAAGTGGGACAGAGAAACAATCTGGAAAGCTTGTGCTGCATCAACGAAGACGCGACTATGAACAGCCTGGCAGGAAAATATGAGGGCATGGACCGGTACGCATGCAGAAAAGCATGGGTCGCTGATCTGGAGGCAGCCGGATACCTGGTAAAGACAGAAGACAAGGTGATCCCAGTAGGCGAATGCTATCGCTGCGGCACAGTCATCGAGCCCATGCTTTCTGATCAGTGGTTCGTTGCCATGGAAGAACTGGCCAAGCCAGCTATCGAAGCTGCTAAGAGCGGCAGACTGGTTCATGTGCCAGAGCGGTTTGAAAAGACTTACCTGCACTGGCTGGAAGAAATACGGGACTGGTGCATTTCCCGGCAGCTTTGGTGGGGACACAGGATTCCGGCATGGTACTGCCAGGATTGCGGAGAGCTGATGGTGGCAGAGACTGCGCCTGACAAGTGCGGCAAGTGCGGCAGCACCAATTTGAAGCAGGACGAGGATGTGCTGGACACCTGGTTCTCCTCTGCGCTGTGGCCGTTTTCCACCTTGGGATGGCCGGAAGAAACGGAAGACTTGAAATATTTCTATCCAACGGATGTGCTGGTGACCGGATACGACATCATCTTTTTCTGGGTAGTGCGCATGGTGTTCTCCGCCCTGGAAACCACCGGCGAATCACCGTTCAAATATGTGTATGTCCATGGCCTGGTGAGAGACGCGGAAGGCCGAAAAATGAGCAAATCCCTGGGAAACGGCATCGACCCGCTGGAAATCATCGATCAGTACGGCGCGGATGCCCTTCGTTTCATGCTCACCACAGGCATCACCCCGGGAAACGACATGCGTTTCAAAGAGGACAAGCTGGAAAGCGCCAGGAATTTCGCCAACAAACTGTGGAACGCGTCTCGGTTCGTGATCATGAACCTGCAGGATGAAGAGGGCAACTTTAAGACCATGACTGACAATGGCTTGCAGGACGAAGACAAATGGCTCCTGTCCAGAGTGAACAGTGCGGCCAAATACGTGACAGAGACCATGGAAAAATTTGATCTGGCACTGGCAGGCCAGCGGGTTTACGAATTGATCTGGAACGAATACTGTGACTGGTATATTGAGATCGTAAAAGGCCGGCTCTACGGCGATGATGAGGAAGACAAGGCGACAGCCAGGTACGTGCTGGTGAAAGCCCTGAAAGACATGCTCCGCATGCTCCATCCGTTCATGCCGTATATCACAGAAGAAATCTGGGGCTTCCTGCCAAAGGATGCGCCTGCTAAAGATAACCCGAACAACTTCCTGATCAAAGAACACTGGCCAATCTATGACGAGACCCAGACCTTTGAGGCAGAAGTGAAAAAGCTGCAAATGGCCATGGAAGCCATCCGCAGCATCCGAAACATCCGCGCGGAAGCAGAAGCAGCGCCGAGCAGACAGCTGCGGGCCGTGATTTTGGCCCAGGGCGATGCCATGGAGACAGTAAAGGCCGGTGAGCGGTACATCAAAAAACTGGCCAACATCACAGAGATCACTTTTATTCAGGACAAAAAAGACGTGCCAGAGGAAGTCATGTCCGCAGTGATCGATGGGGCGGAAATTTTCATCCCTCTGGATGATCTGGTGGATTACCAGGCGGAACTGGAACGCCTCACAAAAGAAAAGAAAAAGCTGGAAGGGGAAGTGAAGCGGGTGAAAGGCAAACTTTCCAACGAAGGCTTTGTGAAGAAAGCGCCGGAAAAAGTAGTGAATGAAGAAAAAGAAAAAATGGCCAAGTACGAAGACATGCTGTCCAAAGTATGTGAGCGGCTGGCTATGGTAGAAGGAAAATTATCATAAAAAATGATCAAAAAGGATGGAAAATATGGACGCAATTGAGAAAATACATGGATTTGACCGCTTTGGCAGCGTCCTGGGACTAGAGAGAATGAACTTGCTGCTGGAAAAGCTGGGTCATCCGGAACAAGGACTGCGGGTCATCCATGTGGCAGGCACAAATGGAAAAGGTTCTGTGTGCAGATATTTATATGAAGCACTGCAGGAAAACGGATATCAGGCGGGAATGTACATCTCGCCTTTTATCCAAAGCTTTCACGAACGGATCCAATTTAACGGCGGATTCATCACAGACCAGGAATTAGAAACGCATACAAACCAGGTAGTGGAAAAAGCGGAGGAAATGGTAGCAGAAGGCTTTGATTCTCCTACGGAATTTGAAGTTGTGACAGCCATTGCCTTTCTTTATTTTGCCGCGAAAAAAGCAGACTTTGTGATTTTGGAGGTAGGACTTGGAGGAACGGGTGATTCTACCAATGTGGTGGAAAAACCGCTGGTCAGCGTGATCACTTCCATATCTTATGACCATATGCAGCAGCTGGGCAGCACCCTGGCAGAGATCGCGGGAGAAAAGGCGGGGATCATCAAAGCAGGCGTGCCCGTGGTTTCCAATGTGGAGCAAAGAGAAGCCGCCGCGGTCATCGCAAGGCGGGCCTATGAAAGAGGCTGCGTGCTGTACGATGCCACAAAGCTGAAATACGGGATCAGGGAAGAATCAGCAGCAGGAACGCTCTTTGACATGGAGATTTATGGGACGGATTACAGTGAAGTCCGAGTTTCCATGGCAGGGAGACATCAGGTGGAAAACGCGAAAACCGCATTAATAGCCTTGGAAATTCTTAGGAAAAGAGGTATAATAAAGGTATCGCGAAACAAACTGTACCAGGGCTTGGAAAAGGCCAGACAGCCCGGCCGCTTTGAGACCTTTGGAGAGCAGCCGGTGGTGGTTTTGGACGGCGCGCACAATGAGGCAGGCGCGAAAGCCTTGCGCCAGACTATGGAACGCTATTACAAAGGCCATGAGATCCTAGTAGTGGCAGGCATGCTGGCAGATAAAGAAACAGAGAAGATCGCAGCGCATTTTCGGGCGATTTCTCATCGGTTCATCGCCACCCAGCCGGACAATCCCAGAAAACTGCCTGCGGCAAAGCTGGCAGAGCTTTTGAAGCAAGACGGCGGAGCTTGTGAAACCGCGGAAACCGCAGATGCGGCTTTTGCCCTGGCCATGGACGCGAAGCCTTGCCCGGATGTGGTACTGTTCGCGGGATCGCTGTACTTAATCGGAGAAATAAGGGGGAAGCTTTAACATGTGTGAAAAAAAGGCAGAGAGAGTTTTACTATTTTACAACCCACATTCAGGAAACGGCCTGTTCAAAAATAACTTAGATTATATCATAGACCGATTCCAAACAGAAGGCTATCAGATTGTGCCCATCCGAGCGGCAAAGGGCAGGAGCATTGATGACGCTTTGTCCACCATGGATGTGCGCAAGTACCGCCAGATCATTGCCGCGGGCGGTGATGGAACCATCAATATCTGCGTGAACGCCATGATTCGAAATAATATCAATTTGCCTCTGGCCATCTTTCCGGCAGGCACTGCCAATGATTTTGCTTACTATTTTGAGATCCCCAGCAATATCGATGGCATGATCGACATTGCCCTGGGAGAGCATTTTACAAACGCGGATGTGGGAAAGGTCAATGACAGGCATTTTATCAATGTGGCGGCCATGGGCGCGCTCATCGATGTGAGCCAAAAGACGGATCCCAACCTGAAAAACACCTTGGGCGTGATGGCCTATTATTTGAAAGCAGTCACAGAAGTGCCGAACTTGCGGGCCCATAAGGTCAAACTGATCACGCCGGAAGAAACCTATGAAGAAGAGATGTATTTCATGGTGGTCATGAACGGCATTTCCGCCGGCGGCTTCAAGCGGATTTCGCCGGAATCAGAAATCAACGATGGACTGATGGACGTGATCTTGTTCCGAAAAATGCCGATCATCGAGCTGGGGCCGATGCTCTTTAACGTGATCCACGGAAATCATTCTAAAAACAAGAATGTGCTCACCTTCAAGACCAATTCCCTGCGGATCGAGTCAGACGGTGACATTTCAACAGACATTGATGGAGAAAAGGGCGAAAAATTCCCATTGGAATTCAGCCTGCTCCACAACCGGCTGCGGATTTTTACAGAGGAGGATGACATATAAATGATTCGTTTTACCATGAGGCAAACCGAGGACTACGAAAAGCTGGTTCCTTTTTTCATTGAAAATGAGCTGGAGTTTTCCGAAGAAGAGCCAGTGCCCACGGATATCGTGAAATGCTGGGAAGTGGTCCATGGAAATGACCAGCACCTGATGGCAGCCTTAGTGCTGGCCAAGAGAGAAGGAGAATTCATCATTGACGGCATTGCGGTAGAAAAGATCTACCGGAAGCTGAAAATCGGCAAAGTCCTGCTGGACAAAGCAGTAGAAGAAACCCTTTCTCAAGGCGGCAGCAGCATTTATCTGGTGGCCAGAGCACCGGAATTTTTCCGAAAATATGGATTTCAAACCGTACCAAGGGAAAAAGCGCCGAACTTTTTTGAGTGCCTGACCTGCCCCCAGTACGGAAAAACCTGTCATCCGGAAGTGATGAAGCTGGATTTTCAGTAATAATTTCTCTCCCTGGGCAATATATTTTAGAGATACTTTGCTTGGGGGGATTTTTTATGGAAAAGATTCTGGAAGGAAACACTGCGCGCCTGGTGGGAAAAGTGCTGTCAGAGCTGGAGTTCAGCCACAAAACATATGGGGAATCGTTTTATATCCTGCTGCTGGGGATCTTGAGAAAGAGCGGTTATGAAGACTGCATCCGGCTGATGGTGTCCGAGCGGCTGATGGGCGGATTGGATTTAAGGCCAGGCTGCGTTCTGGAAGTGTCTGGACAGATCCGTACATACAATGAGGAGCGAGACGGCAAAAATAGGCTGAACGTCGTGGTGTTCGCAAGAGAACTCCGCAATTTGGAGGAAGAAGCGGCCTATGAGAATCATGTTTTTCTGGAAGGCTTCGTGTGCAAACAGCCAGTCCGCAGAACATCTCCCCTGGGGAGAGAAATTTGCGACATCATGCTCGCGGTGAACCGCATGTACAATAAATCCGACTACATACCCTGCATCGCATGGGGGCGAAACGCGGCTTTTGGCGGTGAGCAGGAAGTGGGCAGCAAGCTGAGACTTGAAGGGCGGATCCAGAGCCGAGAATACAAAAAACGGGACGAAGAGGGAAACGTGAGCGTGAAAACAGCCTACGAAGTGTCTGTCATTAAAATCGAACAATGTTTACCGCAGACAGAGCATGTGGACACAGAGCCGGATAGCGAAGAATAGACTGTTCTTTGATGAGAACAGGGAAAGCGCGGAAAAAGACAGTCAGATCACATGCCGCCGCATTGGATCTGACTGTCTTTTGCAGGGGTCGAACAAAGGCAGGCCGTGGTCCTTAGGATCAAACGGCATCGGCAGCATAACGGAACGAACGCCCTTTGATTTCCCGAATATTGATTTTAATGACCGCTGTTCTGCCAATGGACGCTCTGATAAATTTCGCCCCACCGTCTTCTAAGCCCGGTGAAAAACGTGACACGAATTCTTCTAGGACTTGAACGCACTCTGCTTGTTCTTCAACGAACTTCGCGTCGCCTGTGACAATGACGCTTTCATAACGAGCAGTGTACAGCTCCGGGATGATCTGAGAGCGGACAATGACAGAAAAGCAGACTTTTTGATTTGCTTTCAAAGCGTCGATTTTGTATCCTTGGCTGAGGGTGTGGATATAGATGGCATTGTTCATGTACACATAGTTAAAGGGCACGCCGTATGGATAACCATCGTCCCCATGCATGGATAGGGTTCCCTCTGTTCCCTGGAGCAGCATTTCTCTTGCCATTTGGTCAGAAACCTGACGCTGTTTATTTCTCATTTCTCGATTCATGGATTCCTACCTTCTTTCTATCTTTCTATGGATGTTTCTGCGACATAGTTATTATACGATGGAATCAGTGCGACCGCAAGGAGCGCTTTCAATGCGCCGTGATTTCCTCCAGGCGTTCCTGGAACACGGAAAGCTCTATGGAAAGATCTTCGGCATTGCTGCCCAAAGCCATCTCCAGGGCTTCTGCGGAGCGGGCAAGACAAGTCAAGCCCAGCATGCCGGCTAGCCCCTTGATGGAGTGGGCGAATCGCTGGGCTTCTTTTTTGTGGTCCGTGTCCAGATATTCCTGTATGGAAACATAGGCCTGAGCGTAATTCTTTTTGAACCTAGCCAAATGTTTTTCGTAAAGAGCCAGGCTGCCGCCTAGATTTTCGATGGCCTGCGCTTTTCCGGCGTAAGGCTGGCCGCCGCAGTGCTCTGAGATAGTTGTTTCTTTTATCATATTTTTCGTACCCTTTCTGACTTTTGGTCCCAGCGGAGCGCCTTCGCGCTGCCATTGACGCAAATCATGATCCGGCGATATCCTTCGATGTCATATCATGTGCGCGGCAGATCATAGAGACACCATACGCTGTATTTGCTTTGCTATTTATATAGATTTTATAAGGAAATCAGACAAAAATCCACAAATCATTTCCGACAAATTCTGCGTTTTCAGGGAAAAAGATTGTGGTATTTTGTCGAAACTGGTAAAATTGGAGAAAAGAAAAGGGGAAAGGGGCAGAATGGTGTCGAATCTTATCATAATTTTGATAAAAATTTTCGCGGCCATCCTCCTTGGAATCTTGGCAGGTCACGGCGCGGTCTATATTTTCAACAAGATTCCAGCCAAATGGCTGTGCGATTATGGAGAAGAGCCTAGTGAAGAATTGAAAGATCCTTATACCCAGCGGATCAAAGGCGTTCCATGGAAATGGGTGTTTTCCGGCTTTTTCGCAGCAGGTGCCATTCGGCTGGCGATCTTTGATTGGAAGTTCGCTTTGGCAGGACTCGCGTTTAGCTGGGCGCTCTTAGTCATTGCCGCGGCAGATCAAAAATATGGCATCATTCCAGATCAATTCGTGATCTTAGCAGGAATCTCAGCCATGGGATTCATTCCTTATCATCAAACCATGCCGCAGCCTCTATGGGGCATGCTCCTGGGCGGCGGCATCATGCTGGCTTCCGCGGCAGCAGGGAAACTAGCTTTCAAAAAAGAGTCTCTGGGCATGGGAGACGTAAAGCTGTTCGCGGCTGTCGGCCTTTGTCTGGGTTTTCAGGGCACGCTCACCACCCTGGCTTTATCTGCCATCAGCAGCGCAGTGGTGTTTTCCATCTTGATCCTGAGGAAAAAAGTAAAACGAGACGATACGCTGCCTCTGGGCCCTTATATTTGCGGAGCCGCGATTTTTTACACGGTAATTATCTGGCCGCTGTTGTAAAAAAGGGCATTTCATATTATACTAAAGTTGTATGTTTTTGAAGATAGAACCATAGGAGCGTTTATGATCACAAGCAAGCAAAGGCGTTTCCTCAAACAGCTGGCACAAGAACTGGAGCCTACTGTTTTTTTAGGGAAAAACGGCCTGACAGACAATATAAAAAAAGAAATGGAAGTGGGCTTTGAGACTAGAGAACTGGTTAAAGCCAAGCTCCAGCAGGGCTGCGGCCTTCCGCCAAAAGATGTGGCGAGCCAGTTGGCAGAAGAGTTGGACGCGGAATTCGTACAAGCCATTGGACACAAATTCGTCCTCTATCGGCCGTCCAAGGAAAACCGCAGGATCGAGCTGCCGAAAAGATGAGGCAGGAGCAGAGCATGGAACGAAACTTGCTGCTGACCATTGAATATGATGGCACTGATTTTTTTGGCTGGCAGAGACAACCCAACGTCAAGACCGTGCAGGGGACGCTGGAGCAAGCCCTCAGCACTGTCTGCGGGCGAGAAATGAAAGTAGAAGGAACCAGCAGGACAGACGCGGGAGTCCACGCCTATGGTCAGCGAGCCACCATGAAAGGCGATTTTGGCATTCCAACAGATCGGGTGGCCCTGGCAGTGAACAATCGGTTGTCCGGCGGCATGCGGGGAAGAGGCGCCACTGGTCCGATTCACATCAAGGAGGTTCGTGAAATGCCTCTGGGTTTTCATGCGCGGTTTGACGCAAAGGGAAAAACCTATGTCTACAAACTGGATATTTCAGGAAGGCCAGATGTGTTCCGGCGAAATTATTATTATGAGATCGGGAGGCCTTTAGACGCGCGGGCCATGCGCCAGGCAGCAGAGCAGATCACAGGGACCCATGATTTCCAATGTTTTCAATCCACAGGTGGGACGCCGCGGGAGACAACGGTAAGGACCATATATCAGATTCAGATCGTGGAGGGCGATGAAGAGATTCACATCAAAGTCACAGGAGACGGATTCTTGTACAATATGGTGCGGATTATCACAGGGACCTTGGTAGAAGTTGGCCTCGGCAAACGGAATCCCCTGGAACTGGAGGCTGTGATTCGCGGTAAAGACCGGCAGAACGCGGGCCATACCGCGCCGCCCCAGGGCCTTTACCTAGCTGAGATCTATTACGATTTAAAGGAGGTACCAGGATATGAAAGATCAACGTCCGGGATGGGATGAATATTTTATGAAAATGGCAGTGCTCACAGCAGAACGCTCTACTTGCCTGCGGCGGCAGGTAGGCGCGGTCATTGTGCAGGACAGGCATATCATTGCCACAGGATATAATGGCGCGCCTCAGGGATTAGAACACTGCGGCGAGCGGGAAGGCGGCTGCCTGCGAGAGCAGTTGGGGATCCCTTCTGGTGAGCGGCATGAATTGTGCAGGGCTCTTCATGCGGAACAAAACGCCATTATCCAAGCCGCGACACTGGGCCACAGCATCGAAGGCGCTGCCATATACATAACGAATCAGCCTTGCGTCATCTGCGCGAAGATGATCATTAACGCAGGCATCAAGAGGATCGTGGTGAAAGAAGGATATCCGGATCAGATGTCAGTGGACATCCTTGCGGAAGCGGGACTCAAAATCGTAATGTTAGGAGACCAGTAACGTGGAGATCAATTATTTCGCACTATGGGGTTCATTTCTGACCGCGTTCGCGGCAGCTGTTATTTTTACCCCGATGGCCATTTGGCTGGCACCAAAGATAGGGGCAATGGATGTGCCCAAGGATGAACGAAGAGTCCATGACAGGCCCATGCCTCGATTCGGCGGCATGGCGATTTTTATCGGCGTCATGCTCTCCACGTTCATCTTTATCATGCCTGCCTTTATTCCGGGAAAAAGCATAGGCGGCCTTTTGATCGGCGGCGTGCTCATCTACTTGTTTGGAGTGGCAGATGATTTGAAAAACATCAGCCCAATGCTAAAGCTGCTGGGGCAGATCGTTTGTGGCTGCGTCGTTTACGCTTCTGGCATCAAACTGAACTTCATTGACGGATTTTTAGGAGGGGGCGATTTGGCTTTTGGCAATGTTCCTTCGTTCATCATCACAGTGATCTGGATCGTAGGGATCACCAACGCCATCAATTTGGTGGATGGTCTGGATGGCCTGGCAGCAGGGATCGCGGCCATCGCGTCCCTTTGCATCGCCTATGCGGGATACACCAGGGGCCATTATGTGGCCACCACTGCGATGCTGGCCATCGCAGGCGGCGCGCTGGGATTTTTGCCTTACAATTTCCATCCGGCAAAGGTTTTCATGGGGGACAGCGGTTCTCAGTTCCTGGGATTTTGCCTGGCGACCTTTTCCTTGATCCAGCCAGTAAAAAGCGCCACTGTAGTGGCCGTGGCAATTCCGGCCCTGGTATTGGGACTGCCGATCTTTGACACTGCTTTTGCCATTCTTAGACGCATCGTCAAAAGACAATCTATCGTGGTGGCAGACAAAGAACATTTACATCACCGGATCATGCGGGCGGGCTTTGGACACCGCAGATCTGTGATGATCATGTACTGTATCAGTGGCATCATGGGTGTGGTGGCCGTAGAGTACAGCAGGGGACTGATGGTAGAATGCCTGGGACTTCTAGCCATTGCCGTCATGCTGCTGTATGTGCTGCTTTCTGACACCAGCAACAAGAAAATAGAGATCCACGCAGTCAATATTCGCAAAGAAGAAAGCAAAGAGAAAAAAAGTAGGAAGGAAGAATGCAAAAACGAGAAGACTTAAATCATATTAATAATAGGGCGCTTTTGAGAACTCTGGCAGTGGTGGCCTTGCCTATCGCGCTTCAGAGTTTGATCGCCTCTTCCCTCAGCTTAGTGGACAATCTGATGGTAGGGAGCCTGGGGGAAGCAGAGCTAAACGCAGTTGGCGTGTCCGTGCAGATTTATTTTATCCATTGGATGATGCTCTTTGGATTCACCAGCGGCTGCGCCACTTTCATGGCTCAATATTTTGGCGCAAAAGATCTGTCCAATATACGAAGGACCACAGGCTTTGCCATAACGGTCAATCTGAGCGTAAGCCTGCTTTTCTTTATCGCAGCCATGTTTTTTCCTCAATACGTGCTGCGGATCTTCACTAATTTTCCTGAGATCATAGAACTTGGCTCCAGCTATGTGCGGACAGGGGCTCTGACCTTTTTGTGCAATGCCGTGACAGTGCCCTTGACCGCGGCTCTGCGGGCAACGCAGCAGACCAAGATTCCTCTTTATATCAGCGGAGCAGCATTTTTGACAAACACCTTCCTCAACTATGTGCTCATATTTGGCAGCTTTGGCGCGCCGAAACTAGGCGTGACGGGAGCTGCGCTGGCTACTGCGCTCGCGCGCGTTTTGGAGCTGACCTTGAGTTTGTATGTGGTGTTTGGAAGACATAACATCATTCGCGGGCCAATCAGAGAGTTTTTTGGCTTCCGCAAAGAGCTGGCGCTGAAAGTCGTTAAAAACGCTGTCCCAACCACAATTAACGAGAGCATGTGGGGATTGGGAACCGCGCTGTATATCGCTGCTTTTGCCAGGATCGGCGTGACAGAAGGCGCCGCGGTGCAGGCATGCAATACCATCAACAATTTGTTTATCCTGGCAGCTTTCAGCGTTGGAGACGCTGTGCTGATCTTAGTGGGGCAAAAGCTTGGCGAAGGCAAACTGGATTATGCGTATCGCCTGGCAAAAAAGCTGGTGGTCATTGGTCTTGTCATTGGCGCATGCGGCGGCGGGCTGTTGATTTTGTTTGGCAAGACATTGCTGGGACTCTTTGACTTCACAGAGCAAGGCGCTCATTACGCATTTTTGATCCTCATTGTATATGGGTGCTGCATGTGGCTGTCTGTTTATAATGGGGTCATTATCACAGGCGTGCTTCGCTGCGGGGGTGACACCAGGTTCGCTATGCTGGCAGAAGTGCTGTCCGTGTGGTGCATTGGCGTGCCGATGGCATTTTTCGCTTCCCTGGTGCTGCGCTGGCCCATTTACTTGGCGGTCCTCGCGGTCAAGTTAGAGGAAGTCGTGAAAGGTCTGGCTTTGACAAAGCGGTTTTTCTCCAAAAAGTGGGTGAGGAACATTGTTTTGGAATCTGGTGAGCAAACAGAGTGATAGCAAATTAGTCATAAAAAACGGGTGGTTTTCGGCAAATTTATGGGATGAATTGTGAAAAATTTTGCTGTAATTTCCCGTCTTCTTCATAATCGTAAATAGGCGATTTGACGGGAACACATTGAAAATTCAGGGGTTTTCAAGAAAAGAACGAGGGCTGGGCAAAAAAATTTGCTTAATCTTTAACATTTCTTTACTTTTCATAGAAAAGGTTTATAATATAAGATGCATGGCAAAAAAGTTCGTATGCTTCCAGGCTATTTGGGAAGAAGCGGACAAATTGAGGCAGAACTCGATAAAGGAGAGATGAAGGAAAGTGACTTATGCCATTGGAGCGATCGCAGGGCTGATATTTGGAGGTGCCGCGGGGCATCTAAAAAACCTTTTCATTTGGCAGAAATACTTGAAAGAACATGCATCTGAAAACAGCGGCATGGATTCTTTGGGAGGGCTGTATGCCAGATCCTTCATTAGCTATGCTGTGAACATACTAGTGCTGGCAGCAGCGTTTTTTACGCGGAACGTGATGCCTTTTGACGGGATCGCATTTTTGATCGGGACAGCCGTGGCCTTAACGATCATGAACAAAGTTTTGGCACTAGGACAAAAAAAACAAGAGGACAGACGAAAGGAGAGCAGATAACGATATGATAGAGACTTTAAACGCCATTGGGATTTCAAATGGCATGATCACGAGCACGGTCATTACGATCATATTGGTGGTACTTTCCATGATCGCGGGAAAGCGGCTGCAGATGGTCCCATCAGGGATGCAGAATTTCATGGAATGGGCCATAGAAAGTTTGTATAACTTCTTTGAAGGCATCTTGGGCGGCAAAGCCTGCAAGAGATATTTCCCTCTGGTAGCGACGCTGTTCATTTACATTCTGATCGCCAATTATTCAGGATTGCTGCCTGGTTCCGGCCATGTCAACGGGTTAGCCGCGCCAACCAGTTCCATCAACTGCACGGCGGCCATGGCGATCATCGTTTTTTTCGCGGTCCAGATCATCGGAGTCAGAGAGCATCATGGCCTGTGTTATTTCAAACACCTGCTCAAGCCTTTTGCGTTCCTGCTGCCGCTTATGATATTGGAAGAGCTGGTAAAGCCAGTGTCTTTGACTCTAAGGCTTTACGGCAATGTCTTTGGTGAAGAGACTGTCACCGAGTCCTTTTTTGAACTGATCCCCATCGGCCTTCCGGTCATCATGCAGGGACTCAGCGTTTTGATGGGACTGGTGCAGGCTCTGGTGTTTTCTCTGCTGACAGGAATTTATATTCAAGAGGCGCTTCCTGAACTGGAAGAGGGAGAAGAATTGGCGGCCCACGCATAGAGCAAGGGCTAGCCGCGCAAGTATTGTTTGAAAGCGGGTTCTAGAAAGAACCTGCTGGAAATAGAATGATTTACAAATTGAAAGGAGAAATGAAAGATGGGTTTAATAGCAATAGGAGCAGCATTGGCGATTGGTTTAGCGACGATCGGGCCTGGAATCGGACAGGGCCTGGCCGCGGCGAAAGGTTTGGAAGGAATGGCTCGTCAGCCAGAAGCAGCTGGCATGCTGCGTACAAATATGATCCTTTCCTTTGCGTTCATGGAATCTTTGAGTATTTACGGACTCCTTGTAGCCTTCCTGCTGTTTGCGAAGCTGTAGACAGGCAGATCGTACATCAAATAGGAAAAGGAGGGTGAAGCTATGGCAGAGGCATTGGGAGTCAATTTGATTCAATTTGTGTTTTACTTGATCAATTTCCTGATTTTAGTAGGGCTGCTGACAAAATTTTTATACAAGCCGTTTTTGAACTTGATGGACACCAGAAAGCAGTCCATTCGGGACGCCCTTGACAATGCGGAACTGACCAATCGAAGAGCCGATGAGAAGATGGAAAATTACAATCGGCAAATCGCAAAGGTAGAAGAAGAAGGCCGTGAGATCATAAAGCAGGCGAAAATCCAAGCGGAATCCCAGGCTGCTGACATCATTGAAGATGCCCATGCGAAGGCGGACTCGATGATCGTTTCCGCGGAAAAACAGATCGAACGGGAGCGTCAAAAAGCGCTGGCTGACATGAAACAGCAAGTAGCGGTGCTGGCGCTGCTGGCAGCGGAAAAGATCGTAGAGCGGAGCATCGGACAGGTTGGCCAGGATCAGATCGTTGATGAGATTATTGAACAGGCAGGTACAAGGCAATGGCAGAACTGACGATTGGGACGACTTACGGCAGCGCGCTGCTGCAGGCCGCGAGTGAAGTCGGCAAGCGCGATTTGATTTTGGAAGAAGCGCGCCAGGTTCTTGACATTCTGGAAAAAGAGCCTGAATTTCATACGTTCATCAATTATCCGGCTATTTCCGCAGTGGAAAAAAAGGCAGTCATCAAGCAGGTTTTTTCCGAGCAGATCAGTCAGGAACTCTTGAACCTGCTGTACATCCTGGTGGATAAAGGAAGGACATACCATCTTCCAAGGATCATCAAAGCATACGAGGACATGGTCCACCATGAAGAAGGCGTCTTTTACGGGACCGTTTATTCTGTGCAGCCTTTAAAGCCACAGCAGTTAGAAAAGCTGGAGGCACAGACCTCCGGCCTGTTGCGGGAGACAGTAAAACTGGACAACAAGCTGGACCCTAAACTGATTGGCGGCATAAAGATTCTGGTAGACGGCCGCATCATTGACGCTTCCATACGGAAACGCTTTGAAGATTTGGGAAGCAAAATCATGGAAAGATAAGGAGGAGATGGCCATATGAACTTACGACCAGAGGAAATAAGCGCTGTCATAAAAGAACAAATCAAGAATTATGAGAACCAGCTGGAAATCTCGGATTTTGGGACTGTCATACAGGTCGGTGACGGTATTGCCAGAGTGTATGGCTTGGAAAAGTGCATGGCAGGCGAACTATTAGAATTTCCGGGAGAAATTTACGGCATGGCTCTGAACCTGGAAGAGGATAACGTAGGCGCGGTAATCATGGGCCCTGATAAAGAAATCAAGGAAGGTGATATCGTAAAGCCCACAGGCAAAGTCGTAGAGGTACCGGTAGGTCCAGAGATGATCGGCAGAGTGGTCAATGCCTTGGGTCAGCCTATTGATGGTAAGGGACCGATCACAGCAGTGGATCACAGGCCTGTGGAATATCCTGCGCCTGGGGTGCTGCAAAGGAAATCAGTCAGCCAGCCGCTGCAGACAGGGATCAAAGCCATTGACTCCATGATTCCTATTGGAAAAGGTCAGAGAGAACTGATCATCGGTGACAGGCAGACCGGAAAAACGGCCATTGCCATTGACACGATTTTGAACCAAAAAGAAGAAGACGTGATCTGCATCTATGTGGCCATCGGACAGAAACAGTCCACAGTTGCGCAGCTGGTGCAGACCCTGGAAAATAAAGGAGCCATGGATTATACCATCGTAGTGTCCGCCACTGCTTCGGAAGTAGCGCCGCTGCAGTACATCGCGCCTTATGCGGGATGCGCCATTGGCGAACATTTTATGTACGAAGGAAAGCATGTGCTCATTGTTTACGATGATTTGTCAAAGCACGCAGTGGCTTATCGAGCCATGTCCCTGCTGCTGCGAAGACCACCTGGACGAGAAGCTTATCCAGGAGACGTGTTTTATCTCCATAGCAGGCTCTTGGAGCGGGCGGCGAAATTGTCGGATGAACTGGGCGGCGGCTCTATCACGGCGCTGCCGATCATCGAGACCCAGGCCGGAGACGTGTCGGCGTACATCCCGACAAACGTGATTTCTATCACAGATGGACAGATCTTCTTGGAGACAGAGCTGTTCTTCACAGGACAGAGGCCAGCGGTGAACGCGGGTATTTCCGTTTCTCGAGTAGGGGGAGACGCTCAGATCAAGGCCATGAAACAGGTTGCTAGTAAAATCAAGATGGAATTGGCTCAGTACAGAGAGCTGGCGAACTTTTCGCAGTTTGGTTCTGATGTGGACGCGGACACGAAAAAACGTCTGGATCATGGACAGATCCTGATGGAGATTTTGAAGCAGCCTCAGTATCAGCCGGTTCTGGTAGAGCATCAAGTCATGATCATTTACGCTGCGATCAATGATTACTTAGCTGACTTGGATCTTAGCCAGATCAAAGCTTTTGAAAAGGCGCTTTTAGAGTTCATGGACACCCAGTATCCGAATGTGGCAAAATCGATCAAGGCCACAGGTAAACTGGAAGAAGACGCGGAAAAGCAGCTGCAGGAAGGTATTGAAAAGTGCAAGCAGTCTTTTTTAAAGCTTTCGGAAATCCATTAATTTGATGAAAAGGGAGGGGAAGGAATGGCGAGCAGCAATACGCAAGATATTAAACGCCGGATCAAAAGCGTTACCAGCACGGAACATATCACAAACGCCATGAAGCTGGTATCTGCCGGCAAACTGAGAAAAGCCAAAGCCACCTTTGAAAAGACCAACGAAAATTTTCATTATATCACCCATTCTATTGCGGAAATCTTTAATAACAGCAGCGATGTCCCCAGGCATTACCTTCTGGGAAATCGGGAAATCAAGACGACTTGCTATATTATTGTGACCAGCAGTAAGGGCCTTTGCGGTGGATTTAATTCCAATGTGATCAAAGAGGCGGAACGGGAGATCCTGGCTGACTGGGAAAAACCAGTGATCATTGCCATCGGAAACAAGGGCAAGGAATATTTTCAAAAGCGAGGCTATGATATTTACAGCGAATACCTGGAACCTCCTGAAAGCATCTCCTTTTTGGAAACACAGGAAATGAGCCGGCCGATCATTGAAATGTACAACTCAGGGGAAATCGATGAAGTTGTCCTGATTTATACCTCCTTTATCAGCAGTTTGGAGCAGGAAGTGAAAAATGTCACGCTATTGCCTTTTGACATTGAGCAAGATCCCGACATCATGCAGTTGGAAAAAGAGGTGGAGTACGAGCCATCCGTGGAAGCGGTTTTTAACTACCTCATCCCAAAATACGTGGAAATGATGGTCTATGCAGCTGTGGTGGAATCCGCCACCTGTGAACATGCGGCAAGACGAATGGCTATGGAAAACGCAACAGACAATGCCAGGGAAATGCTAGATAATCTGTCTCTGTACTATAACAGGGCGCGTCAATCGTCCATTACGGATCAGATCATCGAAATCGTAGCCGGTTCAGAGGCACAAAAATAAAGTAGGAGGTAACTATGGGCAAAGGAATCATACACCAGATTATAGGGCCTGTCATTGATATAAAATTCGCACCGGAAGAAATCCCGGAATTGTTAAACGCCATCAACATTGAATATGAAGGAAGGACCATTGTGACGGAAGTCGCTCAGCACATTGGCGATGACGTGGTACGCTGTGTCGCGCTTTCTTCCACGGATGGAATGACCCGAGGCATGGAAGCCATTGACACAGGCGCGCCGATTCAGGTTCCTGTGGGCAACGATGTTTTGGGAAGGATGTTCAATGTGATCGGAGAAACCATTGACGAAAAAGGCCCAGTTGCTACGAAAGCAAGAGCTTCGATCCATAGGAGCGCGCCGGAGTTCAACGAACAGGACACGACTGCGCAAATTTTTGAAACAGGGATCAAGGTCATTGACCTGATCGCTCCATACACAAGAGGCGGAAAGGTTGGTCTGTTTGGCGGCGCTGGCGTTGGAAAAACAGTGCTCATCCAGGAACTGATCAGCAATATCGCCAGGGAACACGGCGGTATTTCCGTGTTCGCGGGCGTTGGCGAGAGGACCAGGGAAGGAAACGATCTATACTATGAAATGATCGAATCCGGCGTAATCGACAAGACGGCCATGGTGTTCGGACAGATGAACGAGCCGCCTGGAGCCAGGATGCGGGTAGCTTTGACCGGTCTGACCATGGCAGAATATTTCAGAGATCAGGAAGGGCAGGATGTGCTCCTATTCATTGATAATATTTTCCGATTCACTCAGGCGGGTTCCGAAGTGTCGGCCCTGTTAGGGCGGGTGCCTTCGGCAGTAGGCTATCAGCCGACATTGGCGACGGAAATGGGCGCGCTGCAGGAAAGAATCGCTTCCACAAAGAAGGGATCCATTACATCCGTTCAGGCCATTTACGTTCCCGCAGATGACTTGACGGACCCAGCGCCAGCCACGACCTTCGCGCACTTGGACGCGACAACCGTGTTGTCTCGCGCCATTACTGAATTGGGGATCTATCCGGCGGTGGACCCACTGGAATCCACCTCTAGAATCATGGATCCGCTGATTTTAGGAGAAGAGCACTACAACACGGCCAGAGGCGTACAGGAAGTGCTGCAAAGATACAAGGACCTGCAGGATATCATCGCTATTTTGGGCATGGACGAATTATCGGATTCCGACAAGTTGGTAGTGAACAGGGCTAGAAAGATCCAGAGGTTCCTATCCCAGCCGTTCAGCGTAGCAGAACAGTTCACTGGGACACCAGGCAAATACCTGCCATTGAAAGAGACGATCAGAGGCTTTAAAGAGATCCTGGAGGGTAAGCATGACGAAATACCGGAATCCATGTTCCTCCTAGCAGGCGGCATTGATGAAGTCGTAGAAAGGTTTAAGCAGAGCCATGAGTAAAACAGTAAGACTGGAGGTCATCACGCCATCAAAGGTGTTCTACAGAGGCAGAGTGGAACTGGTCATTGTAAGGACGCTGGAGGGCGATGAAGGCTTCATGGCTGGTCACTCTTGGGCCTGCAAGCTGCTGGACATCGGTGAACTGTGGATCCAGGAAGAAGGAAAGAGCCAGAAGGATGAGGACTGGAAAGTCGCAGCCATCGCAGGCGGATTCATCGATGTGCGGGACAGTATCATCATTTATACAGATGCTGCCGAATGGTCGGATGACATTGACATGGAGCGGGTACTCAGTGAAAAGGCAAAGGCCGAGGACTGGCTGACCACTGAGACAAAGCATGACCCTAATGAGATCGCCCGTGCCCAGATCGCCATTGCAAAATCCATTGCTAGAATGCATGTGGCAGAAGGCGGAGGGAGAAGAAAGCGTTAGCTTTCCGCTAGCCATAGAACGCAAGGTGGATCCATGGGTAAGGATATGGCCAATGAAGGAATTGTCAGATAGAAAGCGCGCAAGTTGATAAAGCAGACTTGTGCGCTTTATTTTGATTGCTGCTCCATGGAAGGGAGTTTGATAAGGGGGTGAACGAAGAAAAGTGGAGAAACAACAGGAAACGAGGAGAGTTTTATTGAAAAATTTTGATGCTATTTTAGATGCCATGCATGATGATCTGCTGATTTCAGATGACAAGGGAGAAGTGCTGCGGGTCAGCCCCAGCTTTGAGGACGTGTACGGCATTGAAAAGGAATATGCCATTGGGAGGACGGTCTACGATCTGGAGGAAGAAGGCTTTTTCAAACCATCTATCATAGCAAAGGTCATTGAGAGCGGAAAGAAAAAGACCATGCCGCAGATGACGAACAGGGATCGAAAGGTCATTGTCACAGCGACTCCGGTGTTTGACGAACAGGGAAAACTGCAGCTGGTCGTCAGCTTTTCCCGGGACATCACAGAGCTGATGGACCTGCAAGACCAATATTCACAATTGGAAAACAAAATCGAACAATATACAGAAACGATCAACAAGCTCCGGCAGCAGGTCTCACTAGAAGAAGGGGTCATCAGTCATTCCCGCGCCATGGCTGGTATTTTAGAGACGATCGGAAGAGTGGCGGACTTTGATGCGAACATCTTATTTTTAGGACCTTCGGGTGTTGGAAAAACCATGCTGGCGAAAACCGTCCATCAGCACAGCAAACGAAAAGAGGGGCCGTTTATTGATATCAATTGTGCGGCCATACCAGAAAATCTGCTGGAATCAGAGCTTTTTGGTTATGAAAAAGGCTCCTTTACTGGAGCAGGCGCAAAGGGAAAGGTCGGTTTGATCGAACTGGCAAATGGCGGAACCCTGCTGTTAGATGAGATCTCTGAAATGCCGCTGAGTCTCCAGGCAAAGCTTTTAAAGACCATTCAGGACAAAGTGATCACTAGAGTCGGAGGAACGAAAGAAATCAAAGTGGATTTTCGCCTCATTACTGCCTCTAATCGGAATCTGGAGGAGTTCGCGGAGCAGGGCATGTTCCGCAAGGATCTATACTATAGGCTGAACGTGATCCAAATCCAGATCCCGCCGTTGAAAGAACGAAAGGATGATATCATTCCCCTGGTAGAACACTTTATCGCAAAGAGCAATGAGAAGTATGGGCTCCATAAAACCTTCCATCCTCGCGCCTTGGAAGCGCTGCTGAACTATGGCTGGCCAGGCAATGTGCGGGAACTCGCTAACATTGTGGAACGTACAGCGATGACCAGCGAAAGCAATATCATCGGGCAGGACGCGCTGCCTCTGGAATCTCTCCGAAATTCCGGCGCGGCGCCAGCTGAAATCGATAACCTGACAAAAGCAGTGGAAGACTTTGAAGGCAACATCATCAGAGAGGCGTACAAGGCATATGGCAACAGCGTAGAAGTTGGCAGGGCGCTGGGAATCAGTCAGGCCACAGCTTATCGAAAAATCACCAAATATGTGAAAACTGAGTGACGATCCAAGATGCATAAAAGCAAGAAATGATTTTGCAGTATTCAATTGTGAATATGCATTCAAATTTGAATAGACAAGGATAAACGTTGAAATTCCATAGAGAGTTCATGAGCGGTATTCATACATGAATACAATTAAAAACGTAAAATCACTACATTTTGTTGAAATTTCAAGGCTCTGCTGTCTTGGCACGAAAATTGCGATAGATATGAGCATAGCATGCTAAAGAGATTTGAAATTGTAAAAGCATTTTTGTAGATGTGAATGAAAGGATGGACTCAAAATGGAACAAAACAAGACAAACGGCCCAAGCGAAAAGCTGCCTTTCAAGGTGAAGCTAGGCTACGGGCTGTCCGGCTATTGCAGCTTCATCGCATGGACGGCTTTCAGTTACTACGGCCTGTATTTCTTCACGGACGTGGTGGGGATCTCCGCCGCTTTCGCCGGCGCAATGATTTCCCTAGGTACTCTGTGGGATGCCATCACTGACCCTATCGTGGGCAGCATCTCCGATAATATTAAAAGTCCCAAAGGCAGGCGCCGCCCTCTGATCATTGGCGTGGCGCTGCCCTTCTTCTTTATCGGCGTGCTGCTGTTCACCAACTGGGGGTTCAGTGAAACAGTCTCCAAGGTCTATTTCGTGATCATCGTCCTGCTCTACTACACAGCGCAGACGGTCCTGGACATCTCGTCCTCGGCCCTGGGTTCAGAAATGACCTTGGACTACGATGAACGGGCTTCCCTGGCCACGTATAAAAATTACTTTGGCCTTTGTGCTACAGTGGCCATCAGCCCGACCCTGGTGCTGGTGGCGTATTTCGGCGGCTGGTTCAAGAATTCCGATTACGGCTGGAGCGTGACCATTGCCCTGTACATGCTGGTGGCCCTGCTGTTCATCTTCATTTTGTGGAAGACCACCAAGGGCTACGAACGTCACAGAGGGGACGGGTCCAGCAAATTCTCGCCAAAGGACGTTGCCGAGCTGTTTAAGACCAAGCCGGCCAGGATCGTGATGCTCATTTTTGGCATCGCCATCTTCTCCAACACCATCAATTACGCGGTTCAGGTGTACTATTACACCAACTACATCGGCCTCACGGAAGGTCAGATTGCCACAGTGACCCTGGTCTTCGGCGTAGTCAGCGTGGCCATGGCTTGGGTGACGGACAGGTTGATGCAAGGTCTTTCCAAGAAAGCGGCTTGGGTCATCGCAGTGGGGTTAGAAGGGATCGTCCTCATCGTCATGGTAGGAATGATCATCCAGCCGGGAGCTTCCATTGGCATGGTTTACGTTTTGGCGATCCTCATGTCCCTGGGGAACGCAGCGGTTTATCAGGTGCCTTGGGCCATGATCCCAGACTGCGTGGATGTCCATGAACTCAAGACCGGCAAGCGGATTGACGGCGTGATCTTCGGCATTGTGGCCTTCGTGCAGAAGGCTTCCGGAGCCATCGGAGCGGCGCTGCTGGGAACCATCCTCACCTTCATCGGATACAGCGACGCAGCGGTCCAGTCCGCGGAAACCCTTTCCGGACTCAAGAACGTGTACGGGTTCCTGGTGGGCGGCTTGTACGTCATCGCGGTGCTCATTGTGTTCGCGTACCCGCTGAGCAAGGCCAGACACGACAGGGTGGTGGAAGCCATCCAGGAACGGGCGGAAGGCAAAGACGTGGACGCCTCCAAATTCAAAGATTTGTTTTAACAGGTCCGAGGGCTGAGACTCGCACATCGGAACTCATGGGCTGAGACCTGCGGGGCGAAGCTCGATGGCCTTGGGAATTTTTCAAAATCAGCGTTCGCCGCAGTCACGGAATCTCTGCGGCGGACATTTCCTAGCGCATGCGATGGACAATATGAAAGGAGCACAAGATGAAAGCAAAGAAATTCGTGGATTTGTCATGGGAAGTGTCGGACGACAGCCCGATCTATCCGGGAGACCCTGAACCGAAGATCACGACCACCCATACGGTGGAAAAGGACTATTACAATCTTTCCGGAGTTTACGTGGGGACGCAGACAGGCACTCATGTGGACGCGCCGTATCATTTCAGGAACGAGGGGGAGACCATCGACAAGATGGAGCTGGATTTCTTCTTCGGGCCGGCGGTGGTGGTCCAGGCCACGGACAAAAAGGAGAAGGAAAAGATCACCATGGAGGACGTGAAGCCTTATGATGAGAAGATCCAGGCAGGAACCATCGTGCTGTTCCGCACGGATTGGTACAAGAAGCGGGGCACCGAGGCTTTCTACAATCACCCCTTTGTGGCGGGGGAAGTGGCCGAATATCTGGTTGATAAAGGCGTTCGGTTCATTGGCATCGACACCATCAACGCAGACGAGTCCGGCGGGACAGAGTTTCCCGTGCATGACCTGTTTTCCGAGAAGCGGCTGATGATCGGTGAGAACTGGGCTTACTTTGACAAGATCGATTTCGACAAAGTGGTGGTCGCTGCGTTTCCTTTGAAGATTCAGGGCTGCGACGGTTCACCGGTTAGGGCGGTCGCTATGGAGATCGAAGACTGATGAAAGGGGAGTTTGAATATGGAATATAACGTACAAGAGCATTTACATTATGCGGGGATCGCAAGTTGGAATCATTGTGAAGTGACGCAGGATCTGGAAGGCGCGGATATCGTGGTGATGGGCGTACCCTTTGATAGCGGCGTGACATTCAGACCTGGTGCGCGTTTCGCGCCAAGAGCAGTCAGAGAACAGAGTTTGATCGCGTGCTGCTTCAAATACCCATGGCCTTACAAACTGACGGATGAAGCCAAGGTCATCGACTATGGCGACGTTGGTTACTGGGTAGGAGCCAAAGCAACGGAATTCATGGTTGAAGATACTTATCAAACTGTGAAAAAAATCCTGGACGCGGGCGCGGCGCCTATGACCATTGGCGGCGACCATACGATCCCTTATGGTCCGGTGCGGGCGGTCAGTGAAAAATATGGAAAGCTGGCATTGATTCACTTTGATTCTCACCAAGACAGCTCCCCAAGTGAAGTGAAAGAAGATGGGACGCATAACTTGTCTCATGCCAACTTTGCCTATGACTTGCAGGCAGAAGGGTGCATCGACCCATCCAAATCCGTTCAGCTTTATTGCAGAACAGAATTCACGGAATGCGGTTATCACATTATCCGCTCTATGGAGGCCCTGGACATGACGCCAAAGGAACTGGCAGGCAAAATCAGAGACATCGTGGGTGACATGCCAGTTTATCTAACATTTGACATTGACGCTCTGGACCCATCCGCAGCGCCGGGAACAGGAACGCCTGTGATCGGCGGACCGAGCACTGACACCATTAGAAAAGTCCTGCAGGGATTGAAGGGGATCAATATCGTAGCAGCTGATATGGTGGAAGTCCTGCCAGACAAAGATCCAAGCAATATCACTTCCATTGCGGCGGCAGCGCTGACCCAGGATATCATGTACTTGATGAACGAGGCAAGACGCAATCAAAAATAACCTTATGTGCCGGACATAAGGCATATAGCATAGCGTGAAAAAACACAGCCAGGCAGACGTGTTTCTGAAAAGAAATGTACCTGCCTGGCTTTTTTTCGTGGGATCTGCGTTTCTCAAAGTCTGATCCTGCCAGTGCCGTCCGGTCAGTGGATCAAGGATGACCAAATTCATGGGCTGATCATTGCTCTGATCCCATTTTCTTTACACTTTGGCATAGATGGTCTTAGTGTTGATTCCCGGAAGGGCGCCCAGCTTGCCGGACAAGGCGCTGATGGTGTCGGCCGGCGCTTCCATGGCAATGCTAATGATGGAGATGTCTTTCGCAGGGTGGGGCAATCCCATCCGGCCCAGGATGTGTTTTTTGTAATCGTGCAGGATGCTGTTGAGTTTATCAACGGAATCGGGATTTTCAACAACAATCCCAATCAATGCTGTTCTTGTGTCCATGATCGGTCCCTCGCTTTCTCGTGTGCAACATTTGTACTTAAGTAGGATACTACTTTTTAGAGACCAGCGCAAGCGGCGGGAAAAATATATTTTTTCCACAAGTAAAGAGCTGCCGCGTTCGCGGCAGCTCTTTGTAAAAAGAAAGGATTATTTTTCGTATTCGTAATTCGGTCTCGCATGGTAGTGGGTGTGAAGCAGTTCGTGTGATTTTTTGCCTCCAGCCATTCCCAAGTATTCCTTGTACAGTCTCTTGACCGCAGGATTGTTGTGAGACTTTCTGATGTAAGTCGCTCTGTCTTCTTTGTATAGTCCTTTTGCCCGTTCTTCCCGAACGTCGATCCAGTTTCTTACATCGGACAGTTGGAGCGGCTGGCCGCCTCCGTTGATGCAGCCGCCAGGACAGGCCATGATTTCAACAAAGTGGAATTCTTCACCTGCTTTGATGGCGTCCATCAGCTTTCTAGCGTTGCCCAGACCGTGAGCCACTGCTGCGCGCACTTTCAGATCAGCGATTTCAATGGTCGCGATCTTGATGCCTTCCAGACCGCGGACTTCTTCATACTCAAAGTTGTCAGCAGAGGAATCGTTGAGGATATCAGCCACTGTACGCAGGGCCGCTTCCATGACACCGCCTGTAGTACCGAAGATTACACCGGCACCGGAAGCGTTTCCAAACGGATTGTCAAAGTCACTGTCTCCCAGGTCAGGGAAGTCAATACCAACGTCATAGATCATCTTGCCCAATTCTCTGGTTGTCAGGACAACGTCTACGTCGGAAAGACCGTTGACGTTCATTTCCGGACGAGCTGCCTCGAACTTTTTGGCTGTGCAAGGCATGATGGACACGGTGACAATGTCTTTCGGGTCAATGCCTTCTTTTTCCGCATAGTATGATTTCAGCACTGCGCCGAACATCTGGTGCGGTGATTTGCAGCTGGAAAGATGATCCAGCATGTCCGGATAATTGTGTTCGCAGAATTTGATCCAGCCTGGCGAGCAGGATGTGATCAGCGGTAAAGTGCCGCCGCCGCGGATGCGGTCAATCAATTCCGCGCCTTCTTCCATGATGGTCAGGTCCGCGCCTGTGTCAGTATCGAACACTTTATCAAATCCGAGCATTCTAAGGGCTGTTACCATCTTTCCTGTTACAGGCGTGCCGATCGGCATTTCAAAGTCTTCGCCAAGAGCGACCCTTACTGCAGGCGCTGTCTGTGCGACAACATGCTTTTTCGGATCGTAGATGGCTTCCCATACCTTGTCAATATCGCTCTTTTCATGAAGCGCGCCTACAGGACAATAGTTGATGCACTGGCCGCAGTTGACGCACGGCGTGTCTGCCAGGGAAACGCCGAACGGCGCTGCGATCTTGGTGTTAAAGCCTCTGTCCACAATGTCAATGACAGAGACGGTCTGGATGTTTTTGCAGGCGCTGACGCATCTTCTGCAGAGGATACACTTGTTCGGGTCACGAACAATGGAAACGCCGATATCCAGCGGAAGCTTTTTCTGCTCGCCTTCAAAACGAACATTATCCACAGAAAGCTTGTTTGCCAAGGATTGAAGTTCACAGTCCATCCAGCTTCTGGTACATGTCTGGCACATGGAATTGTGGTTGGACA
>CAJTYS010000041.1 GCA_910583765.1 uncultured Eubacteriales bacterium | reverse complement strand
CCTGATGCCCGATCCCCACCGTTCTCGCCATGTCTCTTCCTCCTGTTCCCCCTGCGGCTCCTTTCTGGCTTTCGTTCCACTAGTGCTTGTTGTCTTTTATTGTACCACAGAATGGGAGAAAGCGGCATTCTTTTTGTGGGGCTCCGCACAAAGCGTTCCCGCTTTGGAGCTGCGGCGCATTTGCTGATTTTTCCAGGGTTGACCCCGACAGACATGAATTCGGGCAGGAAAGCCTAAAGAACCAGATTATTTCCGTGATAAACGCACAGATGCTTGACGCAGAAAGTCGGGTAAGTCAGCATAAGAAAAAACTATATGAATTCCATTGTAACTATAGAGTTTTTTGTGTAATTAAAAAATGGAATGATTTCAGGGAAAAATCCTATTTTTCCAAATTAATAATGAAAGATATGCCGCAATTTGATTCCAAGCCCATCCAAGCAGCTCTATATGGTCAAAGATACTACGCCAATAAACCTCTGATTTCAGCACAAAAATTGCGGATTTTAGGCTGCGAAACCGTATTTTGAATTTTTTTGTTAGTCTGCCAACATTTTGATGCGTAAAATTGAAGATTTCAAGGTTTTTCCAGCTTTTGCGCAATTTTTGCCTTTCATTTTGGGGGTTGTTGGCGTAATGACACCCTCATGTTTCTCACAGGCGGCCCGCCTTTGCCGACAGTTATCATTTTCGTGACTTCACGAAAATAATCCGACACCATAATTCCAGAGGTTTCGCAAGATTCCTTATTCACGCATCCCGGTACGCTATGATCACCTCACAGATTTCATGTCCCTGATACTGAAAAGTCCGATCTTCACGAGGCGTTTCCCTATTATCACAAAAGCTCAGCATGTATCCCTTTTCCACACCTCTGGCCTCCAGATACCGGACCAGCTGATCATATCCGCTCTGCTCGTATTTCTCGCCATGCCACGCCTTCAATTCCACGATCATTTCCTGATTTCCATAAAACACTTGAAGGTCCATCCGATTATTTTTTCTCGTCTGCGGCTCCACGGCATAATGCCCCGTCCCATTGATGATTGGACGCAAAAAACTCAAAAATAGAAGCCGCCCATGGTTTTCGATGAACGTGCCATCCTTGTCCCGATACTCTGCTTTCATAAATGTGGAAAAGCGGCGCAGCACCAGTTCCATATCCAGCATTCCATTTTGAACATATTGGCTACTCTCCACATATTTGGATGAAGTCAGCGCATACGTGGAACGGACGGACACAAAATAGTTGATGATTAACGTCTCAAAGAGAACATTAGAAACCGCTGTCTTTCCATCCTGCTCCTTTAGGATCCCATACATGACACCCTGCTGGATGATCGGGTTACGAATTTCAAAGGCCACCTGCGCTCCTTGCAGCACGATTTGCTCTGCCAGATCTGAGAATTCCTGATGATTCCTGATATTTTTTATCACATCATCAAAGAGCGTGTTATTTGTTCTCAGCAGTTCCTTTACCGCTGTGTGGAGCCCTCCTTTATCCCAGCGCAGTCCTTTCTCGTCCATGAGCTTGCACAGGCAGCTTACCAGAAATGGATATCCACCTGTGTACTCCCGCAGGCCTTGGGCCATCTGGCGCATATTCATGCCAGCATGCGTATCATCTTCGTATTCCTGGAGCATACTCTCGATTTCTTCCACTGAAAGCCCCATATCCACTTCAAAAACAGCAGAAATATTCTAAGGGCTATTATAAGTCTGCCCCTCGTCCGCATGAAGCTTCATTTCAAATTTTTAATATCATGCACGCCAGCCAGTATCACACTATCGAAAGTTTTGTCTCCACCTATCCTCCGCCTTAGATACCGTTCTCGCAGCATTCCGAGGAAAGATAAAAACACCTGATTATCTGCGGCCTTGTCCACTTCATCGATCATCAATATGACCGGTTTTCCCGCCTGCTCGCACAAGGCCGTCACTCGTTCACCGATTTCCTCCATTGCCAGCGGCTGGATGATTGGGTCCTGAAAGATCGCGGACAGCGCCAGATGTGATTTTTTCAAAGCTTTACAAAAACTCAAATTCAATCCTTCCGCAAAATTCCGCAGAGAAGTGAAATATTCTTCCTTGCCTTCAAAGCTAATGCTCAAAACAACGCAGCGGTCTTTCAGATTCTCCTGCAGTAGGTACAAAGTTGTCGTCTTACCGTATTGCCTAGCCCGATTGATGGTAAAATACTCTTCCTGTTCTACGTATTCTTTTATGATGTGGTCGATCTTGTTCCTCACATCTGCCATATAGTGATATTGTGGTACGCATGGTCCTGCCGTATTAAATTTTTTTCGTCCTTGTGAAACCGCTCTTTCCATCCGCCGCGCCTCCGTTCTTCGTATTCTTTATTTTACTACGAGCCATTCCTTTTGTAAATGATGGTGTGTGTCATCTCATAGGAATATCTCTGCGTACTGACCTAATTAGCAGCTTGACTCGTTCAATAAAATAGGAGAGGTTCAGAAAAAATTGAACCTCTCCTATTTTATTGTTTTTTATGATATACCGCAGCCCCATCGCAGATGCCACAGTAATGAAAAGGAGTTGTCAAATTAGAGACTTTCTAAGATTTCTTTCACTTTTGAGATGTATTTCGCCGCATAAGCTCCGTCAATGACTCTGTGGTCAGCGACAAAATTCAGGTTCATCTTCGGTTTGATCACGATCTGCCCCTCGCAGACAGCCGGCGTGTCGATGATTTTGTTGACACCCAGGATCGCCACCTCCGGCTGATTGATGATCGGGGAAAAGTTTTCAATGCCCATCATTCCCAGATTGGTGATGGTAAAAGTACCGCCAGAGATTTCATCCATATTCAGCTTGTTTGTTCTGGCCTTTTCAACGAGAGAATTGGTCTCTTCGGCGATCTCTCTGATATCTTTATTTCCCACATCCTTGGCGCTTGGCACGATCAGGCCTTTGTCAACAGCTACCGCGAGGCCGATGTTGATCTGGTCATGAATCTCGATGCCATTTTCCGTAAAGCTGGAATTCACATATTCGTATTCGGCCATGGCATCGGCGCAGGCCTTCATCAGCACATGGTTGGCAGTGACCTTCTTGGCCTTATCCGCATTGCCCTCGTTCAACTGCTTGATATAGTTCTGGGCATTGGTCATATCAACGCTGAGGGTATATACCACGCGCGGTGACGTATGCCAGCTTTCACTCATTCTAGCAGCAATGATCTTTCTCATTCCTGTCACTTTTTCAGTTTTTCCCATTGTGTTTCTCCTTTGTAATCGATCTTTCGCACGAGAGAAACCAGGCAATTGATTCCCGTGCTCAGATGACGTGTTCGTTATTCCTTCTGCCCGGCAAGCATTTTTACTAGCTCTTCAACAGAAGTCGATGTGCGCAGTCCCATTTCTTCTATATTCGCTGTCACATCGGAAGGCGTTTCGTCATCTTCATGGATAAAGCTCGTCAAAAGCCCTCCTAGATAAAAATGATATTCACGGCCTCTCTCCTCAGCCAGTTGTTTGAGCAGCTGTGCGTAACCCAGTGCCTGCCCATTATGCAGGCTGACACAGAGCGTGTCCACCCCGTATTCGTCCGCAAGATCCAGGACATCGACTGCGTCAAGGGAGTTGCCGCCATACAGAACGTCCGCACCCAGGGCCTCAAGCACTCTGGTCATGACATACAGCCCGAAGTAATGCAGATCGCCGGAAGCTACGCAAACGCTCTTTCCTTTGATGTTCTCCGCATATTCTGTGTCCTTCAAATCATTGATGATTTCCAGAGCCATTTTCTCGGAAAAGGACCACAACGCCGCAGGCAAGACAGGCTCCACCCGTTCTTTCCCCTCTTGTACGATTGAAGGATGGAACAGCTGCTCGAACTTGGTGGGATCCATCTTTTTCAGCACCACCATCATTTCTATGGGATTGGTAATGTCAATGCCCGCTTCTTTCATGCCAGTCATGAAATTTTGGAACATCACTTCTGAAAACTCTTTGATTCGATCTCTGGTTTCTTCCACAACATCCCAGTTGATGAGCTTTTCATAATAAGGCGCTGATTCCGCCGTTCTCTGCAGGGCTCCCTGCATATCC
This sequence comes from uncultured Eubacteriales bacterium, assembly GCA_910583765.1. Taxonomy (GTDB): domain Bacteria; phylum Bacillota; class Clostridia; order Peptostreptococcales; family Anaerovoracaceae; genus Hominibacterium. Next base: position 30,117 of record CAJTYS010000041.1, on the reverse strand, counting down.
AGCATCTCCGGAACCGTAGGGATCGCTACCTTTTCTGAAATAGGGACAGCTAGAAACGAGGCTCCGGTCTTGTACTTTCTTTCAACTAGGGTGACCATCAGCCCTTCTGGGATCTGAAATCCATAATTGGAATGCAAGTGATGATCCCAGTGATCCACTGTGTTGGGATAAATAAATTCAATGCCCGGCTGGTCGTCCTTGCTGAAGGTGTCGCTTGCCGCCAGCCACATGGAAGCCTTTTGGATCAGATCGCTGGTCAGATTGCCAAAACTCATGGCATATCTTGCTTTACAAAGATCCTCGACCACATATCTCTCCCATTTGGCATAGGCCAGGTATGAGGCGAGATCCATGCAGTAGGCAGGGAGTCCGTCATCCATATTGGAAGCGATGATCACGTCCTCGTCATGTTTCGCCGCGCAGATTCCCACCGCCTTTATGACTTCGTTCATGTTCCAGATTTCATCTGGGCACCCTGGCGCCACCTGATGAAACATGCAAAACATTCCCTGATATTTGCATCCGGCTTTGAGGCAATTGATGGTGGTCTCCACAGAATTGGGATAACCCAGGTGATTGTCGCCAAAGATCGGCTGTATGGTGGACGCGTGCGCGATGCGGTGCCAGTCTTCATACTCGTTCAGTTCAAAACCCACACCCGTAGGAATGCCCTGGCGTTTATCCTTGGGCGTTCCTACGATGTTTTTTGGTAACTGGTGACAGAAACTGATTTTAAGACCTGTCTCCTGGTTGAATGTTTCCAGCTCCTTGAGACCCGTGACTTCATCATCCACACTAGCGAGCCCCATGTTCACCTGCCAGGTCATTCTCCCTGCCGCAGCTTCCCGAAGGCGGTATTCAGCCTCGCTTTTCACTCCGTATTTCTTCATGAACGGGGTTTCTTCGATCTGAATCTCTTTGCCCGCTTCGTATCCCCACTGCCAGGATTCTTTCCAATCAGGGATGTCTTCCGGTATCAGACTTGCCAAATATTCTCTGTTTGTTTGGTCTAAAATTCTACTCATTTACGGTCAAATCCTTTTACCTTGTTCCTTGCCTCGCCCTATAGCAGATCCGAGAAGTCTTCTCCCTCTTCTCCAATGACCGCTACAGGAGTCTGGCATTCCACAGTCGTTCCTTCTTCTACTAAGATCTTTAAAATGGTGCCATCGTCATAAGATTCGATTTCATTGGAAAGCTTATCCGTTTCCACTTCAAAGATCGCGTCGCCTTCTTCTACAGTGTCGCCTTCCTTGACGATCCACTTTGTCAAAGTACCTTCTGTCATTGTCGCGCCCATTTTCGGCATTTTAATCAATGTTGCCATTTTTATTTCCTCCTAAATTCTTATTTTTATTTATAAAACTGACTGAATCGCAGATACGATGTATTCTGTCTGCGGCAGCATGTAATGTTCCAGGGGCTGAGAGAACGGAACCGGCGTATCCAGCGCCCCGACTCTTACGATAGGTTTTTTCAGTGCCTCGAACCGGTCTTCGGCGATCCTGGAAGCCAGCTCTCCTGACCATGCGCCCCGCTTGCACTCTTCCGTGACGATTACGATCTTTCCTGTCTTTTCCACTGAGCCGTAGATCAGCTCTTTATCTAGTGGATATAAGCATCTAGGGTCAATCACCTCAACGCTTGTACCCTCGGCGGCCAGCTGTTCAGCGGCTTCCATGGCCTTGCCGACCTGCACGCCTGTGGCCACCACTGTCACGTCACTGCCTTCTCTCACGATCTTGCCTTTTCCAAGAGGAATCGGTTCAAAATCTTCTGTGATCTCGCCCTTGACTCCGTAAAAAGTCTGATGTTCCAGGAAAACCACAGGATTGTCATCTCTGATGGCCGCAATCAGCAGCCCCTTCGCGTCCTGCGGGTTTGACGGATACGCCACTTTCAGCCCTGGGATATGAGCCAGCATCCCTTCAATGCTCTGGGAATGCTGCGCTGCGCCTGTCACATAACCGCCGCACGCGCATCTGACGACCATAGGAACGGTCACTCTGCCGCCGTACATATATCTGAACTTCGCCGCCTGGTTCATCAGCTGATCCATGCAGCAGCCCAGAAAATCATCGTACATGATCTCCGCGATCGGCCTCATGCCCGTGACCGCCGCGCCCGCGCTGGAACCCATGATCGCCATTTCGGAAATCGGAGTGTCCTTGACTCGCTCAGGACCGAATTCATCGTACAAGCCCGCCGTGGCCCCAAAGCTACCCCCATAGATGCCGATATCTTCTCCGAGGATATATACGGATTCATCTCTGGCCATTTCATTTCTGATGGCAGCGGCGATTGCTTCTGAGAAAAATACTTCTTTCATCTTATCTTCCCTCCTCTACGATATCTGTGTAAACATCTTTGACAGCGTTTTCAGGTGCTGGGAACGGACTGTCCTCCGCGAACTTGAGAGCTGCTTTTACTTCTGCCTTGGCTTCTTTTTCGATTGCCTTGAGCTGCTCATCGTCAGCCAGCTTCATAAACTTCAAGTATGTACCGAAGGTCTTGATCGGGCACTTTTCTTTCCAGATCGCCAGCTCTTCGGGGAGTCTGTAATTATCGGTGTCTCCCACAAAATGGGTGTCCCATCTGTATGTGTTACATTCGATGAACACCGGACCATTGCCCGCCCTTGCGTACTCGATCGCCTCTTTGGAGCGGTCGTATACATCGTTGACATTGTTTCCGTCCACCACGAAGGCTTTCATTCCATAGGCCAGCGCTCTATCGGCCACTGTTTTGCAAGCCATGCTCGGGTTGGTATAGGACGAGTCTCTCCTGCACGCAGTACTGATGCCATATCCATTGTTTTCACATACGAACACCACTGGTAATTTCCATACACTGGCCAGATTCATCGCTTCATGAAAGGCGCCTACGCCTGTTGAGCCATCACCAAAGAAGCATACGCATACGGCATTGTTCTTTTTCATCTGCGCCGTGATCCCCGCACCGCAGGCAAGGGTAAATCCGCCGCCCACAATACCGTTCGCACCGAGAACGCCGATGTCCGTGTCGGTAATGTGCATAGAACCGCCTTTACCATGACAATATCCGGTTTCTCTTCCACAAAGCTCGGCCATCATCTTGTTCAGATCCGCGCCTTTGGCGATGATGTGTCCATGACCTCTGTGGGTGCTGGTAATGTAGTCGCTGTCATTCAGGTTTGCGCATACGCCTGTAGCAATGGCTTCTTCACCGATATATAGATGAATGAATCCCTGGACAACGCCTTCTGCGAAACTCCTTGACGCTTGTTTTTCAAAAAGTCTGATCCTCTGCATTGTCTTGTAAATATCCAATGCTCTCTCTTTTGGAACTGCCATTAAGCTTACCTCCTTTTTAAATCACCTTAAATAAAATTTTTTCCATTTGCGGAAACCTTGATCCTGGTCTCCACATATGCTTCATAGTCCTTTATTTCTTTTAAATCCGAAAGCGCGTAAATCCTAAATTCCCTGCGCTTCAGTCTGCCCTGTTCCATATATGCGTCTGTGCAGCTGATTTCCGTCTGATCCACTTCCAAATTTTGATTGATTATTGCTGCCTGCGCATGCTCTATGGATATCATCACCGCCTTTCTTACAGCTTCCAACCTGTCCATAATGAAAAATCTGCCCTTTTCTGTATGCACCAAATATCCCCGGCCCTCTTCTCCTGGCCGCACAATGGCCTCCGCGGATTCCTGTATTCCCGCAGTAGCCGCTCCCACTGCGTTGGCCACATCGTAGTGTTCCGGTATGATTAGTTCAAAATCATATTGATCTCTTACTTTCGCGTACCATGACCCCGCAGGCGCGCCGATCGCGCATATGGGAAGGTCATAGCCTTTATATGGCCCAATACTTTCGTCAAGTATCTTTTTCACCACAGCGTTTTCCGCGTGTTTGGCGTATTCCTCCACTGACAGAAAACGGTTTCCCGCAGCCCTTGCGACCGCCGCTTTTGCCAGCTCGGTATCCCACTGATCAAACTCACCGCTGACGTGCGTCAGATCCGTAGGCGTTATATCAGGACCGCCTCTGCACGCCGGAAGAACCCGTTTTGGCCCGATATGGAAATCGCCATTGTCATCTCTGATCTGGCTGTCTCCCCCAAGACCTGACGTATACAGCTTCGCTGATTTTATCTTCAGTCTCCAGTCTCCGATCTTGGCGCCGTCTTTAGAAAGCGCCACCCGCTGATTTTGAACGATGCCCGTGTCAGTGGTGGTCCCGCCCATGTCAGAAACCACCGCGTCTTTGATTCCCGTAAGATTAATGGCGCCGATCATGCTTGCCGCCGGCCCGGACAGGGCTGTTTCAATGGGCCGTTCAGAAATCGATCGTTCTGTGGCGATGCTTCCATTGCCTTTTACCACAAAAATCGGCGCTAGGATGTTAAAGTCGCGCAACACGTTTTTAATAGCCTCCAAAAATCTGTTTATGATGGGCAGCAGTCCCGCATTTATGGCCACCGTGTTTGTCCGTTCCAGGTACCCCAGCTCGCTTACGAACTCGTGCCCGCACATTACCGGCAAGTCACACGCGCCCCGCACAATGTCCCGAACCTCCTGTTCCAACATGGGATTTCTTACGCTGGACGCGCCGGACACCGCGATGGCCTGAACCCGGGGCCGCAGATCCTCAAGCGCCCGCAGGGTTTCTTCTTTGTTGACGTTCACCAGCATCCTGCCCTTGATATTGATCTTACCAGGCACCTGCCTCACATATTCTGAAGCGATTTTTCCTTTAGGCATGTCACCTACTATAATGACTCCAACCTTATGAAGGTTTCCTTCCACAATGGCGTTGGTAGCCAGAGTCGTTGATAACACGACCTTATCAATCAGCGGAATATCCGCTCCGCCTAGACGCAGCCGGAAAACGCTTTCCCTGATCCCTATCTCCAGCTGGTCGTGGGTGGTAAAGGCCTTCGCTTTTTTTATGATCTGGGGAGGTTTCCTTTTTGCGTCAAGCAATACCGCGTCCGTATAAGTCCCGCCTGTATCGATCCCTATTACATAAGCCATGAGGCGCCACCCTATTTTTTCGGCATATGGATCGCATGGCCGTCAGTATCTCTTGCCGCCTCCGCGATGGATTCGGAAATGGTCGGATGCGCATGGATGGTATCTATGACATCATCTATGGTGGCTCCCATCTTCATATACGCTGCCATTTCTGCCACAAGCTCTGTGGCGCTCTTTCCCACCAGGTGCGCTCCCAGTATTTTTCTCGTCTCGCTGTGGGAAATGATTTTGAACATGCCTTCGGTATCTCCCGTGGCCACTGCTTTGCCGCAGGCAACCAGAGGAAATTTTCCTACTGCGATCTCATATCCCTGTTCCTTTGCTTCCCTTTCGGACAGACCAACGGAACCGACTTCGGGGATGGTGTAGATGCAGCTTGGCACAATGCTTAGATCCATGGCCTTGTCTTGACCCAAAGCGTTTTCCGCGGCCCAGATGCCCATTTCTGAAGCAACATGTGCCAGCTGTTTCTTGCCTGTCACATCGCCGATCGCATAGACACCCTTCACACTCGTTTCCAAGTGATCATTTATCGCAATAAACCCTCTGTCCATTTCAAGTCCCAACTCTTCAAGGCCCTCTGCGTTCGGAGCTCTTCCGATTGAAACCAGAACCTTGTCTCCCTGGATCGTTTCTTCGTTTCCTTCCTGATCCGCAATCGTCACTTCCAGTTCATCGTTCGCGTTTTTAGTGATTCCCTTTACCTGTCTGCCGAGTCTGAGGTCGATTCCCATCTGCGTCAGGATGCCCTCCATATATCCGGACACGTCCTGATCCAGCATGGCTACCGGCCGGTCCAGCATCTCGACCATGGTGATTTTGCTGCCATAAGCGTGAAACACAGTGGCCATTTCACAGCCAATGACGCCTGCCCCGATCACTACCAGGCGCTCTGGCACTTCGGTGATTCTCAGCATCCCTTCGCTGGTTTCCACACCCGCAAGATCAGCGCCTGGAATCGGCGGCATCTTCGGGGATGAGCCTGTGGCGATAATCAGCTTTGCACACTGGATCGTAGCTTTTGTCCCATCGGCCTTTTTAATTTCGATGGTTTTGTCTGCCTTCACAGCAGCCGTTCCCTGGTACAAATCGATTTCATTTGAGGCCAACAATCCGGTCACGCCGTTTACCAGCTGCTTTACAGCCTTATCCTTGGCCTTTACCGCTTTTGCATAGTCAAGCACAATCTGGCCATCGATTTTAATGCCTCTTTTTTTGCCTGCCTCTATGTAATGAAGGATTTCCACATTCTTCATGAGAGCCTTTGTGGGAACGCACCCTACGTTCAGGCAGGTACCGCCGACTTTGTTCTTTTCAATGATCGCTGCCTTCGCGCCCATCTGCGCTGCTTTGATCGCGCTTACATATCCTCCTGGGCCCGCGCCCAGTACCACTAAATCGTAAAACATATGAACTCCTCTCCACTTTTTTTGTTTGCGCCTTCCTGTTTTTATTTAACTTTTTATATTTATTTTAATAACTAACAATAATATAACACTCTCCTGTTGTTCTGTCAATCTTTATTTTATTATATTTTTAATTTTATATATAATAAATAATTTATTATATATATTTTTTCAATCTACGCCAACAGTTTTACAAAATATGTTATACTGTCTATAAAAGTAGTATTTCTGTTATGTAATCTGGCTGAAAATCATGGTAGAATAGGCAGTGTTCAATCTTATGAATGGCAGCCAGGCAATACACAACACATAAATAAAAAGGAGATTTTACTGATTATGAATAAACCGATTCTAACCAATAACACGATTAGGGTAAAAGAATCTAATACGAATTTAGTGATCACCACGCTGCAAGACTTAAATTCCGCGACCTGCATGCAAATTTCCAAAGCAACAGGATTAAGTGTCGCCACATGCGGGAATTTGATCAAAAAACTATTAAAGGATGGTCTGGTTCTAGAAGGAGAACTGGAAAACAACAATGCGGGCAGACCTGCGAGAAAATATATCTATAACAAAAATTATTCCATGGTCATTGCTCTGACCATCCGTTCTGAATCAAACACGAAATTTCTTCAATATGCGATTTCCAATCTTACTGGCGAAGTCATGGAAGAACGAATGCAAACTTATGATTCCATTAATTCGGATGTCATTGTTGATTTGATCGGCAAGCTGATGGATAAATACCCGAATATCCAGGCCGCAGGCATCGGCGTCCCAGGGATCGTGGATAAAAACGGCTGCATAACAAAGAATGATATTGAAGAATTGAATGGAATCAATTTTGTAAATCTCTTGTCTGAGAAATACAATTTAAAGGTAGGTATAGATCGCAGTCCGGCGATCAGCGTTTACGGTTACTACTCGCTCCACCCGGAACTCTCTGGAAAAATCGTTGCCGCGATTCTCTCACCCATTGACAAGCCAACTGGTGCTGGATTTGTCATTGGCAATCAGATATATAAAGGGAGCTTTAACATGGAGGGAGAGTTAGGGTATGTTTCTGAAGGATTCGTAAACAGCAAGTTAGACATGGATGAGGAAGATAAAACTTTGATTCACGAGACAATCTTCAATATTGCCGCTATCATCTCAACCATCAATCCTTCCATTCTGGTTTTTATGGGAAAGCGTTTTAACGAAGAGAATGTTGAGCGGCTTTATCAACACTGCCAATCACTTTTTACTGATTTTTCTCTTCCTGAATTTGTGGTTCTAGAAAATTATAACGACGAGTATCTTCATGGCACCATACAAATTGCCATTGATTGCCTAAGCCCTAAAATAAAGCTCATTTCTAGCTAGCGGTCAGATCGTTTGATCAGCAGATGACACAACAAAAACCATGAGCTGCTGCCTTAGATCTTTCTTGATGCGGCAGCTTTTTCTTATATGTGACAAAAAAGTGATCTCAGCTACATCTGCCAGCAATGGAAATCTTCATATATGTTGTGTTTCTGAAACTTTCTGCCAGGGCGTTAATTTTTTCCGAATTTTTTCGATATAACACATATACTAAGTAATACACGTTATTCAGGAGGCTTTATGGTTTATTTAGTTGTTTATGATTTGAACAATCCTAACACACCTCGAAAAGAGGTGGAACAAGCGATCAAGCAGGTTGCCACTTCTTGGTGTTCTTTTTGGAAGTCCGCTTATTTGATCCGTTCCGGTCTTCCTTCCAGCCAGATCATAGCCAAAATCCAGCCCATTTTAGACAATGCGGATCGCCTCTTTATCGCAGAAAGCACCCGCGATTACCAGGGCTGGCTCACTGATGATCAATGGGCTTTTGTAGAAAAAAACATCTATCGATAAATTCGCGTTGGAAAGGGCCGGTGAACCCTTGCTGTTATCAGCTTTTTGACGCATATTGATGTCTCTTTACGCACTTTTGTTCCACGGCCCTTTCTTACGAGCCTGTTTCCGTTCTATCTTTTAGGTATTGATACATGGCTCTTATCCCTGCATAGTAGGTTATTGCAATGAACTATGTTTCATTCAGTTTTCCGTATGGTGTAGAAGGGAGTGGTGTGTTGTGACATTACAAAAGAATTTATCAAAGATGATGAATGCGATTCGTGCAGGCCGTAAACAATCTATTACTGATTTTTCGGAAGAACTGGGTATCTCACGTTCTTCTATGCAAGGGCTATTGAAGGGAAACGCAAACCCAAGAATGGACACGGTGGAACAAATCGCCACCCGTCTCCAGGTAGACCCGCTAACTTTGCTGGCTTGCCCCTACTCGGAACCAGAGCTGGAGTGCGCGTTCTTGCTCTTACAATCTCTCGAGGCCTTTTCTCAGCTTCCAGAGGAAAAAAGGCGGGAATCCGCGGCTCTGTTCCATTCTTTGATCGAATTGATGAAGACTGAACCATAAGCTGGACTTTTATGTACAGCGATTTTCTTGATGATTGATCATCCGTTTTTTGCGTGCGGGCATTTTGCCTGACATGCTGTAGGCAGGGATAGCCATGTTATCTATCGCGCTTGGACATGGCATATCCTGGACTCCCGATGACACCTTGGATTTTTGTGTGATGGCCCAGTCCTTCACACAGCTGACAGTTAAGATTTTTGTTGTGAAAATAGCAGCAGCCTTTTTAAAGTCAGACTGCTGCCATGTTTTTATTTGATCTGAATTTTTTCGCTTTATTACAAGACCCGTTTCACCCCTGGGATCTTCTTCAACCCCCAGATGATGGCAAAAGACACCATGAAGATCCCTATGATCAAAGCCATGAATCCTAGAAAGCCCCCATGTTCATAAGGGTCGAATCCTCCGTACCGCAATACGAGCCTGACAAAGATCATATGAATCAAATACACGCCAAATGAGCAGTTGTCCAGCTTTTCTATGATCCAATTCAGACGCGGCTTTCCCTCTGTTTTCCAGTTCTCCAGCAAAGCGAAAATGCCCACGGTCTGCAAGATCACCAAAATGGAAGAATAGCTCCAGAACGCTTCCATCAGCTCCATCCCTGTGTCCCACCGGACTTTTGTAAGAACCGCGATGAGCACCGTACTCACTGCGGTCAAACGCCAGGCAGCGGCTGTGCGGACCCTGAGGATGCTCTGGTGAATCATATATCCGCAAAACAAATAAAACGGATAGATCAGGGCACCGCATATATAAAACCCACAATTGATGCCCCACGCCTCTATGAGCGGCAGCAGTGATAAAAACACGACATAAATGATCAGCAAATATCGCAGTTCTCTGCCCGTGCTGTGCGCTGCGATCCGTTTATAAAAAGGCAGCAGCAAATACAGACCGATCAGCAGATAAAGATACCAAAGATGTCCCCAGCTGCTATCTGTGAAAAATTCTTGAACCCCCTGCAGAACAGCGCGCCAGCCCATCGCCTCTTCATCCATGATCATATCGAATGCTCGGAAGATCATGGTAAAAACAAACAGCGCGGTCACCATGCGCCAGATATATTTGCCAAACAGCTTTTTAAAGGTGATCTCTTTTTCCGTATCTAAAAGAAGCGCCCCTGTGATCATCAAAAACGAGGGCACTGCCCACATCATGCAGTTTTCCACCATCCTGGAAAGCGCGTTCTGCCTAGCTGACAGCGTGTCTCCAAAATACACGTTGGCAGCATAGACCGTATGCAGCGTGACAATGGCCAGGCACGCTGCAACTCTCAAATATGAAAATCCGTAAATCGTTTTAGTAGAGGAGTTTGTCATCATTTCCAATGCACCCGTCTGCGTTTTTCGGCTTTGAGCCTCCGCCGCTCTTTCTGCTGGTAGTCTGTTTCGTCGTCGCCTTTTGCTGCGTTGCCTGCGCCTGCTGCGCTTTTCGTTTCGCTGCGGCGGCAGCTTTTTTCTTTTCCATCTCCGCGGCTTTTTTCTCCGCTTCCCTGGCCTTGGCTTCAGCCTTTGCCTTTGCTTCTTCCGCGGCTTTCTTCTCTGCTTCTGCCTTTTTCTGCTGATCCATGCCCTTTGTGGTGGTTTCTTCCTCGACCACTTCCTTGACCTGCCCCTGAGTCTCGACTTTTTCTGCTTCACGCTGATTGGAACAGCCTGCCAAGGCCCCTGCGCATAAGGCGATGATCAGCACTGCTGCCGCTGCCCATTTCCATTGTTTCATGCTTTTTTCTCCTACTTTGTCAATTCATCCGAAAACTTTTGCTTCTTGCGTATCTCCAGGTCTTCCGCTGCCCGTATTTGATCTTGAACCCGTTTCTTCCTGTCTCGTTGGTGAAGTTTGGATCGTAAACATAAGTCTTTTTCTTGTGCTTGATGACGCACCAGGAATGAGGGTTGGGCCCCACGTAGCCAGACATCTGGTGGACATCATATCCCATGAGTTTGGCCATATAGTAAAACGTGGCAGCCATTACGTAACAGTTGCCTTTTCCCTTTGTGAACCCATAATTCGCGAACCAGGCGCTGCCTGGCTTGGCTGTTCTCGGCATGGGCCTGTAGTACCGCAGCTTTGCGGAATATCGGAAAGCCGCCTTCAGGTTCCACCCTCGTTTGTCCAGCGTTTTGATGGCTCTTCCATAGGCTTTGTTCAACCTGCCGCTGGCGCTGATCTTGATTCCTTTGGTCCTGGTCTTTTTCGCCATATCGCCGGTTTTCGGGTAAAAATAGTATCCATAGCCTTTGATGCTGGTCCAGCCAGTCTTCAATTTGCCTTTCCCAAGGGAATATTTTTTCGTGCCGCCGCTCAGCTTGATCCAGCCTTTTCCCGCAGCTTTTCCATCATTTTTGAAGTAATAAGGCCTGCCGCCGATGACCGCGGTGCCTTTTGTCATGGCTCCGCTGGCCGGGTCCAGGTAATAGTAGTCTTTGCCGATCTTTTTGTAACCTGTCTCATAGGAGCCGTCCGGCAGCACATAATAACGCTGTCCGTTTTCCGTCTTCCAGCCGGTCACAGGCTTGTCCGGTTCTTCTGGCTCGTCCTGTGTCACGCTTTGCTTGGCCGCTGCTCCGGCTGATTGTTCCCCGCTCCAGGTCCCGCCAGCTTTTCCATCATTTTCTGCCGCATGAGCAGTTGTTCCCAATCCCATGGTCAAACAAAGCGCCAGGGCCATGATCACGGTCTTTCTCTTCATTTTTTCTGTTCCCTCCTCTTGATGGTCGCAGCGTACTCGGACACGATGGCTGCTTCAGAAAACGGATGCTTCACACCATGGATCTCCTGATATTCCTCATGCCCTTTTCCAATCATCACTGCGATGTCTCCGGGACCGCAGGTCTCCAGCAAGTAGTGGATGGCTTCTTTGCGATCCGAGATCACTATGTACGCGCCATGATGCGCCTCCAGTCCTTGAATGATGGTCTTGTTGATCTCATCCATGTCTTCATCCCTTGGATTGTCCATGGTGATCACCGTCAAGTCCGCATACTTCCCAGAGATCCTCCCCATGTCATAACGCCGCTGGACCGCTCGGTTCCCGCCGCCGCCAAAGAGACACAGCAGCCGATCCGGTTCATAGCTTTTGAGCATTTTCAGCAGATTTTCCGCACTGATGGCATTGTGCGCATAGTCAATGATAAAGGTGGAAATATGTGCCGCGTCTGTCAGGAGCTGGGTCCTGCCCTTTACAGACACGGATTTAAGACCTTCACAGATGGCCGCATAAGGAATGCCCGCCTCGCTGGTGACAGCAATGGCCACCAATGCGTTTTCCACATTGAATTCTCCCGGCATATTCATCTCGATTTTTCCTTCCACCTTGCCGGAAAGGTCAAAACTCACGCCTAAAAAGCTGGGTTCCCACTTGTTTTCCGCGTTTCTGCCCATGTAGTCCGCGTTTTGACCGCGGGACACGGTGACAACTTTCCTGGCTGGTGCGGTCACTTCTTCCCAGTACGCTCCGTCCAGGTTGACAATTGTTTTCTTTACCTGGGAAAACATCAAGGTTTTACAGGCTTTATATTCCTCAAAGTCCGCATGTTCGTCAGGACCGATGTGATCCGGCGAAAGGTTGAGGAATGCGCCGTAATCAAAGGTGATGCCCGCCGTGCGGTCTAATTTCAGGGCTTGAGAGGAAACCTCCATGACCACGTACTGGCAGCCTGATCCATGCATCTGGTCAAAAAGAGAATGGAGTTCATAAGACTCCGGGGTGGTATTTTTGACAGGGACTTTTTCAGTGCCAATGAACGCACCAATGGTGCCGATCATCCCTACTTTGCTGCCGGATGCTTCCAATATTTTTTTGATCATGTGAGCGGTAGTTGTCTTGCCTTTTGTCCCCGTCAGGCCGATCATGGTCATTTTCCTGGCCGGATGATCGAACCAAGTGGCAGAAAGATAGGCCAGCGCTTTCCGAGCGTTTTCCACTTTTATCACTGCCGCGTCCACTGGAGCCTCTGGGACGTCTTCTACCAGGATGGCTGCCGCTCCTGCCTTCAAAGCCTTGGGGATATAAGCGTGCCCATCCACTTGAAAGCCTTTGACACAGACGAACAGGGAGCCTGGCCGCGCTTTTCTGGAATCATAGACCAGTGATGTGATTTCTGTTTCCTGGTCCCCGGATATCAGAGTGCAGGAAATTTCCGAAAGTAAGGTACTAAGCTTCATAATGATATTCTCCTTCATATACAACATGGGACGGGCCTGTCATGTGTACCATGCCAGCTTCATCCCAGTCCACGCGCAGCACGCCTCCCGGCTGCTCTACGTCTACGCTTTTGCCGCATAGCCCCATGCGGTTGAGCACCACCACCGCTGAGCAGCAGCCTGTGCCGCAGCCCATGGTTTCCCCTGTCCCTCGTTCCCATTCCCTGATGCGCGCATGTGTCTGGTCCACTGGCTGGACGAAAGTGACATTGGTGCGTTCTGGGAAGTTTTCGTGATGCTCCACCAGCGGCCCGTCTTTCTCCAGATCTAAGGTGTCCACATCTTTTACCAGCAGCACGGTATGGGGGTTTCCCCAGGAAAGGGAAGACGCTAAGTATGTCCTTCCTGGGATCCGCAGCTCTTGCTCGTGATAGATTTCCAGCTCTGTGTTCACTGGGATCTTCCTGGCCCGCAGCTCCGGCCTTCCAATATTGGCTTTGATGTTCACCACACTGCCGTCTTTTACCTCTAGTTGGACGCTCTGATGGCCGCCAGCCGTTTCTATGATCAGATCCCGCTTTGTTGTGAGACCATGGTGATATACGAATTTAGCTGTGCTCCGCAGGGCGTTTCCGCACATCTCCGCTTCGCTCCCGTCTGGATTGAAGATCCGCATCCGAAAGTCGTACGCATGGGAAGGGCAAATAAGCACCATGCCATCTGATCCAATGCCAAAATGACGGTCCGACACTGCCTTTGCCAGTTGATTGAGCTCTGGGAGGCTCTGATGAATAGCATCCATATATACGTAGTCATTGCCATAGGCCTGCATTTTCGTGAACTTGATCTTCATTGCGCCTGCTCCATGGCTTGAGCCAGATCGTTTATGATGTCTTCCACATGTTCAATGCCAATGGAAAGGCGGACAAAGCGCTCATTGATGCCCAGCTTTTCACGGATGTCCGCAGGAATGGATTCGTGAGTTTGCGTCAGCGGATAGGTGATCAGCGTTTCTGTCCCGCCCAGACTTTCAGCGAACAGGATCATCTTCACGTTTCCCAGCAGGCTCATAGCTGTCTCTTTGCTGTCTAGTTCCACGGAAATCATGCCGCCGAACCCGCTTGCTTGCCTGCGGGAAACTGCGTAATCCTTGTGATCTTCAAACCCTGCGTAATACACTTTTTTCACTTTTGGGTGCTGGCGCAGCCACTGGGCCACTTTTCCGGCATTGTCGCTTTGCCGTTCCATCCGCAGGCACAAGGTTTTTAGTCCCCGCAGTATGAGCCAGGAATCCATGGGTGCGAGGCCGTTTCCTCTGGATTTAATCTGCATGGTGAAATGATCCGCTAGTTCCTGGGTGGTGACGACTGCGATCCCTGCGACAACATCGTTATGTCCGCACAAATACTTGGTCCCGCTGTGCATCACAATGTCCGCTCCCAATTCCAAAGGCTTTTGGAAATATGGAGTCAAGAACGTGTTGTCCACTGCCAGCAAAATCCCATGTGATTTAGCGATTTTGGAAATCGCCTGGATATCAGCTATTTTCATCATTGGATTGGTAGGCGTTTCAATGAAGATCATCCGGGTCTCAGGCCGAATGGCAGCCTCCAGCCGCTGGATATAGGACACATCCACATATTCAAAATCGCAGCCCACTCGCTCTGTGAAGATTTCCTGTCCAATGCGGAAAGTTCCACCGTAAATGTCATCGGAAAGGATCACATGATCGCCTCGTTTCAGCATCCCAAACAACGCCATGTTAGCCGCCTGCCCGCTCGTGAAGGCAAATGCGCTCAGGCCGCCTTCCAGGATCGCCATGGTTCGTTCCAATTCCTGGCGAGTAGGATTTTGCAGCCTGGAATAGTCGTATCCAGTGGAAATGCCAAAAGCCCTATGGCGAAAGGTGGCAGTCTGAAAGATCGGAAAGCTGACAGCTCCGGTGATGGGGTCGCAGCCCTGTGCCCCATGTACGACTTTGGAATCAAACCGCAGCGTTTCTTTTTTATCATATTGGTCATAATAACATTCGTTGATCATGTTGTTCCTCCTCTATGTCTCCCTTTTGATGATCCTCTGTGAGTCCCATGGTCAGCCATCCATCACCGCAGTAAACAAGTAAGGAGCTACGGCTTTGGATGGCTTTCAGGGTCCGCCGAATTCTTTCATTGTCAATCCACCAGACAAAATTCGACACCCCAATTATACCCATTATATCGGGTATAGTCAAGAACTTTATACCCACAATGACGGGTATAGCCAGGGAATTTATATCAAAATATAATTTTCTATAGGGGGGATTTCATTATGATCAATTACAGTCCTTTGTGGGAAACCATGCGTAAGAAAAACATATCGACCTATTGTTTAATAAAGGATTATCAGTTTTCCAAAGGCACGCTAGATTCCCTGAAACAGAATCGAAACGTAACGCTAAACACGCTCGATACACTGTGCCAAATCTTACAGGTGCCTATAGAATCTGTCGTACAAATTACGTTAGACAATCAGACGCAGGGACAGCGATGAGCGTAAAGCAGCAAAAGCTTTTGTTTTGCTCACTTTGCCGCTCTGAAACGCTCTGAAAGCTCTGCTGGTTTCAGATGTTTGCGTCTTTTCAGCCGGATGCTGTTGATCTCAAGAAAAAAGAGACGAGCATGCCATTGACTCGTCTCTTGTGGTTTTCTTTTTTATTGGAAGCTCGGCAGTCGCAGCGGCGGGATCCCTGACAGCGCAGTCACTGAGGACACATATGCCTGCAAATGCGGATACAATAGCTTGTAGGTCTCATTGCTGACCACATCTGGCTCCAGGTCTTCATCGATCCGAAACACTCCGTGGAATTCGATTCTAAGAAAGAAGTCTTTCTTGCCATCTTCGTCTCCTACCTTTAGAAAAACCTTTCCCAGGCTTCGTTTCTCCTGCTTGTCATAATTTGAATCATATTTTACAGAACTCTCCAGATTAACCGTGGTATTGTCGCCCAGTTTGTTCACATATTTGATTTCCCGCACCATTGTCTTTTCTAAATCAATCATTCGCTGCTTCCTTCATTATAATGGTCTGGGGCAAACCAAAGCCCTTCCCAGACCGCTATCATATTGTTCCTTCCTTAACTATTACAAATATAGTATACTGGGATTCTGCCTTTCTGTAAAGGAATTTCTTTCCTGGATTCTTTTATGCTGAAGGCTGAAGTGAAAAATTTATCACAACCCATTTGACTCCTAACAAAAAATCATGTATAATATAAAAGTTCCAACAAAAGAAATTCTATCATGCGGATGTGGTTCAATGGTAGAACTCCGGCTTCCCAAGCCGGCAGCGGGGGTTCGATTCCCCTCATCCGCTCCAAAAAAACAAGATGTTGCCAGGCATCTTGTTTTTTATATCAATTAAGAAGGAATCGAACCCAACGTTCGGCAATGCCTCTCTCCTCCGCTCCCTTCGTTCGCTTCACTGTCCGTTTTGCCAGCAAATCACTGTCGCTCTTTGGGCAAAAAGGCGAACGGCACAAGCCGCAGCGACAGCGTAGGCGCTGGGCGGCAGACGCATTGCGGCTGCTTAATTCCCCTCATCCGCTCCAAAAAACAAGATGTCGCCAGGCATCTTGTTTTTTATATCAATTAAGAGGGAATCGAACCCGAAAGCAGCACAGACGCAATCCCTACACCATATTTATTAGCAATACATTGGAATCTGCCTTTCTTTCTCCGTCAATACTTAAAAATTCTGAAGAGCGCCCCCTTCACAAAATCAATTCCAAGCTTTCAGTGTCTGAAAAGGCGATTTTTAAATCAAGGAAATTTATATTTTCTACACTTAAATATCCATAAAAATACATGAAATAATTGACATTAATTATATTTATTGTATAATATATATGTTGTCTGCTCCATACTGGGCAACCGGAAAGGAGGTGGCGATATGCAGTCATTAGCTGCGCTTTTTGTGGCTATCATGGCACATGTAATCGGAAATTACATATGCAAGTGGCTAGATAGTCGAAAGTCAGACAATTAGCCCAATAGAAAAGCAGGAGACACCCCTCCTGCTTTTCCTTTTTGTATGACAATATACAGTCATCACTAGCTACTTTATGATACTAGTATACCACATCCTGATTTGTTGTCAATGATATTTTGGCGATAGATACCCAATATCTTCCTGCTTTTATTTTTTCCGATCTAATAGTAATAAACAATCAAATAGTGGATAAGATTTTTATAAAACGGATAAAACAAAAGCATTAATCAATTGATTCTTTCTCATGCAACAGCCTCCAGCGAACGGCACAAGCCGCAGCGACAGCGTAGGCGCTGGGCGGCTGATGCAATGCGTCCGCTTCATTTCTCTCATGACTCTTCCATGGCAAATTTCGGGATAAACTCTAACAACCCTGTGATCAGCTGCTGCTTTAAGTCCTCATCAACCACCGTTTCTACGCTTCCGTCTGGCCGCTCCTTCTTTGTCGTGGAAAGCCGGTCGATTTCATCGCTATAACATTCCAGAATCTTTTCTACCGCCCACTGCTGACCCTCAACGGCGGCTTGGATCGTCTCAAAATCCGGGATCTTTTTTTCTTCCATCATTTTATTCTCCTGTCTGTTTTAAGATATCCCTATTATATCATGCAATTCTGAAAATTTCCACAAAATAATGCGCATCGCAGTAGAACTTATCGCTTTGGCATCTCAAACCCTGCCAGGGCCTGGTTCAAATAATCGTTGAAAGGCTTCATCTTTTTAAAGACACCTGCGGCCTGGGCAATGAACGCCTCTGCGTCATATAACTCCTCATCTTTTATGAAATGCTCCACATACCAGCTTTTGAACTTAAAAAACTCAGCCTGTGGATGTTCTTTGTCATAGCCCTTTGGCACATTTTTCAAGGAAGTCCCCTTGACAGTGAAAAGCTCCTGAAATTCCGGCGCGTGTATGATGCCGTCCCATTCATCAGGCTTTGCTGAAATATGATCTCGCACCATTGCCGTGGCCTCTTTGAACATGTCCGCGAACAAGCCGCCGCCTAAAAAGGACTGGCCACCTGGCTTTATCATCAAATAATAGCCCACTGGCACAGGCAGCTTGCCTTTTGCGGAAATATGAGCGCGAAAAGCTGGATTGTAAGGCGATTTGTCGTGACTGAACCTAGTGTCCCGCACAAGCTTGAAGGTGAGATCCTTTGGCGCGCATAGCGGAACGCTGCTATCAAATTTTCTAATTTCCAAGATCAGCTCCTGCAGCAATTCCTCAAAACAAAGCTTTGCCTTTTTATATGCGTCCTTGTGAGCATGATACCACTCCCGATCATTATGTTCCCTTAAATCTGATAAATATTCGATCATAAACCGCAGATCCATGATTCATCCCCTCCCTTCCGCGTCTCGGATCACAGAAAGCTGCGGGGAATCTAAAAATTCCCGTACAAATCGTTTTGTGCGCTCCGGCGCTTCATAAGGCTTGCAAAAGGCAAAGTTCTGAGAAAACGTATCCGTTTCCTCCATTGCCTGCTTCACATCCAGCATGGTCTGGAGCGGAATCTCCCCAGCCCCTGCGTAATCCATGTGATTTGGGTCCAGCCGGTGGCTTTGGATCGCATAATTGACCCGAGCTTCACACCTGCACCTGCCCTCGCCATACTCTCCGCAATAATGTCTCAAAAAATCCGCCATTTTTTTGCGGATCCGAGAAAGCCGCTGGCGATAAGCCTCTGGTGTCAGATCTAGGATTTCTCCTGCCATGCGGCTGTCCAGCTTGAACATGGTCCCCAGCACAAAGATGCATCTGCTCTCTGGATCCAGGCACTGGAGCATCACATTGGTGCAGGACAGTTTCAGCTCTTCTGCCAAAAGGGACGCATCCACATTCTGCGTCAGGTCCGGCACATCCCCGATCTTTGCGTTTTCAATGTCAGCGCCATAAAATTCAAAGCTCAGCGGACGCTCCGCGAACATGTGCTTTTTGTAGTTTTTCAGATGATTCACCGCAATGCGGAACACCCATGTGGAAAATGCGCTCTGCTGCTTAAATGACGACAGATGGGTCATGATCTTTAGCAGGATGTCCTGGGCCGCGTCTTCCGCATCTGGAAAAGTTCCCAGCATCCGCAGAGAAAGATTGAACACTAGATCCTGCACGCTAAGCAGGACCGTCTCCAAGGCCTCCTTGTCCCCTGCCGTGGCTTTCTCAACAAAAATCAATATTTCTTCATTTGTTTTTTGATCCATAAAATTCACCTCCTATTTCATTAGACAACGCACCTCTGCTCTTGTGACAACAATCATTCAAAAATGGAAAAAAGCAGAGCACCAGCGCCCTGCTATCTTCCACAAACCGTCAAATCCTCTTTCCGCAGGCTGTCAAACCGCTCTACTGTCCTGGAGCTTTTAGCCCATTGCCTTTTTGATCATAGCCGGTATCTTTCTGCATGCGGCTTCGGAAATGGACGCTGCTGAAACCCGCAGGCCTTTTGCCAAAGGCACGATGAACAATCCCTCTTGTTCCAGCTTGCGGCTGATTTCATCTGGATTTTCACATGGAATGGAAATGAAAAATCCCGCGTCAAAGGGAACCATGTCCAGCCCGACTTTTTTTGCCTCTTCCTCAAAGGCTCTGCCTCTGCGCAGCAGCATCTCCCTGTAGCCAGCCCGCTCGTCAGATACTTTTTTCAGCAAAGCCTCATCGCTGTAGACCCTGGAAAGCACCACCTGGGCCAGTTTCGCGCTGTTGGACCAGGAACCCCTTGCGGAAAATTCACAAACTCGCTTGAACTCCCCTGCGATTTCAGCTGTCTTCGCCATACAAATCATGGCTCCACAGCGAGTGCCATAAAGGGTGTAAGTTTTGGACAAACTATAGGCAATGACAGGCAGCACGTTTTCCGGCATGGTCTCCAGCTTTGGAAGGAACGATCTGTAAGCCTCTTCATCCCCAGCGAAATCAATGTACGCCGCGTCCACCAGCAGCACGATGCTTTCCGCAAAAGCCGCCGCCCCAGTCAAGGCGCTGATGACCTGGTCCCAATCCTCGTCTGTCAGAGAATACCCAGTAGGGTTATGGGCCGGCGTATTGAGGATGATCACCAGGCTCTTTTGCTCCGCTGCCAGCTCTTTTACCTTGTTTGCAAAATCAGCGCCGTAAAACCTGCCGTTTTCGTCAAACATGCGGTACGTGTCCATGCTCCGCCCCATTTCTCCGGCAATGGTATTGTAAGGAGCCCAAT
The DNA here is from genome assembly GCA_910583765.1 of uncultured Eubacteriales bacterium. GTDB lineage: Bacteria > Bacillota > Clostridia > Peptostreptococcales > Anaerovoracaceae > Hominibacterium. The sequence goes on along the minus strand of CAJTYS010000041.1, from coordinate 9,878 downwards.
GCCAATCCGATGTGAGGATCTTGTCCCCTGGCCGGGAGTAATTGGAAATAGTGTTGCGAATAGCGCCGGTCCCTCCAGGCGTGGCCACCGCTTCCACAAAGGTCTTGGGCTGGAAGCTGCCGAAAGCCGCCTTTTTCACAGCCTCCCGAAAGGCAGACGTGCCGCCGATAGGCGCATAATCCGCAAAGTCAGCAGGCGATAGCTTTCGCACCGCTTCCACCACAGAAGACAGGACGATCAGCTTCCCATCATCATCTAAAAGGCTGCCGATCGTGGCATTGATCACCTTGCCCGGGCCTTTCTCAGCGATCATGGCCTTTGCCCTGTTGCTGATCCCAAATATTTTATCCTCCAAAGGAATGTTTCTGCCATTTTGTTTCGCTAAAATATAATCAGACATTTTTTCCCACCTCTCAAAATTTTGAACGCATCCATTATAATACGAAGTTCCTTGAATTACAAGCAATTGACAGTATGAAAATTTTCAGGAATGGCGATAATAAGAAATATTGGAGGTGAAACTTATGCGAGAAGCAAAAAAGAAGAAAGACCGGACAGCTCTGGCGCTGGTTTTGTGTTTTTGCGTCGTAGCGCTTACTTCCGTATTCGCAGTGAAAGCCAATTTGAACAAAATCAATATGGCGGAAAAAGATCTGGAAATATCAAAGAGCGCAAAAACGGAAACCGAAGGCACGGAAACCGCTGTGAAAACACCGGTGATCGACAGCAAAGACACGGAGAAAAAAGCTCAGCCCAAGACCAAGAAGCAGGCAAAGCCCCAAACTGCCGCAGCCGATTACATCGCGCCTGTCAAGGGCAAGATCCAAATGAAATATTCCATGGACATGCCCATCTATTCCAAGACCTTGGATCAGTATATGACCCATTCCGGCATTGACATCGCCGCGCCCCTCAGCACGAAAGTAAAAGCTATCGCAGGCGGCACAGTCACTAAAGTATCCGAAGATGATCGTTACGGCACCACTGTAGAGATCACCCATGGAAACGGAATCGTGTCCATCTATTCCAACCTGGCCCAGCAGGGAACCGCAGAAGCAGGCGATGTGGTGAAGCAGGGAGAAATCATTGGCGCCATTGGAGAGACCGCGCTCTTTGAAACCCTGGAAGAATCCCATCTGCACCTGGAAATGACCAGGGACAGCGCCTATGTGAATCCGACAGAATATATCAAAGGCCTGTAAGCGCTGCCCGTAACGGCATCTGCGGCAACAAAGCCCACCAAACAAAAGGCTCCCGCCGAAGGCCCTGCGGCAGCCATTTCTCAAAATCAAAGGGAAGCAAATCCGCTGCTGGGACGGATCTGCTTCCCTTTTGATTTGCCCTAAAACAAAGTCCCGCCTTCACAGCAGGACATAATTGATGTTTTTTCCAGCGGCCCGAAACCGCTCTTCATACTCTGTGGTAATCTCCTTTGCCCCATAGTCACTGGCATGGAGATCCCTGGTCATTTCCTTGATCGCCAATCCCTTTTTGCTGATCTCTTCCAGAGTAAAATCAAAGAGCCCATCGTTGTCCGTTTTCACAGCAATGAACCCGCCAGGCTGGAGGATCTGTTTGTATTGGACCAGCCGTTCTCCATAAGTGAGCCTGCGCTTGGCATGTCTGGCTTTTGGCCATGGATCGCTGAAATTCAGATAAATCCCTGCCAGCTCCCCATCTTCAAAAATATCCCTGACATCTTTGACAAACACATGAGCGTATCGTATATTGCCGATCTGTGCTTGTTCCGTCCTTTCAAGGGCCCGCAGCAGGACACTGTCCTGTCCTTCGATCCCGATGTACCCTGCGTCGTCTCTTGCGAGCGCCCATCCTGTCAGAAATTTTCCCTTGCCGCAGCCCAGCTCCAAATACAGCTCCTCTTGCTCTGAAAACAGCTCCTTCCATCTCCCCTTCTGGGCAAAAGGGTCCTGAACCATCAAATGGCTGAGGGCCGCGAGCCGTTCCTCCATGTTTTTTGCTTTCCTCTGTCTCACGATATCCTGCCTCAAATTCTCTCAAAAATACCTGGCATCCTGTCTTGTGTCCTTGCTGGCATCGTCTAACAACGATCCATATCCTTGATCTAGATCAGAATAAAATCCGTTCCGCGATGATCACTGCCACAAAGAAAACCAACAGCAGCCCTGCGGCAAAATCACGCTTTTTCAGCTTCATGGCGTTCATCCTGGTCCTGTGCTGTCCGCCTCGATAACATCTGGCTTCCATGGCTATAGCTAATTCCTGAGCAATGCGAAAAGCGCTGATGAACAGCGGCACTAAAATAGGAATCAAACTCTTTGCCCTGCGCAGGATGTTCCCGCTCTCAAAGTCCGCGCCTCTAGCTTGCTGGGCTTTCATGATTTTATCCGTTTCCTCCAGCAGGGTGGGGATGAACCGCAAGGCAATGGTCATCATCATCGCCAGTTCATGAGCCGGCACTCCCACCTTTCTCAAAGGGGAGAGCAGCGCTTCGATGCCGTCCGTCAGGCTGATGGGCCTGGTGGTCAGAGTCAAAAGAGACGAACCTAAAATCAGTAAGATCAGCCTGGCTGCCATGAAAAACGCCGTGTATAGGCCTTCCTCGGTTATGGTCAGGATCCAAAAGCTCCAGATCACTTTCCCTGGGATCATAAACAGATTCAGCACAAAGGTGAACAAAATGATGATAAAGATCGGCTTCAGCCCTTTGAGAATGAATTTCAGCGGCACCCTGGAAATTCCAATCACCCCAAAGAGCGCTGCCACGGCAATCAAAAATCCCCAAAAATCCCCTACAATAAAAAGGGCGACAATGTATGCCAATGTTCCTATTATTTTTGTCCGGGGATCTAACCTGTGAATCCAAGATTCACCTGGAAAATATTGCCCCAGCGTAATGTCTCGTATCATATCCGCGAATCCCTATCCCTCTTCAAAAATCCGTATAATGCTTCCTCTGCCTCTTCCACAGTCAGAAAACTCCCTTGGAAGGGCAGTCCTTTTTTCTTCGCCATGTTCATCAGTCTGGCAGGCTCTGGCAGCGCCAGACCCATGGAGTCCAAGGCCTCTTCCTGCGAAAAGATCTCTTCCGGCGTTCCCTGCATGGCCAGTCTCCCGCTGTCCATGACCAGCACCAGATCAGCCAGTCTTGCGATGTCAGCCATGTTGTGAGAAACAAGGAAGGTAATGTTTTTCTCGTGTTCATGAACCCTGCGGATCATATCCAGCACATCCTGATGGGCTTTTGGGTCCAGGCCTGCTGTGGGCTCGTCCAAGATCAGCACTTCCGGTTTCATGGCAATGACTCCGGCAATGGCCACTCTCCGCTTTTGTCCGCCGGATAATTCAAATGGCGAATGGCCCCTGATTTCTTCATAATCCAGGCCAACCAACTGGATAGCCTCTTTGACCCTGCTTTGAATCTCTGCTTCATTCAGCTCCAAATTCCCTGGGCCAAAAGCCACGTCTTTTTCCACGGTTTCCTCGAACAGCTGGTACTCAGGATATTGGAACACCAAGCCGATCTTACGCCGGATGTCCCGCATCACCACCCCTGGCTGGGTGATGTCCACGCCGCTCACTACGATGCTGCCGGATTTTGGATTTAGAAGACCGTTGAGATGCTGCACCAAAGTGGATTTTCCTGAACCCGTGTGGCCGATGATCCCTACGAATTGCCCATCCTCTGCTGTGAAGGTCACATTTTCCAAAGCCAGAGACTGCTGGGGCAGGCCTTCGCTGTATATATGCGTTAAATTGTTTACTTGTATTGACATAAGAATTCAACCATTTCTTCCATATTCATGATGGTCTCCGGAATGGGAACGCCCCGCTCCCGCAGCCTGCAGCCTAATTCCACGGTCAGGGGCACATCCAGATTCATGTCCCGAATGACCTGTGCCTGCGAAAACACTTTCTGGGGCGGCCCGTCCAAAGCGATCTCGCCCTGATCCATGATCACGATTCTGTCTGCCTGAGCTGCCTCTTCCATAAAGTGGGTGATCAAAACCACCGTAATGCCCTCTTGATGGAGTCCCTTGATGATCTCCATCACTTCTGACCGCCCTTTGGGGTCCAGCATGGCAGTGGGCTCGTCAAAGACAATGCACTCCGGCCGCATGGCAATAGCCCCCGCAATGGCGATACGCTGCTTTTGTCCGCCGGAAAGAAGGTGCGGCGCTTTTTTCCGATGCTGCCACATGTTGACCGCTTTTAGAGAATCGTCTACTCTAAACCGAATCTCCTTTGGTTCCACGCCTAGATTTTCCGGACCAAAGGCCACATCGTCCTCCACAATGGAAGACACGATTTGGTTGTCCGGATTCTGGAACACCATGGCCGCGCTCTGCCGCACATCCCAGACATGCTCTTCCTTTCGAGTGTCATAGCCATTCACGTAAACAGCTCCCCTGCTGGGAAGGAGCAGCGCGTTGATATTTTTCGCTAATGTGGATTTTCCAGAACCATTCCTGCCAATGACAGCCGTGAAGCTGCCCTTTTCCACTTTCAAGGAAACGCCCTTGATCGCACTTACTGGCTCCTGGTTTTCGTCCCGTGTATATTCAAAGACTAGATCTTGGATATCGATCATTTCTGCCATGGGTTTTTACTCTCTTTCTGTCTTGCCCTTTTCATAATATTGGATCAGATATTCGCTCAAAGCTTCTGCGGAAAGCTGCCCTGGGGCAGACGCCTCGCTGCCTGCCGCAAAGGTAATGACAGAACCAAATTCTCCGCCGCAGATCCTAGTTCCTGCTCCTAATTCTCCCATGGAAATCGCGATAAATGGAATCTGTCCATATTGGTCCCGCATCAGGCTAGCCACTTCCAAAAGATTGAACACATCATCTTCTGTCTTTGGCATGACTGCCAGTTTCATTAAATCCGGCCCCAGCTCCTGCATGACAAAAAACCTGGTCAGCAGTTCTTCCAGCTCTGGCGTGGCTTCAAAATCATGATTGGACAGCAGGACCCTTGTTCCGTTTTCATGGGCCAGCTTGATCAAATCCCGCACCTGCTCTTCGTCTACCGCACCAGGCTTTTCAAAGGCCTGGAGGTCTATGAAATCCGCGATCTTGCTCCGAGCGATTTCTTGATTGAGCCGATAGTAATCAGCTTTTGTGAGCTTTGCCTGTCCCCCTTCTGCCGCGGTCCTGATGGTGAAAATCATGGGCATGTCCAATTCTGTCCGCAAGCGGCCCAAAGCCTGCTTTACTTCCTCGATTTTTTCCTGGATCCCAGTCTTTTCCCGAGCATCCAGCATATAGTCCGCCCTCCACTCCACCAGCTGACAGGGCAGCTGCTTTACCTGCCGGACTTCCTCCAGCAGCGCGTCCATGTTTTCTCCTGTCAGGGGAACACAGATCTTCGGCAGTCCTTCTCCTAGTGTCAAATCTCCTATTGTGAGTGTCTTCATAGTGTTTCCTCGTTTTCTGTTCAAAGCTTCATCATTCCTTAGTTTAGTATAATTTTCAAGGTTCGTCAAGGTGGCATGATAAAACCGACGCAGAAAAGCCAGCTGCGTCGGTTTTAAAAAACATGTCAGTTTCTTGGATTTTCAGTTCCCTTTATTTCAAACGAGGGAAGAGTTCATCAAAGGATTTCTCGCCATCGCTGACCATGATAACGTCTCTCGCGGTCCCTCTCTTCACATTGATCCATCTTACGATCATTGGAACCACCACTGCTGCCAGGGCGATGCAGAACACCAGCTGATCTTCAATAACCAGCATGACCAGCGCTACGATCTGTACGCACGCGCCTGCGAGAGGCAGCCAGCCCAGTTTGTCGCTGACTCTTGCCTTCAGGCAAGTCTTTGGATCGTATCCTCTCTCTTTCAGCTTCTTTCTCATCACGACCTGTGACAAGCAGATGCCGATCCAGGCCAGAGTCCCTGTGAATCCGGAAATGGAGAGCAGGCTTCCATACAAGGTTTCCAGCGCGCCTGTCAACTCAGAGATGAGACCCAGCATGAGAACGATCCACATGCAGGCCAGCGTGAACCATACGCAGTTTCTTGGATTTCCGTTGGCAGTAACCTTGGTCAGGAACTTTGGCGCCAGTCCTTCACACGCCAGACCATACATGGCCCGAACCGTTCCGTAGAAACCAGTGTTGGCGCAGGAGAACGCGGCTACGATTACGACCGCTGACATGACAGTGCCAAAGAAGCCCATGTCATAACGTCCCATGATATCCGCGAATACTGGATTTTCATCATTTGCCAGATCCCAAGGGTAAATCAGCACAACTAGCAGGATTGGAATCATGTATAGGCCGATGAGCCTCCAAGTCACGCTCTTGCATGCCTTTGGAACGGAGTGTTCTGGATCCTGGGATTCCGCGGCTGCCAGACCAACGATCTCAGTACCCTGGCAAGTTACCAATACCAGAGTCATCTGCGTGAACACGATGAGCGCGCCCTTCGGGAACAGAGAATTCATCAGACTGTCACCGCCAAAGTTAATGGAGCCGCCCAGAAAGTGGTCGCTTCCCCACAGGCCGACCCAAATACCGAAGGCCAGGATCGCGAACAAAATAATAACGATTACTTTTGTGATAGCCAGACCGGATTCAATCTTTGCGAACACATTGACCGCGCTGAGATTGATCACTGTGATAGCTGCCATCGCGCCGATGGCCGTAGCTATGTAGAAAGTGGTGCTGGTGGAGCCTGTGATGTACATGAGCACGGTTGCCATGGCAACGGCCTCAGATGGAACGTAAGCCACCCAATTGCACCAGAAGGCCCAGCCCATTCCAATGGACCACTGAGGCCCTAGGAATTCTTTTGTATACGAGACAAAGGAACCCTTTCTCGGTACGTTTACCAACAGTTCCGCATAAGATACCATGACCGCGTAAATGATCACGCCTACAATGGCAAACGCAAATAATACCGCAGGTCCCATGGTTTGAATGGTCAAACCCAGGCCCAGGAAGTAACAGGAGCCGATAACGCCGCCGAGACCGATGAACGTTACCTGCCAGCTTTTGATCCCACGTTGGAGTTCATTGTTTTCATTGCCGACATCTTTTTTGTCTTTTAGTTCTTGTGTCATACCTTTTCTTCCTCCTTAAGAAAATATAAATGTAAAATAATGAAACAAAAAAACCAACACAAAAAACTTTGCATTGGTTTTAATAAACGAACAAAAATCTGTTTTTTTATCAACCTTTCCAACGAAATACGAGTTTATTCAAATCTCTCTTGATGTCAATGACGATTTCAGCCACTTCTACAGAAATGTTTAAGCGGTCTGCGATCAGTCGCTCTATTTCCCCTCTTTTGATGGAGAAAAATAATTGTCTGTTCTGTTCTATTATAACAATATTCTGATAACTGTCAAGTAAAACTTTTTCATATTGCGTTAAAATTCCTATGGCTGTCACCTCAAGGCAGGTGCCTGAAATCAAGACTTTTACGTCCAGCGGGCCTTTTCCAGTAGAGGCTTTCATAAAAGCAGAAAAATCTTTTTTGATCCCTGCTTCCAATTCTTTTTTCCGAGAAAGAACATCTTCCGGCAGCGCCAAGGCCCTTTGAATATCGTTTTTCACCACATCCTCCGCCAGCTCGGTCAAAGCTTCCAGCAAGGACGGAATTTCAATGGGCTTTACCACATATTTGGCGATTCCCGCGTCCACTGCGTTGAGGATCACGGAGGTGTCACTGACAGCGCTGGTGATGATCACCCGCGGCCTGCCTCCCTTTTGACGGATGCCGCGGATCATTTCCACGCCTCCCATGTTGGGCATGAATAGATCCGCCACAATGATATGAGGCTTGTGCGCTTCGTAAAGCTCCATCCCTTCTCTCCCATCCTTAGCAGTGAACAGGCGGCCTACCCGCCGTTTTAAAATGGCTGCCAGCGCGTCTCTGGCATTATCATCGTCTTCCACATAAAGAACCTTTATGGTGCTCAGGGGTTTTACTTCATTCATGACTGTTTTCCTCCAATGCCGTCTCCTCTGATGGTATTTCTATGACGCAGCGCACACCCTTCTCCCAATTGCCCAGATGGATGAAGCCGTGCATGCGCTGTTCTACGATGAGTCTGGAAATGTAAAGCCCCAGCCCTGTCCCTTCATCCCGCGGCTTTGTGGTATAATACCGGTCAAAAGCCTGCTTCAGCTGCTCTTCATCTAGCTGCCGACCTTCATTGGACACCTCCAGGCAGGTCATTTCACGACCATCCTTTTCTCTGACACAGGCAGAAACAGCAATGTATCGTTCCGCGGATGGGCTGTCCAGTATCGCGTCTCTGGCATTGTTGAAAATATTGAACAGCACATGAGAAAATTCATTGGCGTTCCCATAGGCATGGCAAGGTTCCGCCAGATCCAATTTCACAGTAATGGCATTGCTGCTAAGGCTTTCCTCCATCAGGGCAAGGGCGGTTTTCACGCATCGTTTCACATCAAAGGCGGATTCCTCCATGGGCGGCTTTAAAAACTCGGTAAAGTCCGTGATGGTTCTGGCCATGGTCCTGGTGATGGTTTCGATTTTGTCCGCGGCTGCTGTCAATGTCTCTTTGTCCAGTGCCTGATAATCGTATGCGTCCAGCAAATTCCCGATAATCAGATGAATGCTATTGAGAGGCTGTTTCCATTGATGGGTGATGTTGGCCATCATTTCCCCCACTTTCGCCTGTCTTGCCTGGTAGATCAGCAGCACGTCCTTTTCCAGATTTTCCTGTTCCAGCCGAGCCTGCCGCTCTTCAATGGGTCTGGAAAAAGCCCTGGAAAACCAGTTGGCCAGCACGATGATCACTGCCAAAGCAATGAGAAACAAGATGAAAAACACAGTTCTCAATTTGCTGATGGTTTTGAACACAATGTCCCTTGGCTGGACCGTGCCCAGGAGCCAGCCATTGGATAAAGGTGTGAAGGCCATGATCATCCGCTCTTCATTTCCTAAAAATTCCGCCACGCCGCCTTCTGCTGAAACATGTTTCAGCGCTTCTTTATCAGCAGGCGCTATGATGGGCTTCCTGTTTTCATCCAGCAAAAAAGCGTAACCGTGGGGATATAGCTTTAGGGATTTCACAAGGTCCAGCGTGGCGTCTGTGGTGATGTCAGCGCCTGCTACGCCCACAAAATGTCCGGCAACATTAATGGATCTGGAATAGGTGATGACGTCGATCTTCACGTCCCTGTCATGGTAAGGGCCTGTCCAGGCGCCTTCTCCCACTTCCTGCGGTTTGAAGAAATAGGCCATGTCTTCTTCATAAGGCAAAGTGAAATCCCTCCCATTTGCCCCAAAATCGGCTCTTACAGCCTTGATTTTCCGTTCCGTGCGGGCATACCACACTTCATCGTTTTGCCCTGTATAATCGGGATTATACGTCACATAGAGGCCGTGAGCCAATTGGTTGGCAGAAAGGTTGTTTCTGATGATGTCTTTTAATCCTTGATTGTAATCCTCCACATAACGCTCATCCCTGTCCATGGCATTGGTATCAAAGGTAGCGCGCACTGTGCCTGTCAGGGAGTCCACCAGCCCTTGGATATGGCTGAACCGAGTGCTCAGCTCTCCTGCCTGGTCCTCCGTTGCCGCTAGGATATGGCTTTTGCTCTCCTCTTCCAGCAAGGTGGAACCTTGATAAAGGATCGTGGCGCCCAGGAACATGACGGTTGCCAAAAATGTGAGGATGATGATAAAAATCAATTCTCGTGTAATGTTCTTCATGCTCCTATTATAGCAGAATCTGCCATAAAAAAACAGACGCAAAGGCAATTTGTTGTAAGCCTGCAACAAATCGCCTTTGCGTTCTAAATACGCTTTTGAGGTTTTCCTCAAGTAAAGAGCAGGCCAATGACCTGCTCTAAAAAATCATTTGATTCAATTAGCCAAGAATTTCGGAAACAACTCCGGATCCTACTGTTCTTCCGCCTTCTCT
>CAJTYS010000040.1 GCA_910583765.1 uncultured Eubacteriales bacterium | reverse complement strand
GTTACCTCCACATTCTTTTTTATTTTGAATGTCCGCAAAATCCGTCCTACATCTTCGGCACGGTGAAAAGCGTGAATCCGCTGAAAATAAAGCTGGAAGACCGCAGGGTCGTGGACGACGCTTTCCTCATCAAAACGGAAGCCTCCATCGACAAATTGGAGAAGGGCGACAAAACGGTGCTTCTGCGGATGCAGGGCGGCCAGAAATTTTTGTTCATGGACAGGGTGGTGAAATGATGTTACCAGAAGGCGAAGAAAACATGCTGCTGGAAGAAAGCGAGATCGAGGAGGAGCCCTTGACGAGCCGAACCTATCGGTTGGATGAAGAAAAGGGCGCGGTCATGGAGAAAATAGACGGCCTGGAAGCGATCAAGCAGACGCTGCGTCTCATTTTGCGGACGGAACGGTCGGAACATGAAATCTATGGCGAAGATCACGGAGCCGAATTGACGGATTTGATCGGCCAGCCCGTCCCTCTGGCCTGCGTGAACCTGGAAGACGCGATCAAAGAAGCGCTCTCACAGGACGACAGGGTGGAGTCCGTGGAAAACTTTTCTTTTTCTCAATCCGGAAAAAACGCCGTTTTAGCGGCGTTCACCGTGATCGTGGCAGAGGGGCGGATCGAAATGGAACAGGAGGTGCGTTTGGATGGATGAAGACGTCATTTTATATGAACAAGAATTCGAGGCGATCATGGAGCGGCTAGTGGCCAACGTGCCGGAAGAACTGGACACCAGAGAAGGCAGCGTGCTGTACAACGCTCTGGCCCCGGCCGCCTGGGAAATTCAATTGCTGTACGAAGAATTGAATCTGGTGTTGTCGGAAGTGTTCGCGGACACGGCCAGCTTGGAGTATCTGGCACGAAGAGCGGCGGAACGGGGCGTGGTCCACAAAGAAGCGACTCGTGCCATCGTCAGGGCGGAATTCACGCCAACGGACATCGATGTCATGGGTGGGCGCTTCACGGAGCTGGATTCTGGGATGCCTTACGTGGTGATGGAGCGAATCGGGCCGGGCCTTTACGATTTGGAATGCGAATCAGAAGGAGAACAAGGAAACCTTTCTTCCGGACAGCTGATCACCGATGAAGCCTTTGACGATGAATTGGACTTGGAGTCGGCGAGGATCATCGGTCTGACGGAAGCCGCTTCGGAAGAGGAGGACGTGGAAGCCTTCAGACAGCGGTATTTTGACAGCGTCGAAAACCAAGCGTTCGGCGGGAACGTCTCCGACTACAAAAGCAAGCTCCTGAAACAGGAGCGAGTGGGCGGCGTGAAAGTTTATCCGGTTTGGAACGGAGGGGGCACGGTGAAGCTGGTGGTCTTGAACAACGCTTATTCCCCTCCCGAGGACGATTCGATCAATGAATTGCAGACTTTGGTGGACCCGGAACAAAATCAGGGAGAAGGGTTAGGGATCGCTCCCATCGGGCACGTGGTGACGGTGGAAGCGGCGGAAGCCGTGCCGATCAGCGTGGCGGCGGAGATGGTTTTCATGGACGGCGTGACGGAGTCGGAGGCGCTGTCTTCCATGAAAGCCGCCATTGAAGAATATCTGGTTTCTTTACGGGAAGATTGGGGAAAGCATGACCATAAGACCGGAACCGTCATTCGGATCAGTCGGGTGGAAAACAAGTTGCTGAACTTGGAAGAGTTGGTTTTAGACGCCCGAGTGACGGCCATCAACGGCAGCGAGAAAAACATTGAACTGGCGCCCCATCAGGTGCCGGTCATGGGGGAATTGATCAATGGAATTTCAGGAACATAAACGGCTCATCGATTTACTGCCGGAGTTTTTGCGGAAATATCGGGAATACCGGGCCATCATGTCCACGGAGCAGATCGAATTGGACAAGGTCCACTTGCGGATCAGTGACCTGCTGTCCGACGCTTTCACCGAAACGGCGACGGAAGAAGGAATCTCTCGAAAAGAGCGGATGTACGGCATGATGGCGGCGGAGAACGCGACTTTAGAAGACAGGCGGCTCGCGGTGAAAATAAAGGAATCGAATTTTTCGCCGTACACGATTCGTCGGCACAGAGAAATGTTGTCGGCGATCTGCGGCGAAGGAAATTTTGAAATCGTCTTGGATTCAGACGATTACACGCTTCGAGTGATCGTGTCAGTTGAAAAGGGAGGATGGGCGGTGGCCGAGGCCGTGGCAGAACTGTCAAAAAACATGCTGCCGGCGAATTTGGTGTATCTTTACGTTTTGCGGCATGACGTTTTCGTGCCAATCGAGTCGGTCTATCATGCTGGGCTCATTCTTACCATGGGCGTGGTCGCCCGAAACAAAACATATGCGGGGCACAAAAAGATCCGCTTTGACGGGACATGGAGCTGGGACGGCAGCGTCAGGCTCGATGAGACCCCATACGGTTGGGACGCGAACGGCCTTTATGAGATCGGCTGCCTTTTTAGAGCGTCCGTGCCACAGAAAGCAACGGTGGAAGCCTCACAAGGGCATAAAGCGGAGATACCGGTCAGCGTGTCGGTCAAAAGCGGCGGCGTGGACTTGACCGCGCGGGTGGCGGAAGGTCGTGCGATCAAGCGGTCGGCCGTCACGATGTCCGCGGGAACCGTTTGCGAAACCGGATACGGGGCGGAGATCGAAGTGAGAAAAGACCTATGGCGTTTTGACGGCACGACACGCTTTGACGGAAGCAGGCGTTTCAATGCGGAGGAACACACGGTCAAGTTATGAAAAGGAGGGAATGAAAAAACATGGACGCGAAAATGACGAAAAAGGGCAGGGAACTGCTGTGTAAAGCCCACGCCGGGGACACACAGCTAAGTCCCATCACGCACATAGCTTTAGGTGAAGGCGGTTGTTCTGGCAGCTCGCCGATCGCCGTGACGGGGCTTGAAACGGCGCTGGCACAGGAACTCGTCAGGAAAGAGCTCGAATCCCATCAGTACGGCGAAAAAACCGTCGATGGAGCGGTGAAGATATGGACCCGTTACTCGGTCACTTTGAGCGAAAGCGAATTGGCGGGAAAGGTCATCAGCGAAGCGGGGCTCGTGGACGGAGACGGCAACCTGGTCGCCTATTTGACCTTCATGGGCAAAGGCAAGGACCAGGGCATGGAATTCACGTTCAACTTGGACGAATCATTTTAAAGAAAGGAAGCGAGAAAATGGCGAATTTTGAAATACCGGAAAACCCGGGATACGACAACCAGATCAGGAAGGTCGAAATCACGGATTTGGCACATGCTGACTTGCTCAACGGAATGTGCGGGCGTATCGTTGAAAATTGCGAGCATCTGAAAAAACAAGGGGACGGTCTGCGAGAGGACTTCGACAACCTGCTTGACGAAGAAACCATCCAGCTGGCCCAAGAAACCGGATTTTTGTCTGGGGGGGGGTCTGACATTACTTAATGGAATCATCAGGCTGCTGCTGACCAACCCCGTCATGAAAGAGTACGACAGCGGAGACTGGCACGTGAAAGAGCACGCCAACGGATGGACGGAGATCACCGGAACGCTTGGGGTTGATTATTCCGCCACGGTGCATTCATCGTCCACGGGCTACCATTACAGGACTGGGACGGTGACGCTGCCAGTCGCGCTGGACAACGACAGGCCCAGAACGGCCATGGCCATCGACTCGTCCGGCGGATTGCACGCGATCAACGCGCGGCTGCAAGGATCGGGTGGCGAGTTGAAGCTGACGACCGGACAGCCTGCGGAAAACAAAGGCGAACTGCCAGGCTATCCGACCAGCCTGTGCGTGGCCGGCTACAAAAAAGCATGAAACGCCTTTCCCGCCAGGGAGGGCGGGAAAGGAAAGAGAATGAGCAAAAAAAGCGAACTGAACGAGATGTTACGAAACATCATGAATTTATTCGCGGCACGGAACAAGGTGCTGTGGGAAAGCGCGGAGGGCTGGGCATCGGGCAGTCTAACCGTGCCGGGAGTGAGCGGCTATTCCACGATCTACGCGGAAGCGGAAGGCGTGACGGGGTTCACGCTCCACAAATCGGTCGGAGGATTCCTAGGCGGGGGGATACTGGCCACATGGTCCGGCGGGGCAACGGCGACCGGAGAAATGCGACTCCAAATATCAGGAGATCGCCTAACAAGAGTCGGCGAGAACTGCTATATATTGTTGCATAGCTTCGATGGCGGCCACACGGAGAGAATCAAAGACATGAAAATCACGAAGATCATCGGAGTTGAGCCGATCCAGTCGAAAATATTGTCGGGGGGGGGGGCGGCTCCTAAAAGGAATTTTAGCCGCTTCACGGGCCTGGTCAGGGGGTGTTTTGCGTGAAATCAACGTTGAACGCCATCCTGCGGAGACTGATGAAAAGAAACCAAGACACCGGCTGGATCGACCTGCCCTTGTCAAGTCATCACATGATCTGGACGCTGGAAGGCACGGGCGGTCACGTGAGAGCCAGGAGAGTCGGGAACCTGGTGGAACTGTCGATCGTCAACCTGCGAAGCCAAGGCATCGCGCAGCGGAAAGAATCCAGGATCACCGAGGGACTGCCCCAGAGCATGAGGCCGAGCAAAGCGGTCTTCGCTCCCGTGCTGGCCGTGCCATCGTCAGGATTGATGATGGGCGGGACGCTCAAAGCGCATCCAGACGGACTGGTGACCATAGAACCGCTCGCCACTCACGAGACATACGTGCCCGCCTACGGGATATTCGCACAGGTGACCTATTTGGTATAGGCCCAGGAAGGGGGTGTTTCGCATGAAGACGATGCTCAACGCCATCTTACGAAGCCTGATGCGGCGAAGCGACACCGTTGGCAAAGTCTACACCGGCACGAAGCTGATTGAGACGGTGCAACCTAAAACAAACGTGGCCGTCTCAAGTGTCACGGTCCCGGCTGGGACTTACGTGATTTTCGGAAACATCGCTTACAACGTCAGCGAAGAAGTTTTAACGATATGTTCGATCGCCACGACTGAAAGGCAGATGGCGGTTGTCAGGGGCACGATGGGGGCTGGCGGCGGGGACTGCGCGTCTTGCGGCGTCACCATGACGGAAAGCACTGAAATAAGACTGTGCGCTTATCAGGCCGCGTCTTACGCGACACCGATCGCGATCGCCAACTTGAACGTTGTCAGAATCAAATGATAACACCCGCTCAAGCGGGAGAAAGGAAAGAGCATGAAACTCAAAAGCTACAAACAGTACGACAAACGGTGGGGCCACAAACCCTACCAAGCGAAAGGGGAGACCGCCACCATAGCCGGTTCCGGCTGCGGTCCCACCTGCGCCGCCATGATAGCCTCCACCTACGTTGATCCAAAGATCACCCCCGTGGAAGTCTGCAAATGGGCGGTCAAACACGGTTACAAGGCCGTGGGCCAAGGCACCTACTACACGTTCTTCGAGGCTTATTTTAAGCACCTGGGCATAGAATGTGAGCAGGTGCCGGGAGCGAACAGCTACCATAAGAAAGACACCACGTCGGACAAGCTGGCCCTGAAAGCCCTGAAAGCGGGCAAACTGGTCATCGCCTGCATGGGGCCTGGAATCTGGACCAGAGGCGGCCACTTCATCCTGGCGCGCGAGTACAAAGGCGGGAAAGTCCATATCAACGATCCGGCCAGTTCCGCCACAGGGCGGGCCTTGAACACCTGGAACAACTTCCAGAACGAAGCCAAGTATTACTGGATCATCACCCCGCCGAAAGGCAAGAATCAAAAGGAAACCAAAAAGACCGCCACCAAGACGAAAAAACAGACCAAGAAAACCACCAAGGCGAAGACCTATAAGGCGAAAGTCACGCCGAAAGTTGGCCTGAACGTCAGAAAAGGCCGCGGCACCAAATACGCCAAAGTGAAGACGCTGAAACAAGGAACCGCCGTCACCGTCTATGAGACAAAAGGGAACTGGTGCAAAATCCACAAAACAAAGAACTGGTTCGTCCATAAAAAATATCTGCGGAAGGCATAGGAGGGGTGGCATGGATCTTTTGCAAACGCTGCTGGCCATAGGCGGCGGGATCGTCCTGATCGGCAACGTGGGGAGCGTCTTTTACAAGGCGTGCCATCCGGCGGCGCAGGTGAAGCGGGACGTGGAACAGCTGAAAGACCACGACCGAAAGGACTTTGAAGCGATCCAGCACCTGAACAAAATGAACAAAGCGCAATGCAGCCTGTTGCTGTCCATGATCAACCACATGATAGACGGCAACGGCATAGAGAAGATGAAGGAAACGAGAGACGACATCCAAAAGATGTTGAGCGAATAGGAAAGAGAGGTTGAACAAATGATACAAATCACAATGCGCGACGGAATTTACGATGAATGGAAAGCGGAACAATACACCGACTACATGTATGACGGGAAGTGCTTCATCATCGTGAAAAATGAACGCTGGGTCGGAATTTACAATCTGGACAGCGTGAAGAGAATCGTGATCGACAGATAAGAAAGAGAGGTAAAAAATCATGAGCATGAACTTAGACTTTATCGCGGAACTGTACATCCCAGTGGTGCTGATCGCCTGCCTGGTGATCGGGGTGGTGCTCAAGAAATGGTATCCATTAGATAACAAATGGATACCGACCATCTTAGTGGTGGTTGGAGCCGTCCTAGGCTGCGTGGCCAACGGCGGCATCAGCCTGGACAGCGTTGTGGCCGGAATGGTCACGGGCCTGGCCAGCACGGGGCTGCATCAGGCGTTTAAGCAGCTGCTGAAGCTGGACGTGCCGGAGTCAACCGAGTCCACCTGTCTGGACAGGAAAACAGCTGAATCCCTCATCCAAGCGGACATGGACGCCGCCCAGAAGGAGCACGTGGAAGCCCTGGACACGGACCAGGCGGAAGGTTAGATCAATCAGCCCCGGGAGATTTATTTCTTCTGGGGCCATTCGTTCAATCCTTTCTTTAATATAAGGCAACGTAATACCGAATAAAAATTCATGAAAAATTCTTTGAACCGTAGCTATTTCAAACCAATACAGCGCATTTCGCATACGACATATTTACGACACTTTGCGGCAAACAGTGCCAAATAATAGCGATTCATGGAATCTGATAAAAAATATGAAAAAACCTTGAAACCCTCTTAAATCAAACGGTTTCAAGGTTTTACTCTGGTGGAGAATACGGGGCTCGAACCCGTGACCTCTTGACTGCCAGTCAAACGCGCTCCCAGCTGCGCCAATTCCCCATGTCCGATTCAGTTACAAGAATCATTTTACTATGAGAAGCGGCAGAAGTCAATTCAAAAAAAACAATTTTATCTACAAAAAATACTCTATAACCTTGTATTCAACCAAAAAATTTAGTAAGATAAGAAGCAGATACAATTTTTGTAGATGATGATATAATGAACAAACTGAAAATTTTTAGGGAATGGACAAAAAACAACCAATAACTGAAAATCAGAAAGAGGTCAGGTATGGACAGAAATGAAATCACAAGAAAGAGAAAAGAAGAAGTAGTGAAACTGCTTCAAAATATGAACATAAAACAGGATCCAGGCGGCGGCTTTGCCCGTGAAGACGTGTATTCCTCCATGCAGGATTTGTGTAACTTTTATGAGGCTAGCATCGCACAGCTGGAGCAGGATTTCAATTACGAATACACGAGCATGCAGCAAGAAATGCAGCAGCAGATCGACATGGCCCAGCAAGACGCGCAGCAGCAGATTGGCCTGGCACAACAGGAAGCACAGCAGAGGCTCGATGCCGCACAGCAGGAAATGCAGCAGCGGATGGGCGCTATGCAGCAGCAAGCTGCCGTGGAAAAGGAAAACTTAGAACGCTCTCTGGAACAAAGAGCGGCGGCACTGCGCCAGGAAGCAGAGCAGGCGGCGGAACAGACAGCCGGAGCAAAAGTGCGGGAACTCCAGCAAAAACTGCAAAAATACGAAGCAAACAACGATGTTTACATAAACATGATGATGGAAGCCAAGAAAAACAGCAATGAAATCGTTTCCAGAGCAAGGGCCGAAGTCACCCAGATGATGAACGAAGGAAAACAGCAGCTGGCCGAGTCCGAGAAAAAGCAGGAAGAAGAAAGAATGCAGCTTCAGGCAGAGAAAGTGAAGACTCAGAGCGAACTGCAGCAGGCCAGAGAAGAATTTGAACGGGAGACTCAGGAAGCCCGCCATCGTTTTGAAATGGAAATGAAAGCGCTCAGAGAAAAGGTAGAAGCTGACAAAGCGGAAACCGACATCCGTCTCAAAGCACAGAGAGAACAGACCGAAGAGGACATTCAGCTGAGCAAGGCCAAATCCCAGATGCAGATCGAAGCGGCATGGGCAGAAGCAGAAAAGCAGATCAACGAAAAACGGGCTCAGGTCAACGCAGAATTAGAATCCGAGCAAAAGAGGATCCGCCTGCAGCTGGAGAGCGAACGGAGGAAACTGACGGATCAGCTGGAAGAGCGCCAGCAGAAGGTCAACACAGAGCTGGAAACAAAAGAAAAGAAAATCAACGATGAACTGGAAACCAGGCAAGAACGCATCACCAGCCAGTTAGAAGCAGAGCAGAAACGAGTCCATGAAGAACTCGACGCGGAGAAAAAGAAAGTCAGAGAAGAACTTGCCGCTGAAAAGAAGAGGGTGCATGATGAGCTGGCCGCTGAACAGACTCGGATCAACGCGGAACTGAAAGCAAAACAAGAGCGGGTCAACCATGACCTGGAAAGACGGCAGAAACAGGTTCGGGATGATTTGGAAATCGAACAGCGCACTGTCCGTCAGGAAGTGGCCGCAGCCAGATCAAAGAGCCAAGCAGAAGTCAAATCCGTGCAGGAACAGCTGACAAGGAACGTACAGCAGGCACGGGAAAACTTTAATGCGGAGATCAAGGCCATGCGCGCGAACATGGAGATTGAGATGCAGAATGAAAAATCCATGGCTAGGGCTGAAATCAACAAAATGAAATCTGAAATGGAAGAGCAGAAAAAAGCCTTGGAAGCTCGTCTGGAAGAAGAAAGCAAAAACCTGCAGGAAGAAGAAAAGAAGCTGCAGCAGCAAAAATATAAGTACAGCACTTATATTGAAAAAATCGAAAGTGAATTTGGAAAAGTCAAATCAGATATCACAAATGTCAGCGAAGCGCTCGAAGGAATCAGAAGCAAGCTCTATTTCTCAGAATCAGACGATACTGGAGACAGCATGAACCTCTTGGTGGGAATGGATGGCGAATAAGGATCTGAACGTATTTGAAATACTGGGAGAAAAAGAACCAGACTCCAAAAAGCCAACTCAGGAAGAACCAAATGAGCGGAATGAATGGAGCAAATATTTTGAGAACCGTATTGAAGAGCGGCACACTTGGAACCCTAATGGTCAGGAACGGAATGCTCCTGACCGATTTTTTGATGAAGAAATCATTCGGGCAATGTCCCATGACAGACGCCAAACGTCCCAGGAAAAGGTTTCACAGCCCCCACCAGAGGAACAGAGTAAGAACAGGGAAAAAGGCAGACAGGCGAGAGAGCAAATCAGCGGATTGTTGAAAAAAATGCCTTCCATAACCACAGAACATCTGAAACGCGCCAAGCCTGCCCATCATAGGGATGCTGTGGACACTGCCGGCGGCACTTGGAAAAGCATACTAGCGGAACTGGCAGTGGTTGTCTTGGCGATCTTCCTGATCACCCAATTCTTTATCAGCATCTCTTATGTTTCAGGAGATTCCATGAATCCGGCTTTTTATGATGGAGATCGAGTGGTGATTCAGCGATTCGCCAAAGGCAGCATTGAAAAAGGAGATGTCATTGTTTTTGAAACAAAAAACGAGGAAAAACTGATCAAACGGGTGATCGCCACCGCAGGGGACACCGTGGACATCAGCAAGAATCAGGGCGGCCTTTATGTGAACGGTGAAGCGGTGGAAGAAGATTACATTTATACAGTCACAGCCATTTCAGACGAAGGCACCTCCTATCCCATCACAGTTGGAGAAGACAGTTACTTTGTACTAGGCGACAATCGAACGAATTCAAAGGATTCCAGGGACAGCGAGATCGGCCTGGTCCCAAAAGAAAACATCATAGGAAAAGTTATTTTAAATATCAGAGGCAATATAGGTGAAAAACATGAAACTACTACAGGACAAGATACGCAGTGAAGGACAAGCCATTGGCACGGAAATCGTAAAAGTGGACAGCTTTCTCAACCATCAGATCGACGTGGCCTTTCTGGATGAAGTGGGAAAAGAATTTGGCAGGCGGTTTTCTGATGTGAAAATCGACAAGATCCTGACCGTGGAAGCCAGCGGCATCGCTGTGGCATGCATGACAGCGCCTTATTTCTCTTATCCGCCAGTGGTGTTTGCTAAAAAAGCAGCGCCTAACACGATGACCGAAGAATTTTACGGGGCCGAAGCCAGGTCCTTTACAAAAGGCACGGTTTCCATCATGCGAGTTGCGAAAAAATATCTGAACAAAGGCGACCGCGTATTGATTTTAGATGATTTTCTAGCCCATGGCGAAGCTTCCATGGCCATGACGCAGCTGGCGAAGCAGGCAGGCGCCCATGTGTCAGGGATCGGCGCTGTCATTGAGAAAGGCTTTCAGGGAGGCGGCAGGAAATTGAGGGATGCTGGCTTTCGTCTGGAATCCCTGGCAGTGATCGACAAAATTGAAGATGGAAGAATTGTTTTTTTGTAAATTCCGAGAAATTTTCTTTACAAGGCAATCACAGAATGGATATAATAGGAACATACCTTATTTTAAACATTGAGAAACAAAGGAGAAAGACAAACATGAAAAAACTATTAGCAGTACTGATGGCTTTGGCAATGGTTTTCAGCCTGGCAGCATGCGGAGGCGGCGGTGACAGCGCGGAAGGCGGCGACACAGACGCGAACGCGACAAAAGTGGGCTGTATCTTTATCGGATCCATCAATGACGGCGGCTTCTCCCAGTGCATGAACGAAGGACTGGAAAAAGCGGCGAAAGAAAACGGCATGGAGCTGGTAAAGAAAGAAAACGTCAGCGATTCGGACAAGCAGGCCTCCAGAGAAGCGGCGATCAACCTGATCGACCAGGGCTGCAAAGTGATCGTAGGCTGTTCCTTTGGTTTTGGCGAACCAATGAAGGAACTGGCTGACTCCGGTCAGTATGATGACGTTACGTTCCTGCATTTCTCAGGAAACCTGCAGAACGAAACAAATATGGAAAATTTCTTCGGATCCATGGAAGAAGCTAGATACCTGTCCGGCATGGCAGCGGCTTCCGCAAGCAAGAAAAACGTGCTGGGCTATGTAGCGGCATTCCCTTACACCGAAGTGCAGATCGGCATCAACGCTTTCACCCTGGGCGCGCAGGCGGTGAATCCTGATGTGGAAGTGAAAGTCGTTTACATCAACACTTGGGGCGACGCGGAAATCGAAAAAGCAGCTGCGGAACAGCTGATCGCCGCAGGATGCGATGTGCTGACTTATCATGCTGACTCCACAGCCACACAGCTGGCGGCAAAAGACGCTGGGATCTACGCCACTGGATGGAACTACAACAATAACGTGATGGGCGAAAACTACCTGACAGCTCCTTACTGGGATATGTCCGCTTACTTCACCCCGACCTTCAAAGCCATTCTGGATGGAAAGTTCAAACCAACTGGAACAGAACCGTTCAGCAGCTACGGTTCCATGGCCAGCGGCCTGATCTGTCTGGACGAGCTGGGCAGCGCGGTTCCGGAAGATGCCAAGACAAAGATCAAAGAAACCCAGGACAAGATGAAAGCCGGCGAATTCAAAGTGTTCTCCGGAGCCATCAAATACAACAACGGCAAGGACCTGTGCAAAGAAGGCCAGACCTTGACGGATAAAGAAGTTTGGAGCATCAATGGCGAAGTAGAAGGCGTGACCGCTACTTCCAATGAAAAGAAATAATTGTTCATACGTTTAAGGTAAAGGTATTGTGGGGGAACCGTCAGGTCCCCCTATACTATTTTTTAGCAACTAGGAAATAGCGGCAAAGCCAGGGCTGAAAAGAATCGGCCAGCCGGCTTTGTGAAGCTTGTTTTGGAGGAACGCAGTGCAGCAGGAACTGGCAATCGAAATGAAAAACATCAGCAAATCCTTTGGTCCTCTGAAAGCTAACGACAATATCAACTTGTCCGTTCGCGAAGGAGAGATCCATGCTTTGCTGGGAGAAAACGGCGCAGGAAAATCCACACTGATGAACATGCTGTCAGGCATTTATACGCCGGACTCGGGAACCATCCGCATCCATGGCAGCGAAGTTCATTTTTCATCGCCAAAAGAATCCATCAAAAAGGGAATCGGCATGATCCATCAGCATTTCAAGCTGGTGGATGTCATGACAGCTAAAGAAAACATTATCATCGGGCAGCCCGCCAGCATCTTTGTGCGAGGCAAGGCTTTGTCGAAAAAAGTCAAAGAACTTTCTGACCAGTACGGATTAGACGTTGATCCGGACAAAAAAATTTATGAAATGTCTGTAGGTGAAAAACAGACACTGGAAATCATCAAAGTTTTGTACAGAGGGGCCAAAATCCTGATCATGGACGAGCCTACGGCAGTCCTGACGCCCCAGGAAATCAAAAAATTGTTCCGAGTCATCCGTAACATGAAAGAGCAGGGATGCGCAGTGGTGATCATTACCCACAAGCTTAACGAGGTCATGGAAATCTCTGATCGAGTGACGGTTCTGCGGAAAGGGCAATCCATCAAGACTGTGGAAACAAAGTCTGTGGAAGTTTCTTCTCTGATTGAAATGATGGTAGGAAAAAAGGTGGACTTGTCCATTGAAAAGAAGCAGTTCACGGAACACAGGCCTCTGCTCACTTTAGACGAGGTGACAGTCCTGGACAGGGAAGGGAAAAACGCCCTTTCCAATGTAAGCTTTACCCTCAATTCTCATGAGATCATCGGCGTTGCGGGCGTTGCGGGCAGTGGACAGAAAGAACTGTGCGAATCCATCGCCGGACTTGTGAAAACAGAAAAAGGACGCATTTATTTTGAAGGAGAGAACCTAGTCGGAAAAAGCCCTCGAGATATCATCCGGCTGGGGATCCGCATGGGTTTCATCCCAGAGGACCGGCTGGGCATGGGATTGGTAGGCTCCATGGACATCGTACATAACCTGGTGCTCAAAGATTATCAAAGCCAGCCAGGGATCATGCTGCAGAGAGGTCCTTGCGTCAAGAAAGCGGAAAAGATCGTGGAAGAGCTGGACATTCAAACGCCCAGCATTTATACGCCAGTGCAAAAGCTCTCTGGCGGAAACGTGCAAAAAGTGCTGTTGGGACGGGAAATCGACTCAGAGCCAAAGGTCCTGATCACAGCTTATGCGGTGAGAGGCCTGGATATCGGAGCTTCTTATAAAATCTATGATTTGATCAACGAGCAGAAAGCAAGAGGCGTGGGCGTTCTCTTCATTGGTGAAGATCTGGACGTGCTCATGGATTTGTGCGACAAGGTCATTGTCCTGTGCCACGGTGAAATCACAGGCATCGTGGATCCATCCAAGGTGAGTAAAGAAGACATCGGCCTTTTGATGACCGGAAAACAGGACGGGGAGGTTTCAGCATCATGAATTTGATAAGAGTAACAAAAAGAGATAACCTGCCTCGGAACATGGAAATCATCATTACCATTGCGGCAGTGCTGCTGTCCATCATATTTGCAGGGATCATCCTGATTTTATTCGGCCTGAATCCTTTCAGCATTTTCAAAGAACTGATCCTGGGCGCAGTGGGAACCAGCTTGAGGGTTCAGCAGACTATCATCAAGGCCATCCCGCTGATCCTTGCTTCCATGGGGATCATCGTGGCCTTTAAAATGAAGTTCTGGAACATTGGCGCGGAAGGGCAGATCACCATGGGCGCGCTGGGGGCCAGCTGGGTGGCGCTGAATCTCAGTGAAAATCTGCCACAGCCTCTGATGCTGCTTTTGATGGTGCTGGCAGCTGCTGTTTGCGGCGGGATCTGGGCCTTCATCCCTGCTTTTTTCAAGGCAAAAATGGGAACCAATGAAACCATCTTCACGCTGATGATGAATTATGTGGCCATCAAATTCGTCACATATCTGCAATATGGTCCGTGGATGGATCCGGCAGCCAATGGGTTCCCAAGAATCGCGAATTTCTCTGAAAACGCAGTGCTGCCATCGATCGGCGGCATCCATATCGGATGGATCTTCGCTTTGGCTGCCGCAGCATTTGTGTACGTGCTGATCCGGCACACCAAGATCGGCTACGAGATCGCCGTAGTGGGAGAAAGTCTGGACACTGCCAGATACGCTGGCATGAACATCAGCAAGGTCATCATCATTTCCATGCTGATTTCAGGCGGTCTTTGCGGGATCGTAGGCATGGTGCAGGCTTCAGCCATTGAAAAAAGCCTGGTAGCCGGAATCGCCAATAATTATGGATTCACAGCCATCATTACCGCGTGGCTGGCAAAACTGAACCCGCTGACCACATTAGTGGTGTGCGTGGTTTTTGCTATGCTGATCCAAGGCGGCGAATATATCCAGATTGCTTTGGGCGTGCCAAGCGCAGTATCGGACATTGTGCAGGGCTTGATTTTATTCTTTGTTTTGGGAAGTGAATTTTTCATGCGGTATAAAGTCCGCTTTGGCAGGACAGCAGAAAAGGAGGTGGCCTAATCATGGTAGAATTTTTAGCAGCTTGCGTAGTAGCTGGCACGCCTCTGGTTCTGGCCACAGTGGGAGAACTGATCACAGAAAAGACAGGAAATCTCAACCTGGGCGTGGAAGGCATGATGCTCATGGGCGCTGTCATGGGATTTTACACTGGACTCCACACAGCAAGTCCGGTGCTGGCGATTTTGTCCGCGGCCCTCGCGGGAGCAGGGGGCGCGCTGATTTATGCCTTTGTCACAGTGACCCTGAAAGCCAGTCAGGTGGTGACCGGTCTGACGCTGACGATTTTCGGCACTGGATTCGCCCAGTTCGTGGGTGAACCATTGCTAGGCACCATGGCTCCCTCGGAGATCACGGCGTTTTTTGCCAAAACCGCCATTCCTGTGCTGGGACAGATCCCCTTCATTGGACCGATCTTTTTCCAGCAGGACGCATTCGTGTATCTCAGCTATGTGATCTGCGTTTTGGCGGCAATTTATATGTATAAGACGAAGATGGGCATGAATCTCAAGGCCCTGGGAGAAAACACCGGGGCAGCGGATGCTTCTGGCATCAATATCAACCTTTACAAATATGCCCATATCCTGGCAGGCGGTGCGCTTTGCGGACTGGGCGGCGCGTATTTGTCCCTGGTGCGCATCCCCATCTGGCAGGAGGACGTGGTCAATGGCAGAGGCTGGATCGCGGTGGCCCTGGTGATTTTCGTGGCCTGGAATCCGATCAAAGGATTTTTTGGCGGCGTGCTGTTCGGCGGCCTGAGTATCATTGGCCTGCGGTTTCAGGCAATGGGCTTGGGAATTTCCCAGTACTTGGTGGATATGATCCCGTATATCGCCACGATCTTCATCGTCATTATCAGCACCCACAAAAAGCGGAAGGAAAGTCAGCCGCCGGGAGACCTTGGCAACAATTACTTTAGAGAAGAGCGATAGGGAAAGGGAAGCGCTGCCGAGCGCTAGATTAGGGAGTCTGCTGCGATTCACATTTAGAAAAGCGCAAAAAGCGTAGGCAGAAGCAACAGATCACCTTTGGGACTTGGTGTGTGAAATGACCCTTGACAAAAGGCAGTGCCCTTTGCTATGATAAAACAGTAATTACATAACAGGCAGATTTCTTCTAGAAGAGTGATCTCTACCGGCGGTATAGCCCGCGAGCGCAAGCTAATCCGGTCAGAACCCGGAGCCGACAGTAAAGTCTGGATGAGAGAAGAACGCAGCAAGTTGCTTTCTTTTCGTACCCATTTTCAAGAAGAATGAATAACAATGGAGGTTTCGATGAGAAGCCTCCTTTCTTTGTATGGGAAAGCCATGGGACATAACTAGATGGAAGGGGGATCAGGCAAATCTGCCTTTCAAGGAAGACCGGCAGAGCCGGTTTTATGAAAAAAATCGTTATGACAAGGAGGAATCATGGAAGGTAATCGTACAAGAAGAAAGATGGGAAACGCCGGAATCGCGGCCATTATGCTGATCAGCAGTTTGACTGTCATGGTGGGGAATGCCATTACTCCAGCGCTTCCAGAATTGGGGCAGGTTTATGGCCTGGGGAATTACGCGTCTTGGCTGGTAACAGCGCCTGCTTTGGGCGTGGTGGCAACGGCGATTCTGTTTGGCAGGCTCATTGATAAAAAGGGGCCATATATGGTTGCTTTTTTAGGACTGTTGTTCTATGGGATTTTTGGCATCGCAGGTGCCTATATGCCAACTGCGGCAGGGATCTTTATTGACCGTTTTTTCCTGGGCGCGGCTACCGCTGCCATCATGAACGCCAGCGTGGCCTTGATCGCTTCGTTTTTTCATGGAGAAAAGCAATTGCGAGTCATTGCCATGCAGGGAATGTCCATGGAATTCGGAGGCGTGATCTTTCTTAGCATCAGCGGCGTTTTGGCGGATATTTCCTGGCAATGCCCGTTCTATATTTATGGACTGGGGTTCTTAGCCTTGCTATTTTTGCTGCTCTTTGTCCCGGCGGGCAGGCAGCAGGCAGGGCAGGGAGAAGAACAGGCGGAGCAGGAGAGCCAGGGCGCGGGCAAAGGCGTGCCTATCCCGCTGGTGCTGTTAATCGCTTTTTTAGGCATGCTCATGTTTTTTACCGCGATGGTGTCTCTGCCCATTTATTTGCAGACAACTCTCGGGTACAGTCCATCTTTCACAGGGTATTATCTTGCGGCATTGGATCTGATTGCGGTCTTGGCTGCGGGTTTCATGCCGAACATCGTTAAAAAGATCCAGGAAAAAGGGTGCCTGACCATTGCCTTTTGCTGTTATGGGCTCGCATTTTTGCTGTACGCCTTGTCCGGCAGCGCAGTGGTGCTCTGGATCGCCGTATTTTTCGCAGGTCTTGGATTCGGCTTTTCCACGCCATTGTTCAACAGTCTGATCGTCAACAAAAGCACGCCGGAAAAGAAAGGCATGAACATCAGCTTTTGCACCATGGCCATGTTCACGGGACAGTTTTTATCAGCCCTGCTGGTTTCTGTATTGACCGGAAGGCCGCTCTTCTTGGCTGCTGCCATCATCGCCGCTGTCATTGCGGTCTGCGTGCTGCCAGTAGCGGGCAGGTACGCACATAAGGCGTAGGGAAAGGAGGAATCTTTGCTTTGATTGAGGGCAGAGATATGGCAAATATCAGTGTGAATCGTATATTTTTGTTGAAACGCAAGAAATGATTTGCTATAATAGACGCAACAGAGAGGCAAAGCCGTAGAAACGGCATCCCTCCCTAGGTGATGGTGTAACCGCCACTCAGTTTAGGTGCGAGGGCGGTTATTTCCTTTTACAGTCATTTCCCATGATCACTAATCCCAATACCATCAATATAATGGTGATGACTTCGTAATCGGTCATGCCAACCTCCTTTCCGGGAGGGAACCGCTTTCGCTTGCCTCTTTTTTCTGTTGTATCCATATTATACCATATAGGCTTATTGTTGTCTATACAAAATTTGAAAAAAAATACAAAAATGATATTTTAAGCATAATATTCATAAGAGATACAAATCGAGCGATGTCTTGCCTGCCGAAACCAGCGCTCTTTTCTTTTGTGCTCCGTAATGACACGCCTGAATAAAACAGATGTAAATAAAAGACGGAAAACTGTACTCTCTTAATTTTTTCATTTTCCTACAACTGTTCTCTTTTTTACAAAGAATTCAAGAAAAAATAGCCATATGTTCCTGAATAAATAGTTATTTTTGTCTATTTATTTCATGATATTTTTCCAGTATCCTAATGATAAGGAATTCCTTTATCTTTCTTGTGTAGGAAATGCCCTCTAAGGCATTTTCAAAATGTCAACAAAGTCCGTCCCTGAAAGAGGATCCTTGGGGCAGGCCGGTTGATGACGCGACATATAGTTATGAAAAGGAGAATGAAAAATGAATGCGAATATGAATCAAACAGTTTCCAGGAGCACCACGAAGACGCTGGTGATCAATGCCATGTTCATCGCCTTGACGCTGGTGGCCACCATGTTCATCAATATCCGCCTGCCTTTCGTGGGCAATGGCGGGCTGATCCATTTGGGCAACGTGCCCCTGTTCCTGGCCGCCTTTCTTTATGGTAGAAAAACGGGAGCCATCGCTGGGGCCTTTGGCATGGGAATGTTTGATCTGATTTCCGGCTGGACCGCCTGGGCGCCTTTTACCTTTGTAATCGTAGGCGTTATGGGTTATGTAGCGGGTTTGATGGTGGAAAAAATGAAGATCAACAGGACCGCGGCCATGATCTTGGCGATCATAGCGGCGCTGGTGATCAAAGTGGTAGGATACTATTTCGCTGAAGTGATTTTGTTTCAAAACTGGATCGTGCCCCTGGGCTCCATCCCCGGAAACATTGTCCAGGTAGTGGTGGCAGGGATCATCGTTCTGCCTTTCGCGGGCCGATTGAAACTGCTTGCTGATAAATTTTAAAAAGAAAAGGAGCGTGATGTTATGTACAAGATCATGACCGCTGGGCCGACCCAGGTGCGGGAAAATGTCCGTCAGGCCAGGAGCCTGGAAACGACAAATCCGGATCTGGATGAAGCCTTTTGCGAATTTTACAAGGAAACCTGCGATCTGCTGGAGGAACTACTTCATTCCAGCGGCACGGCTTATATCTTAGGCGGGGAAGGCATCTTAGGACTGGAAGCCGCATGCGCTTCCCTGACAGAGCCTGGGGATCGGGTGCTGGTCCTGGACAATGGCATCTTTGGAAAAGGGTTCGCTGATTTCGTGCGAATCTACGGCGGCAAGCCGGTGCTGTTCACTGGGGATTATCATCGCCCCATTGACACGCAAGAGTTAAAGGCGTTTTTAGAAAAGGATTCGGATTTCAAATATGCCACGGTGGTCCACTGCGACACGCCAAGCGGCGTGCTCAATGATGTTTCTCAGATCTGTCCGCTGCTGGCGGACTATGGGATCCTTTCTGTGGTGGACTCAGTGGCCGGCATGTTTGGCGAAGCCATTGACGTGGATGCGAGTAAGATCGATATTTTGTGCGGCGGCTCTCAGAAAGCCTTGTCAGCGCCAGCTGGTTTAACCATGCTTTGGGTCAGCGGCAAGGCCATGGCAGCCATGGAAAACAGGAAAACGCCAATTGCCTCGTTTTATGCCAATATCCTGACCTTCAAGACATATTATGAAGACAAATGGTTTCCATATACCATGCCCATCAGCGATATCAATGGTCTGCGGGTCGCGGTGGACAATGTGGAGGCGGACAAAAACATCCTGCGGCGGCATGAAACAATCGCCACGGCCACCAGGCAGGCTGTGCGTGAGGCGGGGCTGAAACTTTATTTGGAGACGGGTTTTTCCAATACGGTCACGGTCATTGAAGTGCCAAAGGGACTGACGGACACGCAGATTTTATCCACCATGCGGAACAAGCACAATATTATGATTTCTGGATGCTTTGACGTGCTGGCCGGAAAGGTGATCCGCATCGGGCACATGGGAGAAAACGCCTGCAAGGAGGACATGGCCCAGACCCTTGGCGCTATGGATGAAACCTTCGCTGAGCTGGGGCACCCGCTTGCCTGCAAGATGAAGGAGACGTTTTTGAGGCTCATGGAAGAAGCGTAAAAACGAGAATGTGTGAGTTGAGAAAGGCAGAGCTTTAACCAAGGCTCTGCCTTTTGATTCTCCGTGGAAAGCAGATGCCAAACATTTCCCTGGACAGCATTTGACAAGAAACGAAACCTTTTATATAATCCGTTTATCAACAGCTGACAGAGAACAGCTAAGGATGAGCTAAGAAACGCGGTAAACCGGATAGGAGAGAAACATGCCCAAACAAAGGATCACAAAAGAAATGGTAGTGGACGCTGCTTTTGAAATCGCCAGAACAGGCGGGATGGAGCAGGTCTTAGTGAAAAACATCGCAGAAAAGCTAGGCTGTTCCGTGCAGCCCATCTACAGCTATTGCAGCAATATGGAAGGCCTGCGCCAAGATGTGGAGCAAAAAGTCAAATGTTTTGTAAAGGCGTATGTGGCAGAGCATGTGGATCAGGACGATTTGTTTCGCGGAACGGGCCAGGCATATATCCAATTGACAAGGGAAGAGCCGCATCTTTTTAAGATCTTTATCCTGTGCCAGAGAAATGGGGTCGCCTCGCTGGACGATTTGTACGAGTCCGAAACCGATCCCCAGGTGGCGGCAGTCATCGCGGAACAGCTGGAGATCAGTCCGCAGCAGGCCAAGCAGCTGCATTTGCACATGTTGATTTACACGATGGGTCTGGGCACGATCTTTTCCATGACCACTCCAGGGATTTCTGCGGAAGAGATTTTTACGCAGCAGGAAATGGCCTATGAAGCCTTTCTAAAACAGGCATTGATCAGGGAAAAACAGCGATGAAAGCGCAAAATCGAACATAGCAATATAGCCCACAGAACCTCGTTTTTTATTTGGCGGGCTTGTCCGGTCAAAGAAAGAACCGACAAACGGTGATTTTGCTCACTCGTTCATCGGATCTGCGTCTTAAGCGTCTGGTTCTTTGATGGCGGTTACTTGTAAATCCCCTACTTCGATTGAAGTTTTCTGCTTGCGCTTCGGGCAATAGAGAAGATGGTTTTTTGGACAGTATCTTCTCTAATTCTGTCATGGGTTTTACTACCACAAACAGGGCAGAGTATTCATTCCACATTGTATGGCTTTTTATGATTGGTTATCATTTTTTCATACTCTCAAAATTAGAAATGATACCACAATCAACAAATGAAAAATTCCCAATCGAAAATTTCTTATCCGCAATTTTTTTAGCAAGCTGTCTGCTTTCAATAAATTCATCGGTCACGATTACAAAAAATTGTTTGTCCGATTGATTGACAAGATAAAATTCTTTATCTGTATTTTTGATACCGTTAAGCAATTCTGGTATTCCAAATGGTGCATCTGTTAAAAAACCTATTGCATTATCTGTGATTTTCTCTCCTTTGGTGAGTATCTGCTTACCTAAGAGACCATGTATTTCAGCATTTGGATATTTTTCCATTACAACCATATCCTTTTTACCTGACTTTTTGCTCCATCTCCCCTTAAATTTCCGAGTATAAGTATAATCATCAAGATTGATTTCTTCTCGCATAACAGACAAATCAATATTTTCTCCGCTATCAAGAAGATAATCAATACTGATATCAAGGCGTTTGGAAAGCTGTTTGAGATTTTCTATATCGGGCATTCCTTTGTCGGCTTCCCATTTTGTAATTGCCTGCCGTGATACTAAAAGCTTCTCTGCCAACTGCTCTTGTGTAAGTTCTGCTCTTTTCCGTGCGGACTTTAATTTTTCGCCTAATGTAATTCCTGTTTCATCTTTTTTTGCCATTTTATAATCCTCCGAAAATTAAGTCAGCTTTTTGCTGCCTCCTTAATGATAATCTCCATAACACTCCATTGCAAGAAACGCTCATTTTCATAAAGGCAACGCTCCGTAGCAGGGCTGTTTGATAGCTTATAAGTCAATCAAATTTTTCTATCTTCCGCCTTTCTTATCTTTTCACAGGGGATTCAAAGCCAGCGGCGATTATCTAGATGACAATATCGGTGGTAAAGAGCTGCGGGAGATCCAGTATCGCTGTCGGATCGGATAATGTTTCATTGAAAATGCCCTATGGAAATCACAGAGAAGGGGCGCCAGAGTGCCATAGGGTCCCATCCGATCAAGAAAATTCCTGTGCAAAAGACGCGCGATACACAGGCCGGATCCTGCTAGTGGGGGTCGGATATGATGGCAAGAGCAAAAAGAATGGGTGTCAAGTGGAGATGCTTTCATAAAATATCATAATTTGAATTGCAGTGGACAAAAAAATATGATACATTAAAAAGAAAAGGCATATGAGGAGCAAAATGAAAAATAAAAACAGTATTAAAACAAAAATAGGGATCCTGATCATCGTTGTGTTTCTAGCTATTATCCTGCTTACGGTCTGTGTTGTCAGCGGTTTGGGGAAAATAGAAAACAACAACAAGGAGATCAGTAAGGCAACGCAATTATACGCCACAGCGCTGGAAAGCGAAAAAGGACATTATTCTTGGGTTGAAAATCTTGGATCAGCCTTGAACTTTGGTACAGAATTCACAGGCAGCAAGGACGATACAAGCTGCGTATTGGGCAAATGGCTGTATTCTGGAGAAAATTCGGGGAATGAGAAGGTCGAGCAGCTGAGAGAAGAGATGAAAGGCCTTCACAAAGAGATTCATGCGTCCGCTGAAGAAGCTTTGAATTTGAAAAAAAAGAATGAAGCAGCTGTCGGAGATTTGTACGTCAATACCATCAAAGGCAATATCGCGCAATTAGTTGAAAAGCTGGACAGTGTCATTGAAATCGAACAGGGAATGATCGCTGAAGCGAAAGCGGAAATGGACCGCACGGTCAGAAATACATTTATCGTTGTAAGCATCGCGATCTTGCTGATCATTGTTATTTGCGTGATCCTGATTACATATGTGACAAAAGGTGTGATCAATCCATTGATTTTGATCACAGCAGATAGCAAAAAACTAGCGGAAGGCGATCTGAGTTTCCAGATCGATTTCCAAAGCGATAATGAGGTCGGCGAATTGGCAGGCGCGTTAAATACTTCTGTCTCAGAGCTTGCGTCATATGTCAGGACCATTCAGCAATCCATGGAGAAATTGGCAGAGGGAGACTTGAACATCGAATATCAAGACGCGTTCAAGGGAGAATTTTCTTTGATTCAGAAATCCATCCTTTCATTGGTAGAGTCCCTTAACAATGCGTTTGGCAAGATTCAGGATGCTTCGTTTTCAGTGAAGGGCGCTTCTGAGCAATTGACGGGAAACACGCATCTTCTGGCACAGGGCTCAACCGAGCAGGCAAGCACGTCAGAAGGGCTGGCTTCCACGCTTAACGAAATTTCCCAGCAGGTAAAGGAAACTGCTTCTGTTGCTGAGGACGCGAAACTCCAGGCAGATCATGTCAGTGAAGAAATGTTGGATAGCAACCGGAAAATGGAAGAACTCGTCCTGGCCATGAAGGAAATGAATCAGCATTCAAAAGAAATAGAAAAAATCATACATACGATCGAGGACATCTCGTTCCAGACAAACATCTTGGCATTGAACGCCGCGGTAGAGGCAGCGCGGGCCGGTGAAGCCGGAAAAGGGTTCGCTGTGGTCGCTGATGAAGTCAGAAGCCTGGCGTCAAGGAGCGCACAGGCATCCCAGGACACGGCAGCCCTGATAAACAGCTCCATCACAGCTATCGAAAAAGGCGTGAACATCGCCAACGAGACCGCGGAAAATCTGGAGACCACTGTGGAACACGCCAGAGAATTCACGAGAACCATCGGCAATATTTCAGATATCGCGTCAGAAGAAGCGGTCTCCATCGCGACAGTCACGGAAGGCGTCTCTCAGATCGCCTCTGTGATCAATTCCAATTCAGCAACCCTTGAGGAAAGCGCGGCTTCCAGTCAGGAAATGTCCACTGTGGCGAAGCGGCTGGATGGTTTGGTCAGAGAATTCAAATTAAGATCTTAAAAAAAGAATTGGTCACAAGTTCTGCGAAACATCGGTATGTCACAAAGGGCCTCCATAAACTCCTTTTCAAAGAAAAAGAGCTTGTGGAGGTCATCGTTTACCCTGGAGAACCACGAAAAAAGCCTTGACACTTCCACCAAAATATGCAATAGTAGAATTAGTATGTTTCATAGTAAAACTTAGGAGAGGAACAATGACAGAAATCGAGAATCGGATAAAACGATTAAAAGAAGAAAAGGATGTGCTGATTCTAGCGCATTATTACGTAGATGAAGAGGTTCAGAAAATCGCCGACTGTGTGGGCGATTCTTACTACCTCAGTGAAAAAGCAGTAGAGGCGAAAGAAAAGGTGATTCTGTTCTGTGGCGTGTCCTTCATGGGTGAAAGCGCAAAAATCCTCAATCCGGACAAGCTGGTGCTGATGCCGGATGCGGAGGCTGATTGCCCAATGGCCCACATGGGCGCGGTAGAGCGCATTGAAAAAGCTAGAAAAGAATATGAGGACCTGGCAGTCGTATGCTACATAAACTCCACCGCGGATTTAAAGCGGCACTGCGATGTGTGCGTGACATCTTCCAATGCCATGAAAATCGTGAACGCGCTGCCAAACAAGAACATTCTGTTTGTTCCTGACGAAAACTTAGGGAGGTACATTGCTTCCAAATTGCCGGACAAAAATTTCATCTTCAATGATGGATATTGCTACGTGCATAAGGAGATCACAAAGCAAGACGTGCTGGACGCGAAGCAAAAGTGGCCCCAGGCAGAAGTGCTGGCCCATCCGGAATGCACCATGGAGGTGTTAGAAGAAGCCGACTACATTGGCAGCACCTCCGGCATCATCACAAGAGCTGGCGAGAGCAGCGCACGGGAATTCATCATTTGCACAGAAACAGGCGTGTTCTACGAGCTGCGGAAAAACAACCCTGACAAAACCTTCCATGCGGCCAAAGAGCAGCAGATCTGCGAAGGCATGAAACGGGTTACTTTGGAAAAAGTGCTTCATGCTCTGGAACACATGGATCAGGCCGTAGAAATGCAGGAAGACATCAGAAAAGAGGCGCAGAAACCTCTGAGCCGCATGCTGGAACTGGCAAAGTAGTCAAGGAAACGATCCTTGCAGGAGATCCTTCCTACATAATAGAAAAAATAATATAAAGCAAACGATCGCAATTGGGAGATCATTATGAAAAGCAAATATGATGTAATCATCGTAGGCACGGGAGCTTCTGGCATGTTCGCGGCCCTCAGCCTTCCCCAAGACATGGAGGTTTTGATGATTACAAAGGATAGAACGGAAAACAGCAACTCCTATTTAGCGCAGGGCGGCATCTGCACATTGAAAGAAGACAGCGATTTTGAATCTTTTTTTGAGGATACTCTGAAAGCTGGTAAATATGAAAACAGCAGAGAATCTGTCAGGTGCATGATCGAAGGCGCACCAGGAGTCAACAAAAAGCTGATTTCCTATGGCGTGGAGTTCGACAGAAAGGAAGACGGAGCGCTGGATTACACCAGAGAAGGCGCTCACAGCACGTATCGGATCCTGCACCACAAAGATATCACTGGAAAAGAAATCACCAGCAAATTGATCGCTGCGGCAAAAAAGCGGGATCATATTGAAATCTGCGAGTATACTCTGATGATGGATTTAGTCATAGAAGAGGAACGCTGCATAGGGATCATCGCAAAGGAACCGTCAGGAGCGATCAAACAAATTTTTGCAAAATCCGTAGTCCTGGCCACAGGAGGAATGGGCGGCCTCTTTGACCACTCCACGAATTTTCCCCATATCACGGGAGACAGCTTTGCGCTCGCGGCAAAACACGGCATTCAATTAAAAAACTTGAATTACGTGCAGATCCATCCTACTGTCTTGTACTCAAAGAAGCCAGGCAGAGGATTCCTGATTTCTGAATCCGTGAGAGGAGAAGGCGCAGTGCTCATGAATAATAAAGGTGAGCGATTTGTCAACGAACTGCTTCCTCGGGACGTGGTTTCCGCCAAGATCCAGGAAGAAATGGAGAAAACCCACAGCGACTGCGTGTACCTTTCCCTGGTGGGAAAACCAGAGGATTGGATACGAAGCCGATTTCCGAACATTTATGAAAAGTGCCTGGAAGAAGGGTATGATCTGTGCAAAGAACCCATACCAGTCACGCCAGCCCAGCATTATCTCATGGGCGGCATTGAAACCAACACTTATGCCGAAACATCCATGGAAAACCTGTACGCTGTAGGCGAAACAGGGTGCAATGGCGTCCACGGGGCCAACAGGTTAGCCAGCAATTCTCTGTTGGAGGGGTTGGTGTTCGCGGAACGAGCTGCGGCAAAAATAAAAGAAACAGTGTCGGGAATCCAATTTGGGACAAAACAAGTCGATTTGAGTCAATATGAAGATGAAGAAAGCT
This sequence comes from uncultured Eubacteriales bacterium, assembly GCA_910583765.1. GTDB lineage: Bacteria > Bacillota > Clostridia > Peptostreptococcales > Anaerovoracaceae > Hominibacterium. Next base: position 10,111 of record CAJTYS010000040.1, on the reverse strand, counting down.
GGAGGAAGGCTAACCAACAGCTGATCATGAATGAAATCAAAAGAAGGGATGAGAATTTTTATGATCAATGGTGTCACCATGAAGATTAATGTGGATCCTTATCTTCTCAGTGCTTTGCAGGAAGATCTCACTAGTGAAGACGTTTCTGCCAATGCGGTAGTACGGGAAGGAACCCACGGGATCGCGGAAGTGATATGCAAACAGGATGGAATCATTTGCGGTTTGCAGGTGTTCCACAGAGTGTTTTGCTTGCTGGATGAAAAAACGATTTTCAAAACAGAATTAAAAGACGGAGATGCTGTGAAAGCAGGTGACTTGATCGGTGTGATCGCAGGAGACATCAGGGTCATCCTGTCAGGAGAACGGACCGCGCTCAATTATCTGCAGCGCATGAGCGGCATCGCCACCTTCACTCATGAAATGGCAGCAGAACTGGAAGGCACGAAAACAAAACTGCTGGATACGAGAAAGACAACGCCTAACATGCGGATCTTTGAAAAATACGCAGTCAAGACAGGCGGTGGGCAGAACCATCGCTACAACCTGTCAGATGGATTGCTGCTGAAAGACAATCATATTGGAGCTGCGGGCAGTGTGGCCAGAGCCATAGAAATGGCAAAGGAATATGCGCCTTTTGTCCGCAAGATCGAGATTGAGGTGGAAACGCTGCAGCAGCTGGACGAAGCGCTGGAAGCCGGAGCTGACATCATCATGCTGGACAACATGGACAACGAAACCATGAGAGAAGCCGTAGAGCGAACTGCGGGAAAAGCGGAGCTGGAATGCTCTGGAAATGTGACAAAAGAAAGGCTAAAGGAAATCGCGGAAATTGGTGTGGACTATGTTTCTGCCGGCGCATTGACTTATGGTGCGCCGATCATGGATATTTCCCTGAAAAATTTAACGCCAGCTGAATAAAATAAAAGTGTGAATGAGAAATCATTCACACTTTTTTTTCAAGGTATGTTACAATGTCTTCAAGATGTATAAAACAATATGGAGGTAAACAATTATGATTTATGTGCACTTGGCAGACGGATTTGAAGAAATTGAAGCCATGACCATCGTGGATTTGCTGCGAAGAGCAGAGCTGGAGACGCAGACTGTTTCCATGAATGGGAAAAAACAGGTCTTAGGGACCCATGGCGTTCCGATAGAAGCAGATATCTTGTTTGAAGAAACAGATTACGAGCGCTGTGAAATGATGGTATTGCCGGGCGGCATGCCAGGGGCAGCGAACCTGGGGGACCATGAAGGCCTGACCAAGCATATCCGGTGCTTTGCGAAAAACGACAAATACATTGCCGCAATTTGCGCCGCACCCATGGTCTTTGCCGCGCAAGGCGTGTTAGAAGGGAAACGGGCAGTGATTTATCCAGGGATGGAAGATCACCTGACAAAGGCAAAAGCTTTGCCGCAGGCAGACAGCGTTGTAGTGGACGGAAAAATCGTCACTTCCAAAGGACCAGCCACGGCCATGCCTTTTGCCCTCAAATTAGTGGAACTCTTGAAAGGAGCTGCTGCGGCTGAAGAGTTGGCGGCAGATTTACTATGGAATCAAAAGTAGACTTCCATATCCACACATGGTTTTCAGATGGCGCGATCTCTCCTGCGGAAATCGTAAAACAGGCAAAGGCCTTGGGCTACGATACCATTGCCATTACAGACCATGATGGCATAGATGGAGTGAAAGAGGCATTGATCGCTGGAGAAACAGCGGGCCTGCAGGTGATCACCGGGATCGAATTGGCCACAAAGACAAAGGAAGGCATAGACCTTCATATCCTGGGATACCACATTGACATTGAAAATCAAAGGCTCGCTGAAGTCTTGCGGGATCTGCGAAAAAAGCGGGAGCAAAGAAATGAAAAACTGCTGGCAGTGCTGACAGACATGGGATATCCCCTGACAGCGGCCGAATTGCAGCTGCGTCCAGGTCAAAGCTTTATCGGCAAGCCGATCATCGCTAGAGCCATGGTGAAAAAAGGGTACATCAAAGTCCCAAAGGACGCATTCATACCAGGAAAATTTTTAGAATCACCAAAGGCAAAAGCAGTAAAAAAAGAAAAACTGGACACAGAGACAGCCATCGATTTGATTCGAGCGGCAGGTGGAACCGCTGTCCTGGCGCATCCGATCCAGATCCGAGGCTTGGGCGATCCGGGCAGCGAGGCTTTTTATGAGCATGTGGACCAGCTGACGCGCGAACTGAAAAAAGCAGGACTAGGCGGGTTGGAGTGTTTTCACCGTGACCACAGCCACCAGCAGGCGCTCCGATTTGTGGAAATCGCAGAAAAGCATCATCTTCATATCACCAGAGGATCGGACTTTCACGGCAGCCAATTTGAGTAAAAGGTCAGGAAAAACAAAGAATTGATCTGTCCTGATAAAAATGCTGTATAATTGGGACAAACTGGGAATACTATATATCGTACGCTTATCATCAAAATCCCTGAAAGGGGAGGAGGAGAAAAGGAAACGATATTATGAAAGAATTACCCAGTAGGAGCTTGAAACGCTCAGAAAAGAAACGGAAAGCTGTTATCGCACTGGCCGCGGGAGGAGCGCTTTTGCTCGCGGCAGGGTCCATAGCGGCGGGGACCGTCATAGTACCGTCAGACTTTGAGGTGCCTGTGCTTTTAGCGAACGGTGAAGTGATCACTCAGCCATGGCGCGTGACGGCGGACGGAAAACAAGTTGCTCTGGTAGACAGCCAGGAAGACGCTAGAGAAGTCGTAAAAGAGGTTGAAGGACATTACAAGAGTAAAGAGACTGTAGAGATTGAAATAGAAGAACAGACTTCCGCAGAAGAGATGGATCTGAAAAACGGCGATGAAAAACCGGAAATCCTCACAGTAGAGGAAGCTGCGGAACGGATCACGGCAGAGGAAGAATTGACTGTAAAAACAACAGAGGTAGTTACTGCGGCAGAACCTGTGACTTTTGAAAAAATCACGAAAAAGACAGATCAGCTCTATGAAGGTGAAACAAAAGTAAAGCAGGAAGGCTGCGATGGACTGAAAGAAGTGACGAAAAAAGTCGAAAAAGAAAATGGACATACCACAGCGGAAACCGTAGTGGAAGAAATTGTCCTCCAGGAGCCGAAGGCAGAGGTGACACTAGCTGGAACAAAAGAAATTCCTGAGGAAGCAGAACTGGTGTCTGCCACTGTCCAGAAACAAGGCGACGGGCAGCTCCTAACGCCAGTTTCCGGCTACCGGATGACTTCCGGCTTTGGACCCAGATGGGGCAGAACGCATCTAGGCGTGGATCTCGCGCTGCCCACTGGTTCAAAGATTTCAGCTGCTGACAACGGTACTGTGATTTTCAGCGGCTATGAAGGAGGCTATGGCAATTTAGTGAAGATTGATCATGGCAATGGAATCGTCACATATTATGCCCATTGCAGCGAACTGCAGGTAGAGCAGGGACAGGCTGTCACAAAAGGGCAGGCCATTGCGGACGTAGGCTCCACCGGAAACTCCACTGGCCCGCATCTTCACTTTGAAGTTCGGGTAAATGGGAAAAACGTGGACCCTATGAGCTATCTATAAAACAGAAAAACACCACTGCCTGTCGCGTAAATAACGTTCAGGGAATCCAACTTCTTTTTCATGCGTAATACAGAGTCACATGAAAAAGGGATGCTGGGTTCCCTGTTTTTTGAAGGCAAAAGCAAGGAGGAAATTGTTATGACAGATATGTACGATATGAATGCTATGATGGAACTGTTGGATGACGCGGACCGGAAGAATGTTTTATGTAAAATGCAGGAATATTTGAAGGAAAAGGGCTGCTACCAACAGCAAGAGGAAAACCGCGATCAAGAAAAGGACTCTAAAACACAGCAATGGAAGATCGCTGACCGGGACGGCGCGCCCGAGGATCAACAGATGCTGTACCTGACTGTGCAGGAAGAGGGAAGCACTGAGAGAGAGCTGATCGAAGGCTCCATGGAAGACGGAAAATGGTATAATGATGATGGCGTTAGTCTAAAAGCAAAAGGCATAACAGTCATTGCCTGGCTTCCAAAGGATGTTCCGGAGCTCTATCTCGGTGATGGCGGAAAAAGCTGAACCAAAGCATAAGGGCGGAAAAAGAGCGCTTTCAGGCGTCGGGGCTGTCTATCTGACTAGTGCGATTTCAGGGGCTCGCAGATTTGCGCGCTGCAGTGATCGGGGTAACTTTCAAAAAACTAATGATGACAAATTTAAACGTCCGTTGTATAATATAAGGCAGGTATGCGTACCTGTCTTATTATTTTGTTCAAAAAGGAAGTGTAAAAAGCGATATATGGCATTTTTCAAAGGGATCAGAGAAGATATACAGACGGTGCTGCAAAAAGACCCGGCCGCGAGGAACGGCTTTGAGGTCCTTTTGTGTTATCCCGGCGTGTGGTCTCTCATTTGGCACAAGCCGGCGCACTGGTGTTATCATCATCATATGAAATTGCTTGCCAGGATCATATCCCAGCTGACCAGATGGTTCACGGGCATTGAGATCCATCCGGGAGCAAAGATCGGAAGACGATGCTTCATTGACCATGGCATGGCTGTAGTCATTGGAGAAACCACAGAAATCGGCGATGATGTGACCATCTATCAGGGAGTCACATTAGGAGGAACAGGAAAAGACACAGGAAAGAGGCATCCTACTATTGGAGACAGAGTGATCGTCAGTTCAGGGGCAAAGGTGCTGGGTCCATTCACAGTGGGAAACGACGTGAAAATCGGCGCGGGTTCCGTTGTGCTGAAAGAAATTCCAGACGGCTGCACAGTCGTGGGGATCCCGGGAACCATTGTCAAGAGGAGCAAACCGACCAATGAAGACTTGAATCAAGTAGACCTGCCGGATCCAATCGCAGTGGAGATGGAATGCCTGCGGCGGCGTGTAGTCATGCTTGAAAATAAATTAAGGGAAGCGGAGAAAGGAAACAAAAATGAAGATTTATAATACATTGACCAGAAAAAAAGAAGAATTCGTGCCCATTGATCAAAATGAAATCAAAATTTACGTGTGCGGCCCTACGGTGTACAACTATTTCCACATTGGGAACGCCAGGCCCTTCGTAGTCTTCGACACATTGCGCAAATACCTGGAGTATCGGGGAAACAACGTGAAATTCGTCCAGAACTTCACAGACGTGGACGACAAGATCATCAACAAGGCCAGAGAAGAAGGCGTGGCTGCCGGAGAAGTCAGCGAAAAGTTCATCGAAGAATATTACAAAGACGCTGCCGCTCTCAATGTGAAAAAGGCCACGGTTCATCCAAAAGTCACAGAAAACATGGATGAGATCATCCAGTTCGTCAAGGATCTGATCGATAAAGGCTACGCTTATGAAGTGGACGGCGACGTGTATTACAGCACAAGAGCTTTTAAAGATTATGGCAAGCTGTCCGGCCAGAATATCGAAGATTTGGAGTCCGGCGCGCGCATTGAAGTGGGAGAAAAGAAAAAAGACCCGCTGGATTTCGCTTTGTGGAAAGCCAGAAAAACAGAAGACGAGATCGCCTGGGAATCTCCATGGGGCATGGGCCGCCCAGGATGGCACATCGAATGTTCTACCATGTCAAAGCGATATCTGGGAGACACCATCGACATCCACGCGGGCGGGCAGGATCTGACTTTCCCCCATCATGAAAACGAGGTGGCCCAGTCAGAAGCACATAGCGGCAAGCAGTTCGCTAACTATTGGATGCACAATGGCTATATCACCATTGACAATGAAAAGATGTCCAAATCAAAAGGAAACTTCTTTACGGTCAGGGATATTTTAAAGAGCTATGGCGGGGAAGTCATTCGCTTTTTCCTCCTGTCTGGACATTACCGCAGCCCTATCAATTTCAGTGATTCACTGATGGAACAGGCAAAACATGGGCTGGCGAGGATGGAAAACGCCAAGAGCAATTTAAAGCACCTGATCAACACCTGCCAGGGAGCTGTGACAGAGGAAGAACAGAAAACCCTGGAGACTTATGATGGGTTCCGTCAGAAATTTATCGCAGCCATGGACGATGACCTGAACACTGCGGACGCGATTTCTGCTGTCTTTGAGCTGATCACCGCCATCAACACAGCTGTGAAGGATGGGGCCAGCAAAGAATTCGCGGAAAAATCCCTGGAAGTATTAGATGAACTGACGGCTGTGCTGGGGCTTCTTCGCCAGGACGAAACAGATGATGCCATTGACGATGCGATCCAGGCCTTGGTGGAAGAACGCCAAGAAGCCAGAAAGAACAAGGATTTCGCAAGAGCAGACGAGATCCGTGACTTGCTGAAGGAAAAAGGCATCACTCTCAAGGACACGCCTCAGGGAGTGCAGATCATAAAAGAATGAAAACAAGCGAAATCAAGACCATGAACACCACAGCCCTCGCCTATTTGGGAGACGCTGTTTATGAAGTGGCGATACGAAAATTTATCATGGAGACCGGCCAGCGCAACGCGGACCGGCTCCATCAAATCACCATCCAGTATGTCAGGGCCGAAGGGCAGGCAAAAGCCATGAAAAAGCTTGTGAACGAACTGACAGAGGAAGAGCAGGCATTGGCGCGCAGGGCGCGGAACCGCAAGATCACTTCCATCCCTAGAAAAATGGATCCCTTTATTTACAAATGGGCCACAGCGTTCGAGGCCTTTGTGGGGTATTTATTTTTGTTAGAAGATCAAGAACGCTTGGACTGGTTCATCGACAAAGCGATCGCAGTGATCAACGAGCATGGAGCATGATGTATGGCAAAGAAGAAACGGCAAGTCCGCAACAAGGCGCGGGACATGTTTACAGATTATTATAGGACCAACAAAGAATACGCCAAAGAGAACCAGCAGCGCCAAGAGCAGGAAGGCATGCCCAAAGGACTGAAAAACCTGACATATCGGGAAAAGACTTATCTTGTTGTCATTGTGCTGGGGCTGATTGGGATCGTGGTTCGTTATGTGATTTTACCAAATATGTAGAGAAATAGACGAGGGCAGGATATGAGCAAGGCAGACAAGTTATTCGTAGACATGTGTGAAGGCATATTGGAGCGCGGATTTTCATCAGAAGGACAAACTGTGCGGGCAAAATGGGCGGACGGCACGCCGGCCCATACCATCAAGTGTTTTGGCGTAGTGAATCGCTATGACCTGCAAGAGGAATTTCCAGCGCTGACCCTTCGCCCAACAGCAATTAAATCCGCAGTAGACGAGATCCTTTGGATCTGGCAGAAAAAGTCCAATGACATTCGGGATCTGAACAGCCATATCTGGGATCAATGGGCGGACGAAAGCGGTTCCATTGGAAAGGCATACGGCTACCAGCTGGGCGTGAAATACAAGTTTCCCCATGGTGAAATGGACCAGGTGGACAATGTGCTGTGGCAGCTGAAACACACACCTTATTCCAGGAGAATCATGACGAACATGTACAAGTTTGACGATCTGACTGAAATGGGACTGGAACCATGCGCCTACAGCATGACGTTCAATGTGACGGGAAATCGGCTCAATGCTGTTCTGAACCAGAGATCCCAGGATATCTTGACTGCCAACAATTGGAACGTGGTGCAGTACTCTGTGCTTTTGTGCATGTTTGCGCAGGTCAGCGGCCTGGAGCCAGGGGAACTGGTTCATGTGATCGCAGACGCGCATATTTACGATCGGCATGTGCCGCTGATCAAAGAAATGATCAAAAGACCTCAGTACCCAGCGCCCAAATTCACATTGAACCCCAATGTGAAAGATTTTTACGATTTTACAGTGGCGGATATTAAGATTGAAGATTATGAAAAGAATCCGCAGATCAAAAACATACCAGTCGCGATTTAAGGCGGCTCCAAAGATTTCGCGCCTGCGCTTCACAGGGCGAGCGCTGGACTAGGGGAGGACCATGAATATCATTGTAGTAGTAGATGAAAATTGGAACATTGGCAGGGATGGTGGATTGCTGGTCCATTTACCTGGAGATTTACAATATTTTAAAAAGAAAACCTTGGGAAAAACTGTAGTAGTAGGAAGAAAGACGTTGGAATCCTTTCCAGGAGCAAAGCCTTTGCCTGGCAGAAGAAACATCGTGCTTACCAGACAGGAGGATTACAGGCCAGAGGGCTGTGAAATCTGCGCTTCCAAAGAAGAACTGCTACAGCTGCTTGGAGATGATACCCAGGACGTGTTCATTTCCGGCGGACAAAATGTGTATGAGCAGTTTTTCCAGGACTGCGACCGATATTTCGTGACAAAGCTTTATGCTGCTTTTGACGCGGATCGTTCCTTTCCGGAGCTGGACAGCAGGCAAGAGCTTGAAATCGTATGGAAAAGCGACATGCAGGAAGAAAACGGAGTGAAGTATCAATTTTTTGAGTATAAAAGGAAATAGAACATGGCAGATATCATCACAGGCAGAAATGCTGTCATAGAAGCTTTGAAAAGCAATCGAGAGATCGAAAAAATAACAGTAGGGAAAGGCACCGAGGGTTCGATCAAAAAGATCATCGGCATGGCGAAAGATAAAAAGATTCCGATCTATTATGCGGAAAAATCCGCATTGGACCGCATCGCGGGAAACAGCGCGCATCAAGGCGTGGCAGCCCAGGTCTCTCAGTATACCTATTGTGATGTGGAAGACATCCTGCGGCGGGCAGGGTCCCAAGGCGAGGACCCGTTCATCATTGTGCTGGACGGACTAGAAGACCCACATAACCTGGGGGCCATCATGCGGACGGCAGAATGCTGCGGCGCGCATGGCATCGTAATTCCAAAGCGGCGTTCCGTGGGGATCACAGAAACAGTGGTCAAAGCTTCTGCGGGGGCAGTGGAATACGTGCTCTGCGCGAAAGTCCCTAACATCGGCCAGACCATAGACCGCCTGAAAGAAAAAGGCGTATGGGTGGCGGCCTGCCACATGGAAGGGCAAATGTACACCAAGCAGGATCTGAAAGGGAGCCTGGCCCTGGTCATTGGCGGCGAAGGCTCTGGGATCAGCAGGTTAGTGCGGGAAAAATGCGATTTCGCGGTATCCATTCCCATGAAAGGGAAAATTTCATCTTTGAACGCGTCCAATGCGGCGGCGATTTTAATGTATGAGGTGTTAAGACAGCGTGAAGGACAAATGTTACGCTAAGCTGACGGACGAGCAGCTGGTACAGCGAGTCCAGGACGGAGATCTGGACGCAGAGGAGTATTTGATACGAAAATATAAAGACGTGGTGCGAGCCAGGTCGCGTTTGTATTTCATTGTGGGAGCGGATGGTGAAGACGTGGTGCAGGAAGGCATGATTGGCCTGTTTCGGGCCATCAAAAGCTATGACCAGGAAAAAGACACGGCCTTTCATACTTTTGCGGAAATGTGCATCAACCGGCAGATTTTGACTGCCATCCGTCAAGCCAGCAGGCGGAAACATTCGCCGCTCAACACGTCTATTTCCCTGAACAAACCTCTGTCTGAGGAAGATCAGGATGGAACGCTGGAAGAAACCCTGCGCTCTGACAGCAATTCAGATCCAGAGGCGCAGCTGATGCTGAAAGTCGTGGCGGAATTGATCATCGGCAATGAAGGGAAAATCTTCAGTCCTTTTGAGCAGCAGGTGTGGAATGAATATCGCCAGGGAAAGGACTATAGACAGATCGCGGAGACTCTGGGGAAAAGCGTAAAGGCAGTGGATAATGCCATTCAGCGGACAAAGAAAAAAATTATTGCCTACCTGTAAGGAGAAAAGAAGAAAAAGAAGAAGAAAATACATGATTTCAGGCATTTAAGTTGTTGACACGGCTTGTAAAATATAGTAACATAAGATTAATTGATGTGCTGTTGTAGCTCAGTTGGTAGAGCACTTCCTTGGTAAGGAAGAGGTTCGGCAGTTCGAGTCTGCTCAACAGCTCCAATTTTTTTATTAATGTAGGAAATGTCAGTGTTTGATATTTCTGAAATTTCAACAAAGTCCACTGCTGAAAAGAATTGGCGAAACTGACTTTGTTCTAAAGCGAACATACATTTTAGGGAGGAATCGGAAAATGGCAAAGCAAAAGTTTGAAAGAAACAAACCGCATATCAATATCGGGACCATCGGCCACGTGGACCATGGCAAGACCACGCTGACAGCCGCGATCACCACGACGCTGCAGCAGAGAT
>CAJTYS010000039.1 GCA_910583765.1 uncultured Eubacteriales bacterium | reverse complement strand
ATGATCCCAAGAGTAGTGAATCCATTGCATTTTTTAAAATGGTACAAAATAAATTGCATTATGCGGCACATGGACATACAGCGGCAGAAGTCATATACGAGCGTGCGGATGCCAATCAGCCTTTCATGGGATTGAAAAGTTTTTCAGGCGATTTTCCTGTATTAAAAGACATAAGTATTGCAAAGAATTATCTTAATGATGAGGAATTGAAAATCCTAAATAATATTGTGTCGGGATATTTTGACTTTGCAGAAATTCAGGCTATGCGCCACAATCCAATGTATATGGCAGATTATGTGGAGCACCTTGATAACGTTTTAAAAACAGCAGGTGAAAAAGTGTTGCAAGGAGCCGGAACGATTAGTCATGCACAGGCAATTGAAAAAGCAACAGAAGAATATAGGAAATATCAGGAACAAAACTTATCGCCGGTCGAAGAAGAATATTTGGAAAGCATTAAAAATATTCACAGCACAATAAAGAAAAAAGGAAATTAAATTTTTACTAAGAAGAAAAGATACTTCCGGTGGGAACATTGAGATAAAAAATGTGAAGATAAAATAACTTTGGCTGATAAGCTGGTGAGGAAGTGTATAGAAGCGGAACGCGGCTTCTATATACATAAATGCATGCCGTCATGATCACAGAAATAAAAAAGATTAGGATTGCCGGTGTAAGATGCTTCTGATAGGGCAGAAGAATGGAAAGAGCCAAGGAAATACCAGAAGATGCATCGCCACATATGCTAGACGATCGGCTGTAATCCTGGTCACAGCCGCAGTGTCTATTGACAAAACAGCAGAATCACAATATATTTAAGTAAGAGCATGATCAACCAAAGCTCTTCCAAAACTAAAAACAGTAGGAGGTCATAAATTTGAAAAAACGGATTCTATCACTTGTTTTGATGCTGTGCCTCTGGGTTTCTTCCCAGTCAGTGGCATACGCATGGCAGGAAGGACCTGTGCAGCAGGATGCTCTTGCGGAGAAATCCGCATCTGGGACAGTCGCCCGTGCCAGCGCATCTTTGAGTCCAACTGGAGTCTATCAGTCCATGATCGCACTGAAAGAGCAGGATGCGTATAAGGAAGGTACGCCCTGGACCAACGATGAGCCTTATTCAGACTCAAAAGGATATTACAGGTGGAAAGGTGGAACCCTTGACGGGAAGAATATCGTTGCTGTAGGCTGCGTGGCCTTTGCGTTCATACTCAGTGACGCGGCATTTGGTGATCTGCCAGCCAGGATGCGCGCAGCAGGCGGGTTTTCCTTTGAAGACATAAAAGTCGGAGACATCCTGCGGGTAAATCATGATGCCCATACCGTGATCGTGCTGGAAGTAAGCGATGCGGGCGTGGTGGTCGCGGAGGGAAACATCAGCACTGGAGATCACCAGGGCAAGGTCCATTGGGGACGGGCGATCTCTAAGGAAGAGGTCATGGCAAATACTAGCCATTATATCACCCGCTACCCAGAAGGCTATATCCCTCCAGATGACCCCACTGCCAACGAGATCATCGGAAGTGGAACGCTGGGAGGGCTTGCCTGGAAGCTAACCAAGGCAGGCACCATGACCATCTCTGGAAGCGGAGCGATGCCGGATTTCAGCAGCGCCGAAGAACAGCCGTGGAAAGATGCTAGCGGGAAAGATCTTAGCGGCCAAATCCGGAAGGTCATCATTGGAAGCGGTGTCACTCATATCGGTTCCTGTGCTTTTTGGAAATGCGGGGTCCTCAGCGCAGAGATTTCCCCGAGCGTGACAACCATTGGCAACAGCGCTTTCCGTGAGTCTTCAATCATTTCCGTGGCCATTCCTTCCAGTGTGAAAACCATCGGTGACAGTGCGTTCCAATCATGTCAAAATCTTAGCGCAGTGACTATTTCTAAAGGCGTAGAACAGATTAGTCAAAATGCTTTCCGCGCATGCACAAGCCTTATTGCCATAGACCTGCCAGCCAGCATTGGGGAAGTGGGAGCCGCCGCGTTTTTCCAATGTCAGAAACTGTCGAGCGTAAAGTTTGCTCCTGGCAGCAAGCAGGTAAAGCTGGGCGACAATCTGTTCACGCAGTGCTACAACCTCATGAGCGTGACGCTGCCGCGAAGCATTGACTGCATTAGTAAGGGCATGTTTCAGAATTGCATGAGGCTTACTGAAATGAAGATTCCGCAGGGTGCGGCAAGCATCGGAGAATCGGCGTTCGCTTCTTGTTCCGGGCTTACTACGGTTATCATTCCAGACAGCGTGACGACAATTGGGATAGCGGCGTTCTCAGCCTGCCCTCTGACGGATATATACTTTACTGGCACCGAAGCCCAGTGGAACAGCATCGGGAAAATAGGTGACACGGCAGCGGCAGTGTCAAAGGCGACAATGTATTATAATTATATCCCGTCTGTTCCTCTGCCTGATCCCGAGCCTGATGATGGTGATGACGAGGATGACAATAACGGTGACAATTCTGAAAGCGATCTCGATCCTGGAAATGGCGATGATCCCGGAAGCAGTGGTGATCCTGGAAATGGCGATGATTCTGAAAGCAGCGTTGATCTTTCAAGAGCGACCGTTACATTGGCCCAAACAAGCTACACTTATGATGGAAAAGCCAAGACTCCGGCTGTGACCGTGAAGCTGGATGGCAAAACATTGGAGTTCAATACAGATTACACGGTTTCCTACAGCAACAATATTGAAGCAGGGACAGCAAAAGTGACGATCACAGGCAAAGGAACTTATACAGGCAGCATGATAGCCAGCTTTACGATCACAAAAGCAGCAGACCAGGAGCCAAATCCATCCATTACCTGCAAGAAAACCGTGTATCAAGTGGCATACGGCACAAAGCCATTTAAAATCAACGCGTCATCGGAGAGCAAGATGACCTTTACAAGTTCCAAGCCGAAGATCGCTGCTGTGAATAAGAACACAGGCGAGGTCACTGTCAAAAATACTGGGATCGCTGTCATAACCATCAAGGCAGGGGCAGCATCCGCGAAGGTGACAATCAAGGTGAGCCCGAAGAAGCGGTCCATAAAGACAGTGAAGGTTCTAAGGGGCAAGAAGCTGACCGTGAAATGGGCCCGGGACAAGATGGCGTCAGGGTATCAAGTTCAAATAGGCACGGATAAGAAATTTAAGAAAAACGTGAAATCCAAGAATTTGGCAAAGACCTCTTACACCTTCAAAAAGCTAAAAACAGGTAAAAAATATTACGTAAGAATGCGCGCTTATAAAAAGTCTGGAAAAGAGACTCTATACGGCCCATGGAGCAAAACAAAATCCAGCAGCAGAATCAGAAGATAGACGATACAACAAGGGCAGATGAATGAAACCTCTCATCTGCCTGTTCTATTTCAGTTTTGATTTATCATGAATCACAAAACCAAATGACGTATCACATATACAGCAGCATCGACTGCCAGGATCAAGGCCAGGGAGCCGGAAAGGATCCCGAGCGCTTTGACTGATATCTTATCCGTGAATTTTTCAAGAAAAGGCTGAATGCCATACAGGAAGATCATGCCGCCTATGCCAAAGCGAACGCTTGGATTCAAGGCGATCCGCCCTTGGAAATTGAAAGCGAACCGCTCATAATTCCACATCCAGCTGCCAGTGGTCCACTCCATGATGTAACTGCCGATCAGTTCCATGATCGTGGCAATAGCCATAATGCCTAAAAATACAAGCACCGGCGTAATGGATATTTTGCCGATCCGGATCTTTTTTTCTTTCAACCCTTTCAGGCATAAGATGAAGGCCAGCGCTCCAACGCCATATATGATGCAATAGGGTCCGAAGAGCGTTCCACGATTGGAAAATCCCCATCGATAAATAAAGACTTCCAATACCACCTCATAGATCCATCCTATGATGGAATAGAACATAAAATAAATGAAATATTTCTCTAATGCTTGTTTCATCAAATCCTCCCAGAATATTTGCAATCCGATTGTTTAATAGTCAAACGGTCAGCTTCTCCGAACCATGCGCTGCCAGATCAAACCCCTGTGACTCTAATTTACTTACTATATCAAAACCAGAGCCTGATGTAAACAAATTTTTCAACCGATTTCTGATCACAGCAAGAGAATGAGTTTTACTGTGTGGTCTCGCAAAATAGGATTTGCGATTTTGGCTCAGGAGTAGTATGATAATAACAGGTTAAGAAATAAAGAAAACAACGAATCCATGAGAATGTTCAAAGGAGGATACAAATATGAAAGATCTGATTCACACTACAGCCGCGGGTGTGGAAGACTATGATAAGACATATGGCATTGGATACGAGGTGAGCCATGAAGCCTGGTCGCCATACCCCCGAGTCAACCAGCTGCGGCAGGTCTTTTTAGATCGGGAATTCAATATTGACGTAGAACGCATGAGAAACGTGACAAAGGCTTATCAGGAATATGAGACCTGCACCACGAAAATTCGCTGCGCCAAAAGTTTTGAAAGCATTTTAATGAACGCGACTCTGCATATTTATGACGATGATTTGATTTTAGGAGAAATCGCTGCGCCGGCAAAAGCATCGCCCCAGTATCCGGAATTTTCCGTGAACTGGATGCTCCACGAGGCTCTTTACGAACCTTTTGAAGAGCGGGAGCATGACCAGTTTTATTTTGTCAGCGAGGCTGATAGAGAAGAGTTCATACAGCTTTGCCAGTATTGGAAGGGCAAGGCCGTGGATGACATGGTAAACGCCTATTTGGATGATGAGCAGCTGAAAGGTTCTCAGTCAGGGAAGAAAATTTTTCAGACCAATCTGTATCATTATGGCGGCGTGGGACACTTTGTCATGAATTACGAAAAGATCCTGCGGATTGGTTTTGACGGCATGATCGCAGAAGCGAAAGAGCATCTTTCCAAGCTGGATAAAGTGGATCCGGACTATGCGGAAAAAAGGGACTTTTATCAGGCTGTCATCATCTGTCATGAGGCTGCCAAAGCATACATCCTGCGCTATGCGGCGCTTGCGGAGAAAATGGCTGCCAGGGAGTCCGATCCAAAGCGGCAGGAAGAATTGAAGGCCATGGCCGCGAATAGCCGCCAGGTGGCCGGAGGACCAGCCAAAACCTTCTGGCAGGCATTGCAGCTTTTTAACTATGCCACGACCTTGACCCAGATCGAGGGCAACGGCCATTCCATTTCTTATGGCCGCATGGATCAATGGCTCTATCCGTATTACGAAGCGGATATGAGAGCAGGGACCATTTCCAAGGACTTTGCCCAGGAACTTTTGGAAGTCACTTATGTGAAAATGAACAATCCGACAAAGATCAGAGACGGCGGCACTGCCAAGGTAAGACAGGGCCGCGGCTTTGGCGGAGAGTGCCTGACCATAGGCGGCGTGGATAAAGACGGAAACGATGTGACCAATGATCTGACCATGATGCTGCTTGAAGCTTCTGTCCATACCAGGATGATGTGCCCTTGGCTTTTAGTGCGCATGCATGAAGACACGCCATATGAATTGAAGGTGAAAACCGTGGAATGTATTCGCGCGGGCTATGGGCACCCAAAGATTTTCAATGACGGGCCAACCATCAAAGCCATGATGCGCAAAGGGATGTCCCTGGAAGAAGCCAGGGATTACGCTGTGGTAGGCTGCGTGGAGCCAAACCTGCCGGGCAGAGAATACGGGTGGCACGACGCTTCCTATATCAATACTGTGAAATTCATGGAAATGGTTTTGAACGGAGGCCGCTGTCTGGACTGCGGACCTCACTGCGCTCGCTGGGAAAAGTGCGGCGCGCTTGGCAAGCAGCTGGGGCCAAACACCGGCAGTCTGGAAACGTATCAGACCTTTGATGAAGTGCTGGAAAGCGTAGATAAACAGTTCAAATATTGGGCAGATCAAATGTGCAGCACCTTGAACATCATCGATCGGGCGCATCGGGAGCGCAAGCCGCTTCCATATGTTTCTGCGTTCTTTGAGGGCTGTCTGGAAAAGGGCGTTGACCTGACGGCAGGCGGCACGCTCTATAATGGAATCGGCCCCCAGGCCAGCGGGCTGGCTACTTGCGCGGACACCCTGGCAGTGATCAAGCAGCTGGTGTTTGATGAACAAAGATACACTGGCGCGCAGCTGCTGCAGGCAGTGAAAGATAATTGGAACGGCCACGACATCCTGTATGCTTTAGTCAACAGCTCCAAAGTCCATCATTATGGAAACGATGATGATTACGCGGATGATTTGTTCAAATTCATGTTTGAATGTTATTGCAAGAATTTATCTGGCAGGCCGACCATCCGCGGCGGTGAATTCACACCAGGCGTGTATTCTGTCAGCGCAAATGTGGGAATGGGACTCAATACCAATGCGTCTTTGGATGGGCGTAAAGCAGGAGAAGCCATTTCCGACAACATGGGACCTGTTCACACATGCTGCGGTTCTCACGATTTATATGGCCCCACGGCGATTGCCAATTCCGTGGCAAAAGTGGACCACAGCCTGGCCACCAACGGCACGCTCCTCAACATGAAATTTCCGCAGGACGCAGTGGCTGGCGTGGAAGGCAGGGACAATTTGATCAGCTTTATTGATACTTATTTGTCAAAACAGCCCATGCATGTGCAGTTTAACATCATGAGCTCGGAAACCATGCGGGCGGCCATGGAAAAGCCGGAAAATTACAAGGATATGCTAGTGAGAGTGGCTGGCTACAGCGCGTACTTCGTGGAATTAGGAGAGCCGCTGCAGATGGATCTGATCAACCGGACAGAGCTGTCGTTTTAATAGGGTGATTGAAAGATCGCAAAGCTGTGAAAACTGACTTTGGATTAGAAATCTTATCTGAGGACGCCATCCACACTGGATATCGTCTGGGAGTCAAGCTGTAAACAAAGCGAACGAAATCCCTTGGACTATTTGGAAAACGGTCCAGGGGATTTTATCATCATCCAAAATCCAAGATTTCATTGGGAACGAATGCATTGAGGTTCTTGAATTTTTTCAGTTCATCTTTTGTTAAAATCAATTTCTGCATGAGCGCGTCGTCTTCTGGCTGGGCGTGTCTGGAAAGCAGGACTTTATAGGACACGGGCTTCATGACCCAGCTGGAAATCCCTGTAAGAATTCCATAGGTGGTTTCCCCTCTGTAAAGGGGATTGGTGGCAATAAGGAATATTTTTGCCAGTTCATTGACCTGATTGGACAAAAAGAAGGTCGTATAGGCGGAAGAATAATTGACGCTCCCATAGTAGAGATGCTGGTATTTATGGTTTCGTTTCAAATCTTTCAACTGGGTATAAAATGTAGCTGAATATTCATTCCCCAGCTTTCTATTGATTTCCAGGACGCAGCAAGTGGGCGTTTTGATTTCCGCGTTGAGATAATAGACGTACAGAAGCCGGTTGGCGCTGAAAAAACTATTGATCATCGGTGAAACATGCTGATTCACATGAGGCTCGTGGTAATCAATCAGCTGATTGATGGAAATCTCCAAAACTGAGGCGATTTTAAATAGGGTCTCAATGTCAATCGTGATCGTGCCGGTTTCATATTTGGATAAAGTCGATTTGCTTTTGCCCAGCAAGGCAGCGAATTCATCCAGCGTAATGTGTCTTACTTTTCGATAGAGGCGGATTCTGCTGCCCACATGTTTGGAAATGTTGCTCATAATGGCCCTTCTGTCTTTCTTAAAAAAATTTCGTTAAATTACCATAATTCGTGAAATTTATGAAAAA
The DNA here is from genome assembly GCA_910583765.1 of uncultured Eubacteriales bacterium. Lineage (GTDB taxonomy): Bacteria > Bacillota > Clostridia > Peptostreptococcales > Anaerovoracaceae > Hominibacterium. The sequence continues at coordinate 28,657 of CAJTYS010000039.1, read as the reverse complement.
AAATTGTATTCGTTTCAGTTTATCATTATTTTAGCAAAAAATCTATTTAAAATACGAGAATTATGTAAAAAGTTTCGTTATATGAAATAGATAAAATTTTATAAATTCCCATAAAATGATAAAATAAAAAGTAATTTTAAAATAGAATGTTTATAAAAATACAAAACAGGAGATGAGTGGCGATGACAGAGAAACGATATTTTTCAGAAACACATATAAAAGACCTGTTTTTTAAATTTGTCGGCTGTTCTAGCATTTCGGGAACAGCGGAAGAAGTGACCATGGGAAACCTGATTTACGATGAATTTAAAAAGCTGGAATATTTTAAAGCGCATCCAGAATATTTGAACAAGCATTTTCTCCCAAAAGACCGTTTTGGAAGGTTCGCGGTAACGGCCATGGTACGGGGAACAGGGAAACAAACCGTCATCCTTTTGAATCATTTCGATGTGGTGGATTACGATGGATTCGGAAAATACAAGGAATTCGCGTTGAGGCCGGAGGAACTGACGCAGCAGCTGGATCCGGATTTCCTGGATGAAGACGCGCGGCAGGATCTTCTGTCCGGCCAGTGGATTTTCGGAAGAGGAACAGGGGATATGAAATTTGGCGGAGCCATGGAAGCCGCTTATGTGGCGCAGGCCTCCATCACCCCTGATTTCCAGGGGAATGTCATTTTCCTCGGCGTGCCAGATGAAGAAAACAATTCAGCAGGCATGTTGGCGGCGATTCCTGCCCTCAATGAGATTCGGCGCGAGTATGACCTGGAATATCAAGCGGTCATCGTCAGTGAGCCTCATTTGAAAGAAGGAGACGCGCACTGCATGGATCTGGGCAGCGTGGGAAAAATCATGCCCGCAGTCTTTTGCTGTGGAAAGGAAGGGCATTCCGGCTTGCTGTTTCAGGCTTTAAACGCAGTGCCAATGCTGGCGGAAGTGGCGAGAGACCTGGAGTTTTCCATGGACTTTGTGGATATGCTGGACGGCACCTACACTTATCCGCCGACCACATTAAAGATGAGCGATAACAAAACCCTGTACAATGTTACCATGCCCAGCGTCGCCTACCTGTACTTCACAGTTTCCACATTGACGCTGTCCGCAGAAAACATCACCAGCCGGCTAAAAGCCATCTGCGCCCAAGCCATGGCTCGGCTGAATGATAAAATCAAGGCCTTTTGCAGAGAATATGGCCAGATGACAGGTGAGACGCACCAGATGAACTGGCAGCCTAAAATCTATTCTTACCATGAATTATATGAAGAAGCCAGTCAGCTTTTGGGAAGTGATTTTGAAGCTGAGATCGCAGCTTACATGCAGGAGCAGACAGCGCAGGGAATGGATGAACGGGACGCTACCATTAACACGGTGAAGGAAGTGCTTCGCCTTCATCCAAACAAAGAACCCAAAGTCGTCATCGCTTATATCCCGCCGTTTTATTCCCATTCCGTGAACTATGGGAAAACAGCTGTGGAGAAAAGAGTTTTGGCCTGCGCCCAAAGCGTAAAACAATATTCGCAGGACACTTTTGGTGAAAAGTGGAATCTGGTCAGCATCAGCAAGCAGATTTCCGACCTGAGCTGCTGCAATGTGGGAGACATGAGCGCCGCGGCGGAATTTCTAGCGCCAAACATGCCGCTCATGGGAAACGGGTACATGCTGCCAATAGAAGATTTGCAGGAATTTAACGTTCCCCCCATCAATATCGGATATTATGCCAAAGACCTGCATCAGCCCTTTGAGCGAATGCACAAGGATTTCGCGTTCCGCGTCGCGCCTGCGCTGATGGAACATGCCATTGATTTTTTACTGAAAGGAGAGAGTGAAGAGCATGAATAGAGATCGATATTTCAGCCCTGGCATCATGGAAGCGGGCATTGACACGGTACAAACAGTTCTCGATGAAGCGGCGGTCATGGAACAGGCAGGGGAAAGCTTGATTTGCATGGATATGGGCACGCCGGACCTGGACGCTCCAGAACGCGCGAAAAAAGCCGCCAGCAAAGCTTTGATGGAAGGAAAAAGCGCATATACGGACCCTCGGGGAATTCTGCCTCTGCGTCAGGCCATCGCTGCCAAGGAAAAACGCGATAACGGACTGGACTATGATCCGAATTGGGAAATCATGGTCACAGTAGGTGCCAGCGAAGCGCTGCTGTCCATTTGCTCTACGTTCTTGGATCCAGGAGACGAGATTATCATACCGTCTCCAGGCTATTGCGCGTATTTTTATTTGATGACCTCTTTAGGCATAAAGGCAGTGCAGGTCCCTGTGGTAAAAAACTGTCAGGTTCATTTGGATGTGGAAGCCTTCGAGGAATATATCACAGACCGGACGAAGATGCTGCTGATCAATTCGCCCCATAATCCCACAGGGCTGATTTATACTCGTGAGCAAATGGAAAAGCTGGCAAAGATCGCAAAGAAACACGACCTTTTGGTGATTTCCGATGAATGCTACGATAAATACTGTTTTGAAGGCGAACATGTGAGCATCGCGCAGATGCCAGAGATGCAAGAGCGCACATTGATCATCAATTCGGTTTCCAAGTCTTATGGAATGACAGGTTGGCGCATAGGATATATCGCTGGACACAGAGACTTTCTTGAACGTATCAATATGTTTCACGGAAATCTGGTGCTTTGCGCGCCATCCTTTGCGCAGTATGGCGCAGTGGAAGCCTTTCGCGGAGAAAAGAAGGCGGAAATTGACGAGATCAGGAGCAAGTATAAAGAGCGGCGGGACTATATTGTAGCGGCTTTAGATGAAATAGAAGAGCTGGATTACGTTTATCCCAAGGGCGCGTTTTACATTATGGTGGACGTTCACAAAACAGGTCTCACAGGATTGGAATTCGCGCTCCGTTTCCTAAAGGAGCACAAAGTCACCACCTGCCCAGGCGAAGTTTATGGCAGCGGATTTGAGGGCTTCATCCGGCTCGCCTATACCTGTTCCACGCCAAAAGTGAAGGAAGCCATGGCAAGGCTAAAAGCGTTTGTGGCCTCTTTGCGCTGAAAAAGGCCAGAAGGACCATGAAACGCGGCAGGAAATAAAAATCATCATACAGTCACTGACTGCCTGGCATGCAAAAACGCGCGCCAGGCGGTGAAATAAATCATGAGGGAGGAAGAGAATGAAGATCGCAACTGATATAGGAGGAACATTTACTGATATTGTTACCATTGACAATGCAGGAAGAGTCATTATTGACAAAACACATACAACGCCTCCGAATTTTGAACAAGGCGTTCTCGACGCAGTGAAGAATGTTCAGGAAAGACCAGATGGAATCGATATGAATGAAGGGGTGGAAAGCTTTATCCATGGAACCACTGTGGTGATCAACGCGCTTACAGAAAAGAAAGGCGCCAAGACAGCGCTGCTGACAACCAAAGGCTTTCGGGACATCTATGAAATCGCTAGAGGAAACAGACCTGATTTATTTAATTTCAGGTTTGAAAAATCAGTTCCAGTGATTCCGAGATATCTGCGCAGAGAAGTAGAAGAACGGATCAACTACAAGGGAGAAGAAGTGACGCCTCTGCACAAAGAGGACATTCAGAAATGGGTGGAATACTTTAAGGGCGAGAGCGTAGAATCCATTGCGGTTGTGTATATCAACTCCTACAAAAATGACGCGCACGAAAGGGCAACAGTGGAATATATCAAGGAATTGTGGCCAGAAGTGTGCGTCACCGGCTCCTATGCTGTCACCAACGAGTGGAGAGAATATGAAAGGACAAGCACAGTGGCGCTCAATGCCTTCGTGCAGCCTGTGGCAGAGGCTTATGTGAACAAACTGGAAGCTGAACTGGAAAAACAAGGGATCCATTCTAAGAAGTACATCATGCAGTCAAATGGAGGCAGCACGACGTTCGCCAATGCCAAGGAAACGCCGATCAATATGGTGGAATCTGGACCTGTGGCAGGTATCTACGGCGCCGCGGTGCTGGGAAAGCAGCTGGGCATCGACCAGATCATCGCTTTCGATATCGGCGGCACTACTGCAAAGTGCTCCCTGATCGATGGCGGCGAAGTGAAAGTGACCACAGACTACAAAATCGACAAGAATCCTAAGACAGCCGGGCATCCGATCAAGGTTCCGGTAGTCGATATCGTAGAAATTGGAAACGGCGGGGGTTCCATTGCCAGGATCGATGAACGAGGCGCGCTGAAGGTTGGCCCAATTTCAGCAGGTGCGTACCCTGGACCTATCGCCTATGGACTGGGTGGAGAACATCCGACGACCACAGACGCCAATTTGGTCACAGGGCGCCTTTCCCCTGAAAACTTTGACATGGATGTGGACATGGACAAGGTCAGAGAGGGTGTCATGAAAGATGTGGCAGAGCCTCTGGGAATCACTGCGGAAGAAGGCGCGCTGGGGATCATCAGGATCGCGGACTCTAACATGCTGAACGCTTTGAAGCTGGTATCTGTAAGAAAAGGATATGATCCAAGAGAATTTACCCTTGTGGCCTTTGGGGGCGGCGGGCCTATGCATGCGGCGGCTTTGGCCAAAGATCTGGGGATCAGCAAAGTGATCATCCCGCTAGCCGGTTCCGTGTTCTCCGCATGGGGCATGCTCATGAGTGATCTGAGACAGGACGATGTGAAGACGAATATCGTCAGGCTTGGCGATGACACTGATTTTGAAAGCATCAACGCCATGTGGAAGGCCCTTGAAGAAAAGGCTCTCGCGGATTTCGCGGAAAAAGGGATCTCCGCGGCAAACGTCGTGTTCAGCAGAAATCTGGATATGCGTTACGCGGAACAGGAACATACTGTTAAAATTGAGCAGGGAACCATGGAACTATCCGCGGACACCTATGGCAGCATTGTGGAACGATTCCATGAGGCTCATGAAAGAGCGTATTCTTTCAGGTTGGAAGACAGTCCGGCAGAGATCGTCAATTTGCATCTGATTTCATTTGGACGAGTGGAAAAACCTCCGGTAGCTGAGCTGCCGATCATCAAAGGCACGCTGGAAGACTCTTTGAAGGAAGTGAGAAATGTTATCTTTGAACAAGCAGGAAGTCTGTCAACAAAGGTTTATCTTCGGGACAAGCTGCCGGTTGAAGTGGAAGTTCAAGGGCCGGCGATCATAGAAGAAGTATCAAGCTCCGCGCTGATTCATCCAGGGATGCGCGCAGTAAAAGACAAGTACGGCAATTTAATCATTGATACGGGGGTGAGTGAGAATGACCGTTAAAAAAATAGACCAAATCACATTAGATATCATTAAAGACTCGCTGCAGGCAGCGGGAGAGGAAATGTTCATTTCAATTGCCCGTTCTGCCAAAAGTCCGGTAATTTATGAAACCCTTGACTTTGCTTCCGGAATCACAGACGCAAAGGGAAACCTGCTGACCCAGGGCAATGGAATCACGGGATTTATCGGCATGCTGAGTTCCATGGTAAAAGAAATTCTGAAAAAGTACAGTACGCCGGAAAGCATCAGGCAGGGGGATATTTTCATTTCCAATGACCCTTATGTGGGCGGCGGCTCCCATCTTTCTGACGTGACGGTGGCCATGCCGATTTTCGCTGATGGTGCAATCGTGGCCTTCAGCGTGGCCAAAGCGCATTGGACGGAAGTGGGCGGAAAGAGCACAGGTTCCTGGTCAGTAGACGCTGACGAGATCTATCAGGAAGGGATCCTGTTTCCTTGTCTCAAGTTGGCGCACGAGGGAGAAATGGACCAGAATATCATTGATATCATCCGTTTCAATGTCCGTTTCCCAAATGAATCCCTGGCAGATATGTGGTGCCAGATCGCAGGCCTGAAGACCGCCGAAAAACGGATCATGGAAATCTGCAAGAAGTTTGGCAGAGAGACTTTCTTGGAAGCCATTCATAAGGTAATCAGCAACAGCGCGGAAAACGCACGTGAAAAACTGCTGCAGCTGCCGCAAGGCGAATATGAGGCGGACACATGGATCGATGATGACGGTCTGGAAACAGGCCCAATTCATGTGCAGGTGAAAATAACCATTCGAGACGGCAAGTTCATCGTTGATTTTACAGGAACAGACCCGCAAGTGCCCGGCCCCATCAATCTGCCATACTCTGTTTTGGAATCCCTGTGCAGAGTCGGCATGTTAGTGGCCACGGATCTGGGCGATGAAATCAACGATGGTGTCTTTGAAACCATGGAAATCATCGCAGAAGAGGGCAGTATCGTCAATGCCAGAAGGCCTGCTACCGTGGGCACCTGCTGGAAAACCATGCTGCCGGCATTGAATGCGATCTGTAAAGCGCTGATTCCTGTGATGCCGGACAAATTTGTGGCCTGCAATTACGGCACGGTAGGCTCATTCATTCTTGCTGGCACGCATCCGGAAACAGGCAGCGCCTATATCGATGTGGCGCCGACCCTGGGTGGACACGGCGCGGGCCTGGGCATGGACGGGCAGGCCGCTCAATTCTCATACGGAAATGGCGAGACTTATAACATTCCCGTAGAAGTTCTGGAATCAAGGTATGGTTTCTTCGTAGAAAACTATGAACTCAACACAGGCGTGGACGCAGGAGCCGGCCAGTGGAGAGGCGGCGCGGGGCTGAAGAGAAGATACCGCATGATGACAGACAACATGTCCTTCACAGGTTCCTATGGTCACTTTAAATTCAAGCCTTGGGGGTATGATGGCGGACAGGATGGATCCAACTGCTGGTTCCAGGTCATCAGAGCAGATGGAACAGAAGAACCTCCTCAGGGAAAAGGCGCGAGGATCCTGATGAACAAAGGCGATGTTCTGGCTGTGGTCACTAGCGTAGGCGGCGGCTATGGCGACCCGCTCAAACGCCCGGCGGAGCAAGTGGCCATGGATGTGAAGAACGAATATATCACAGCACAGATCGCAAAAGATGTCTATGGCGTGCTGGTAGATGAAAATGGCAATCTCCAGGGCGTCACAGACGCACGCAAGTGATAGAACAAGTATGTATCGGTAGCAAAATTGAATGAAGAGGCCGGGGTTCGACCCGGCCTTAGAACATGAAAGGTGTAAAGAAAATGGAGAACAAACAGACAAAGGTAAAGACAAAGACGGTGGATGAACCACTAAAATCCATTGACCTCAATCAGCGGCAGCACTGGACGACTCCGGCGATTATTTTCGCTGGGCTGGAATTCTGCGTACCGGTCATGATGATCGGTTCCACCCTGGTGACTAGTTTCAGCATCCCCACGATCCTTCTGATCACATTGGTGGGCATGTGCGTAGTGACCTGGCCTGTCAACGCATTGAGTGGATATATCGGCGCCAAGACAGGACAAGCCTCTTCCGTATCAGCGAGACTCAGCTTTGGCGAGACCCAAGCCAGAACCCTGATCGCGCTTGCCATAGCAGTGGTCGTGCTGGGACACTGGGGCATGCAGACGGCGGTAGCGGGAAACGCTATCTGTGCTATGTTCGGAGTTGATTATACTGCGCAGAAAGGAATATGGGCGCTGATCGTTATTATCGCAGGGCTGATTTTCGCGATTCCTTCTATTTTGGGGATGTCTTCCATGAAATGGACAGATTATGTCTGTGTTCCTGCTGGAATCCTGATTTGTATCGTAGGAATTTATCTTGCGTTGAATCATGCTGGCGGCATTTCAGAGATCATAAAGTTCCAGCCCCAGGCAGCAGGCAGCATTTCCCTTCTGGCAGGCATCAATTTGATCGTTTCCCTCAATAGCGCCCAGGCAGTGGTGGTAATGGATTATACCAGATTCGCGCGGCCTACGGTCAAGGATAACGCAAAGATCCCTCTGGGGATCATCGCAGTGGGATTCCCCCTGGTGATGGTCGGTTCCCTGATGGCAGTGGGCAACGGTAATTCTGACATCGTAGCTGTCATGACGAACTTAGGCTTCCCTGTATGGGGCTTCCTTGTATTGTGGCTGGCCACATGGACAAGCCAGCTGGCCAACAATTATTCCGCGGGGCTGAGCCTGTGCAACACCTTTAACGTGAACTCTGATAAAGGAAGAAAGATCGTGACCCTGCTGGCGTCTGTGTTTGCGATTATCCTGTCTCTGCTTGGTGTTTTGGATCATCTGGTGGACCTGTACACCATCACTGGACTGGTGTTTCCGGCCATGGCTGGCGTGATTGTGGGCGACTTCTTCCTGAGACGCAATGGCTATGAATATGAAGCTGGAAATTGGAACTGGATCGCCACCATCGCACTGGCAATCGGCGGCTTTGTTGGAATCATGACCGCATATGTGCACGTGATTGGCATTCCGATGCTGCAAACCCTAGTGATTACGATTCTCGTGTACTATTTCTTGATGAAGATGAAGCTGGGAAGCGCAAAGAAGTAAAAAATCTCTATAAAAATTTTCAAAAAACCTCTTGACATTAGTACGATACCAAGGTTTATGCTGATAGCATAAGGGAATTAAACGTAACGTACATGGAAAGGGAGGACAGAAAATGAAACAAAAGAATGTGACATTCTATCACGGAGCGGCGGCCTTGGGGCTGATGGTTTTGATCATGTTTTCATCCATCGCTCTCTTTGGCGCCGCTCTGCAAATTCCATTGATTTTTGGATGCGCTGCAGTGGGCTTGATCGCGGTTCAGGCCGGATTCAGCTGGGAAGAATTGATGGGCAGCATGACAAAAGGCGTCAGCAGGAGCATGGAGGCGCTGCTGATTTTGATGCTCATCGGTGTTTTGGTCGGGACCTGGATCGCCTGCGGCACTGTGCCGACCATGATCTATTATGGTTTGACGTTCTGTTCCGCCAAGATCTTTGTGCCAGTGACCTTGCTGCTGTGCCTGCTGGTGGCCTGCGTCATCGGTTCCTGGGGGACCATCGGCACCATGGGCATCGCCTTTATGGGGATCGGCACGGCGCTTCAGATCCCCGCGCCTGTGACAGCGGGCTGCATCGTGTCAGGCGCGTATCTTGGCGAAATCATTTCACCTCTTACAGATGCTTCTAATTTGATGTCAGCCATTACAGGGGAGCCCGTGTTCCGCATCAGCAAAAAGCTGGTGCGTCCTGCAATGGCGGCTCTGGCTATCGCGCTAATTCTATATGTGCTTGTGGGAGTAAAATACGCGAATCCTGGCGGCATGGCCATGGAAGGGGAGATCGACTCCCTACTGGGTGGGCTTCGGTCCTCTTTTGCCATTTCGCCACTGGCGCTGATTCCTCTGGCAGTGGTGGGGACCTGCATGGCCTTAAAAGCGCCGGCTATTCCGGCGGTGCTGGCAGGGATCCTGTCCAGCATGGTCCTGGCGATCTTTCAGCAGCATGTGAGTCTGGACGCGCTGCTGGATATCTGTTATCATGGATTCCACAGTGACAGCGGCATGGAAACCCTGGATCAGCTTTTGTCAGCAGGGGGCATGGCAGAAATGCTAAACACCATTTCCATCATTATTTTGGCCATGTGCTTTGGCGGCATCATGGAGCACACCGGGCTGATCAATGCGGCCATATCACCGCTGGCAGCACGGTTAAAACGATTCAGCAGCCTGAACGCAGTGACGATTTTCAGCAGCATTGGCCTGAACGTGATCTTGCCTAACCAGTATCTGGCGATTTCCCTGCCAGCGCAAATGTACGGAAAGGCTTGGGAAGCCCATGACATGGAGCGTTCTGATCTGGGAGCGGCCCTTTTGGGCAGCGGTGCGGTCACCTCCCTGCTGATCCCGTGGAACACCTGCGGGATTTATATCACAAAGATGCTGGGCGTGTCACCTGCGGAGTTCGCGCCTTATGCGTTTTTCTGCCTGCTGCTGCCGGTCTTCATGATCTGGAGCGGACGTAAAAAAACCAAAATGGCCGTGTTGAAACGGCAGGCCAGCGGGGAGCGAGGATGAAAGAGTATTACAAGATCGGAGAAATTTCTAAACTGTATGGGATCGGCACAGATTCTCTGCGGTATTACGAACGGCTGGGGATCTTAAAGCCGCACAGGGACAGCAACGGATATCGGATGTACAGCATCCACAACATCCACAAACTGAATATTTTGCGGGAGCTGCGGACCATCGGGTTTTCCTTGGAAGAAATCAAGGATCATTTAACAGATTATGACCTGGAAAAAACTTTGCGCCTGTTCCAGCAGGAGATCGACACGGTGGAAGAGCGGATTCAGGAATTGAAACAGTTGAAACGCAAACTGTCCCAGCGGATCGACAAGATTAGTGATTTGATGAAGATACCGGAAACTACAGAAGAGCCGGTGATCCTCCAGCTGCCAGAGCGTTATGTGGTCCATCTGAGTGACCGGTCCATTCGTGACAAAGAGCTGGATTTCGTGATTAAAAAGCTCCAGGCAGAGCATGAAAATAGGTTGTATCTCATTGGTAATGGCGACATCGGCGCACGAATCCAGTTTGATTACATTGAAAAAGGCGGGTATGGCAATTTTTGCTCTGTGTTCAGCTTTGTGGAAGAGGAAGACGAATACGATGAAGTGATCCCCGCTGGTAAGTATTTGTGCGCCACAGTGCGAGGCAGCTACCGGAACTTGCCAGCAGCCTGGGAACAGATCTTCCAGAAACTGCAGCAAGGGCAGGTGTCAGCTGACGGGGATCCCATGGAAATCTACGCTATTGACAATCATGACACGGATCAGGAGGACGAGTATGTCACACTGCTCCAGGTGAAGGTGAAGGATTGAGCAGGGCTTGCTCCGCTGGCTTCTTTATGAAAAAAGACGGAGCCAGTCAGGGCAGAACTGATAACGCAGGAGAAAAGTAGTTGAAAAACCCCGAATTTAGGCTAAAATAAGATTGTATCGTATTTTAGCCTAAATTCGGGGTTTTTGTTGTAGCATAAGAAACGAGGTTCAACATGAGATACCAATTAGACACAAACAAATATGTGATGATATCCTGTCAGGATGTTCATTGGTTTTTTTCAACATACAAAATAGAGCAGAGACGGATTGCGGATATCCGCCCTACATGTTTGGATTACATGATTAGGAATTTGGACGAAGTGGAGGATCCCTTTGGAAGCAGCTATCAGTGCGGCATCAGCACGGATGGAGAGATTGCTATTATTTTTGAGGACGGTGACTTGCTGGAAATCGAAATAGTCGGTGAAGGTGCGATCGTGCTGGGGTTCAATTCACTGCGGACTTCCGATCTGCCTGTGTATACAGGGCATATTTACAAGCTGAGCACAATGTTTTGCGGATGTATTGGGAAGCTGATCTCCACAGTGGAATTTGAAACTGCCATGGGAATCCCGCTATTTCCCCAGTACCATGACATAGACTTTAGCAATGAGAACAATCATGTCACCAGCATCAAATTGAGACTGGAAGACCGCTCTTATTTGGATTTTTCCGGGTGCGGTGATTTTTATGTGATCAATTATGCTGGCCCCGATAACAAGCTTATGGAAATTTCCGGTATCGACTTGCTCAGCGATTTGAGCAATGAAGGCTTGAGTGAATGGGGACTACCAAGGAAAAAACGCCAGGAGGAAGAAGCGCAGACTGAAAAGAAACGGAGAGGCACCTATCGGAAATCTTGGCACAAGCGCTTTTTCAGAACCAGCAAAGAGGTTCGGCCTTTGATTGAAACCTTTAACTTGGTCGGGCGGACTGTCCGGTATATTGTTGCTGTTGGATATGGATATACCTGGAGCGAAAGCGATCGTGACGAACTGATTTATCTCAGGTATCTGGAACTCCCGGAAGAAGAGTTTGCGAAAATCGACCAAGATATAGATCTGCCTGCGGGCGTGACATTGGATCGGTACGTTGAGCTGGACGAGCCGATTTTGCTGGTCTTCGATGATGGTGATGTTTTAGCCTTGGAATTAGTCGGCGAAGGCTTTGCCTGCGTAGGGCTGAACACGCTGGCCGTGGATACGGAGCCTTGCATCAATCAGAGAAATTTCTGCGCCAATGAATTGTTTCATGATGTCGTAGGCCGTACCATAACCAGTGTGGAAATCTGTGATAATAGTGAAGGAAAAATCGCCGAGTTCAGACTGAACTTTTATGATAAGCCCGGGGAAGCCAGGACGCTGAGCATTTACGCGGATTGGGAAGATTTCTTCTATGCGCAGTTAGAAGATGAAAAGGGTGAAGCCCTGCAAATCGAGTGTTCAGCGGCTAGAAACGTGCTGGTTGGCTACATGGAATTCGAGGATGATGGGGTGGAACACGCTTGTAAAGTCAGAAAGGCAGTGGAAAATATGCGGGCATATTCTCTTATTGACATCGACCGCATGGATCTAGCTTATTATGAGGAAAACTGGGACATCGCAGGGCTCTGGGGGTATGATCACATTGGTTCTGGGGAAAAAATCAGGCCCCAGTATATCTTTGCCGAGGATTTTGAAAATGGAACGGCCATCGTATGTAAAGGTGCTTGGTATCGTGATCCGAAGTGGTATAATGCGTATAGGATCGATGGTTTGTGGTCAGATGACATGCTGTGGGGCGTGATCGATACCCATGGGCAAGAAGTGATCCCTTTCCAGTATGGTGGCATCAAAAGAATGGACCGGCTTGCGGCCTATGCGGTGGATACGTGCGTATGGAAAGATGGGAAATGGCATGACGGAGCGTGGGCTTTAATCGATGAAAAAGGAAATTTCCTGACCCCTGCGGAATTTGAGGAAATCGATATCTTCTGCTCTAAAAACGGGTATTTTACCTTTGGTGAAATCGATCCCTCTGGGCGAGAAGACCTGGATCGATATGGAATCTACAGCTTGCGACACAAGAAAGTCCTTTTTGAGGCAAAATTCACAGGTGTGGATTACATTGATGTAGGCGACTCTACCTTTTTTCAAGTGGAATGGCCTGGAGCAGACGGACAGCTGATTAAAAAAACATTAGATTCCAATGGCCGGGCGATTGTTGGAAAGCAATTGAAAGCTCTTGAAAAAATGATTTGACCAAGCGGTTTTTTTATGATATGATGCAAGCAAACACTTGCAAGTGAGGAGGGCCCATGTTTGACGAAACACAGAGCAAAATCATCCAGGCGGCTATGGAATTGGTCATGGAACGGGGATACGCCTCTGCGACCACAAAAGACATTGCTCGCAGGGCAGGAGTCAACGAATCCACCATTTTCCGCAGATTCCGAGGAAAGAAAGAAATCGTCCTTTCAGCGATGAAGCTGCCGGAGTGGAACCCGGGTTTGAAAAAAGAGGACTTCACGTATGTTTATGACTTGGAAAAAGATCTGATGTCCTTTGCCAGGCGTTATATGGAGAAAGTCACCCCGAAGATGGTCAAAGTGTCCATGGGCCTGCGGGCACCGGAGCTGTTCGCGGACACTGCCAAAGGCATAATGGAGATCCCATGCGTGTTCAAGGAAGTCTTGGAAACCTATTTTCAGGAAATGCGTGCCAGAGGACTGATCGAAAGCGATGACGCGGAAAGCCTGGCCATGACGTTCCTTTCTCTGAATTTTGGATTCGTGTTTCTAAAGGGTTCGTTTCACGACCAGCTGACTTCCTTGGAAAACGAGGCGTATATCAAGGCTTCCGTTCATTCTTTCGTGAATGGGATTCGTAAAAAATAGAAAAGATAATGGCACAAAGCTGCCGTTATTTTTTAGGCAATCTGTGCAAGTGAATACTTGCAAACAAGAAAGGAGAGACTTAAAATGGTATATTTTATCGCGGGAATCGAGAAAGATCAGGGGCCGGACACAGGGGAATATGAGGATTACATTAGGCAGGTGAAACCCATTGTAGAAAAATACGGAGGCCGGTATAAAGCACGCTCTAATCGCGTGACAGCGTTCGGCGGCTCATCGGCCGGTTCGTGGAAGCCTGACAGGGTCATCCTCATTGAATGGGATGACCGCAGGCAATTGGAACAATGCTTTTCCTCAGAGGAATATAAAGAAATCGCAGGCAAAAGGGAGCGGTCTGTGCGCAGTAGCGCAGTCATCGTGGAGGAAGAAGCATGAAAATTTCGGACAATGTATATCAGATCAAGATTAATTTTCAGGTGACGGAGGGAATCCAGCGTTTTGTGTACGTATACTTAATAACTGGTGAAAATTGCTACTTGATTGACAGCGGCATCGCCGGATGCGAAGAGAGGATCGAGGCCTATCTGAACAAGCTGGGCATGGATATTTCTCGGATTAAAGGGATTTTCCTGACCCATTCCCACCCGGACCATATCGGCGGCGCGGCCGCCATCAAGAGGAAAACCAATTGCAAACTATACGCCTCCCCAGGAGAGCGGGCTTGGGCAGAAAACATCCAGCAAGAATACGCAGAAAGGCCGATTCCTAATTTTTACAGATTGGTCAAGGAATCGGTTCCCGTGGATTTTGCGGTGAAGGATGGAGAGCGAATAGAACTGGAGCGAGGGCTGTCGGTAAAATGTGTTTCCACGCCCGGCCATTCCAAAGATGACATGTCCTATTTCCTCAATGACAGGATCCTTTTCACTGGTGACAGCATCCCTGTGCCAGATGATTTCCCCATCCTGATTGATTATGAAAGAGCTCTGGAAAGCCTGAAACGTTTGTGCGGCTTGGCAGAGATCCATTATTGTTGTCCAGCGTGGCACCAGGCCTGTGACGGCAGGGATGCCAGGGCATGGATTGAGCAGGCCCAGGGGATGCTAAGAAACCTTTCTGAAATCGTAAGAGCAGGGCAGGAGAAAAATATCCCTCTGCTGGAGCCTGAGGGCCTGGACTGGGTGAAGCGGCAAATGGGCTGGAGCTTTCCCTGTGAAAATCCGCTGTTTCGGAAGACAGTGGCATGCATGATGGCTCCCGTGGTCTTATCAACGCTTAAAAATTGATTTCCGTGCCAATAGACATTTCGGCATTGAATCAGGGTGGTTTCTACAGTACAATATAGGAAACAGAGGAGTGAAAATCGAACAACCAAGTGAGAATTGGCAAGCGATATATGAGAACGAAGCTAGCGGCATAGCACTGTTTTTATGATTGAAACCAGCACGAGCAAAGGAGAAGTTGATGAAAAAGGTAAAAGAACACGCAATAGGCGCAGTGCTGCTGTTTGCGGCATTAGCGGTCTTGAACTTGATTACCGGCGAGGAGATCAACGTCATCAGAAATGGAGTACTGACGATTTTCGTGATATGCGTCCAATTCATCATTGATGTCATCCGGACGAAAAGGAGCGGCAGCGGTTCGGAGGACGCGGACTAGCGCGGCAATATTGAGTGAGGACACGTCCCGGCCCAGCCATTTGGACAGTTCGCCGCCAGGGATTTCTTGCTGGGACAGGATCAAAGGCAGATCATACAAATCCTCTGGTTGGATCTCAGCTTTTTTCACAAGAGGCGAATCTTTGCGCATCAAAACGCCCCAGATATTTTTCTGCGGTATGCGCAGTGAATGGTATTTCGACAAGTCAGGAGTTCCGTATGCGATCCCAAAATCCACTAGACCCTTATCCAGCTGTTCCATGACGAACACGGAATTTCCGCTGGAAATATGAAAATGGACATCAGGGTAAACATCTTGCAGCCTTTTCGCAGCTTTAGCGATCAGCCGCATGGCGTCCGTTTCTCCTGTGCCAATGTAAATATCCCCGATCATTACAGCATCTGAAAGGGCGATTTCGTTTTCCGTTTAGGAAAGTATACTCGAATCAGTGGGAATCGACAAAATAAACGGCGAAAGACCTGACCAATGGTCAGGCGCGGGAACTACAAACAGATCGTAGTGGAAAGGAAATGTGGATCATGAGCAAAAAAGTCTTAGTTCTTTCATCCAGCTTGAGAAAAGATAGTAATTCAGAAATTCTGGCCGACAGCCTTTTGCGTGGAGCGGCAAAGCACCCTGCGGCAGAGCGAGCCTATCAGATGGGAAAACAGATATAGAGGCAAAGGGGACTAGTATGGGAAAATATGGATGCGCAGCTGTGATTGCGGTCATACTATTTCTGCTGGCTGCTTGTGGCACGGGCAGCGAAGGGCAGAGCAAGGCCTCAGAGCCAGAGGCAAATCAGAGCAATGCCCAGGCAGAGGCACGCAAAACAGCGGATGAACATAGCAAGACAGGAGAAACGGATATGCGTAACTTGATGATTGCAGTAGGCGGGCAAGAGTTTGAAGCCACGTTGGAAAGCAATGAAACCGTCCAGGCGCTTAGGGGCATGCTTCCCATGACGCTGAACATGGAAGAAATGAATAGCAACGAAAAGTATTATTTTTTCGATCAGGCCCTGCCTGCTGAGGAAAAAGCAGTAGGCAGCATCCATGCGGGAGATATCATGCTGTATGGATCTGATTGCTTGGTGCTGTTTTTCAAGGATTTTTCCACATTCTATCATTATACGAGAATCGGACATGTGGACAATGAGGCTGAATTTGTGCAGGCTCTTGGGAAGGGCGCCGTGGAAGTGTCGCTGCGGGCGGCAGAGTAGGCGCAAAGTGGAGATGTTTGAAAAGTGTCATCATATTGGCTGGGGGGGGTTACCACCAAATGGATAAAATTTTCTGTTTGGTGGTAAATTTTCTTTGGGGTTTATAAAAAATAGGAGCTTGTGACATAAAGTTGGTCCCATAAATGTAAATGATTACTAATATTTCAAAATAAAATACAAATAATTCTTTCTCTGTATCATCGCTTTGCCACCAAATAGAAAAAAATTCTCGTTTGGTGGTAAAGCGTATTCTCTTTTTATGTGGTATAATAGACGCGCTGATCGAAACAACTTCGTTGCGATGAAGCGTCTATTGAATCACGGCCTGGGGTCATATTTTTAGAGGAAGGCCGTGGTATAATGAACGCAATCAATTGGAACGGCGTTGCCGAAGGGAAGCGTTCATTGAATCACGGATACCATTGCGTTTTTAAAGGAAGGCCGTGGTATAACGAACGCAGCTAATTGAAACAGCGTTGCCGTAATGGTGCGCTCGCTGGGATGCGGAGTTTACGAATATTGACTGATAGAAAGAGGTGTTTATGGAACAGTTTATTGGATTTAAGGATAGGGTCTGCCTGGTCACAGGAGCGGGCAGCGATAGCGGCATCGGGTTTCAGACTGCCCGAATTTTAGGCGCGCTGGGCGGCAAAGTCATCATCGTGTCCACCACAGAGCGCATCAAGGAAAGGGCGAAAGAGCTTCAGGCCATGGGAATTGACGCAAAAGGCGTGATTGCGGATCTCATGGATCGGAAGGCCGTGAGGGACATGATAACAGCGATCATGGAAGAGTATGGAAAGATCGATGTGCTGGTCAATAACGCTGGCATGGTCCAAACTGGCGTGGCGGAAGAGACCTTCGGTGATTTTGAAACCATTTCCTATGAAGATTGGGATGCGGACATGGCGAGAAACCTGAACATCCCTATGCATGTGACTAAGGAAGTCCTGCCCCATATGAAACAAGCCCGTTATGGCCGGATCGTCAACACGTCTTCGGTGACTGGGCCCCTGGTGAGCAATCCGGGAGAGTCCTCTTATTCCGCTGCGAAGGCGGCCATCGTGGGCATGAGCAAGGCCATTGCCATAGAAACGGGAGCTTACAATATCACCATCAACAACGTGTTGCCGGGCTGGATCAAGACAGCCTCCCAGACAGAGGGCGAATACCAGGGTGGTTTCAACACGCCTATGAAACGGAGCGGCACTGCCGAAGAGGTGGCCAACATGATCGTCTTCCTTTGCTCGGAAAAAGCGTCCTATGTCACGGGCCAGGAATTTGTGGTGGACGGCGGCAACACCATCCAGGAATATAAAGGCGCGCCGGAGTTTTATTATTGAGCCGCTAGGAAATCCAGGGAACGAGAAACAAAAGGCCGGATCTATTCGGCCATGGTGATTTATGGTCTATTGACGCATTATGAGGGAGCCGGTATGTTTATTGTCCAAACTTCATACAGACCAACATATCTAGGTTGAGCTTCAGATGGATGAGCTTGATTTGACGGCGGAGAGAGTAAAGCCACCTGTGAGGAAACCAAGGATTATGTGTTGGAGCATAATGGATTGAAAGTAAGTAGTTTGTATATTGCTCAAATGAAACAGAAATGTGGAATGATAGAGAGGGAAAACTATAATCCTCCAAAATCGGAAGATTCCAGACAGCCGAAATACCCGCCAGAGAAAGACGCTGATATACGGGAAACGTTGGAGCATTTTAAGATGATTGAATCGTTTTTGTCAGTTTAATCTTGGTAGATATAGTTATTGTTTTGGATAAAGGAGATGAGATTGTACAGCCTTATAAAGTTTGGCTATTTTCAGATTTGATCGAAAAGAACAAAAGAGTGTTTAAGGTTCCTGTTTATCAGCGGAATTATGATTGGTCTAATATACAGTGTGAAAAATTATATCAGGACATTATGGTGGCAAACAGAAGAGATCACAAGCATTTTACTGGAACTATAGTATACATAGTTGGTCTTGATGGAAGTACATTAAATGAAGTGTTGATTATAGACGGGCAGCAACGTCTGACTACTATGTACATTCTCTTAAAAGCACTTTATGATGCCGCAAAAGGTGTTTCTGTCAGAATAGAAGCTGAAATAGAAGAAGTAATGTTCAATAGAAATTGTGATGAAAAATATAAGTTGAAGTTAAAACCTGTGAAATCAGATAATGAACAGCTGCTGCTTTTGATTAAAGATAAAATTGATGATATGGATCGGAATTCAAATATCTATAAGAATTACATTACATTTAAGAATTTAATTGAAAGCACAGTCGCGTCAGGACATGAGTTAAATGATATTCTTGACGGTATCAAAAAACTGGAAATGGTAGAGCTTGTTCTTGACAAATCACAAGGAGATGAACCGCAGAAAATTTTTGAGTCAATCAATTCAACGGGATTAGATCTGAGTTTGGCGGATTTAATTAGAAATTATTTGCTTATGGATGATGTCAATCAAGATGAACTATATGAGAATTATTGGTCTGTGATCGAAAAAAACGTAGGTTATCATAACCTCGGGGATTTTGTCATTAATTTTTTGAATTCACAAATAAGTAAGTCTGTAAATAGTAAAAATGCATATCG
Organism: uncultured Eubacteriales bacterium; assembly: GCA_910583765.1. GTDB lineage: Bacteria > Bacillota > Clostridia > Peptostreptococcales > Anaerovoracaceae > Hominibacterium. The sequence goes on along the minus strand of CAJTYS010000039.1, from coordinate 9,703 downwards.
CTTATTTAAGGAGCATTGTGAAGAAAATAATTTAAGCCATGAAGATGTATTGAAAAAATTAAAAAGAACGTCAAGATATTATGGTGCTTTTATAGGAGAAAATCATTACTACAATAAGGAAATATCAAATTATCTTAAAGCATTTTATACAATTAAGCAAACAACGATTCTACCGTTTCTTTTTAGAATTTTTAGTGACTATGAGGATCATAATATAGATGAAACAGTTCTTTGTAAAGTGCTAGATTATTTGCTTACATATCTTGTCAGAGTCACAGCTTGTGAAATGAACAAGAACTTATCAAAGTTTATGAAATCAATGTATGATAGAGCGATTGACGGAAATTATGATAATTACTATGAAAAATTTGTGATTTTTCTTAACGATTTAAGAGCAAATGACCGTATGCCAACGGACAAAGAGTTCGAGGACGCGCTTATTCATAAGCCATTATATAAAAAGCCGATTTGTAAATTTGTGCTTTCTGTAATTGAAAATTCGACAAAGGAACATATTGATATCAATAATCTCACAATAGAGCATATTTTACCGCAGAAAGAAAATGCTGCCGTTTGGAAAAAGGAAGTTGGTGATGATTATAGCAGAGTGTATGAGATATATCTACATACGCTAGGCAATTTGACTATTACAGGGCATAACAGCGAACTCGGAACAAAATCATTTAGTGACAAGAAAACTATCATTCGTGACAATTCAAAGGCGAATGTTTTAAATAAAGAAGTGTTGGCATCAGAGAAATGGAATGAAACGTCGATTCTGAACAGAGCAAAGGTACTTTCTAATATCTTGATTCGTGAATTTAAGTATGTTGAAATGCATTCTGACGCTAATGAAGCATATGAATTAAATTTTGATGTCAATAGCGGCATAGATATTTCTAACACTAAGCCAGATGGATTTTCATTTGTAGGTGAGTACATAAAGGTGTCGAGTTGGGTTGATTTACTTACTAAATTCATCAACCTTGCTTATGACCTAGATGTAGAAATTTTGAGTAGTTTGGCAGAAAAGGATTATTCTATTCCATATGCGGACAGAGCATATATTAGTAATGATAAAAGAAAACTCCGCAAAGCGAAACAAATTGACAACAGCGGTATTTTCTTTGAGGCCAATCTGTCATCTATGAATATCATTTCATTTATTAAGGATTTGTTGGAAAAAATGGGTTTGGATACAGATGATTTTAGCTTCTCTATTTCGGAAGCCCCATTTGATATTAATGATGAAAATACTTGGGCAGAAGGGTTGTTGTCGGTTGCTAAATTGTTTTATAATTTGATGGAAGAGCTTATTAGCGAATCAAAGATTACTGCATCGGAAATGGAAAAACTGAAAACAAAGGAATACACAAAGTCATTATTCAAAGCAACAGATTATCCGGCAGTTGCAAATAATAGAACAGATAATCGAGGAAATTCCTCTCATATGAGATATAGAGCTAAAGGGTTACATTTTGATGATGTAGAGATTTACATTTCTACACAGTTCTTTGAATCAGACAGGGAGGCTGTGATTGACTGGTACAAGGGGCATTTGAGATAATCATTATGTTGTCTAAAAAAGGTAAGTAAATCTATAATCAAAACAATTGGAGGAGACCATTGATCCGCGGCGCATGGGCAGCGATCGCTTCATCATAGGAAAAAATCTCCAATGTAGGATGGTCTGCTTCGTAACCAGGCAGGCATAAATGTTCTCCCACAATGTGCGCATTAGGCAGTCCCGTCAGTTTGTCCAGCCATGTCCCCTGCAGATCCCGAGTTTCTCCGATGCTCTGGCAGTGGAACACGTTTTTGTAAAAAGCGATCAATTTCTTGTGATCTTTGGCAATGATATTGGTGTGCGCATAGCGAAACATTTCTTGTTCTCCCTTCTATCTAGCTACTTTCCAGCTACTTTGAGTGTAGCACAAAATGGGCGGTCTGTCATGTGGAAACGAAACGCGATTCACTTGCCAGGCAATGAATCGCTATCTTTCAGCAGGCATCCATGGTATAATGAACGCAGTTGATTGAAACGGCGTTGCCGCAAGGATGCGTTCATTGAATCATGAATCGAGATTGTGTTTTTAGAGGAAATTCATGGTATAATGAGGGTAGCGGCTAGGAACGCAAAAAAACGTAAGACTGCCGCAGGCAGGGAGGCTTTTCATGATAACAGGTGAGATAAAAAACAAAGTAGATAAAATTTGGCTGGACATATGGGCTGGCGGGATCACAAATCCGATCACAGTGGTAGAACAGCTTACCTATCTGATGTTCATACGTTCACTGGATGAAAAAGAACTGGAAATGGAAGAACTGGAGAACCTGACGGGGGAAACTATGAGCAAGATTTTTCCCCAAACAGAGAGCGGGCAATCCATGCGCTGGAGCAGGTTTAAAGAAAGCGACCCGAGAATCATTTTTGAAATCCTTTCCCAGAGGGTCTTTCCGGCGGTAAAAGGCATGAAGCACGGCAGGCTGCCTGATGTTGGAGAGAATGGGGAGCTAATAGAGGTCGAAGCTGCCGCTGGTGACGAAAACCAGGAAAAAACAGCGTTCGCACGTTATATGGATGATGCCATGTTCCTGATTCCAACGCCGCAGGTTTTGCAAAAGGTGATCACAGGGCTGGATGATTTATATGAAAACGATCTGTCTGATTTGGATATGCAGGGAGACTTGTACGAATATATGTTGGGGAAATTATCAACCGCAGGACAAAATGGGTAGTTTCGGACACCAAAGCATATTCGTGAAATGATGGTAGCGTTATTGGAGCCTACGCCAGATGATGTGATTTGTGATCCGGCTTGCGGAACGGCGGGTTTTTTGGTATCTGCGTCAGATCACATTCGGAAGCACTATGAGGAAACCATGACTTCAGAGCAATGGGAGCATTTTTCCAATTCAGCGTTCACAGGCTTTGACACGGACCGGACTATGCTGAGAATTTCAGCAATGAATTTGATGCTTCATTCTATCACAAACCCTGAAATCAATTATAAAGACAGCGTCTCAAAACAAAATGACATCAGCGGCAAGTATACGATGTGTTTGGCGAATCCTCCTTTTAAAGGAACCATTGACGCAGAAAGCATTCATGACAACTTAAAAAGTGTGGCCAATACTAAGAAAACAGAGCTTTTGTTCTTGGCGTTGTTCATAAGGCTGTTGAAAAAAGGCGGGCAATGCGCATGCATCGTTCCAGACGGTGTTTTGTTTGGAAGCAGCAAAGCCCACAAGTCCATAAGAAAAGAGCTGGTTGAAAACCATCATCTGCGAGCTGTGATTTCCATGCCGTCAGGCGTGTTCAAGCCGTATGCCGGTGTTTCCACGGCAGTGCTTATTTTTACAAAGACAGATGCGGGCGGCACAGAAAATGTTTGGTTTTATAATATGGAAGTAGATGGCTACAGTTTGGATGACAAGCGTTCAAAGATAGAGGATAACGACATCCCAGATATTATCCAGCGGTTTAAAAAGCTTGATGATGAAAAGGAGAGAAAGCGTACGGAACAGAGCTTTCTGGTTCCAAAAGAAGAAATCGCTAGCAATGATTATGATTTGTCCATCAATAAATACAAAGAAATCGAGTACGTCCCGATTGAGTACCCTCCAACATCAGAAATCCTTGCCAATATCAAGAAATTGGAGCAGGTAATTCAAACGGAGACGCGGGAGCTGGAGCGCCTGCTGGGGGCAGAGGGGCCAAATTCGAATTTGTGAGTTTTTGCGGGAAAAACGGAAAGCGTAAAGGGGCGGCGATGATTTGAAAGATTTGATAACAGAACTTCAGGATCTGCGGCATCTGGATTGGACGGACCGGAAATTGTCCCCAGGAACGCCGGGATGCTTTTTAAAGGCGTACGAAGAGGAAGACGGGAAAAGGTATTACTACAAACTCTCCAATTTTGACAGTTATCGGGGAATTTTCGGTCACGAATGCGTGAACGAATTGATCGTGGCGAGGCTTTTGTCCATATTGGAGATCGAACACTTGGAATACCAGCTGATCCACGCCAAGATTTTGGTCGATGACACGGAACTGGAAGGCTATATTTGTAAATCGGAGAACTTTCGTAAAGCGTCAGAGCGGAAAATTGCCTTTGACACATACTACGAACTTCACAAAGAAGGGAAAGAGAGCCCTTTGGATTTTGCCAGGCGCAAAGGTTGGGAAGAATACGTGTGTCAGATGTTCGTGGTGGATTATTTGATTTGCAATCGAGATCGCCATGGAGCGAACATCGAATTGCTGATCGATGAAAACGGAAACGAGAGAATCGCCCCGCTTTTTGACAACGGATTGTCACTCTTGTTTTCGTGTTATGATAACCAGGAGAGCGTCCGAAAGTATGATGTCCTGGAAGACAAAGCCGTCAACAATTTCATCGGGGCGAAATCCGTGGAGTACAATTTGCGTTTTGTTCCCAAAGGGCGAAGCGTGTGCGGTGGAAAACTTTGCGAGCAAGACAAAAAATATCTTCTGAGCGGCTTGGACGGGATTCTTTCAAGCACGCATTTGGAGAAGATATGGGAGATGATTTGGGAAAGGTGGAAGCGATATGCGCAAATTTGCCATTCGAAATGAGAGGTTCGGAGAAAAAGACATCGCCTTTTTGTCCTATGACGAGACTAAAAAAGAGTACAAGATTGAAGTGCCGGAAACAACGAAAAGCGGGGAAGCGCCTCTGATCATAGCCGATTTCATCCAAAAGAATCAAAGAAAAATCAGCAAGGAATGGAGTTTGCGATGGGTGCGAGCGCGAGTGACGCCTCCGGAACGGCAGAATCTGGGGCAGATTTTAAAGGCGAACAACATGACGGAGTACGATGAATTCAAGCTGCTGGTGAAGAACCAGGGGAGAAGCTGCCAGGACGAGTGCTATATCGTGGAGATGGAGGAATAAGAGGGGTTATTGGCATAGTGATAAAGTTGCCCTTGGAAAATTTTCATTCAAATGTAAAACAAGATCATCCTAAGCGAAAGCGGTTTGCAGGGAGAAGAATATGGCGTAAGTAAAATTGGGAAATGTATGTAAGATTGTGTCGGGAAGCACACCTAAAACAAAAACAGAAGAGTTTTGGGACGGAGACATAGACCGGATTACACCTGCGGAATTAAATGAGAACACCTATATCATAACTGAGAGCAAAAGAAAAATCACTCAACTAGGCGTTGATGAAACAGGACTCAAACCGTTGCCAAAAGGTACTGTGATTTTATCTTCAAGAGCGCCCATTGGTAAAGTTGCTATTGCCGGAAAGCAGTTGTATTGTAATCAAGGATTTAAAAATCTCATATGTTCCCAGCAGATTGAGAATACATATTTGTATTGGTTTTTGAAAAGTAAAAATGAATATTTGAACTCGCTAGGGAGAGGGGCGACGTTTAAAGAAATTTCTAAAAATATTGTTGAAAATATCGAGATTGAACTGCCGGACATCAACGAGCAGAAATTAAAAGCGGAGAAATTAAGGAAATGTTGGCGTTTAATTTCGTTAAGGAAGGCGCAGCTTGCGAAGTTGGACGAACTTGTGAAATCCCGATTTGTCGAGTTGTTCGGGGATCCTGTTGGGAATGGGATGGGCTGGGAACAAGTGGCGCTTTCGACCTGCTTAGAAAGCATTGATAATGGAAAAAGTTTTGTATGCGATGTAAACCCTCGGCAAGGTAACTGGCCTGCGGTACTCAAACTCAGTGCGGTTACGTATGGTTTCTATCGTCCAAAAGAAAACAAAGCAATGCTTGATAAAAGCCAATTTATTGAAGACGTAGCTGTTCGAAATGGAGATCTGTTGTTCACTCGAAAAAACACGCCAGAATTAGTCGGCATGTGTGCATATATTTATGACACTCCTGACAGACTGATGATGCCTGATCTTATCTTCCGATTAAATACAACTCGTAGATGCAATAAAGTATTCATTTGGAAGCTAATTAACCATGATTTGTTTAGAAAGCGCATGCAGGCGATTGCCACAGGTTCAGCAAAGTCGATGTCTAACATTTCAAAGGAACGATTGTTCAAGTTGAAGATCATCTTGCCGCCCATCGATCTCCAAAACCAATTCGCCGCCTTCGTCCAGGCGACCGACAAATCGAAAGCTGCCATCCAAAAATCCCTCGATGAAACGCAGTTGTTATTCGACAGTCTCATGCAGAAATATTTTGGATAGAATCCTAGTAGGGTGTTGACTTATGGAAACAGGAATAAAGTCGAGAGTAATCGCAGAGATCAAAAGTTTGGCGCAAAAATATGAACTAAGCAAAGTAATTTTGTTTGGTTCCAGAGCGCGGGGCGATTTCAGCAGAGCCAGTGACATCGATCTAGCAGTCAGCGGCGGAGACATCCTTCGTTTTGCATTGGATGTGAATGAAGAAACTTGGACGCTATTAGAGTATGACGTGGTGAATTTGGATAGAGACGTTTCCAATGCGCTGCTAAATTCCATTGAAAAAGAAAGGATTGTCCTATATGAAAAAATATAGCTTTTCTCTAATGCTGCGCAGCGGATTAAAGCAAATAGGACATTAAGAAACAATGGATTGACATGCCATTTACATATCGAACGATTTTGTTGACTATTTCTACGATATTGAACGATTTTCTTGATTTTAATTCTGAAATCGCATACAATAAAAACAAGATGAGAGGAAAGGTGGATTTGTTATGGTGGTTACAGCAACGGAATTTAAAACCAATTTCGGGAAGTATCTCGAGCTGATTGCCAAGGAAGATATCTTTATCACCCGCAATGGAAAAATGATCGCAAAGGTCGTGAATCCTCAAGTTTCCGCAGTGGATTCCCTCCGAGGGATGCTAAAAGACGTTCCTTCTGATATTGATACGGATTCTTTGCGAGAGGAGCGATTGTCAAAATATGAAAATCATGTGTGACACCAATGTGATCCTCGATGTGCTGCTGGAACGGGAGCCTTTTGTGGAAGACTCCTATAGAGTGCTAAAACTCTGTGAAGAACACAAAATAGATGGGTTCGTGTCTGCGTCTTCTGTCACAGATATTTATTATCTTGTCAGAAAACATACGCACAGCACAGAACTTGCGTATAAAGCAGTCGGAAAACTTCTAGAGATTGTCAAAGTGTGCGGCGTTACCAACAACGATGTTCTGATCGCCTTTCAAAAGAAAGCAAAGGATTTTGAGGATTGTCTGGTGGCTACCTGCGCAAAATCCAACCATTGCGATTATATTGTCACACGAAATAAAAAAGATTTTGAAGGTTTTGGCATTTCTGCGCTTGCGCCAGCCGAACTGCTTTTGTGAATCGCATGACGTTATTCTCTGCACTTTCTTCATGGGCTGAGTGACTTCCCTTATTGGTGAAGGAGCAGACCTTCAGTATCAAGACATGTTAGAAGGATCGCTGTTTCGTATGGCTGACCAAGCTATTGACCTTATTTACACCAAGTACTTGAAAGCGAAAATTACCTATGAACATGATGTTCGAGTGGAAATGTATCCATTTCCGCGTGAAGGTGTCCGTGGGGCCATCTATAAATGCGTTGGCTCATAATAATTATGCCAGAAGCGTGCCGATTCAGATACGGATTGAAGAAAACGCAATGTACATTAGCAATAGTTGCATTCTTCCATCTGGGTGGAATGCGGAATCATTAATGCGACCACATAGATCGGTACCGTTTAATCCGTCCATAGCAAATGCTTTTTATCGAGAAGGCTATATCGAAGCATGGGGACGTGGAATCCAAAAAATTTGTGAGGCTTGCAGAGAACTTGGCACGCCCAATCCAGAATATACGGTGCTTGGAGATGATATTACTGTTAAATTCACAGCCCTTGAAAGCGCTAAAACATCAGAAGTTAAAAAACCAAAACATCAGGGTGATGTTTTGGATGATGTTTTGGATGACCAGATTGTGAGTGAATTGCGGAAAGATGCGAAATTGAATCAGAAGGAATTAGCAAATAGGCTACAAATATCAGTGTCTTCAATACAAAGGGCCATGCATAGATTGAAAGAAAGTGGGCGAATTGTCCGAAAAGGCGGTAAGCGGTATGGACATTGGGTAATTCAAACGGAGACGCAGGCGCTGGAGCGCCTGCTGGGGGCAGAGGGGCCAAATTCGAATTTGTGAGTTTTCGTAGAAAGGAGAGAACCGGCATGTGCGGAGAAAAAGAGATGGATTTTGCCGTTTATTTGATCCACTGCTTGGCTGAGGCCTGGAAGAAGCTGCCGGCGCAGGTGTATGCGATTTTAGATCGGACGGGCATTTTGGACGGCTATATTTTTCCATGCTACGACACGCTGCACACACTAGGCAGGGAGTATCTGATCAATGACATCACAGAATTCGCGGAAGAAAAGGGCGTGCGAATATGAGGGTGTATCACGGCGGCACGGATATCATTGAAAATTCCAATATCAGATTTTCAAAAGATTATTTGGATTTTGGAAAGGAGTTTTATCTGACAAGCTACCAGGAACAGGCTGAAAAGTGGGCTTTGCGGAAAAGCTTGAGAAAAAGAAAAGAGCCAATCGTCAACATTTATGAGCTGCGGGATTCACTGAAAGGATATAGCGTTCTGTCTTTTGGCGATGAAAATGAGAAATGGCTAGATTTTGTGTGTTCCTGCAGGAGGGGAGAAACGCTTTATAAAGAATATGACATCATCATTGGCAGAGTCGCGAATGACGATGTTTTTAAAACAGTTGACATGTACTTTCGAGGTTTATGGGACAAGGAAAAAGCAATCGATTCCCTGACATATTATCGAAAAAATAATCAGATTTGCGTTGTCCAGCAGAAAGCGTTAGAAGAAATTTTAACATTTAGAAAGGCATATGTGGTGGTGGGGAAAAATGGTTGACCATTTAGAATTGACGTTTCAATATAAACAAAACTTGGAGAAAAACATCATATGCCATCTGGCGCAGGTCAAGAGGTTGGAGATGCGAGACACGATGAATATTTATTATAGAAGCAGATTGTCAGAGCAGATCGAGCAAGGAACATATGGGATAGAGAATTTGGATTACAAGTACCTGGTGCAGGATTTGTTGGAAAACGAGCCGGAGCTGTTTGTGTGAAATGCGGAGTACGAGGAAAGAAAAATGCAAAAGGTGAATTTGGAAACCATAGTAATCGAAGAGTGTTGCGAAATATTAGATTCAATGAGAATTCCTGTAGCAGCTTCAGAGCGGAAAATTGCCTTTGATACGTATTACGAACTTCACAAAGAAGGGAAAGAGAGCCCTTTGGATTTTGCCAGGCGCAAAGGTTGGGAAGAATACATGCATCAGATGTTCATGGTGGATTATTTGATTTGCAATCGAGACCGCCATGGAGCGAACATCGAGCTTCTAATCGATGAAAACGGAAACGAGAGGTTCGGAGAAAAAGACATCGCTTTTTTGTCCTATGATGAGACTAGAAAAGAGTACGAGATCGAAGTGCCGGAAACAACAGAAAGCAGGGAAGCACCTCTGATCATCGCCGATTTCATCCAAAAAAATCAAAGGAAAATCGGCAAGGACTGGAGTTTGCGGTGGGTGCGGGCGAGAGTGACGCCTCCGGAACGGCAGAACCTGGGGCAGATTTTAAAAGCGAACAACATGACGGAGTACGACGAATTCAAACTGCTGGTGAAGAACCAGGGGCGAAGCTGCCAGGACGAGTGCTATATCGTGGAGATGGAGGAATAAGAG
>CAJTYS010000038.1 GCA_910583765.1 uncultured Eubacteriales bacterium | reverse complement strand
ATGATGTGGTCCTCCTATAATTATGATGAGAGAAAAAGAGCGGACACGGGAAAACGTGTCCGCTCTTAGTCATAGATGCGTATCAATATTATAATATAGATTTATGGCTTGAGATGAATACGGGATCACGAATGAAGGGGAAGGACGTGATAAAAGCGTGATTTCGGAATTTCTTGAAAAGCATAAAGCGTTGTGGTAATATGAAATTAATCCAAGGAGTGCGTTGCGACCATGTGTGAAGCTATGGTGAGGAACGTGTAAAAAAAGAAAACTTAGGTGTTGGAGAGTTACTTTAGTTAAAAAGGAGTCGCCATGGAAGTCGCTAGAATTTCAAATAAAGGGCAAATCACGATACCCATGTCGGTGCGGGATAGACTTAGATTAAACATAGGGGACAAAGTTCTGATTTTAGAAGAAAAAGGACGTTTTTATATTGAAAACGCAGCGAATATCGCATTTCAGCGAGTGGAAGAAGGTTTTCGAGAAGCTGCCAAGGAAGCAGGGTTTGAAACGGAAGAACAGATGCAGGAATACATGAAGGAAATTCGAAAAGAAGTCAGAAGGTATTGATGCGCGAGTCTTGCGAGAGCCTTATCATGGCGCAATGAAAATCAGAGGAATCATTTTCTCTTTTATGCTAAAATGAAAGCGGTTCAAAGGTTCAGAGACGTAGGAGCATGGAATGGTGATATTAAATAAGAAAATAAACAAAAAGGACTTAGAAACTGAGGAATCATATTTCAACGATTTGTTTATGACTAAGGCAGTTGTTGATGTGGACAGAGAATTGGTCGCTGTGAACGCTGAGATGCATTGTGATTTAGAACAACAGTTGTTAGAACATGGGTCCAAGCAACAATTTTTATATGGAATCAATATTTATTATGACACTGGAGACATTGAGTTCGATTCAATGATCAATCCGCCAAGGAACCGAGAAGCGGGGTATCCAAGGGTTGGGAGATATGTCGCGGATCCTGCTATTAGACAGAAAATCGAAGAGGTGGTGAGAAAATGGATAGAACTGTGACGTGGTTCGCAATGCCGATTCATGAGCAATTGGCAAATGTGGGAAGCGAAGTCGGAAGAGCGATAAGTTGGAAAAATAGAGGAAACGAACAAAGAAAAGAAGGCTTTTGTAAAAAAGCAATTGATTTTTTAGAGTTGATAAAAACAGACCCGAAAAATAAACATCGAATCGGTGAACTCAATTTTTGCATTGAAGAATTGAGAGATTATTTTTTAGGGAACAATATGTACGATGCGACAGATGAAATGATCATGAAATATTATGATGCGTTCATCAGATGAATTTTGTTTGGAAACGCACGGCGGAGGCGTGAGCGTGGGTGAGACATCCATTATCAAACCCGCTGAAATGGTCAAATATTCCATTGCGAATATCATAGCGATGAAGCGAACGAGGTTTTTGTGACATTGTTTGAGGCCAAGACCTTCTAGGGCAAAAAAATGTCAAGTGTTCACGCTCGATACCCATTGCTTGCGCCTCTTAATCAGGGTGTCCGGGGTTCGAACCCCCGATGGTGTACGGTAGTGTAAAAAATTCTGTGTCTACGAATGAAAAAGCACATTTCTGGAAAAGATTGGATATGAATACCCAAATTCAGAAAGGAGCTTTTTTATGGGAATCCCCAAAGAGCAATTACGACAAATCATCGCGGAAAACGACATCAAAGAAGTTGGAGACATTTACGCTCTCTTCAAAGAGAGTTTCAAGGACATCCTGCAAGAACTCTTGGAAGCGGAAATGGAAGCTTCCATCGGATACGCGAAAAACAACAAGGAAGGCGTGGACACGGAAAACAAACGCAACGGCTACTCTCCGAAAACCGTGAAGAGTCAGTACGGCCAATTCCAAGTGGACGTGCCGCGAGACCGAAACGGAGAATTCGAGCCGATGATCCTTCCCAAACATCAAAGGGACATCTCGGGCATCGAAGAGAAAATCATCTCCCTATACGGGCGGGGCATGACGACCCGGAATATCCACGATCAGCTTCAAGATCTGTACGGAATCGAGTTGTCAGCGGAAATGGTCAGCAAAATCACGGACAAAATCCTGCCCAGCGTCAAGGAGTGGCAATCTCGCCCATTGGAGTCCGTGTATCCGTTCGTGTTCATGGACGCGATTCATTACAAAGTGCGGGAGGACGGGAGGATCCACAATCGGGCGGCTTACGTCGTGCTGGGCGTGACTCTAGATGGAACAAAGGACATTCTAAGCATCACCATCGGCGCCAACGAATCATCCAAGTTTTGGTTAGGCGTGCTCAACGACCTACGAAACAGAGGCGTCAAAGACGTGCTGTTTTTCTGCGTGGACGGTCTCAGCGGCTTTAAAGAGGCCATTCATGCGGTGTTCCCGGATTCCCAAGTGCAAAGATGCGTCATCCACATGTTACGAAATTCTTTCAAATACGTGTCGTACAAAGACCTGGAGCGATTCGCGGCGGACTTCAAATCGGTGTACAAAGCGCCCACGGAAGACCTGGCTTTATCCGAACTGGAAGCGTTGAAGGAAACCTGGGGTGACAAGTATCCTTACGCCATCAGCAACTGGGAGCAAAATTGGGAAGACGTGAGTCCGTTCTTCCAGTTCAGTGACCACATCCGTAGAATCATGTACACCACCAACATCATCGAAGGGGTGAACCGTCAATTCCGGAAAGCGACCAAAACAAAAAGCGTCTTCCCCAGCGACGTTTCCTTGGAGAAGATGCTTTATTTGACAACGCAAAACGTCCAGAGCAAATGGACGCAACGTTACCGAAACTGGGATCTGGTGCTGAGCCAGCTCATGGTGTTGTTCAAGGACAGAGTCTCTCAATATCTGTGAATGAGAAACAGCCGGCGGCCATGTTCGCGCAGGCCAGCCGGCCGTCCTCGATTTATTCCGTCGATACCTATAGGTTGGGCCGCTTCTTCGGATTTTATTCCAGAGGGCGGGTCTGGGCGGAGCCCAGGAACGGAAAAAATGAGGTGCCGTTTTTTGCCATGCCAAAAACACGTTCGACGCATAGGAAACGAATTCCTGGGCATGCTAGCTTTAGACGCTTGTTTCGACAAAATCAAGATCGACAAATTTTTGCTACATATTCGATCGTTTTTCAGAATCGCTCTTCTTCTTGGACACAAGAAATTTTACACCCTCTGGTGTACCAATAACCCCAGAATTGTAACGATTTCTGGGGTTTTCTATTTTTTGTGTTCCTGCTATTTAACTCTTTTTTAACGCTTCCTAAATGTAACGCTTTTCTCCCGAGGCACAGTTAGAGTATAAAAGAAATGTGTAAGGAAAATTTTTTTCGCACCTGGACAGCGGCTCATAACCCACCTATGAATCTAAAGATTCACATATGGGTTATTTGTGCTTGCCATATATTTTCGCCATTTTTCTCTAAATTTCAAATCATCTTAATAAAAATGACCCAATATTGAATGGGTGTAAATGACCTGCATAAAATGACGGCTCCATGCCAATATCCCATAGACCCCAGTGATTACAACGCCTTCAACGTTTTGCGCCAATCGGTTTTATCATTGGCACAGTATTTGCTCCTTATAAAGTCGTTCTTCATATTTCATACTTGATTAAGGAGGGTACAACATGAACAATAAGATTCAACTCAAACAGGATGGCCGCTTCTTCTTCGGATGGTGGATCGTATTCCTCGGATTTTGCCTCATGCTGTTGGCATATGTGGGATATGCGTCACTTACAAGCGTATTCATTATTCCTGTGACCGAAAGTTTGGGCGTGGACAGAGGCCAGTGGATGCTCTACATGACAATTTCAGCGCTCATTGGCGTAGTCGCTTCGCCGGTGATCGGCAAGAGGATGCAGAAGGGCAGCGTCAGGAAGTGGGTTTCTATCGGGTGCTTGTGCGGTGCGGGGGCATATATTATCTTTTCGCAGTCACACTCATTAATAGGCTTCTACATTGGCGCGGTTTTCCATGGCATAGGTTTCGCGGCATGCGCGCCAATGCCTGTATCAATTCTCATCAACTCGTGGTTTGGCGGCAAGTTCAAAGGCACTGCGTCAGGCATCGCTTTTGTAGGCAGCGGCCTTGGCGGATTCATTCTTTCGCCACTGCTCAACTCAGTGATCGTTGCTGGCGGTTACTCATTAGGATATCTGGTGCTTGCTGGCGTATACCTCATTATTCTGCTGCCGATGACGCTGATCCTGGCAGTCAAGAATCCGGAAGACAAAGGCTTTAAGAGAATGGGTGAGGTAGAAACAGAGATTGTTGATGAGTCAGCGGTAGAAAAGAGAGGCATGACAGCGAGTCAGGCAATGAAGACAGGAGAATTCTGGCTGGCGATCCTCTCATGCGTGCTGGTCGTGTTCGCCTCATCAGCGGTCTTGATGAACGATATCGGTTACTATGTGGAATGTGGCATTGACCCGACAAAGGCAGCGTCATACCACGGCATAATGCTGGGGCTGCTTCTCTTTGGAAAGCCCATCATCGGATTGCTTACAGACAAGCTAGGAATCAGAATCAGCGCGCCTGTTTCAACATTTATCTTTGCGGCAACATTCCTGGTCATGTTCCTGTTTGGTGGATCACCAACGATCCTCATTGCTGGCGTGTTCATCTGCTACGGCTTGGGCGCTCCATCCATCACAGTCGTGCCGCCGCTCCTGATCAACGGCATGTTCGGTGAAAAGGACTACGGCACACTGGTCGGTTACACTAACATGGCGACATCCATGGGCGGCGCGTTCGGAGCGACCATCGCAGCCTTCATCTATGATGTGACTGGAAGTTATGTAGCCTTCTGGGGTGTTGCCACAGTCGGCGTCGCATTCGCAGCATTGTTAAGGATTGTTTGTTTCGTAATGAACAAGAAGAACAATAACTGGTAAATAATTGATAATAAGGAGAACAGAAAATGGGCATGAATGAGGACAAAAAGAAGATTTTGACGTTCATAGAAGAAAATAATCAAACATTCTGCGATTCCGCTCTGGACATATGGCATCATCCGGAACTTGGGCTTCAGGAATTCTATGCCTTTGATCGATTAACAGGACTTCTGGAAGAAAGTGGATTTACTGTTGAAAGGGGCGCAGCTGGAATCCCGACAGCATTTGTGGCAACATATGGAGAGGGAAAACCTGTCATCGGTTTCAGCTCGGAATTTGACGCTCTGCCTGGACTATCGCAGAAAAAGGATGTCAATGCCAAGGAGCCGATCATGGAAGGCGCGCCAGGGCATGGCTGCGGCCATAATCTGTTATCATCAGGCGGCATCCAGGCTGCGGTGGCCGTAAAAAATTTTATGGAAGAAAACCAGATCAAGGGAACGCTCAAAGTATTCGGCACTCCGGCAGAAGAAATCTGCGTAGGAAAGCCTTTCATGGCGAGAGCCGGACTGTTTAAAGGTCTTGATGCGGTTCTCGACTGGCATCCTGCGCACAGAAACGCGGCATACGCTGTTAGATGCAATGCTTACTTTAATGTGAAATATCACTTTTCTGGCAAGTCCGCCCATGGCAACGCTCCATGGAAAGGAATCAGCGCCCTTGACAGCACCATGCTTATGGGGCATGCCATTGAACTGCTCAGAGAACATATTGAACCAGGTGAAAAAGGCGCGGAGTCAACGCTTAACTATGCGTTTCCTGATTGCGGCAACGCATTTCCTGTCGTTGTTCCAGATCGATCGAGCATATGGGTGGTGGGAAGATTTGAAAACGCCGATATCTGCCAAGACGTGCTTGCCAAGGTAAAGGCAGCGGCCGAAGGCTGTGCCATGGCAATCGGGACAACGGTAAAAGAAGAATTCATTACCGCTACGCACGATATGATTGAAAATCATACCTTAGCCGAGGCTGGCCACAAGAATTATCTTTTCGTAGGTCCACCGAGAATCACGGAAGAAGATAACGAAAACGCAAAAGAAATCCAAAAGGAATTAGGTTTCGCACCAACAGGATACAGCAAGGAAATCGTAGGCGGAGGGCTTTCCATAGGCCCTGTGACCGACTCTTCGGAATACAGCTGGCATGCGCCGCTTGGTTTCTTTGAAGCGGCATTGGTGCCTGAATTCAGAATGATGGGGCACAATTGGATGATGGTAAGATGCGCGGGCTCCCATATGGGAATCGAGGCAATGACTACTGCGTCCAAGGTTATTGCCCTGACAGCGTATGATCTGCTTACGGACCCTGCGCTTCTTGAAACCGCGCAGAAAGAGTTCCGAGAAAGACTGAACGGCAGAGTATACAAAACGCTCATTCCAGAGGATTGTGAACTTGATCTGAACACGAACAAAGAAATGATGGACAAATTCCGCTAGTCGGTTAACAGTTGAGGAAAAGTAGTCATATTAATATGGCTACTTTTTGGATATAATGGGCACGTAGGCAAATGCATGATTAGTGAGGGAAATCAGATGATAAAGAATGTTTCGGATTCATTCGTGAGAAAGCTGTGCGAAGTGACAGGCATGCCATACGCAGAGGCCACAAGCGAGGCTGCGCTCCTTGAACATTGCGGCAAGATCGCAAAAGAAAGAAACCAATACTATATGGCCATGGATCATTGCGAAGACAGCTTTCATATAACTGATGGCAGGACAGGCCAGGTCATTTTCGTCAATCAGACCTATACGGAAAAAACCGGACTTTCCAAAGATGAAGTGATAGGCAAGAGCTATATGGAGAGCGTCAAAAAAGGCATTTATAAAGTATCGGCCGTTGATATCGCATTAAAAGAAAAGAGACCCATCACATTGCTGCAGGAAGGGCACGGTCTTAATGGCAGTGTTGGCGTGGCAGCGGTTACCACGACACCGGTGATAAACGATGCGGGAGAAATAGAAATTTGCGTCAGTAATGCCAGACTCATCGATGATTTGGACGTGATTAGGCATTACTATTCAACCAATACTAGAGAAAAAACTCGTGGACTAGACGAGACCGAAATCGTATCAAGAGATCAGAAGATGATCTCATTGTATGAATTTGCCAGGAGGGTCGCGGCCTTTGATTCTCATATATTGATCACAGGAGAGACAGGCACAGGCAAAAGCATTCTGGCAAAATACATTCATGACAACAGCCTGAGAAATGAGAACCCTTTTATCAGTATCAACTGCTCAGCGATCCCTGACCATTTGTTTGAGGCCGAACTTTTCGGTTACGAAAGCGGAGCCTTTACAGGGGCGAGTAAAAACGGGAAAAAGGGATTTTTTGAATTGGCGGATGAAGGAACACTATTCTTGGATGAAATCGCTGAGATGCCCCTTTCCCTTCAGGCCAAACTTTTGTCAGCCATCCAGAATAAGACCATCGTGCGCGTGGGCGGAGTCGAAGAAATCAGCATTGATGTGAGGATCATTACCGCAACCAACCGGAACATCGAGAAAATGGTCAGCAGCGGCCTGTTCAGAGAGGACTTGTATTACAGAATAAACGTTGTCCCTATCAAAATACCGCCGCTTCGTGACAGAAAAGATGACATCAAAGCGCTGACAGACAAATTTCTTGAATCTTTTGCGAATCGCTACGAAAGAAAGATCGAAATCACCAATGAGGCGAAAACAGCATTAGAGCATTATCCATGGCCAGGCAACGTGCGCGAGCTGGAGAATTACATCGAAAGACTGGCGGTCACCAACAAGACAGGCGTGATCGGAATCGATGAAGTCACAGATAGCGATAAATTGATTGAAAGCAGTGAGGCCATTAAAGTGACCAGGCTGGTTCCGCTCAATGAAGCTTTGGAGTTCGTGGAGAGAGCATTGGTGGAGATGGCCTTCGCAGACAACGCCAGCACATATTCCGCTGCCAAAAAGCTGGGAATCAGCCAATCTGGGGCGAGCAGACGGCAGATGAAATACATGAAATCCAAATAGGGATTTTGCTCGAGCGTGAATATGTCCATGACATGGTTTACGCAGGTATGGTATACTAATAACGAAAGAAAATAAAATTTCCAATAAAGGGAAAATCGCCACACTTTTGTCAGTGCGGGATAGACTCAGAGCAAACAAGGAAAGAAAAGAGGGATGACATTGAAGATAAAATTAAAAGGCCTGGCTTGCGCGCTTCTGGCTGTGGTCATGGTACTGAGCACAGTGCCTGTGTTTGGGCAGACCGAGGAACGGGAACTGATCAACGAGGAACAGGGCAAAGCAGGATCGGCGTTTCTGGAAGGATTGATGATGGATTCTGATGTGGAAAACGTCACCATAGAGCTGCCAAAGAAAGCGCGGTCATCATCCAGAGCCCAAAAATCTGACTGGGCCGTGTGCATATATATGTGCGGAACTAATCTGGAGAGCCGCGATGGTGCCGCCACAATGGATCTGCTGGAAATGCTGCTGGCCGATATTCCGGAGAACGTGAAACTCATGGTCATGACTGGTGGAACGAAAAAATGGAATCCGTCCAAATTCCCGGAGCGTTTGGCGGAATTGGGATATCTGAAGGAAGATGCGTACATACAGCCGAAAAATGATGTGACCCAGCTTTATGAGATCAATGATGACGAAATGACATTAGTTAAAGAGTATGATGGTAATCTGAATATGGGAGATGTTCAGACCGCGGCTCAGTTCGTGGGAGACTGCCTCAATGAGGCACCGGCGGACCGGATGATGCTGTCCTTTTGGAATCACGGCGGCGGTCCTCTGGGCGGCGTGGCCTATGATGAATATACCGATGACAGTCTATCCTTGCATGAGCTGAGCGCATTGCTGAGCGCGCTGCGAATGGTGCGAAACGACAAGGCAGATCTGCTGGGGTTTGACGCTTGTCTAATGAACAATCTTGAAACCGCGTCCATGCTGGCGGATGGCGCGGATTACATGGTCGCCTCAGAAGAGATCATACCTAACGGGGGATGGAGTTATGCGTGGCTAGACGCATTGGAGGCGGAATATTCGGACAATGACGGGATCGCGACTTTAGAAGCCGAGGAACTGGGCAGGGTTATCGTGGATGAGTACGCCTACACCATGAATGAAAATGGCGATTGGTCCCAGATAAAGTCAGAGACACTGGCTCTGGTAGATTTGTCCCGCATGGGGACGCTAAAAGCCGCGTTCAATGAAATGGCGTATGAACTCTGCAAAGTCATATCAAATGATGAAACCTTCGCCGCTGTTTCCCGAACAGCGGAAAGGGTCCAGCATATGCAAAATGGATTTGGGCTGTTAGACTTATATGATTTTGCCCAGGATGTGCTGCCTTATGTGCCCAAGGCACAGGCTGTCCTGGACGCGCTGGGCACTTCACCGGGAACAGAACCTGATCAGTATGTGGGCGAAGTGGGAGGAACCAACCCGGCGATCGTGTACCGGGGAACTGGACTTTCCCATAACGAATCGCTGGGCATGGCCTTTTACTATCCTACTGCCAGAGATTCCATGAACCTTAAGAAAGCGGCAGCAAACGTGGATTTTTATCGCTCTTTTGGAGTCAGCGATTTTTATACAGCCTACCTGATGAATGTGGTGGTCATGTCCGATAAACTCCGCAGTTTTGAAGGAACCATGCAGGTGACTTACGATGGGAACGCGTCTCACTATGTGATGCGAATCGAAAACCCTGACCATGCTTTGTCACTGAAATCCGTAGAATATTTGAATCTATATACGGATCTGACATCGGGGAAAGCAAATGACAACTATCTGCTGGGAACCAACAGAGTCCAGGCGGACTGGGACAACGCGCGTTTTACCGAGCAGTTCGATGGTCAGTGGTATGCGATGGACAGCAGCCTCTGTTCCATGGATATAGAACTGGCCGAGGGCGATGACAGGTGGGAAGTTTTCACCATTCCTATTGTAGTGGAAGGGGAGACTGTGGTTTCAGAAATGATTGCCTACCACCGTGTCCCTACAACAGAGCGACCGGAATTTTATGTGTATATCGACTCCATCGTGACACCGACTGCCACAGAAGACGGGACTGCCAGCGCTCCAAGGACCTATGCGCCGGAGGGGGATTTTACCTTCCATACGATTTTGCGGCAGTATGACATTGAAAAGCAGCAGGTGACAGGATATCGTTTGAACGATGCTGTGACCATTTCGCCAAATGCGCAAACAGGCATGCACCTGCTCAGCGACAAAATGGAATCACAGCAGCTGAGCAGCGGGCAAAACGCGCTGTATACCGGTTATTTCAAGGCCACGGATTTGCGCAACCAAGTGACATTGTCCGAGCCGTGTCAGTATGTTCTGCTGTCAGACTTTGAAAAGGATTTTACCATCAAAGAAATCGCGGCGCAGGCCTATACGGGAAAGCCCATAGAACCAAAAGTGCAGATGCTGTTTCATGGCCAGGAGATTCTGGAAGAGGGTGTGGACTACAAGGTGGAATACAAAAATAATATTGAAATCGGAAAAGCTACGGTGATCGTCACTTCCCTGATCAAAGGCTTGCCGGGCACCATCACTGCCCAGTTTGAAATCAAAGCAGCTCCGGACAGTGTCTTGAACACGGGGGACAGCAGCACCAGCACCACTCACACTCAGCCTGACAACACAGCTCTGCCTGACAGCACAGATGCTGCTCAAAATCAGGCGCTGGTGGAAGCCGTACAGAAATGCGCCATAAAAGCAACTGCCACAATCAATCAAAAACACAAATATATCAAGGTAAACTGGAAGAACACATCAGGCGTCCAGCTGGATTCCTATGAAGTGTTCAGATCCACCTGTAGAAACAGCGGCTATGGAAAAACGCCGCGTTATAAAAAGGCGGTTAAAAATAAGAAGAGCGGGTGGTGCAAGGATGCCAAAGGATTGAAAACAGGCAAGACCTACTATTATAAAATACGTGGTGTCAAAACCATCGATGGCAAGAAGATCTACACCAAATGGTCTAATATAGTCTCAAAGACCGCCCGATTTGAAAAGAAAACCGTCTCCCAAAATCGAAAACTGGTGGCAGGTGTGAAAAAAACCACCATAAAGGCAACTGCTGTGGCCAGTAAAAAGCGTAAATGCATTAAAGTGAACTGGGAGAAAGCCCCAGGATTTCAGGTGGACTACTATGAAATTTTCAGATCCACCCGCAAAAACAGCGGCTACGGGACAAAGCCACATTACAAAAAAGCCTCTCAGGGCAAGCGGAGCGGCTGGTACATGAATACCAAAGGCCTGAAGACAGGCAAGACGTATTATTACAAAGTGCGCGGCGTTAGAACCATCGCTGGTAAAAGAGTCTACACCAAATGGTCCAATATCGTATGGAAAAAGGCGTTATAGCAAGAATCGGAGGAACCTGGAAAATGAATGCGCGGGAAGCACTCGAAAAAGCCATCAAGTCCGCTGAAGAAGATTACCAGAAACAGAAGGGCGACAGCTATTTTTCCACATTTTACGTCCGTAAAAAGCAGAGACTGGAAAAGATTCTTTCCCAAATGGAAAACTGTGCGAACATGGACCTATTTTTGCGCGAGCTGAGGCGGGAATGGATGCGGTTCATGGATCTGCGCAAGGCGGAGGCGGATCACCCCACCTTCGATTGGTATGGGGAGCATTATTGGGAAATCGTCTATGATGGCGAGGCCGCTGGCTGCGAGGAGGCAGTCAAGATCTTGGAAACAGCAGGGGATCAGAGGGATCTGGGGAAAAAACGTGACGCAAGGAGCAAGTAGCAGGGAGAAGGGGCTGTTGCTCCTGATCCTTGTGGACCGCTGGCAGAGCCGGTCATCCTCATCACTAAAATGGCACTCTGCTGTGATCACAGAATGCCATTTTCTAAAATCCGTTCCTATTCGATTCGACCAAAGGGTCAGTTTGGAGCATCTTGCTCTGAGTTCTGCGAGGGTTGTGAGCTTTGTGAAAAAGAGATGCTCGCTGTGTTTTTCTTCATAAACAAGAGGCCAAAGGACCCTGGGCCGCAGTTGCTGGAAATGGCTGAGGATGCCTTTTGCACATATACCCGCTCGAATGGACAGTGCTGCTTCACCAAGCTTTGGATGTATTGCAGCCGCTGTTCATTCATGCCCGCGTAAGTGATGAACAAAATGCGCCGGTCAATGTTTCCTGTATTCATGAACACCTTTCGGACATAACGCTTTGCCACCCGAGAAAAGGTGCCTACCGCCATGCCGCCCACCGCCATTTTGCTTTTTCGCAGCACAATGATCGGGTGCAGCAGCAGTGCGTCGCAAATGATTTGTATGCGTTTGGATATCTTTCCTGAGCGGCACATCATATGGGTGCTGTCAATGACAAAAGCAGAGGAAATATAATGTCTCAGCTTTTTCACAGCTTTGACGATACTATCCTTTGTGGCATGATTTTCCGCCATGGAAGCTGCGTACAGAACGACGAGTCCCATGCTGCTGGAAAGATGTCCAGAATCGATTACCGTGACATTTTCAAAGGATTTCGCTGCTTCAACGGCATGATCATATCCGGCGCTCACATGTTTCGCCATGGTGATGTGGATCACATTTTGCGCCTCAGTCAGCCGCTCTGCGAAGAACCTTTCATAATCTTCCACATCAGGTGGCTGTGAAGAGCCTTTTTTCCCTTGCATGATATGATCCAGCAGTTCATCCGGTTTGAGTTCCAGTCCATCCAGGAACCGGCCTTCATCTGTGGAAACATAGTATGGGCATGTGGAAATTCCAAATTCCTTTTTCAGAGATTCCGGCAGGTCGCACACGCTGTCTGTCGTGACCATGGTGGAGACTCTCTGTGTCTGCTCAAAGAGCAGGATGTCTTTTCCGATTTCAGACTGGCTGGATTCCTCGGTCAATGTCACCAGTTCCTTTGGCAGGATGCTCAGGACCGCGGCTTCCAGCAGCGCGCCGCTGACCGGCTTTGCCAGATAACCGCTGAACCCTTCTTTTCGGTAGAGCAGCTGATTATCGCTTCCCGCATTAGCGGTCAAAGCAATGACCGGCACGTTCTGGCACAATCCGCCAGGCTGTGAGCGCAGCGCATGAAGACATTTGATTCCATCCATTTCCGGCATCAGATGATCCATCAAAATACCGTCATAATGCTGGTTCTGTGTGAGCTTCAGGCATTCAGCGCCGTTTGAGGCAGTATCGATCTGGATCTTAGTGTCAGAGAGCAGTTTGCGCGCGACCATTAGATTCATATCATTGTCATCCACCACCAACAGATGAGCCTTCGGCGCCTCAAAGCTCTGTTTGTATTGTTCCCCTTCTTGGAGCTTCATGCGAGAGGCCAGCGTGAATGTCCCCAGCTCCGTGTCATCGACAATATCCTGATCCAAAGTGACAATAAAGGTGGAGCCTTTTGTATAGACGCTGTTGACGCTGATCTCGCCACCCATCAGTTCCACCAGCTGGTGGACGATATTGAGCCCTAAGCCGGTGCCTTCGATGTGGCGGTTCTTTTTCTCGTCCACTCGCTTGAAGGCATTGAACAGATAAGGGATGTTTTCCTTTTTTACGCCTAGACCAGTGTCCTCCACAGAATAGTAGACGCGCACTTTGTTGAACTCCAAACGTTCGCAGCGGACAGAAAGCTTGATGGAGCCTTCCGTAGTGTATTTTACCGCGTTGTTCAGCAGGTTGATCAAGATCTGCTTGATGCGGACCTCATCGCCGCAAAGCATGCTTGGTATGGAGGGGTCCACATGGAGCCGGAATTCCAGCCCCTTTTCCTTGGCCTTGATCCAGATCATGTTCACGATCTCTGAGAAAAGACCGCTTGTTTCATAGGAAACATTTACGATTTCCATTTTGCCGGACTTGATCTTGGATAAGTCCAAAATATCATTGATAAGAGAAAGCAGCATTTTGCTGGCCCCTTGGATATTTCGGGCATTTTCTGAAACTTCTTTGGAAATGGCCTCCCGCAGAACCATCTCGTTCAGCCCGATGATGGTATTGATCGGTGTTCGGATCTCGTGGCTCATGCTGGAGAAAAAGTGATTCTCCGCTCGGTTCAGCTCTTCAATTTCCTTTTTTTGTTCCTGCGCGAGTTTGTTTTCCTCTTCGTAAAGACGGTTCTGGAACAAGAGCAGCGCACTGGTCAGCACACCTGCCAGAATGACGGCATTGGCTGATTCAAAATAGGAATATCCCTGTGCGGAACTCCCGCCGTACTCTGGATATTGAAAAGAAACATAGTAACAGAGCAATGTTTCCGCTGCGCAGAGCAGGAAAAACACGGGCATCCGTTTTCCTTTTAGTGTGAGGCTAATATAGATGAAGCAAATCACGAACCATTCGGACGCGCCGCCATAGATCCCGCCTGGTGTGAAAAAACTGGCTGGAAAAACCAGAAGGAGCAATATGACGATGAGCGTGGCCCCTGTGTTGATGCACTGCTTTTGAATACTGATTTTCGCCACAATGCACATGTAGATGAGACTTCCTACTAATATGGCGATATTGGAAATATGCCAGCCAATGAGCAATATAAAAGCCAGCGCGATCATGCTGATGACTGTGATCACGCGAAACATGCGCTCGTGCAGGCTAATCCTGTGATCAAAGATAATGTCAACCCATTTTTTGTACAAGCTTCTATACATGTTAAAATTCCTCCTTTCTGAAATATGGGTATTTTAGAAAGAACAGCAAGAGATTTTTCATTCCGTTAATTTGGAAATGCTTTCGCAGACTTCCTCGTACAGCTGCAGCAAGGCTGGATGGTTTGCTCTGATGTACTCCGTGTCGCCCTTTTTTCCTGCCTGTTCCAATGCTTTTGCTTGGGCTGAGAGTTCTTCCGCGCCAATGGTCAGGGATGTGCTTTTTAAGGCATGAACCTTAACTGCGTAATCCTCCCAGTTGGCGGCTGCGTACAAGGCGCTGATTTCTTCCTTCTTTTCACTGCTCTGGAAACAAAACATCTGCAGCATTTCACAATAAAAATCTACTTCTCCACAGCAGTAATCCAGGCCCATCTGGGCATTGATCCCAGCCTTTGCGAGTCCAGCATAAGGCAGGGACTCATGGGCCTCTGGAGCAGGCTCTGTCTGTGCTGCCTGCGGCTCGGTGTCGTCTGGAGCCACTGACTCGGGCTGAGGTTCCTCTGAGGAAACAGCAGAAGGCGCTGGGTCTGCCTGCTGGCCGTTCTCAGGGGCAGGTGGAGCAGGCGGCTGGGCAGGCTCCTTGTTTGGGCTGCTCTCAAGGGCAGGCAATTCATCGTACTGTTCGTATTGTATGCAGTGCTCTGGCAGTACCCGGCGCAGCACTCTTTCCAAGATCGTGCGTTCGATGGGCTTTGGCACGAACTCTGTGAAGCCTTCGCTTTTGAACATTTCTCTTGCGCCGCTGATGGTGTTGGCAGTCAGAGCGATGATCGGCAGGTCTTTGTAAATGCCGTTGTCGATCTCTCTGATGCGCCGCAGAGTTTCCATGCCGTCAAAGCCTGGCATCATATGATCCAAAAATATGAGATCATAGGACATGTTGATGCATTTTTCAATGGCTGCCTTTCCGCTGAGACAAGTGTCCACCTGTATGCCATAACTGCCTAAGATGCCTTTAGCCACCACTAGATTCATCTCTTCATCGTCAACGGCCAGGGCCCGGACGCCTGTGCAGGAAAAGTGCCTGCGGCCTGCGGTCTGGTTATTTTCCGAAGCGCTTCGCTGTATTTCGCCATTGAGGAGGTTCACAATGGAAAGCACAAAGAGAGGCTTGCGGATAATGAGCAGCCTGCTGTCTTTGCTCAGGGTAAAGGTTTGATCCGCGATCACGACCACGCGGAGAATCCTTGCCAGGTCCTCATAGTAAGACGTGTTTTCCAAATATTCTGCTTGTGCGATAAACACATGAGACAACTTGTGCTCGGATTTTATCTTCAGCAACCCCTCGAAATTATGAGCCTGATACCCTTCGATCCCAAGACCATCCACCAAACGCAGGATCATTTTATCATAATATTTTCTCACCTCATCGGCGCCAAATCGATCTGGCTTGAAATAGCATGCGATGCAAAGCTGATCTGTATGAGGGATGACAATGCTCGGTGCGGCATTGGCCACTCCCTGGGGAATGGTGATGTGCGCGTCTAGGCCTTCGTGTGCCTTGCTTTCAAAGTGGATGAATCCTCCCATGGCGTGGAGAAGGGCGCGCGCAATGGGGATCCCGAGTCCCAGACCGCCTGAGAACCGGCGGCTGCTGGAATCCGCTTGGTAAAAATCATCGTGGATCTGTGTCAGCTGTGAGGATGTCATGCCAATGCCAGTGTCAGAAATATCGATGGTCAGATTGATTCCATAGCTTTCCGTTCGGAATCCAACACAAATATTGACTCCGCCCTCATCTGTGAATTTGATGGAGTTTTCCAACAAAATCTTAAGTACATGGGAAATTTTTTCCGCATCGCCAATCAGGAGCGATGGTATGTTAGGGTCAATATCAAAGACCAGCTCCAGATGCTGTTTGTTGGTCTGCACTGTGGCCATAGTGATCACATCATTGATTACAGAGGTGATCATATACTCTTCGTTGGCTGCGGTCAGTGTGCCTTCCACGCTCTCTGTATAATCCAGGATATTATTGATCTGACTGGACAGGCGCTTGCCCGCCAGCTGGATGGACCGCATGTCTTCCCGCATTTCTGGAGTAAGGTCCTTTCCCAGAGCCACTTCGCTGATCCCCAGCACCATGTTGATCGGCGTCCGCAGCTCGTGAGACACGTTTGATAAAAATTCGGCGTTCTGCCGTCCGGCAGCCTCCAGATCCGCAAGGGTCTTGCTGTGCCTTTTAAAGGCTTCCTTTCTTCTGTTAAGCCGATATCTGGCAAGCTCCAGTGCGCCTGCTGTCACAGCTATGCCAAGGGCCAGGCGTATGATGGAATCAGCGCCCATGTCAGATGTGATCGTATGGAGGAACAGCGCGTGATACAGCAGTTCCAAAACGTATATGGCGGCTGTCATATATAACAGCCGCCTTCTATCTGGCAGAGAAAACACAAGGAGCAGGGTACAGGCGATGAGGGGGATGTCAAAAAGACTGCCCTCATGCACGCCAAAGAAAAAGAATTCCACCATCATCACTCCGGCGCACAGATTTTCGTAAAGCATGACCGAGCCGATCCTTCCAATATGAAGCCACCATATAATGCCGCTGCCAATGATGGTTAATGGAATCATCCACAGCTCCCAGGACATGATTAGCGTGATCAGGATCAGCATGGCACTGAGCATCGTAGCGGCAAGGGCCATCAGCAAATGGGTGCTTGTCTGTGTCGAGGCTTTCATTGCTTTTCAAACTCCTTTGCGATACGCTTTAGCAAATCCTGCGGGAAGAACGGTTTTTTCAGGTAATTGACTGCGCCCAGGTTGATTGCGCTCATTACATCATCTTCGTCTCCTGACGCTGTGAGAAAGATCACAGGAATATCCGCGTAGCGGGCTTTCATGCGTCCAAAGGTTTCGATGCCGTTCATGCCTGGCATGGCGATATCCAGAAGAACCAAATCGACTTTTGTGTCCGCAAGCGTATCCAGGGCTTCCTGTCCCGATTCCGCGAGCAGTACATCGTAATGCTTCTCAAGGATCATTTTTGTCCTTTTTAAATTCATTGCGTCATCATCTACTATCAAAATACATTTTTCCATATAGCAGACCTCCCTATTTATATCTTGTTTATATATGTAGGTTTTCAAAACCCTATAGGCCCTATTGTAATGCAGGACGATAGTAAAATCAAGTATAATGATACGCTGCGGGCAGTATTAACCGGCAAACAAATAAAGGGTCATCCATGAGTTTTCACAAAAACACAACGAATTCCTATTTTACTGCCTCTTTGTGAATAAAAACAAAGAAATTTCTTGCCGCAAAGCCAACTTGCAGGTGACATAGTTCAGACAAGTGTGTTATACTAAAATATGTCTGTAGTTTTGTTGACTAGAGTAGACGAAAGCCTTTAACAGAGTTTATTAAGGCAGCCCAAAAGCTGTCTTTTAAATATATAGTAAGAACAGGCTCGCCGCTTCAAGACCTTGCAGCCTGTGGAGAGGAGAGAGATTTATGTATCATTGTCATGTGCGGTTCTATTTCGTCGGCCACCAACACAAAATGTTCGAGCAGCTGAAAAGAATGCCGCCTCTTGAACATTTCACGCATGAATTCCTGGAAAGCGACGTTCCTGAGGAGGCATTGGCGGTAAAGAGCGATATGATTTTGGCTGACCTGCAGGATGCAGACATGGCAGAGACTGTGCGGGTACTGACTGCATGGAAAAAGTCGGAGGCAGAACTGATTTTAATCGCGGATCGTGAACAGGCCGCCAGTCTAACGGACAATTTGTCCCAGCTCGCGGATCTCTGGTCATGGCCCATGTCAGAGGCAGAGCTGAAGTTTCATTTCCTGCGGTGGCAGCAAGCCCGCAAGACCCGGGCGGACCAATGGGAGACCAGCCAGTATTTAGAAGCTACCATCAACAGCGTGCCTAATCTGATTTGGTACAAAGATAAACATGGCATCCATGAAAAAGTGAACGATAGTTTTTGCCAGGTGGTGGGAAAGACAAAGACGCAGGTCCAAGGGCGCGGCCATGCGTATATTTGGGATGTGGAACAGGATGACCCTGCCTGCATTGAATCAGAGCGCATTGTCATGGAAAGAAAGGAAACCTGTATTTCCGAAGAATCCATTCAGACTGGCGAAGGCGAGCGGCTGCTGACTACCTATAAATCGCCGCTCTACGATTGGGATGGCAGCGTTATGGGGACTGTGGGCGTGGCCATCGATATCACTCGGGAGAGAGCCTATGCCGAAGAATTGATCAAGAAAAACCAGACACTGGAAACGCTGTTTACCACAATGGACTGCGGCGTGATGTGCCATTCCATAGACGGATCTCGGATTCTCAGCATCAACCGTGCGGCCTTGAATCTCCTGGGTTACGAATCCCAAGAAGAGCTGATGAAAGAGGGCTTTGATTTGATCGCGCCTTCGGTCATAGAGGAAGATCGGGAAAAAATGCAGGAGAGCATCAGAGCCTTGAAGAACGTGGGCGACAATATCAGTGTGGAATACCGAGTGCGGCAGCCAAACGGGGACATCCTCCACTTGATGGGAAACGTGAAGCTGATGGAAGAGCGCGGAGAGCTGTTTTACCAGAGGTATCTGTTAGACTGCACTGCCCAGAAACTGCGGCAAGAGCAGGAACGCCAGGAAGATGAACGGCGTCAGATGGAACTGATTCATGCCCTCAGCATCGAATACAACCTGGTCTGTTACTTTGACTTGGATACGGGAGCAGGGCGGCTCTTGCGATTGGGTGAATGCAAGAAAAACATTCTCCAGTCTATTTTCTGCGGAGAATTCTCTCTGGAAGACTGCATGGAGCGTTACATAGAAGCTGGTGTTTACATCGAAGATCAGGAAGCGCTGCGTCAGGTGGTTTCTCGGGAAAACCTGGAAAAAGAGCTTTTGGAAAAGGATATGTGCCAGCTGAATTACCGCACTACTTGCTGTGGTGAAACACGGTATTTCCAAATAAAAGTCGTGCGGGCAGGAGAATGGAACGGAGTTCGCGGCATTGTTTTGGGCATTTGCAGCGTGGACGAAGAGACTCGCAGCGAAATGAAGAAAAAGGCGCTGCTGGAGGACGCGCTTTCTCAGGCAAACAGAGCGAACAAGGCGAAGACCACATTCCTGTCCAACATGTCTCATGACATCCGCACGCCGATGAACGCCATCATTGGTTTCACGACTTTGGCGATGACCCACATCGAGCGCAGGGAGCAGGTGGAAGAGTATCTGAAAAAGATCATGACTTCCAGCAACCATCTGTTGAGTCTGATCAACGATGTGCTGGACATGAGCCGCATAGAAAGCGGCAAGATTCATTTGGATGAACAGCCTTGCGGCCTGCCTGACATCCTTCATGGACTGCGCAATATCATTCAGGCGGATATCCACTCCAAGCAGTTGGATCTATACATGGACGCAGTGAACATTCAAAACGAAGATATTTGCTGCGACAGCCTGCGGCTGAATCAAGTCCTGCTGAACTTGCTGAACAATGCGATCAAATATACAGGCGCAGGTGGCATGGTGAGCTTGAAAGTCATTGAAAAATCCGGTGCGCCAGCAGGTTTTGCCAATTATGAGTTTCACATCAAAGACACAGGCATTGGCATGAGCGAAGAATTCGTGTCCCACATTTTTGAACCTTTTGAGCGGGAACGAAATTCCACGGTCAGCGGCATCCAGGGAACTGGCCTTGGCATGGCTATCACAAAGAATATCGTGGATATGATGAATGGCACCATTGAAGTGAAGAGCAAGCAGGGCGTGGGAACAGAATGTATCGTGTACCTGACGCTGCGTTTGCATTCCGCGAAGCGGGAGCCCCAGACCATTCCAGAGCTGAAAGGTCTGCGAGCCTTGGTTGTGGACGATGATTTCAACAGCTGCGACAGCGTGTCTTACATGCTCCAGCAGATTGGGCTTCGGGCCGAATGGACCTTATCAGGCAAGGAAGCCGTTTTGCGCACCCGCCAATCCATCATGCGGGACGACCAGTATTTTGTGTACATCATCGATTGGCTGCTGCCTGATATGAATGGCGTGGAAGTGGCTCGCAGGATCCGGCAGGAGACTGGAAAGGACGTACCGATCATCGTGCTCACGGCATACGACTGGTCAGATATCGAAGAGGAAGCCAGAGATGCGGGCGTGACGGCCTTTTGCAGCAAGCCGCTGTTCTTGTCAGAGCTGTATGGCTGCCTGAACTCCATTGTGCATACGGATAAGACCAGCAAGAAGATCAGCGAAACCAAAGAGAGCCTTTATACAGGACGCATTTTGCTCACAGAGGACAATGTGCTGAATCAGGAAATCGCTACTGCGATCTTGGAAGAAGCAGGTTTTTCCGTGGATGTGGCAGAAAACGGAAGGATCGCAGTGGAAAAACTGAGC
This sequence comes from uncultured Eubacteriales bacterium, assembly GCA_910583765.1. Taxonomy (GTDB): domain Bacteria; phylum Bacillota; class Clostridia; order Peptostreptococcales; family Anaerovoracaceae; genus Hominibacterium. The sequence goes on along the minus strand of CAJTYS010000038.1, from coordinate 16,854 downwards.
AATTCAGAGCCAGGATACTATCAGCTGGTACTGATGGACATCCAGATGCCAGAGATGAACGGTTATGAAGCCGCGAAAGCGATTCGGAGCCTGGATGATAAAAAGTTGGCATCCATCCCTATGTTCGCCATGACTGCCAATGCCTTTGAAGAGGATAAGCAGGAGGCGCTGCGGTGCGGCATGAACGGACATATCGCTAAACCGATCGATATTCAGATCTTGATCGAGACTTTGGATGAAGTGCTGGGCGGACAGCAGGAAAAATAGAATAGAAAGCAATTCATTGCAAGGGATCTCTCTAAAAAGGGAGGTCCCTTGTTTTTCGCGGAAACCATTTGTTACTTGTTTCTTCGATGACGCTTTCGATAAGCGCTTGGCGAATAACTTGTTTTTTCTTTAAAATACTTCCCGAAATGGCTGACTTGGTTAAATCCCACGCTGTTGGCGATTTCCCCAATGGAGCGTTCGCTGCCTGTCAGCAGCTCCATGGCCTGGGACAGCCGGTATTCGATCAAGTATCGGTAAGGCGAAATCCGCAGGGTTTCTTTGAAGCAGCGCAGGCATTCTGTCTTGCTTACGTTCGCGCTTTGCGCTAGCAGTTCCAAAGAAACAGGTTCACTGAAATGTTCTTTGATATACTGTAAAAATTGCCGCATCCGCAGAGTTGTTTCCGTTTCAGCGAATTGTGTTTCTGGATTAATATGTTTGACTAGCTGCAGCCATAAGGTCGATAAGAGAACGAGCACTTCATATTCGTACGCAGAAGGCTTTTTCTGTTCCAAATCCGTTAGAGCATCCAGGAGCGCCAGCGCTTTTTCGCACCAAGGGATTTCTTTGTCCAGGGTAAAAACTTGGATGCGTTTATTTTCTGCGATGCCGGTGACAAATTTTTTCCCAGGGCCGCCGGGATAAAAGGCGATCAGGCTTTCTGGGAATAAAAAGCTTTTGTAATGGCATGTGGCACTTACCCGAACCATATGCACGACGTTTCGATTGATGAACACCCCATTTCCTGCGGGGATCTCCTTTGTTTCCTGTAGAGTCTGGATCCAGATTCTGTCTTTGATGACTTTGATAAACTGAAAATCCTCGTGCCAGTGCATGACCCATTGTCCTGGCGGTTCCGGCACGCTTCCCTGTCCATTCGCGTCCATTGCTAAGTATGGGAAACTGCTTTTCGTGTTTAGGTTGATGGAATTTAGATAACTGCTTTCTTTCACCATTTCTCCTTGAGCTACGCTGTATTTAGTGATATTATGATAATTTTGTGCTAGATATTGCTATTATATCACGATTTGTCCCGTTATAATAGTAGTGAAAAGGAGGATGTCAAATGTATCGAATTTCAAAAGCAACGGATTTTTTACCGCTTTCCGAGTTGTTTCACCACAGCGGGCTGGAGGTGGAGCCCAGCGAGCGAACGCCGGAAGAGACTCTGCGAATGTGGAAATGCGAAGACGCAGACACCGGAGAGCTGCTGGCTGCGGCGACGATTCAATATAAAAGCGGCTGCTATGTGTTGGAACACCTGGCTGTCAAGGAGCGCTGCCGAGGCACGGGCCTGGGAAAGGAGTTATTGGAAATTGCGGAAGAAGAGCTAAGAAGGCAGGGCGCAAAGGAAATGTGGTTATGTGCGAAAGTGCCAGAATTTTACCAGCAATACGGCTGGATCGAAGTCCCTCGGGAGACAGCCCCACAGATTTCCAATTGCCAGAAGTGCGCACAGTTTAATAAAAGCTGTTTTCCCAGCATCATGAAGAAGCAGGCGTAGACGTTTCTTAGATTGATCAGGAGGAAGAGGCCTGAAGAAGAGCGGCAATGATTTCAAAATTGCCGTTTTTCTCCTGTCGCGAAAAAGTACGCAAAGCAGGAAATCGTACTGAGACAGGGAGAACTGGTAAAACGGATCGGTATCTTATTAAGAGGGCAAATCACAGATTCCTGTAAACAGGCACTCTGGCAGAACATGGTCAATATCCTCGTCAATCGGTGTTTCGATGGATTTTCCCGCCAGCAGATCTTCCATGGCGATCTTGGTATCCGGCGCACTTTCTTGGATCAGCTTGCTCACAAGGCTGTTGGAACTAGTGTTGGCCCAGTGAGTCCCTAATTTTCCAGAATCTAAATATTTGGTGATGGACCAAGGGTTATAGATGTCCCTTTCCTTTCCAAACTGAAAGCCATCGTACCAAAATTTCACCTTGTCCAAGGCATCTTTCAAATCAAAGAAATCTAAAGCGGTTTCCACTTCCTGCTCTGTGAAACCAAAAGCGGCGGCGTACTGCCGCGAGGTGGTGGTGATCACTTGCAGATTGTTGAAATCGGAAAAAATAGATTCTTTGCTGACTCTGGTGATTCCTGTCAGGATGCCCCGCTCCATGCATGGGTTGGTTTTGAAGGTGGCGTTGAACAGGCTGCGAATGAAGGCGGACATCTCATCCCAATAGCCGCCCAGATAAGCTTCCTGAAGCGGAGCATCATATTCGTCCAGTAGGATAATGACTTTTTTCTGGTAGTGGCGGCACAGATAGTCGGTCATGTAATTGATGGCAACAGCGGCAGCGGCATCGTCCATGTGTTCGTCCACGGAATCGAAATACGCTCGATCCTTTTCATTCAGAGCATCGCTATCTTTTATAAAATAATAGGTGCTGTATAATTTCACTAATTTTTGTATGATCCCCATCCGAGCATCTTCAAAATTTTTTCCCTTTATGCCGGAAAAGCTGAGAAAAATTACCGGATACGCCCCCTGCAAATCCCGATATGCTTGTTCCTGCCAAATGGAAAGGTCCTCGAACAAATGGCCTTTATCCACATGTTGGTTGGAAAAGAACGTGTCCACCATGCTCATGTTCAGGGTTTTCCCAAAACGACGGGGTCGGGTGATCAGAGTGACGACATCCTTGCTTTCCCACCATTCCTTGATGAAAGGCGTTTTGTCCACGTAAAAGCAATGTTCTTTTCTGATAGACGTAAAATCCTGGTTCCCGATGGAAACGACTGGCTTCATGCTCCAATACCTCCTTCTGATACGGATTCCCCAATGATGTACCCTAAGTGTACCATAAGGCGACTGGTATGTCACGCTCACAGTAAGAATTCCTTAGTGCGGTTTCTGCTTGAAGGCGGCCATAGGACTGACCGGAACCGGGCTCCTTTTGCTGTGCCGTTACTGAAAATAAAGCGGCTACAGCGCTTGGATTTCCTCTTCGCTTAGTCCGGTCAATTCTTGGATGTCTGCCAGAGGATAACCTTTGGCCTTCATTTTCCGGGCATAGTTAAAAGCATCTTCTTCCTGCGTTTCTTCTCGTGTTTCTCTTTGTAATTCCCGCAATTTTTGTTCAAAAGTCATGAAAAAACCTCCAATTTCTTCGTCTTCCTTGATTTGCTCGATCCGCTCCGCTAAAGCCAAAAGAAACGGGTTTCCTGTTTTTTTCGCCCGCTCCATGGTGGAATCTTCAACGAACGCCAGAAATTCTCGCAGTTCGGGAGTCACATCATCAGCGGTGCCTTTTGTGTTTAGAAAGACTTTCAGTGCTTCGTCACCAAGTGACAAAGCGTGATCTTCATGGCACAGATTGCTGAAGGTATAGCGATGCAAGGCTTTGCCAAAAGGATCGAAACAGCAAATAAAGATGACGTATTGTTTATTCAGTTTATCATAATCCCGCCCTTTTTTCAATGATCGCATGTCCATGGACGATTGATATTCGCGGCTTCTTTTGCCAATAGCTTTGTGGGGCCTTTGTTGGATCTCCACGTTGTAGACAACGAGGGATTCGTCTTCCACGTAAACATCTAACCGCACGCCTTTCCCCGAATAGCTCTCCTTGATGGTTTTCTCCCCTTCCAAATAAACGAGTTTTTTGATCTTTCCCTTTAGATCGAGAACCACTTCCAAAAGGGAAATCGCCAAACTTTCATCTTTCATGACTTCATGAAACAAAAAGTCGTCGCACAAATTCAAATCTTGGATCGTTCTCATAATGGCCACCTCCTTGCCCATGGTGTTGAAATATTTTCCAGCTACAAAATGATTGTAACATATAATTCAATTAATGGGAATAAATACAATTTAATTTTCACAGAAAATACAAGAAAGTTGAGTTTAAAGCAAGACACGATGAAGAGCGTTGATATTCCAGTACGCATAATTCGTATGCCTAGAGGAATATTGCGCGCATACTGACGTGTCACATAAAAAAACTTTGAAAATGATAAAAAATTATCGCTTTCGCATATTCACTGGGTTATCGGCGTTAGCGCAGTAGAGCGCAAAATAAATTTTTCAATTGGCACACTATTTGCTGTTTGTTATAAACAGTAAAAATATTGTAGCAGAAAGGAAGGTATCGCTATGAAAAAAACAAAAAAAGGATTGTCAGTGACGTTGGCGCTAGTGCTGATCGCGTCTTTATCCGTGATGTTCACATCGTGCGGAGGAGGCGGCGGCAGCGATGAGACAGTAAAATTCGTCATCGGCACTGCGGCCGCGGAGACAACGAATACTGGAAAAGCCTTAGCAGAATTAGAAAAAAATATCGAGGCAGCTACGGATGGAAAGGTGGACGTGCAGGTACAGTATAGCGGAGTCGTAGGGGATGAGACAGATATGGTCGAACAGATTCAGATGGGAACGCTCCATATGACACTTCCATCATCATCGCTGTTCACATCATACGGCGATCAATTCGCGATATGGGACGTTCCGTTTTTATTCAACTCCTATGATGCGATCAAGAGCGCTTATAACGGAGAACTTGGTGAAAAGTACGCGTCATGGATGGCCGACGAAGGCTTTTACTGCTACGGGATCGTGCCAACTGGTTTCAGAGGGCTTTCCAATTCCAAGCATACAGTGAAAACGCCTGATGACATGGATGATTTGAAGATCAGAGTCATGGAGTCAGAAATCTACGTTGACACATTCAATGCTTTGAATGCCAACACCGTGACCATGAATTACTCCGAGGTGTACAGCGCACTGCAGCAGGGCGTGATCGATGGCCAAGATAATCCTGCGGAGTTCACAGTCACATCGGGCTTTTACGACTTGAACAAATACTACACAAGACTGAATCACACTATGTGCAGCATGCCGGTGATCGGATCTGTCAAATTCATGGACAGCCTGGATGAGGGAATCAAGAATACGCTGATCGAAGAAATCGATAAATTTATCGCGGACTTGTCAAACACCTTTGAAGCCTCAGAACAGGGTTATATCGATGAGATGGCGGCAGCGGACGTGGAAATCACGGAACTTACCGAAGCGCAGACGAAAGTGTTCAGAGATAAAGTATCTAAAATCTATGATGATTGGGGCAAAAAGATCGGAAGCGACGTGCTTGATTTGGCGCTTTCATACAACTAAAAGGGATATGATCATATGGATAAATTAAAAAAATTCGGAAGGATATATAACCAGATCGAAGAAAAAGTGATCTCTTGGTCGTTCCTGATTCTTGTAGCTTTGATTTTTCTTCAAGTTATATATCGATATGTGTTACATGATGCCATTACCTGGAGCGAGGAGCTGTGCAGATATATCTACGTATGGGAGTGCTGGCTGGGGATCAGCCTGGTGCAGCATGAAGGAAGACATTTGCAGCTTACTTTCCTGATTGAAAAGATGGGGCCTAAGAAGAAAAAAGTCACCAAGATTTGTGTGGATCTCGTATGCTTTGTCACTGCGATCATGCTCATTTACTACGGATTGCAGATGGCCCTGCTAACTGCGAGTCTAGGCACTTCATCACCAGCAATGGGAATTCCGGTAGTCGTATATTACCTATGTATGCCAATTGGCTGCGCTCTTTATGTAATCAGGATCATCATTGAAATCATAACATTGATCGCGGACAAGAAAGGGGTGGCATGGAATGGCTGAGGTTCTGGTATTATTCGGCACAATGTTCGTTGCGATGTTTTTCGGGGTTCCTCTCGGATTTTCCGTTGCGCTTGCGACGATCGTATCGTTTTGTGTGTTCACTGATTCGCCGCTGACCTTGATCGCGCAATCCTGCGTGGCAGGCATTGACTCCTTTTCGTTTATCGCCATTCCATTGTTTATCATGGCAGGCGTGCTGATGAGCAAGGGAGGCATCGCAAGGAAACTAGTGGACACGTTTTACGTTCTTGTTGGCGATAAAAATGGCGGACTGGGATTGGTAGCAGTAGTGACATCCGGTTTCTTCGGCGCGATTTCAGGCTCCGCGACAGCTACGGTGTCGGCCATAGGCGGACTGATGATGCCTGAAATGGAAGCAAAGGGATATCCGCCCGCGTATAACGCCATGTGCATCGCGGCCGCGGGAAGCACGAGCCTATTGATTCCTCCTAGCGTGTGCCTGGTGATCTATGGCGTTGCCACGGAAACTTCCATTGGAGATTTACTGATCGCTGGGATTTTACCGGGGATTCTGACTGTGCTGACTTTGAGTTTTTCCGCCTGGTATTATGCGAAGAAAAACAATTTTTATAAGATCGATCACCAGCCTGTGTCCTTGTTCTTTAAAAAGTTTTGGGCAGCGAAATGGGCGATCCTCTGTCCGGTGATCATTATTGGAGGTATTTACACAGGCATCTTTACACCTACGGAATCAGCGGCAGTCGCGGTCGTATACGCGATATTGATTGGATTCTTTGTGTACAGGAATTTAACACTGAAAATTTTATATGAGAGTTTAAAGGAAGCCATGGTTTTGAGCGGGATGGTCGCCTTCATGCTGGGAACCGCCACAGCGTTCGCCAAGTTTTTATCCATTGCCGGTGTTCCGGCGAAACTGGTGGAGCTGGTCACGGGTCTTACGGATAACCCGATCATCATACTGCTGATCTGCAACGTGATACTGCTTGTTTTAGGATGCGTAGTGGATAACATCCCGATTATTTTGATCATGTCACCTTTGCTGTTGCCAATCGTTACTGCGGCGGGCATGTCTCCAATCACCTTTGGATGCGTCATGGTCCTTAACACTACTATCGGTATTTTGACGCCGCCTTATGGAGCCAATTTGTATTTGGCCGCCAGCATGGCAGGCGTTCGCATGGAGGACACGCTCAAATATTTCCCAATGTTCTTCATCACACTGTTATTGGCACTGCTTGCTACCACGTATATACCATTCTTGACATTGGGATTTCTCTAAAAAAATCGCATAAGAGCGGAGGTTGGAAATGAGTAAGTTTAAAATTGTGACATACAACTCATCTGTGGGATCAGGTGACGCGGAACTGGAATTAAGCATCCTGAATAGACACATGGATGGCGAGTTTGCGCATGTGCATGTTGAGACAGGCAATGAAGCGGCATTTTACAAAGAGGCGGCAGACGCTGATGGGATTTGCGCATGGACTTCCATGGCCCTTGGGGAATATGAAAAGCTTAAAAAATGTAAGATCATTGTGGCACCAGCCATAGGAGCGGATCGTTTTGATTTGCGCGGCGCTACAGAATGCGGCATCGCGATTGCCAATGTTCCTGATTATTGCGGGGAAGATGTGGCCTTTCACACAGTTGCCATGATGCTGGACTGTGTCAAAAAAATCACATTCCTTGACAGAACAGTGAGAGAAGGAAACTGGAATGACAAACTTTGCGGAAAGTCCTTTCGGATGACGGGGAAAACCTATGGCCTGGCTTCCTTCGGAAGGATCCCCCAGAGAGTCGTTGAAATGATGAGGCCCTTTGGCGTGAATTTTATGGCCTACGATCCATTCATACCGGAGTCTGTGTTTCGTGACCGCCATGTGGACAGGGCAGAAACATTGGAAGCGTTATTTGAAAAAAGCGATTTTATTTCGGTACATACTCCGTACATGCCCGCGACGCATCATATCATAGGTGAAAAACAGATCAATCGTATGAAGGATGGCGGGATCCTAGTGATCACAGGTCGTGGAGGAGTCGTGGACGAAGCAGCGATTCTCAAGGCACTGAATGATGGCAAGCTTGCCAATGTTGGAACGGATGTGATTGAAGATGAGATCCATAACACCAGCGTTCTCATGGGACACCCGAAGGTCATCATGACGCCCCACTGCGGATATTATTCAGAGGACGCGAGCGCGGATCTGAAAACACAAGTCTTTGAGCAGATCGTGGAAACTGTTCGTGATCATAAACCACCAAAGCATCTGCTGAACAAAGATGTTTTAGGAAAAGCCAGATTTGAAAACAAATAGCAATATTTTAAAATTCAGATGAATGAGAAAGGAAGAGGAAAATGGGAAGATGTAACAAAGAAGGCAGAGGTGTAGTCGTTCCGACTATCACGATTTTCAATGACAATGAAACAGTGGATTACGGCGGCATGCAGGAATACTTGGATTTTCTGCTCGCAAATAATGTTGACGCGCTGTTCGCAATGGGAACGACCCAGGAAAACGCCACATTTGGAGCAGAAGAGTACAAGGAGCTAGTCAAATTCATGGTCGAATACGTGGACGGAAAAGTTCCCGTGTATATCGGGGTGAGCTCTCCAGCCACAAGGATCTCCGTAGAATACGCACAATTCGCAGAAGCAGTGGGCGCGGACGCGGTCTTTGCTGGCGGACCTTATTATATGCGGGTCACTGTGGATGAACTGATGCAATTCCACAAAGATATCGCCGCTTCCGTAAAGATTCCATACCTTCTTTACAATAACCCGGGCTTGGCGAAGCTGGGTCTGGAGGTCAGCCAGATTTCCCAGCTGACAAAAGAGGGAGTCGTGAACATGATCAAGGATACCACTGGAAACCCTGTCCGCACACAGGACCTGAAGATGAACTGCAAAGAGGGAACAAAAGTGTTCTTTGGCGATGACTATGGCGCATATCAGTCGCTGATCGTGGGCGCAGATGGCTGGACCGCGGGGATCGGCAATGTGTTCCCTGAAAAGTGCAGAAAGATCTGGGACACGGTGGTAGAGAAAAAAGACTATGAAGAGGGATTTCAGCTTTGGAAAGAAGTGTTGCCATTCCTGAACGTGACCATCAATAAAGACTTTTATGGCAAGAGTGGAAGAGCCGATTGGCTGCAGATGTACAAGCTGGGACTCAATCTGCGGTTAGGTCTGAGCGCAAAAGTCAGAAGACCGCTTTTCCAGCTTGACGAAAAGGACTCCAAGATGGTTGAAGAAATCGTGAAAAAGATTGGGTTTTAGCGAAATCAGCATTTGATTTAGATACAACATCACTTATTTGTGAGTAAATGATATCAGAAAAGGGATATCAGGCAGAGCGCATGGGCAGAGAATAAATGCAAAGCCCGTGCGTTTTGTTTTTAATATAATTGGGAACCTTATGGAAAGAGTTGTAAAATGAAAGATTCTTTGGTAAAATTTAGAGCAGAGGTTGGAATATCAAAGGGGAATGCTAAAGATTGAGAGGAAAGAGTGCGTTATGGTAGAAAATCAGAATGTGGAATGGAAGGAATCCTGGAGAGATGAATATTTAAAATGGATCTGTGGTTTTGCTAATGCGCAAGGCGGACATATTTATATTGGAACAAAAGACGATGGCACGATTATTGGTATAGAAAACAGTAAAAAATTACTGGAGGATATCCCAAATAAGATTCAGAACAAACTTGGTATTGTAGCAGATGTGAATTTGTTGGAAACAGATGGATTGGAATATATTGAAATTATCGTGGAGCCATGGGCTTTTCCTGTAAACTATAATGGAGAATATCACTATCGAAGTGGAAGCACAAAGCAGCAATTAAGAGGGAACGCGCTAACAAATTTTCTAATGAAAAAAACAAAAATGAAATGGGACGCAGCAGTGGTTCCCAATCTTTCCACAGCGAATTTAGATCAGGAAAGTTTTGATATTTTCCGTAGAGAGGCGTTGCGCAGCGGCCGCATGGAAAAGCAGGATCTGGAAATTTCTAATGAGGAACTTTTGGAAAAGCTAGACTTATTGGTGGAGGGAAGGCTTAAGCGCGCTGGTGCGTTATGTTTTTATAGAATGCCAGAAAAAATTATCAGCGGATGCTATGTGAAAATTGGGAAGTTTGAAGGGAGTGAGTTGTTATATCAGGATGAAATACATGGCTCTCTGTTGATCATGGCAGATAGGGTCATTGATTTGATTTATCTAAAATATCTAAAGGCAGCAGTTTCGTATTACAAGGAAACTAGAGTGGAAACTTATCCTTTTGCGCGTGATGCTATCAGAGAAGCCGTATTTAACGCTCTCATCCATTGTAATTGGGCAGATCATGTGCCCTTCAGATTCGCATAGAAGAGGATGCGATGTACATTAGCAATTGTGGGATGCTCCCATTTGGATGGACCGCGGATACGCTTTTAGGCTCTCATTCATCAAAACCATATAATCCGGATATTGCCAGAGTTTTTTATCGTGCGGGATACATTGAAAGTTGGGGACGCGGGATTCAAAAAATATGTGATGCATGTAGAACGTTAGGTGTTGACGAGCCGGAATACATGGTACATGGTGAAGATCTTATGGTAAAGTTCAAGGCCCTTCAAAATACTAGGGTGACTGAAAAGGTGACTGAAACTTTAGCGGAAAGCGAGAGGAAAATTCTGGAGATTTTAGCGGAATCCCCGAACGCCACCTATACGGATATTGCCGATCAATTAAAGGTCAGCCGAAAGACTGTTTCGCAAAAAATAAAGCTGCTGAAAGAGAACGGCTTGATCCTTAGAGTTGGATCTGCAAGAAAGGGTTACTGGAGGGTTCTTTGAGAAAAGCGCTGCGCTCAAGAGCAGCGCAGATGTGAACTCCATCATGCGAAATACATTTACAGCTCTTCCACCTTGCAGGCATGGGTCTTCGTGTTCCGATCATAGCCAATGCCCACAAGCAGGATGCGTCCTGTATATTTTTCTGCCTGCGTGAAAGTCAGCCCATAGCCCTTTCTGCGGATCTGTCTGATCGTCTCATCTGGAGACGCATCTATTTTCAGTTCCACAATGACGCAGTCCTGGCTGGCATTATAAGGATAAAAGACAAAATCAGCAAAGCCCTTTCCTGCCTTGTCTTCACGAACGACTCTGTATTTGCTCCTGGCCGCAAGATAAACTAAATTAACGACTGCCGCCAGTTCCACCTCGCTATTATATTGGAAGATTGGGCTTTCCGTGTTATGGGCGAATTCCATGATTTCTGCCATGGTAGACGTATCGCCGGACAGCGTGGCCTCCAGCATGGCATTAGAGCGTTTCGCCAGTTGATGCAGATAACCCATAGCCTCTTTCTGCAATAAGAGTTCATCAAATTTATCCATCAGTTCTTTATTGGGAATGAAAACTTTTCCATCAAAATAAGTTAAGAGACCATAAACCACCATAGCAGAGTATACTTGGTCCTTTGTTTCTAACTCTGGGGATGTAGCCGAATATTCTGTGACCTGAGCGAGGAGCCTTTCTCCAGAAGTCATCAAAGTGATATCGTCCCGCATGTTATTGATATTATCCTTGATATAGTAAAACACTTCATCATACGGGCCTGAACTAGTCCAGTAATTGGACAATTCATTATTTAACAACGCATTGACAATGGAACGAGGATTATATAGCCGGTCTCCAGCAGCATTGTAATAGCCATCATACCAAATGCGCAAGTCTTCCCTAGTGAATTTTACTGTAGCTACGTTTTTTTGATAGACCGCGTACAGGCGGTCCACTTCTGAACCTGTAAAGCCAAAATATTCACTAAAGCGCTCTTTCGATACCATACTGTATTCCATGAACATGTTCAGTTCAGAACCACTGGAATATTTGGCGATAGGCAAAACTCCAGTCATATAAGCGAGTTTCACATATGCTTTATCTTTCAGTAAATTTTTTAAGAGCAGCAGATAACTGTTCCGATCCTGCCGCGTCATGAAATCCATGTGAAACACAGCGTCCCATTCGTCCAAAACGAAAATGAACTTATGGCCTGTTTTGGCTAACATATCTCGAACACCTTCTACTCCATCAAAGGAAACGCTGCTGAAGGCTTCTCGAATATCTCTTGCCAGCCCCTTTAGGATCCTGTTGATGTATTGTTCGTAATTCTGGCAATTTTCCGGCACCTGGCTGAAATCCACATAGATCACGTCATGCTGGTTGAGATGATCCAAATAATAGGGCGAACCCGCAATGTACAGGTGATCAAAAATATCGTGACTGTCATTTGCTTTTCCAAAATACGCAGCTACCATGTTGGCCATGACGCTTTTGCCAAACCTGCGGGGCCGAGTGAAGCAAAAATATTTGTTGCTGCGGCCAACTGCTGGCAGCAATTCCTCGATCAGTTTTGATTTATCGATAAAATAGGTGTCATATGCGATTTCTTTGTAGTTTTCATATGCGTCACTGTTATTTAAAAACATTCCCATAGTCGGGCCCCCTGTTTTTATCTCGAAAATATGTAGAAAATGGAGACAAAGTTTGCTGCGTATAAGAAAAATGGTAAAGACGACTTTGTTCCAAAATTTGTTTTCTGAAGAAAGCTCACAGCTTCTGAATTTCCTCTTCACTTAATCCGGTCAACTCCTGGATGTCCGCAAATGGATAGTTTTTAGCTTTCATTTTCCTGGCGTATTCAAAATCTTTTTCTTCTGATGTTTCTTTTTGCACTTCCTGCAATTTTTCCTCAAAAGTCATAAAGCACCCTCCAATCTCTTCATCTTCCTTGATTTGCTCGATCCGCTCCGCCAGAGACAAGAGAAACGGATCTCCTGTTTTTTCCGCTCGCTCCCTAGTGGAATCTTCGATAAACTCCAGAAATTCCCGCAGCTGAGGATCCGCATCATCGGCAGTGCCTCTCGTGTTCAAAAAGATTTTTTGTGTTTCGTCTTCAAGTGATAGGATGCGGTCTTCATGACATAGATTGCTAAAAGTATAGCGATGCAAGCCTTTGCCAAACGGATCAAAACAGCAAATGAAGATAATGTATTGTTTGTTCAGTTTATCATAATCCTGTCCTTTTTTCAACAATCGCATATCCATAGAGGATTGGTATTTACGGCTCCGTTTGCCAATGGTTTTACTATGCTTTTGCTGAATCTCTACATTGTAGACAACAAGGGATTCGTCCTCCACGTAAACGTCTAAACGCACGGATTTCCCTGAATAGCTTTCCTTGATTGTTTTCTCTCCTTCCAAATAAACGAGTTTCTTGATCTTTCCCTCCCAGCCTAGGACTCTTTCCAAAAGGGTAATTGTCAAATCTTCGTCTTTCATGACTTCATGAAACAAAAAATCATCACATAAATTTAAATCTTGAATTGTTCTCATAATGCAGGCCTCCTTATTGTATAAAATTGAAAAAATTTCCATGAACAAAATCATCATAACATATAGTTCAATTAATGGAAATAAATACAATACAATTTTCACAAAAACATCAAGAAACAAAGCTCTGCACGGCTGCGCATCCGCTATGCTCCAAAACATAAAAAAATGCGTCAACGCATGAAACGCGTGGCTCTAAAAAATAGGTAAAACCCCGAAAACCCTTGAAAACAAAGGCACTCCAGCAATTTCCCATCAAAACTTCCGTTTTGGCACGCCCCTTGCTTCCTATATAAATGATTTCCGGAACATCAAAATGAACAAGTAGTTGAGCCTAAGGAGGTAAAGAAAAATGAAAGCGGCTATAACTGGCGGAGCAGGAAGGCAGAGCTTATCTGCGATTTATGATTTTGTAGAAACAAACGACGTGGAAAAAATCCTATTGATCGATATCAACGAACAAGCACTGAAGGTAAGAAAAGAACTGGTAAACTCACCAAAGATCGAGACAAAAGCAATAGATTTGCAGGATACTCCAGCACTTGCGGCAGCACTCGCAGATTACGATGTAGTCATCAATGGTTCATCCCATGTGTTCAACATGGACGTGATGAACGCCTGCATAGAATCCAAAACAAACTACACGGACTTTGGGGGCTTGTTCCATTGGGCAGTGGAACAGATGGAGCGGGATGCAGATTTTCGTAAAGCAGGGATCACAGGCATCGTGGGTTCTGGAAGCGCGCCAGGCATCGTAAACGTGCTGACAAAATACGCGACTGACAGACTGGACACAGTGGAGGACATCTTGATCCTAGACGCGATCATCAACAGGAGCGCCAGCGGCTATGGATTCGTGCCGCCTTACGCGCTGAACACCATTATCGAAGAATTCACGATGAACAACTTTGAATTTAAAGACGGAGAACAAGTGGAACTGCCGCCGTTTTCAGGCAAGATGACTGTAGACTTTCCAGAACCATATGGAAGGCTGAACCTGTACAACATGATCCATTCCGAAGTGGCCACCATGCCAATCGCTTATAAAGACAAGGGCATCAAAAATGTAGCCTTCAAACTGGCCCTGCCAACTTTGTTTGAAGAACGGCTGCGCTTCCTTATCGAAAACGGACTGGGCAGCGAGGAAAAGATCAATGTCAAGGGCGTTGAAATCGCACCGAGGGACTTCCTCCTAGAAGTATTTGAAACAAAACCAGGCACAAAGACAGGAACACCTGACGATATGAAGCTGCTGAGGGTCATCGTAACCGGAACCAAGGGCGGCAAGAAATGCACATATGAAGTGGAAACAGACCTGCATCACCATCCATGGGGACTGTCCAACGGCCATTTTTCAGTAGGGTTCCCAGGCGCGATCACCGCAAAAATGCTGGCAAGAGGCCAGGTGAAAGAAAAAGGCTTCTTTACCGGAGAACAGGTTCTGGACACAGACATTTATTTCAGGGAATTGGAAAAGAGAGATGTCCATGTATTCGCGAAAGTCACAGAAGAACTTTGATGATGACATTTGAACTTTTGGCAAAAGCACACTTGAGAGCAGACGCTTTCGAGTGTCTTTTGCTATTGCGCGCACAGCAGATTGACAGCAGCGGTCAGGGATATTAATGTAGAAAATGTGGGCAGAATAACCTTGAGAGGAAATACTTACTTAAACAGGATGGAGAACAAAACAATGAATGGTAAATCAGGATTGAAAAGTTCAGTAGAAAAAGCGATCATCGACCACAGATTATATGAACCTTTGATGCGCCACTGCAGCGATGGACTGATTCTAAGTGAAAAAAAGAGCCTCAAAATTTTGACCATGAACAGCAAGGCCAGGATGCTGCTGGATCTGGAGCCAGAGGTAAAGATTGAAAAAGTCAGTGACATCCTGCAGGACAGTGCCATCGAAGCCTTGATGGAAGCAGAATCCGTCAATACACAGGCCAACGGACTACCCATTAAAATGCGCGGCGCGGTAGAGGGAAATTACATTTGGTTTTTTATTGAGGATTTTACAGATGTGGCTAGGATTGAAAGCCTGTCCCAGAAAACTTTAGAGCTGAACAAAGAACTGATCGGCGTTTTCAACGAATATGGAGACGAAACACTGATGGTCACAAATGGAAAAGGCATGATCGAGTTTGCTGGAGAAAAAATTTCTCGTACCTGCGGCGTGACTCCTAATTATTTTGTGGGTAAAAATGTTTACAAGATGGAGCAAGAACAGATCTTTGCCCCATCGGTAACCGTCAGAGTGCTGGAAACAAAGCAGCCTCAAGTGGTGATCCAGACGACGCAGACAGGGCAGGAACTAGTGGCCATGGGCGCGCCGGTGCTAGGGAAAAACGGCGAGATCGAACGGGTGGTTTCCGTGACCAGAGACTATTCTACCCAAATGAACATTAGCAAAAAAATCGCTGCCCTGCAGGAAGAAGGCGTTTCCTACGAAAATCCGCAGGATGAAGAAACAGACAAAGTCATAACTTGCAATGACGCCATGTTTGAAATCAAAACCCTGATCAAAATGGTCGCCGCCACCAAAGCCACTGTTTTGATCAATGGAGAAACTGGAACAGGAAAAGAAGTCATCGCCAGATACCTCTACAGCCTCAGCGACCGAAAAGACCAGCCCTTTATCAAAGTGAACTGCGGGACCATCTCCCATTCCATCGTGGAATCAGAACTATTTGGATATGAAGAGGGTTCTTTCACCGGTGCCAGCAAAGGCGGCAAGATCGGGCTCATCGAAGCGGCCAACAAAGGGACGCTCTTCCTTGATGAAATCAGCGAGCTGCCTTTGGAACAGCAAGTCAAGCTGCTGCATGTGCTGCAGGAAAAAATGCTGATCCGCGTAGGCGGGACCACTGCCATTGAGCTGGATATCCGCGTGGTGGCGGCCACCAACAAGGACTTGGAAGAGCAAGTGGCGCTGGGGAATTTTCGGGAAGACCTGTACTATCGGCTCAATGTGATCCCCATCAGCATTCCGGCCCTGCGAAACAGAAAGGAAGACATCCCATTGCTGTCAAAGTATTTCTTCAAGCGCTTCTGCGCTGCTTATAACAAAGAAATGCAGATTTCCAACAGCGCGATCTCTGCTTTGGAACGCTACCCGTGGCCAGGAAACATCCGGCAGCTGGAAAACACCATCGAACGTTTGGTGCTGACGACCCCAAAACCCACTATCACAGCGAACGACCTACCGAAAATGTTTTTAGAAAATGGCGGCAGCGCGTCTGTAAATGTGAATAAAATCACTAGGCTGGACACGGCTGTAGAGGAGCTGGAAAAAGAATTGATCAAAATGGCAGTCGAAGAATACGGGACCACTGTAAAGGCGGCAGAAGCCTTGGGAGTCAATCAATCCACTGTATCACGGAAAATGGCCCAGTACCATCTTAAAGATTCTATTGAAAAATGAGAAAATTCAGAGACGAATGACATTGTGAAAAAAGCATCAAAATTTGCGATATGCCTTGAATTTCAGGTAAAATTAGGATAGAATGAATTTGTAACTTATATGTAGAGTGATTATGGAGGAGTTTAAAAATGTTAAGAGAAGCATTACCTAAAATCAACACACCGTTACCAGGACCAAAAGCAA
>CAJTYS010000037.1 GCA_910583765.1 uncultured Eubacteriales bacterium | reverse complement strand
TGAACATGAGCATGCTGGAAAAGTTCTTTTCCACGGATCATGCGGGGAAGGGCGAATTGTTCCAGGGGCTTTCCATTTGGGAAGACGAGACTTACCGGCAGCTGCAGGGGACTTATCCGGTGATCAGCCTTTCTTTCGCGGGCATCAAGGAAGTAAATTACGAGAACGCCAGGAGGAAACTCTGCGAAATCATCGCCAGCCAATACGCAAAGCGGGAATTTTTGCTGGAAGGAGATCTTTTGGCCCAGCAGGAAAAGGAATCGTTTCGCAGAAAGACCATTGACATGGACGATGTGGACGCGTCATTGGCCTTGCACCAGCTGGCGGATTATTTGTCTCGCTATCATAAAAAGAAAACCATCATCCTGCTGGACGAATACGACACGCCCATGCAGGAAGCTTACGTGCATGGTTATTGGGACGAGCTGGTGGCCTTTACCAGGAGCTTGTTCAATTGCACCTTCAAGACCAATCCGTATTTGGAACGGGCGATCATGACCGGCATCACCAGGGTCAGCAGGGAATCCATTTTTTCCGACCTCAATAACCTGGTAGTAGTCACCACCACATCGAAAGAATACGCAGACTGCTTCGGCTTCACGGAAGAAGAGGTCTTCGCCGCTTTGGACGAGCAAGGATTGTCAGACCGAAAAGGAGAAGTGAAAGCCTGGTACGATGGTTTCACTTTCGGAGACGAAACGGACATTTACAACCCTTGGTCAATCATCAATTATTTGAAACAAAGGCAAACGGGGACTTACTGGGCTAATTCCAGTTCCAACAGACTGGTGGGCAAACTGCTCCAGGAGGGCAGTAAAACAGTGAAGCTGCAATTCCAGCGGTTGTTGGAGGGCGGGAGCATCGTCACGGGATTGGACGAACAGATCGTGTACGGCGAACTGAGGGGGAATGAGTCCGCCATTTGGAGTTTGCTGCTGGCCAGCGGGTATTTGAAGGTGGTCCGCAAGGAGGAAGGGACCGGAGGAGATGAATGGGACGGCCCTGAATACGAATTGACCCTGACCAACTTGGAAACGAGGCGCATGTTCCGTTCCATGGTGCGAGGCTGGTTCAAGAAGGATTCTGCCAATTACAACGATTTCATCAAAGCGCTCCTTTCGGGTGATTTGGAGGCTATGAACGAATATATGAACGATGTGGCATTGGCTACTTTCAGCTATTTCGACACGGGGAAAAAGCCCTCAAAATCAGAACCTGAAAAATTTTATCACGGCTTTGTGTTAGGCCTGATGGTGGAACTTTCGGGCAGATATGCGCTGACCTCTAATCGAGAGAGCGGGTTCGGCAGATATGACGTGATGCTGGAGCCACTAAACCGAGAGGATAACGCAATGATCTTGGAATTCAAGGTCTTTCAGCCTAGAAAAGAAAAAGACTTGGAAGAAACGGCTGCTGCGGCTCTTGCCCAGATCGAAGAGAAGCGATACGCTGCCGCTTTGGAAGCCAAAGGAATCGCCCCTGAAAAAATCCGAAAATACGGATTTGCCTTTGAAGGAAGCAACGTGCTGATTCAGGAGAATTGAAAAGCTTAATTATAGAATAAAGGCCGCAATGCGGGAAGATTCACACAGCGGCTTTTTTCAAAGCTGTACACATCAAGCAGTCTGCGGTTTTAAACGCTCAATAAAATCACCAATGCATTGATTGACTGTTTCGGGGTTGTCAACATTTGCGTTATGAGCCGCGTCAGGAATGGTGATTTGTTTGATTCCAGTTCTTGCGGCCCACTTTCGATTGTAGGTTTTGACCTTGCCTGTCCTGTCTTTTTCTCCAACCAAAAGCAAGGCGGGGCAGGCGATGTCCAGAGTTTGATTGTCTTCAAGAAATCCAGCGTATCCGATTCCCATCAGGTGACAAAGCTCCCTCTTGGAATAGCCCGAAATCATTTCCTGCATATTGTTCTGGCCAGCCGTAGAAACCGCGTTTTGTTTTGCCATAGAAGATTTTAATAACTTTTCAGGAAAAAGCCTGCTCATCCATTCGATTTGTTTCAGCCACCAAATATCAAATTTTGAATAATAATCCCCAAAAGGACAGGAATCAATGGCGATCAGTCCGTGAACCATTTTGGGGTAGCGACATAGGAAGGACTGTGCGATGAAACCTCCCATGGATTGGCCGATTAAAATTACATTTGTGACGTTCAATTCCCGCAAAATGGCATGCATTGTTTGGGCTGCGTCCTCATAGTGAAAGGCAGTGTATGGTCTGGATTTTCCATGAGCCGGCGCGTCCCAAGCAATCACATTACAGGCATTTTTGAAATGTGCGATTTGATAGTCGAACATCGTATGGTTTGCTGTCAGACCATGGAGGAAAAATAAGGTGCGCTTTGTGCTGTCGATCTTTGTTGTCCAATAATATACAGTTCCATATTTAGTTTTTATATGTGCTTCCCGCATGTGTGACCTCCATGATTTCAAATGCTTAGTTCCTGCCAATGATGGTATTTTCCAGATTATAATAATGATTGTAACGTTTTTAGCATCGCATATCAAACCTATTTTGCAAGAAACAAGATAAATATGCCGTTTCTCTATGCATTTCACGATTTCTATGCTAAAATTTGAATCATAGGAAACCCAACAACAGTGAGGCGATTATGAGAAACAGCGCAGATACGAGACAAAAAATACTGAGTTCCTGTGTCCAGCTTTTTGCCACAAAAGGATACGCGGGAACCTCCATGAACGATATCATCTCTAAAATCGGGATCAGCAAAGGCAGCGTGTATTGGCACTTTAAAAGCAAGGAAGACATCTTTGTCAAAATGATCACGGAGAATTACGCAGAATGGATCAATCTGGTCAATTCTCAGCTGGAACACGTTCAGGATCCTATTGAAAAATTGCGGAAGTACGGCGAACTGTTCATCGCCACCGTGGACATGCCTGTATGGCGGATTTCCCCGGAAACTTATTGGAACGAATTCAGCGAGGAAAATCAAAGGATTCTGGACGAGTGCTTTTCCCTGGATGATCAAATCATATTGGAAATTTTCCAGGAAGCCATTGAAAAGGATCTGCTGCGCGATACCGACAGCCAGCAGCTGACCTGGACGTATCTATCATGCCTGGAAGGGATGTTTGAAAAAATCATCCTCTCCTATAAAAAAGAGGATGGATTGATGGAAAAATACGAAAGTTTTGCCAAAAACGCCATTGAACTGTTTATTTCCGCTATCACGAAATGATTCGCCAACAATTTTTCAGAGACAGATTATCTTTCGTGTTCTGATGGACATGATCTATTCCGTTTGCAGGCAGGGTAAATGATTTCGATTTTCGCCTCTTGTGGCAACTGCAAAAAACATGTTGCTTTCCTATGTTTTGTGGTAAAATCAACGAAAAGGGATAAAAACGGGGAGGAAAATCATGGCAAGGACAGTGGGGATCGGGCATCAGGATTTCGAGGTGGTACGAAAGGAAGACATCTTTTATATTGACAAAACGGATTTCATACGGCAGTGGTGGGAGGCGAAGGATCAGGTGACGCTGATCACCCGCCCCAGGAGATTCGGAAAGACCCTGAACATGAGCATGCTGGAAAAATTTTTTTCCACGGACCACGCAGGAAAAGGCGAATTGTTCCAGGGACTTTCCATTTGGGAAGACGAGATTTACCGCCAGCTGCAGGGGACTTATCCGGTGCTCTTTCTCACCTTCGCCGGCGTGAAAGCGCGTTCTTTTTCACAAGCCAGAAAAGCTATCTGTAGGGCCATCAAGGAGACTTACAATCGCTTTGACTTTTTACTGGAAAGCGGTTCGCTCAATGAAAGCGAGCAAGAAGATTATCAAAGCGTGTCCGTGGACATGGAAGACAACCAGGCTACGGTTTCCTTGCGGGCCTTATCTGACTATCTATCTCGTTATCATAAAAAGAAAACCATCATCCTGCTGGACGAATACGACACGCCCATGCAGGAAGCTTATGTGGGTGGCTATTGGGACGAGATGGTGGCTTTCACCAGAGGCCTGTTCAATTACACGTTCAAAACCAACCCCTACCTGGAACGGGCGATCATGACTGGCATCACCAGGGTCAGCAGAGAATCCATCTTTTCCGATTTGAACAATTTAGAGGTGGTGACCACCACATCGAATAAATATGCGGATTGCTTCGGCTTCACGGAGGAAGAAGTCTTCGCCGCCTTGGACGAGCAAGGCATGCCGGACAAAAAGGACGAAGTGAAGACCTGGTACGATGGATTCACCTTTGGAGACAAGAACGACATTTACAACCCTTGGTCTATCATTAATTGCCTGGACAAGAGAAAAACAGGGACTTACTGGGCTAATTCCAGTTCCAACAGCCTAGCGGGAAAGCTGATCCGAGAGGGCAGTGAGGAACTCAAACAGGATTTTGAAACGCTGCTTGGCGGGGGTTCCATCGTGACCGCCATTGACGAACAGATCGTGTACGGCGAACTGGGCGGGGACGAAACGGCCATCTGGAGCCTGCTTTTGGCCAGCGGTTATTTAAAGGTGGAGCGAAAAACGATCCCGCTGGAAGAGGAAGACGATTTGGGAAGGCCGGAGTACGAGTTGGCACTGACCAACAGGGAAGTTCGGCGCATGTTTCACTCCATGGTGCGGGGTTGGTTCCAAAGGGATCGCCGAAACTACAATCGATTCATCAAAGCGCTGCTTTCTGATGACCTGGAAGCCATGAACGAATACATGAACAACGTGGCCCTATCCACCTTCAGCTATTTCGACACGGGTGGACGGCCTTCCGAAACGGAACCGGAACGCTTTCACTCTGTGGAAGCGATCACTAAGAATTTTGACGAGCAAAATTCAAGTGCCTGCTTCTATCATGGCTTTGTTTTAGGCCTGATGGTGGAGCTTTCCGGCAGATACGCCCTGACTTCCAATCGGGAAAGCGGATTCGGCAGGTATGACGTGATGCTGGAGCCGCTGAAGGCGGAGGATGACGCAATGATCCTGGAATTCAAGGTCTTCCAGCCGAAGAAGGAGAAGGATTTGGAAGAAACGGCGCAAGCAGCTCTGGCGCAGATCGAAGAAAAGCAATACGCCGCCGCTCTGGAAGCCAAGGGGATCCCGGCAGAGAAAATCCGCAAATACGGGTTTGCCTTTGAGGGGCAGAACGTGCTGATTCAGGGACATTAGAAGGTTGAATGGTGATTTTCTTGATACCGGCTCTTGCGGACCATTTCCGGGTATCGGCAGAGAAAGGATTGTGCGATGAAGCCGCCATGGATTGAACGATCAAAATCACATCCGTGACCTTCAATTCCCGTAAAATGGCACGCATTGTTTGAGCTTCGTACTGATTGTTGCCGAGTGGCCTTCGGCCAGCCGCAAATATATAGATTTTTCCGAAAGGAACCCATTGCGGCGCATAATAAAGAATATCTATGTAAGCTTGCGCCTTCTGGGTACGTTGATCTGTTTGGGTGTCGGTTCGTATGCCTTTAATCCTTTATCACCTGTAAGGATTTCGACTTGATAACCTGCTTTCGCATAAAATTCAGCAACGTCTGTTATCGTTGTGTCACCGATTGATAAGCCACTGGCTGCCAGGTCTGGCCACTTGTTCGCCAGTTTGATCAAGTTCTCTTCAGTCCATAATTTGCTTTGAAAAGTAAAAGCTGTCCAAGGTTCCTTTGCCATAGCAGCCTTTTTTATGATGTCTGATAACGCTGTAGCAGGAGCATGGCGTTCACCATTGGCTTGTGCGATATGGTTTCCAGTTTCAATCAAAGTTGCCAGCGGCAGCACCAAGAAACTTTTCTGCTTGATTTCATCGTCTATTTTTTTCGCTACTCTTTGATAATCCCATTTATCATCAAATGAGCCACAGTCATCCATATAAGGTACTTTAAGAAACACACACAAAATACTTGTATCAATGACCAATACCTTCTTCATGATTCTTCCTCCCCTGCGAGAGCAGATTCGATCTTGCCATTTGTGGCCAATTCTCCGATGTTTCCCATAGATATCATTTTCGGGAGATCTTCAATGTCTTCAAGCAACGCTAAGTGACTTTGGCCGGTTTTATCTCTATGGGCCACTGTGATAAATGGAATCATGGGCGTTCCTGCCGCATCCAATAAAGCTGGATTGTGCGTTGTGATCAATACATCTATGTTTCTTTCACGGCCTAATTCTTTTAGCATGTTGATCAAAATGTTTGCTCGTGATGGATGTAGTCCATTATCTACTTCCTCGATAACGATCAGTTTATTAGATTCATTTGTAAGCATTGCCGCTACAATCGCGAGAAATCTTAATGTTCCGTCTGACATCCCTCTGGCATCGATCGTGTCTTCATCTTCTCCATACCATGCTTCCTTGCAATAAAGCATGGCATCTGTGTTGAATTTTCCGATCCGTTCAGCCCAAACGCTCTCAATGTCTTTTTCTGGGATCTTTTTTAAATACGAGGTCAATTTTTCTTGAATTTCTATTCTTTTTTCATCGCTTAAAGCAGCTAAAACTCCTGCGATATTGGCACCATCCGTAGACAGTTTTTCCGCTAATGGAGAGTAATCACGCATATGATTTGGTATAGGATCCAATACAAAAACCCCGCTTAATTGTTTTGCTAAACTAGCAGCGATTTTAATGGTCTCTTTTTTCTTTAATTGCAGGGTTTTGCTTTGATATAAGATTGATACATTTCGGTCTAATTCAAAGTTCTGTCCTTTCCCCTGTCTTCCGGTTCCAAAATATGTCGCAATACTCAAGGACTGGCTATCCCGAAGCTTTGTATAGAACAAGTTAGCCCCATTTTGCGTCAGCTTTTCCTCAGTGATTAAGGCTTTAGCTGTGCCTACTTCTACAGTAATTGAGTATTCATAATCCTCGTTTTGATGTTCCATGATGGCATCCAGAGTGAATGAATGCGTATTTTTTTTGCAAACCCAATCAATGCCGCCTCTTAACGGGGACAAGGTGACATCTCCGCTGATAGCTTGAAAAATGCCTGCGCCTGCGGCGATTCTACTCAAGAAGATCAATGCGTCTATTGCGTTCGATTTACCGCTTGAATTCGTACCGATCATAATTGTGAGCGGATCTATATAAAGCGTGCTTTTTTCATAACTTTTCCAATTTTTTAATGTAACGCTTTTTATCAAAATATCATCTCCTTACATTCTGTGGTTGGCATAGCGGCACGGTCCAGGTCCGTTGCTTGCTCAGTCATATAAACCCCCTTGGTTAAAACAATTGTAACCCTTTTAGCGACATCTAACAAGCTATTTTCAGCCATTTCTGCCGATGCCCATAATATTCATGGAAAAAAGGGACGGCCCCAGCCATCCCTTGATGTGTTTTCATATTTCCTTTTAATCATCCAAATACCCCGGCGACTTGATTTCCTCAATGACCTTTTCAAAATCAATCTCCTTTTTCACCTTGTATTTACCGCTCTTGCTCATGACCGTAAAGATGATGAACGGTATCAAGAACCACGGTATCCCTACAATGGCGGCGATCCTGGTGTCAGGGAAATAGGCGGTCAAAGCGTAAGACGCCACCAGCATGAACACGCCGATGATGTTAGGGAGCGGATAAAACGGCGTGTGGAACCGCAGATCCTTCGCCCGCAATCCATGCTTTTTCAGCCTGCTTCTGAACACGCCCTGGGAGATGCATATAGCGGCCCAGCAGAAGATGGTGGCTACGCCTGAGCAGGACAGCAGGAACGAGTAGAATGTACCTGATTTGTCAAAGGAATAAATAAAGAGGATGATCCATACCACTACCAGAGAAAATACGGCCGCAGTGATAGGAACGCCTTTCTTGGTAGTCTTTCCCATGATGCCTGGTGCCATGCCCTCTTTGGACAGCGAGAACATATCTCTAATGGCTGCGTACAAATTGCAGTTGGCGCAGGACAGCGCAGCGACGATGATAATCAAATTGAACAAATGCGAAAGCGCGTTGAAACCGTTGTACGCCAGTGCGTCTGCGAAGGCACTGGTATCGTAGCTGCACTTTGTCCAAGGCATGATCAGCGTTACCAGGAACGTAGGCACAATGAACAGGATGACTACCCGCAGCGCGCCCATTCTGACAGCGCTGGGCATGACTTTGGCAGGATTCTCCGTCTCTCCGGCGGTCAGGGCGATGATTTCCACACCAGCGAAATTCATGACAATAATGGCTAGATTGGAGAATATGGCAATGCAGCCCAGGGGCAGGAACCCGCCTCTGTCCATCAGGTTCGTCATGCCAGGAGCTTCGTTGGTCCCGATCACACCCAGAGCAATGAACACTGCGAATATAACGAACACCACAATGGCCGTCACCTTGGTGATAGCTAGTATGGACTCCACTCTGCCCAGGTTGCTCACCTGGCTCAGATTGATGATGGTGATAATGGCGCAGCCGATGACAGCGCCTGCGAATACGGAGATCTGCGGCACATACATGTTCAATATAGTGCCGATCACGATGCATTCAGATGGAATGTAAACGATGATGGCGATCCAGTAGGTCCAGCCTACGCCAGCGGAACATCCGTCTGATATGAATTCTCTGGAATAAG
This sequence comes from uncultured Eubacteriales bacterium, assembly GCA_910583765.1. Lineage (GTDB taxonomy): Bacteria > Bacillota > Clostridia > Peptostreptococcales > Anaerovoracaceae > Hominibacterium. The sequence goes on along the minus strand of CAJTYS010000037.1, from coordinate 29,568 downwards.
AGATGAAAGAGCCTGTGGTGGGCATCGCCACCAGCAGCTCACCTAGGCAGTACAGGGTGCAGAACACCATCAGGCCGCCCAAGGCAAAGGCGATGAAGGCCCCGGGGCCGGTCATTTCAATGAAACCACCGACTCCGTAAAAATACGCTGAACCAATCACGCCGCCTAAGGAAATCATCTGCACATATAACTTTTTTAACCCCTTGTTTAAGGTCCCGTCTTGCAATGTTTTTTCTTCCATGTCATGGTCTCCTTCCCGATTTACAGGAAACTGCGGTTATTTGGTTTGGGCTTTGGGCTGCTGCAAGGTCATGCAGTGCACGTTTCCCCCTGCCAAAGACCACTCTCTCGTATAGATAGGAACAATGTCTCTGTCTGGATAAATTTCCTGCATCTGCGCCAGAGCTTCTTTGTCTCTCGGATCGCCGAACTGCGGGACCAGCACCGCGCCATTGATGAGATAAGAATTGATGTAAGTCACTGCTAGTGGAAGCCCAGGATCTCTCGGCGCCGCGTCCTGACAAATATCGATGCCCTCGTTTTCTTCATCTGTGATGTACAGCACGTCAGGAATATGCATCTTGATGATTTCAAACTTTCTGCCCTTTGCGTCAGTTTCCTTTGAAAGGATGTCATAAGCTTCTTTCAGGCATTCGTACTGCGGATGGTTCGGATCATCCACCCAGGATAAAACAATGACCCCCGGTCTGGCGAAGAAGCAAACATCGTCCACATGACCATCCGTTTCATCAAAAGCCATGCCCTTTTTCAGCCAGATCACCTTGTCGATGTTCATGTATTCTTTCAGATTCTTTTCTGTTTCTTCCTTGGTCATGTCGCCATTTCTGTTGTGGTTCATGAAAACCTGCTCTGTGACGATCAGCGTGCCTTCGCCGTCCACCTGTGTGGCGCCGTTTTCCAGGACAAAATGAGTCGCGTCGTAGCGGTCGCAGTTTTCGATTTCCAGGATCTTTTGGCCCACCTGCTGGTCCAGCCGCCATGGAAAATACAGGCCGCCTTCCAGTCCGCCGTATGCGTTCCAGCCCCAGTGCACGCCTCTCACCTCGCCTTTATCGTTGATGACGAAGCTTGGGCCTTTGTCCTGGGTCCAAGCGTCATCCGTTGACATTTCAATGACTCTGACCTCCTCAGGAAGTCTGGCCCGGGCGTTTTCGTACTGCGCTGCGGAGACCAGCACAGTCAGAGGTTCATATTTCACCAGCTTTGTGGCTACGTCCACAAAGACTTTCTGGGCCGGTTTCGCGCCGTCTCTCCATGTATCTGTCCGCTCTGGCCAAATGAGCCAGGAACGTTCGTGTTCTTCAAATTCTCCGGGCATTCTGAATCCGTCTTTTTTTGGTGTGCTGCTTAGTGTTCTTGCCATTTTAAAATCCTCCTAAAAAATATTCGCTTCTGAGAACCAGTGCGTTATTTGTCGAGATTTTCGATATCGATTTTACTAGACCGAACGTTCGGTTTAAATTCATGATACGCTTGCCTGTCTTCCTTGTCAATCGGATGTTGCGGCAGCTGAGGATAGACAGGCTGAAATCGTTGAAATTCACAGATTTAGAAGAGGGTATGATTTTTGACGTAATACTTTGAAATATCGGAAAAATAGGAAAAGGAGCATTACAAAAATTCTAATGCTAAGTGTTTGAAACAAAAGAAAGACCACTGCGCTCAGCAAATTTTGCTTCTGCGGTGGCCTCTCCCCTACTATGTCTTATTACATCTTGCGTGTGTTGCCCAATAGAACTCAGATGATGATTTTCCAGGTTTGGGGGCAGACGGATTTCCGACCTGCCCCCTTATCTTGTATTGCTTATTTCTGCATTTCCTTTGCCACTTCTTCAATGACCGCGCAAACTTTGTCAATGGTTTCGTCCTTGATGTTTGCAGGTGGTTCCAGCCGAACGACTGCGGGATCGTTCATGGCCGCGGAACTCATGATGCCCTTGGAGAACAGTTTCTTGATGGCCAGGTGAGACGCGTCCATGTCCTCGAACAGCATGCCCAGCATCAAGCCAGTTCCTCTGACTTCTTTGATCACGTCAGGATATTTTGCCTGGATCGGATTCAGCTTGCTCAAGAAATATTCGCCCTTTGCCTTTACGACCGCTGGAATGTCGTTTTCCAGGATATATCTGATGGAAGCGATGCCTGCCGCCATTGCCAGCGGGTTGCCGCCGAATGTAGGCATGGATACCAGCGTTGGGTTTTCGATCAATGGTTCTGTTACCATCCAAGGTCTGGCGATGATGCCGGTCAGAGGCAGGCAACCGCCACCGATGGCCTTACCAAATGTGATGATGTCAGGAACCACGCCTTCTTCTTCGGATCTCCACAGCGCGCCGGTTCTGCCCATGCCTGTCTGGATCTCGTCACAGATCATGGCCACGCCGTACTTATCGCAGATTTCTCTTACTTTTTTCAGATATCCCGCAGGTGGGATGATCATGCCGCCTTCGCCCTGAATCGGCTCGCAGATGAAGCCCGCTACCTTTTCGCCTACTGCTGTCAGGTTCTTGATCGCGGTTTCCAGCTGATCCGCGTCTCCGAATTCAACGTGCTGCACCTGCTGGATCAGAGGCGCGAACGGTGAACGATAGTCCGCGTTTCCGATGAGGGACAGAGCGCCTGTGGACAGTCCGTGATAAGCGTTGACTGTGGAAATGAACCACTGTCCGCCTGTCGCCAGCTTAGTCAGCTTGATGGCTGCTTCTGTCGCTTCCGTGCCGCCGTTAGTCGGCCATACCACCTGCAGATCTCCCGGTGTGATCAATCCCATCAGATGGCTGAAATATGCCTGCAGCGGGTTGACCAGATCCTGTGAGTGCTGCGCGTATCTGTCCAACTGCGCGTGAACGGTCTTGATGATCTCTTCGTTTTTATGTCCTGTGAGGAAGATTCCGAATCCGCCCAGACAGTCAATGTATTCCGTGCCTTTTACATCTGAAAAATATTCGTCCGCTCTGTGGGACCATTCGGAGAACATTTTGTCCGTGGACATTTCTTCTCTGTACGGCAGCCAGCCAGGGTTGATGTTTTCATTATAATTGGCTTCTGTCTCTTCCAGCATCTTCTTGACATCTTCATCTGCCAGAGTCTCCTTCTGGATGTAGCCTTCTACTCTTTGGGCGATTTCCAGCGCTAATTTTCTGTTGGTTGTTGTCATGTCGTGACCTCCTTAAATTTTTGATAAACTGTCATGTGCGACAAGGACAAGGCCGAAAGCGAATACATAATTGAAAGGGTGAGTAAATATCCGCTGCGCTTGCGATATGGGGTAAAGCCGGTTTCGCTAATTCTCTTTCAGCAGCAGAATTTGTTGATATTCCCTACATGAATAAGAAAAGGGTCATGTATTGCTTGCGGCGCTTTCTAGCCTCCCTACTTTCATAGAAGGCCTTGTCAATGGGAAAACGAGCAAATCTTTTGTTGTTTTCTTGCCTACTATCAACGCAATATGCGTGCCAATCGCAAAAAAATTTTCTGATTTTTTGCCTGTATTTTCGATTCATTGTGAAAAAAGGCTGTGGCAGATAATCTTGGAAAGCTTGGAATCACTGAATTCTAATGGTGTGCCGCAGGGACATGCCATAGGAATTTTGATTGGCTCATAAATTGATCAGGAGCCTGATGCGGCCACATGGCGCATGGCTCCTTTAGACGGCTGCGATATTCTTGTCTGAATATCTTTCTGCGGGATATGGCCGGATTTGTTGGAATTTACAGAACATTACCGATTGAATACATATTCATTGACGAATAGCTGCATAGGGTCCTTTTCCGGCTCTTTGATGTACTTTTTGATTTTCCGCGTGGCCGTGGGCTGGCTGATGCCCAGCATTTTCGCTACTCCCACGGTGGTGCCGCATTTTTTGTACGCGTCCTGCACCATCTGTCTTTCCAAGTCTTCCAAGGCCACGGTCAGTATGCTGGAAGTGGCGATTTGAGAATCATCGTATCCCGCGGTTTTCATGCTCGGGGGCAGACATTCCAGGCCAATGGCATCCGACTCCGAAGTAAGGACCATGCGCTCAATCAAATTTTCCAGCTCTCGGATGTTTCCAGGCCAGTCGTATTTTTGGAACACTTCCATGACAACATAGGAAATTTTTTTGTTCAGCCCGTAGAGATCATTGAATTTTTCCATAAAATACATGCACATGGGCACGATGTCTTCCCTTCGATCTTTTAGAGACGGGATATGGATGGGGATGACTTTCAGCCTATAATACAGATCTTCCCGAAACAGACCGGCTTTCACCTGATCCTCCAACTTTCTGTTAGATGCGGTGATCAGCCGAAAATCCACGAAAAGCTCTTGGTTGCCGCCTACCCGCATGATCTTTTTTTCCTGGATGACCCGCAGCACTTTTACCTGCAGGCTTAGGGGCATTTCCGAAATTTCGTCTAAGAACAAAGTGCCGTTTTGAGCCAGCTCTATGAGACCGGTCTTCCCTTCTTTGTTCGCGCCAGTGAAAGATCCCTTTTCGTAGCCAAAAAGTTCGCTTTCCAACAAGCTTTCTGGAATGGCGCCGCAGTTGATTTCAATGAAAGGTCCGTCCTTTCTGCTGCTTGTGTTGTGGATGAACTTTGCCAGCATGCTCTTTCCCACGCCGGAATTTCCTGTGAGCAGCACATTGGCGTCAAAACCAGCGATCTTGTTGATCAGCTGGAAGATCTGTTTCATCTTAGGGCTTTCCGCTATGATTCCCTCCACCTCCAGGTGTTCGTTCCTTAGAAATTCCAATTCTTTTTTGTACTGCATCATTTCCACCTCCAGGCTTTTGTACTGATCCTGCAGCACAATGAAATCCGTGATGTCCCTGGTGAAGCTAACGACGAACATTAGCTCGCCTCTTTCATCCATGATTGGGATTCCGGTGACAATGATGTCCCGCCCTATTTTGTTTCTTTGCTTTAAGGTCATTTTTTTGCCGGATTCAATGACCAGCCTGGTGATGGACGGATTGAAGTAGCCCTGGCGTTCCAGCTCATACACGCTTTCCCCCACCATGTCCGGTGCGTGCATTTCATAAGTGTCGTCAAAAGTGGCCGATGCTTTGAGGATCTCCCCATTGTAGTCAGCGATCAGCAGGTCATCACAAACATGTTCGATAATGTTGTCCAGTTCTTTTAAAAGAGACGTATTCAATTTCATAGTTTACCTCTTGCAGTCATGTAGTTTTCTTAGTTGTTCATTTGAAAGATTTTCCACGCTCGTGGTAGAAAAGCCATGTACGATTTTAATGATCTGAGAACGGTTGCTGACTTTCATTTTTTTGAAAATGTTATAGGTGTGCTTTTTTACGGTGTTTTCCGATATATAAATTCTCTCTGCGATCTGTTTGCTAGTCAAGCCCTGGTAGATCAATTCCACGATCTCAGATTCTCTGGCAGTCAAATTGTATAGATGCCGCAATGTGTCTGAGTAATCATTGTCATCGCTTCGCCTGATCCCATTGGGGTATCGGTTGTGAAAATATAGGGACAAATGCTCGTTGAGCACCTTTAGGATCTCGATCTCTTCATCAGTGAAATCCCCCTTGTCTTCGCCCCGCCATAAATTCACGGACCCGTATAGGATGTCATCCTGCGCGACTTTGGACCCCATGCTGTATCGTATGTTTTGTGGCAGCATCCATTCATTGTAAAAAAGAGACATCCCCAATGTGGCGGAGGGGACATAATCCGTTTCTCTGTAGATATTGCTTTCGTTTTGGGAAAAGAACCAGAACATGACATCCACGGATTCATAGACTTTGAAATAGGAATTCAGATATTTGTCATTGACGGTTTCCGTCACGGGGTCAAAAAACACGACTTTTGCGTTTTTCTTGTAACCCAAATCAAAGAATGATTTGTCAAATGGGATCAATTCTTTTACTTCTCGCAAAAAATCCAATCGCATGTTATAAATATCAGTTTTTGAATAAATATTCAGCACGATATCATTGATCTTTTGCCACTGGCTAGGATTCAAAGTAACCATGTCAATACCTCCTCGATTACAAAATAGTGTTATTTAAAGACTACCACCTGATTGAATTTTATTTGTTTCAAGAAAAGATAGCAACGGATTTCTGTGCCAGGCAGTAAAAATCATACTTTATGAGTAAATAATTATTCAAAAGTAGTATTCTGAATATTTCAGTCTCATGAGTAATTGTGCGGTTTTCAATCTTTTTATAATATTAAGAAAGTTTCAGGGCGGCTTTCAAACGCGCTCTGAAGCTGGGGTGAGTGACTTTTATGAAAACGCATAAAAAATTTTGATTTGTGTAGAAAGGAAGAGACAAAATGGCAAAAGAATTAAGACATTTTATTGACACCAATGACTTTACAAAACAGGAGCTGATGGACATCATTAACCTGTCCCTGAAGATCAAAAAGTGCATCAAGGCAGGTTACAATCCTCCACTGATGAAGGACAAGACACTGGCGATGATTTTCCAGCAGTCCTCCACAAGAACAAGAGTATCCTTTGAAACCGCTATGGAACAGATGGGCGGACACGCACAGTATCTGGGACCTGGAATGATCCAGCTGGGCGGACACGAAACCATCGAAGACACAGGCAAAGTCATTTCCAGAATGGTTGACATTATCATGGCCAGAGTTATCGACCACGACACCATCGTTAGACTGGCCAACTCCTCCACTGTGCCTGTGCTCAACGGAATGTCAGATTACAACCATCCGACTCAGGAAATCGGCGACATGATCACCATGATCGAACATTTGCCGGAAGGAAAGAGCATTGAAGACTGCAAGATCGTGTTCGTGGGAGACGCCACGCAGGTCTGCGCTTCCTTAGGATTCATCGTAACAAAGATCGGCGCCAACTACTGCCACTTTGGACCTAAAGGCTTCCAGCTGAGACCGGAACACACGGATATTTATGAAAGAAACTGCAAAGAATCAGGCGGAAGTTGGATGATCACAGACGATGTGGACGAAGCCATGAAGGACGCTGACTTCATTTATACGGACGTTTGGTATGGCCTGTATGAAAACGAACTGTCACCAGAAGAAAGACAGAAGATCTTCATGCCGAAATTCCAGGTCAGCAAAGAACTGATGGCAAAGGCCAATTTAGGCGCGAAATTCCTCCACTGCCTGCCAGCCACAAGAAACGAAGAAGTCACCGATGAAGTGCTGGATTCCAACATTTCCATTGCTTGGGACGAAGCAGAAAACAGACTGACCGCAATGAGAGGCCTGTTGGTTTACTTTACTCGCTACCAGAAGGAAGGCTCCGAACTGGCTAAGGCTGCGGTGAAGGAAGAACTGGACGCGTTCATGGCGGAAACATTTGGTGAATAATCAGAGGTGTCATCATGGCAAAAAGAATAAAATCAACTCCTAAAAAAGACGGATTCAGAATGCCGGGAGAATTCGAGCCGCAAGAAGAGATCTTCATGATCTGGCCCGAACGGCCGGATAACTGGAGAAACGGCGGAAAACCGGTACAGGAAGCGTTCACCAACGTAGCCAAAGCCATCAGCCGTTTTGAGCCAGTGACCATGCTGGTTTCCGCAGGTCAGTACGCCAACGCCAGAAACAAACTGCCAGCGGAGATACGGGTGGTGGAAGCTTCCAATAACGATTCCTGGGTCAGAGACTGCGGCCCGACCTTCGTGAAAAACGACAAGGGCGAGCTGCGTGCGGTTGACTGGGAATTCAACGCCTGGGGCGGATTGGTGGACGGCCTGTATTTCCCTTGGGATCAGGACAACATGATCGCCCAGAAGATCTGCGAACTGGAACGCATTGACACCTACAAGGCGGAAAACTTCGTGCTGGAGGGCGGCAGCTTTCATGTTGACGGCGAAGGCACAGTGATCACAACAGAAATGTGCCTGCTGAGCGAAGGGAGAAATCCACATTTAAGCAAGACAGAAATCGAAGACATGCTGAAAGAGTATTTGAATGTGGAAAAAGTCATCTGGGTAAAAGACGGAATAGATCCTGACGAGACGAACGGACACATTGATGATGTTGCTTGTTTCGTAAAGCCGGGTGAGGTCGCTTGTATCTGGACAGATGACAAAGAGGATCCTTTCTATCAGGTGTGCCAGGACACTTACAATCAGCTGGTGAATGAGACTGACGCAAAAGGCAGGAAACTCAAGGTCCACAAACTGACCACGCCAGAAAAGGCCGTGACCCTGCAGGGGGATTTTGCCATCGATTATGTGGAAGGGACCATTCCTAGAGAAGATGGGGATCTGTGCATTGCGTCTTACATGAACTTCCTCATTGTCAATGGCGGCGTCATTGTTCCGCAGTACGGCGACAAAAACGATGCTTTGGCCTTAGAGCAGATCCAGGCCATGTTCCCTGACAGAGAGGTCGTTGGCGTGCAGACCAGAGAAGTGGTTTACGGCGGCGGAAACATCCACTGCATCACCCAGCAGAAACCGCAGAAATAAAGAAAGCGGAAATGACGGAATCAAAGGTTCCTAATGAAAAAGTCAGACCCGCTGAGTTTTTTTCGGCGGCGGATAAGGAGAATATATATGGTAGAAAAAATCGTGATCGCTTTGGGCGGCAACGCGCTGCAGTCCGGCAAAGGGGCTGCGACTGCGGAGGCGCAGCTTGAAGTGGTGAAAAAAACATGTGAACATATCGCGGAAATCAGTTCCAGAGGATATGAAATCGCTGTGGTACACGGCAATGGTCCGCAGGTAGGGCGCATCGTCATGGCCAGCGAAGCCGCGAAAGACGTGACTCCGGCCATGCCCTTCGACGTATGCGGCGCCATGTCTCAGGGTTACATCGGCTATCATATCCAGCAGTGCTTGAAATACGCATTGAACAAAGCCAACAAAAACGTACCGGTAGTCACAGTGGCCACACAGATGGTGGTAGACGAAAAGGACCCTGGATTCGCCAACCCGACCAAACCGATCGGACCTTTTTACAGCGAGGAAGAGGCGAAAGCGCTCCAGGCTGAAAAGGGATATTCCGTGAAAGAAGACGCAGGCAGAGGCTGGAGAAGGGTAGTGGCTTCCCCGATCCCTAAGAAAATCGTGGAAATCGACGCCATCAACAAATTGTGGGATTCCACAGTAGTGATCTCCTGCGGCGGCGGCGGCATCCCAGTCATTGAAAAAGCCAACGGCCAACTGGAAGGCGTAGCGGCTGTCATTGACAAAGACTTTGCGGCGGAACTGCTGGCAGAGCAGGTGGACGCGGACACCCTGATGATTTTGACAGAAGTGGAAAAAGTGGCCATCAATTTCAACAAGCCAAACCAGGAAGACCTGTCAACATTGAACCTGGAACAGGCTGCGCAGTACTGCGAAGAAGGCCAGTTCGCGCCAGGCAGCATGCTGCCTAAAGTGCAGGCGGCCATGAAATTCGTGAGAGCCTATCCAAACAAGAAGGCGATCATCACATCCCTTGACAAGGCAGTAGATGCCCTGGAAGGCAAGACAGGGACAGTGATCACATTCAGCTAACCCATTTACTAGGGCGCAGGCCACATCATCAGAGTTGGAAAGCGCTCTAAGACAAGCCCCGCGGCCATGACTTTATCTCCATGCTGAATAAGCAAAATCACAAATGTCCATTTTGCTGCGCTTAAGGCCGCGGGCACATATTGCATAGCGCGGCAGCCTGTCCATGTTCTGGTGCGCTGCCGCGTTCGTGTATCCTCCAGTTACAGCCGGATGATACACCAGTGTCCATTGTGAAATGGCTGCCAGCATGATCAATAATGTTCATGTCGGCGGCCATTTTAAATTGCGGGAGATCAGCAGCTGGAATTTGTGGTTTGCAAATGTGTTGGCTGGCAGAAAAAAGGCAGCCGGTCAATCAATAGAATCAGGGAGGGAGAACATGCAAGCAGATTTACTTTTAAAGAGCAATTATATTTTTGACAGCAATAGGAAACTTCCCTACAAAGGGTACGTGGCCATAAAAGGAAACCGGATCATGTCTATTGGCAGAAACACAGAGGCCGCAAAGACGCTAGTGGGTCCAAATACGCAGATCAGAGAATATGAAGACGCGCTGATCATGGCCGGATTTCATGATAGTCATACGCATCTGCTGATGGCAGGAATGTATAAGACGTATGTGAATTTAGCTGATGCGCGAAGTGAAGAGGACGCTGCGCGCAAGGTTTGGGAAGCGGAGAAGGAAAGGGGCAGACAGAGCGGCTGGGTGAGAGGATTTGGCTGGTATCATATTTTTTGGAACAGCGGGAAGCTGCCCACAAAGGACTCTCTTGACCGCTGTTTCCCAGACAGGCCAGTCTGTTTGGTCAATGCGGAGGCCCATGGCGTATGGGTAAACAGCAAGGCAATGGAACTGGCTGGTGTAACGAAAGAAACCCCAGCGCCTTTTGGAGGAAAAATCATCAGGACAGAGGATGGGGAACCTACAGGTGTTTTCTTAGAAAGCGCAGCAGGGCTTATCACAAAGCATGCTTTTAGTTTGACGAAAGAAGAAGAAAAAACGACCCTTGAAAATTTTATGAAATCAGCATCTGAATTGGGCATTACATCGGTTGTGGATGTGCAACCATATTTCCATGGAAATATGGGAACCCTTGCCGTGTATAGCGACATGGGAAAAAGCGATGCGCAGACCGTGCGCATCCATGCTGCGTTGGACCTGCTGGGTGATCTAGAATACGCGCAGCGCTGCCGGGAGGAATACCATTCAGATCAGCTCCGTGTGGATCACCTGAAGCAGTTTCTTGATGGCGTGAGCACAACGCATACCGCATTGATGCTGGATCCTTATGCCGATGCCCCTGGAAACTGCGGAATTTCTCTATCGGATTTGGACACCATCGCACAGGCGGTACAGGAAGGACATAGACGAGGTTTCCATATCAAACTTCATGCCTGCGGAGACAAGTCAGTCCGCCTGGCATTGGATTATTACGAAAGTGCGATTGCGCTTTACGGCAAAAATGGTTGTCGGCACGCCATTGAGCATTTGGAAATCGTCAGCGAGGAGGATATCCCGCGCTTTGCGAAGCTGGGGATTGTTCCTTCCATGCAGCCGGAACATATCGCCATGACCCAAACCTTTTCAGAGAATCCATATTTCACAACACTGGGAAAGGAACGAGCCGATCGGACATGGCCATTAAAGATATTGTATGATACTGCGGGAGTCCTGGCCATTGGAAGCGATTGCCCAGTGGTTGATAATGATCCGTTTCTTGAGATTTATCGAGGAATAACGAGGCTGCATAATGATGGGAAACCTGAAGGCGGCTGGAACCCATCTCAAAAGCTGTCCGTATACGAGGTGCTGTGCAGCTATACCTATGGTTCGGCCTATGGCGCTGCTCGTGAAAAAGAATTGGGACTTCTGGAAAAGGGATATTTGGCAGATGTGATTGTAATGGACACAAATCTTTTTGATGCGGCGCCGCAAGACATTTTCAATACAAAAATCCTGCTGACTGTCATGGATGGCAGGATTGTATATGAAAATAAATAGTGGAACATTCAACTGACAGGAGGTAGAAAAAATGAAGTATGATCTATTGTTAAAAAACGCAAAGGTAATAACAGCAGATACATCTATAGGACTGATTGCAAAATGGCTACCGCATGAAAAATAATTCGTTTGTGCAGGCAGCTATTTTGTCAATGGGCAAGGCGTATATGTTGGAGCATAAGCATTAATTCTATGGTATAATGAATGTAGTTAAACGAAAGGCCTTATCAGCGAGGAATAGTTATGGATAAATTATCGCTTAGCCCAGACTTCACCATTGATGATATTCATAAAATTAGAGAGCATAATTATGAGATCACAAAGGAAATGTCCACGGAAGAAAAACTAGACTACTATAATCATTTAGGAACAGCCGCAGAGGAGGAAATCCAGCGGCGGAGGATTTTAAAACGTAAAAAGTAGCCACAGACATTTTATTTTGAAAAAAAGCCTTAAAAGGATTGGAGGTAAGGATGCGGATATGGCGGTGTTAAGTGAAAAAGAATTTTTGATGATCAACGATATCGTGCGGGACATCCACGGGTCGAAGGACCTGAATGAATTGGGAAGCCGCGTTTTGCACCTGCTGCGAAAGCTGATCCCCTTTTCCTCTGCGGTGTTCACTGTCCTGGACCCGGAAAACCCTCTGCATGTGGATCCGGTGAAATCCGTCTGCGTGGACGCGAGCTTGGATTCCCTGCGCTCCTACAACGAGTACGTTTCCATGGATTTTACCAACCCTGCTTTCAGTTACCCAAAATCATCTTCCTTTAGAGACAGCGACATCATCACGGAAGCGGAAAAGGGAAACACAGGCTTTTATAACAAATGGATGAAAACGCAAGGCCTTGAATATTCAGGGGGCATTGTGGTAAAAACACCAAAAGGCAACATGGCGTCCGCCACTATTTACAGGAGCAGGTTCAATGGGCCTTTTACGGAGCGGGAAATGATGATCCTGGACATGCTCATTGGACATACGGAGGACATTGCCGCCAAGTTTCTGGATCAGGAAAACCTGGAAGAAGCCTTTCCCATGGATTATGACAGAGACCTGCGGTATGGCAGCCTTTCCAATCGAGAAAAAGAAATCTTCCATTGTTTGATGAAACGCTATTCTAATGAAGAAATCAGCGATGAGCTCTGCATTTCCATTTCCACAGTGAAAAAACACATCCACAGCATTTTCACCAAATTCAATGTCAACAGCAGGCGGCAGCTGGTCAGCTTATTTTTGCCTAGGAAATAGAACTTTTCGCATACCTTTTATCAATCTTAATGGCCATCTCTGTACCACTAGTTCTATGATTCCCGTAAATTTTAAACCTAATGGACAATTTTAAAATATTCAGAAAAAGATATACTTAATTCATAAGATATATCTTTTTTATTTATGTAGGAAATATTGTTTGCGATATTTCCGAAGCATCAACAGAGTCTGCCGATGAAAAGAATCAGCGGAGCCGGCTTTGTGATGTCAGCGCGGATCTTTGTTCCATGGAACGCAGCATTGGAGGATTGGGGGCAGCCCTAATCAGTTACGAGAGGATGAAATCTTATGGAAACAACCAATAGGAACAATCATGGAAGTGAACGGCTTCCTTTTAAAGTAAAATTGGCCTACGGCTTGTCGGGCTATACCAGTTTCATCACCTGGACGCTGTTCAGCTTGTATGGGATGTACTTTTTTACAGACGTAGTTGGCCTGGCGGCAGCTTTCGCAGGAGCGATCATTTCTCTGGGCACCATCTGGGACGCGGTCACTGACCCGATTATCGGCAGCATTTCAGATGGCATCAAGAGCGAAAAGGGCAGACGGAGGCCGCTGATCATCGGCGTGGCCGTTCCCTTTGTTCTGATCAGCGTGTTGTTGTTCACTAATTTCGGATTCAGCGAAGCGGTTTCAAAGGTTTACTTTGTGGTCGTGATCCTGCTTTACTACACGGCGCAGACTGTTCTGGACATTTCCAGCTCTGCCTTGGGTTCTGAAATGACGCTGGACTATGACGAGCGTTCCACTCTGGCAACGTACAAGAACTTTTTCTGCATGGCAGTGGTCATCATCGTCAGCCCGACTTTGATGCTGGTTACATATTTTGGGCAAAAGCTGGACAATCCAGACTTTGGCTGGAGCTGCGCCCTGGCCATCTACATGATCATCGCACTGATTTTTATCTTTATTTTATGGAAAACAACAAAAGGATACGAGCGGTATGACGGAGATGGAGAAACAGCGAAGTTCTCTTTTCGGGATCTGAAAGAAGTGTTCAAGAACAAAGCCACTAGGATCGTGATGATTATCTTTGCTCTGGCAGTGTTCGGCAACACCATTAATCTTTCTCTGCAAGTTTACTATTATAGCTATTATATGCAGATGAACGAAGCGCAGATCGCCAGCGTCATGATGGTGATCGGGCTCCTGTCCTGCGTGGGAGCTTTTGGGATCGATGTTTTGTGCAAGAAAGTATCAAAGAAATCCGCCTGGATCATCTCTGTGGGCATCGAAGGTCTGGCCATGGTTCTGCTGATCGGATTCCTTTTAAAACCAGGAAGCATAGGCATGCTGTATCTATTGGTGGTGCTCATGGCTCTGGGCACCTGCGCGGTGTATCAAGTGCCGTGGAGCATGATCCCTGATTGCGTGGACGTCAATGAACTGGAATCAGGAAAGCGGACGGACGGCATCATTTTCGGATTCGTGGCTTTTATTCAGAAAGTGTCGGGTGCGGTGGCAATGGCATTGGTAGGCATTCTGCTCACAGCCATTGGCTACGTGGAAGGGGCGGCTCAATCCGTGGAAACCCTGGCAGGTCTCAAATACATGTACGCGTTCCTTTGCGGCGGTATCTTCCTGGTGTCTGTCATCGTAGTCATCAAATACCCGCTGTCAAAAGCAAGGCACGATGCGGTCTTAAAGGGGATCGAAGAACGAAAACAGGGAAAAGACGTGAATATGGCAGATTTTAAAGACTTGATTTAAAGAAAAGAGGGGAACACAGATGATGCAGCAAAAAACATATGAACATGCGAAATTTTTCGTGGAAGAATGCGGACAGCGGATCGCGGGGACAGAATCTGTGCTGAAGGCCAGCGATTACATTGCCAGCTATTACCGAGAAAACGGAATCAAAACAGACACGCACGACTTTGAGGTCCCAGTGTGCAAGGTGAAAAAATCCGTGCTAAAAGCCCTGATCAGCGGGGAATGGACGGAGCTTGCCCACACGCCCGCGCTTTTTTCAAAAGAAACGCCACAAGGCGGCGTCACACTGCCCCTGGTCTATGTGGAAAATGGCAGCATTGCTAATTTCAAAGAGCAGGATGTAAAGGGAAAGGCGGTGCTGATTTGCAGGGACGTTTACATGGTATATCCGGATATCTCCATGTACAAGCGGCTCCACGAGTACGGCGCGGCAGCTGTGATCTATACCACAAGCGATGGCCACTGGGACGTGCCTTATGTGTACGCCAATTTTGAAACCATGGACGCGGAGTACACCATTCCCACGGCCATCATCCACTATAGGACAGCCCTGGAATTGCTGAACAAAGGCGCGTCGGAGATTCATATGGACACGCAGTTCGATGTTACCATGGGCAAGACCAGGAACACCATCGGGATCGTGGAAGGCACCAAGAAAAAAGACGAAACCATCATCGTCTGCGGGCACCTTGATTCAGCAGTCAGCAGCACAGGGGCCACAGACGATGTGGCAGCGGTGGCCATGATCATGGAACTGGCCAAGTATTACAGCGACAGAGCAAAAGCAGGGAACCCGCCGGAGCGGACCATCCGGTTCATCGCCTGGTCAGGCCACGAATGCGGTCTTCACGGCAGCAAATACTATCTGCTGGATCACAGAGACATCTTTGACAGCACAAAGTTCGTGCTCAACTATGACATCGTGGGCAACACCCTCTGCAATTACGTGATATGGGGCGCGGGAGAATCTTCTGTGGAAGCCAAGCTCAATGAGATCACTGCTCAGTTGGAATACGACTGGCCGGTGAACATGGCGCCTATGGTAGTGGACACCTTGAACTTCGCGGTCAAGGAGATCCCGCAGATCACTTTGATGGCCGGATTCTGTGCGGGGAACCATACGAAATTCGATGAACTCGATCTGATTTCACCGGCGGGATTCGCCAGTCCCATCCGCTTTTCCAAGGCAGTCATCGACTGGGCCGCGGGTCAGGGAGAGATCCAGCAGGGGTATCCTGAGTGGCTGGTGGAAGGCAGCAGGGAATTTTGCGAAATGTACGGTTGGGGGCTCTTTGGAAAGCTGTAGGGATCGGGCGATGCCGCCGCCCAGCTGTACAGCCAAAGTGAAGCCAGCTTCGCCAAGGCTCTGCGGCGATGGATTTTGTTAGGATTTTGGGGATATCGCTGTCAGTGGTATCTCCTACATGAAATAAAGGAAAAAGAGAGGAGAACTAAGAATGAAGATTTACGATTTATCAGCGACGATTGAAGAGGGCATGTGGTATTATGGAAAGCCTTATGTGCCTTATGAAACAGAAAAACTGGCGACAGTGAAAGCCAATGGTTATATCACTAACAAGCATGTGCTCACGTCTCATACCGGAACTCATCTGGAAAACGCGGCCCATTGGTGGGACGACGGGGAGGGCACGGAGAAAATGCCCCTGGACAAGATCATCGGGCCGGCCAAAGTGCTGCGGTTCCCATGCGACCAGCAGCCGTTTTATGAGATCACCGTGGACATGCTGAAAGAAGCGGGAAGCGAGCGGCTGGAAAAGGGTGACATCTGCGTCATCGTCACTGGCTGGGACAAGCGGATGACAGAGGAAAATTACACTTGGGAAAGCCCTTACATCACAGTGGAAGCAGCGGCCTATTTGGTGGAAAAGGGCATCAAAGCCTTTGCCATAGACGCTCCCATGTTCGGCGACCCGAGAGACGGCATGGATGTGGTGCCAGAAGGCACGGAAGTGCCGGATTTCGCCTTTGCCAGGAACGGGATCCCATGCGTGCTGGGTCTGGTGGACGCCGCAGCGCTTCCTGACGAAGTGACCTTCGTTGCCGCGCCGCTAAAGCTGAAAGGTGCGGACGGTTCGCCGGTCAGAGCCTTTGCCTATGTGGAATAAAAGGCGGAAAGGAGCGGGTTTGCCATGAGCGAGGAACAAAACAAAAATGCTGTGGAAAACATGGAAAACAGCGAGCTGCTGACAGGCAGCATAGGGAAACTATTCTGGAAATACGCTTTATTAGCGCTGGTAGGAGCCATGGCTTCCTGCGTGGCTGTGATATTGGATGGATATTTCATGGGAAATGGGGTCGGAGAATTGGCCCTTGCCGGAGTCTCCATTGTCATCACTTTCATGTACTTCATGCTGGGAACCGTCAATATGTTTGGCCTCGGAGCTTCCACCCTGGCAGGAATCAAGCTGGGTGAAGGAAAATCCGATGAAGCGAGGAAAGTATATGGAAGTTCTTTGACGGCAGTGGTGATATTGTCCATCGGAGTGGCGGTCATTGTGATGATTTTTCTGGAGCCAATCTTAAGATTCCTTGGGGCCACTGACGCAGTGCTGCCATACGCCCTGGAATACGCAAGAGTCTTTTGGCCATGCTTTCCTGTGGTTTGCGTAGGCATGCAGGCTTACTTCTTTTGCAGGCTGGCAGAACGTCCAAAGGCAGCGGCGATTGCCTTTGTGTTTGCAGGCGCATTAGCCATTGTCGTGGAATACGTGTTAGTGTTTAAATGTCACTGGGCAACAGCAGCGTCCGCGCTGGACTGCGTCTTGGGGATCGCTGCGATGATCGTTCTGGTTCCTTACATGCAGGCCAGCAAGAACATCTTTACCCTTCAGGCAGGGGATTTAAAGATTGATATGGGCTATGTGGCGCAGACAGTAAAGATCGGTTTCCCCATGTTCGTGGTGAATTTTTGCCCACTGATCACCACTGTGGTAGTGAACAGACAGCTGATCGCTTACGGAGGGAACGACCTGCATATCGCAGCATTTGGCATTTTCAACGCTTACATCGTTTATGTGATGACTGCCATCACCAATTCCTTTACCCAAGGGCTGCAGCCCATCGCCAGCGTCAACTATGGAGCCAAGCGGTTTGGCAGGATCAGAAGCTTGATCAAGGCGGGAATCGGTCAGAGCTTTGTCGTATTGCTGATCTTGCAGGTGCTGGTCATGATTTTCGCGAAGCCAGTAGTAGCTTTCTTTGCGGGAGGCGTTCAGGAATTGATCGATATCACAGTACACGCTATGCGGCTGTTTATCCTGATCTATGCGTTCGGTAATGTGGCTACCTTGGTGGGCGGTTACTATATCGGCATTGAAAAGATGGGGCTCGCCTTGCTGAACTCTCTGACAAGAGTGGTTATTTTCGCAGTGCCAATGCTGTTCATCATCCCGATGTTTCTGGGATTAGATGGCGTGTGGCTGGCTCAGCCTATCGCAGACGTGTTCGCATGTCTCATTGCGGTCATCTGTATGGCGCATGAGATGAAGCGGCTGAAAGCCATGGAAAACCAGCTGGGCACCGTGTGCGAGCAGCGTGTGGACGCATGAGAGGAGAAGAGAAATGAGAATCGCAATAGGAGCTTTCAGTCATGAATCCCATAGTTTCAGCAAGGATACGGTAGATATCCAGGCCATGCGGCAAGTGCTGTTTGATGATAAAGATGAAATCATAGAAAGACATCGAGGCGTGCGGGGAGACGGCGGCGGTGGCTGGCTCGGCGGGTACATTGATTACGCAGAGGCCCACAGCTGGGAAATCGTCCCCATCTTTGCGGCGGGCGCATATCCGTCAGGCCCGGTGACAGGGGAAACTTACGACTACATAAAAAACAAATTCATAGAGAATTTAACTGGTGAAACAGTGGATGGCGTGCTGCTGCATCTTCATGGCGCGTGCTGCGTTCAGGGACTGGATGACGCAGAGGGAGATCTGCTGACGGAAATCAGAAGGATCGTTGGCGAAGACACACCTGTGCTGACTGTTCTGGATCTTCATGCCAATGTGTCCGATCTGATGGCGGAAAAGGCGGACGTGATCTACGGATATGACACGTATCCGCACATGGATGTTTATGAAAGACAGCAGGAGGCGTGCCAGCTGCTGGAAAAGATCGTTTCCGGCAAAGTGGGAAGGCCAGCCATGTATCGGGCGCAGCCGCCGCTGCTGTTTCCAGCCATTTACACCCAGACAAAGGGCGGTCCCATGGAAAAGCTGATGGAAAAGGCCGCAGCTTACGAGCAGGAAGAAAAGGTGATCAACGTATCGCCTTTTGCCGGATACTATGCTTCGGATAAAAGAGAGGCAGGTCCAAGCTGCGTGGTGATCACAGATAACGCACCTGAGCTGGCCGAGAAAATCGCCAAGGAAATGGCAGCCTATATATGGGAATCGCAAAATGAGTTCTTTTGCGATCTGCCCCGTATCGAGGACGCTGTCAAACAGGCGGAAGAAACAGATGGATTGTGGGCTTTCATTGATGAGTGCGATGACCCTCTTGGCGGCGGTTCCGCAGATGGCACCTATATTTTGCGGGCTGTGATGAAGAGCGGACTGCGGCCGGCAGGGGTCTCCACCATCAGAGATCCGGAAATCGTTTCTCAAGCATGGAAGGCCGGAGTCGGAGGAAAAGTCCAGGGACCGCTGGGAGGGAAAGTAGACAAGTTTCACGGCGAACCCGTGGAAATCAACGCTACGGTCAAACTGCTGGCAGATCGAGAAATCCCTATGGCTGACGCGGACCCGACTTCCCGGCAGAACGTAGGAAAAATCGCAGTTCTCGATCACGATGGAATCACCATTGTGGTCACAGAGCTGAAAGCGGCCACAGAGATAATGAATATTTTCAAATGCCTGGACATTGATATCGCAGGGTACAAAGCACTGATTTTGAAGGGCTTTGGAAAAGCCTACGAAGAGACGTATCAGGGGATCGCGGAGCATTACATCGTGCCCGACAGCCTGGGCATCACTAGCCCGGACGTGCGCAAGGCCGGCAATTTCACAAAGATCAGAAGGCCCGTGTATCCGCTGGATGAAGAAGTGGAATTCAGATATGAATAAGAAGATATACGTGGATTGGGGAAAATGTAAGAAATGCGGTGCGTGCAGCCGGATCTGTTCCGGCTTTGTGCTGCTGAGGGCCGATGCCATTGGCTCTCCTGATGATTATGTTTTTTGGGACGCGCCAGCGATTGTTATCGCTTATTGCGATAATTCGATTGATTACGGCATTTCCCTTACTTATTTGGATTTGTGCGCCCACGGCACGGGCCTGGGCGTATGTTGGGCCGGATATTTTAATTTCGCGCTGCGAGCCGATCATCCGGGACTCAAAGAAGCGGCGGGCATTCCGGCTGATTGCGAAAATTATTACCCAGTGATGGTCGGATATCCTGATAAGCGGGTGAAATACTACCGCATGCCGCCGAGAAAAGAACCAGAAATTCAATTTGTATAGAATATCAGTTTTGAGATGTGGAAAGGCCGCACAAAGCTGCAATCAGCAGGTGCGCGGCCTTTTCAATTCCTTGAGGCGAGCGGGGCTGGGAGTTGGAGTGGCTTTTTTGCGCTGCTTTGGGGAGTGGGCAGAGAGTTTGGAGGTTTTACCACCAAATCAGAAAAATATTTTGTTTGGTGGTAAAACTTCACACAGCCATCACTGTTTCTAGAGAAAGTCAGCTTGTTTCGGCCAATCTTCGTTCTGTAAATGGAAATATATTGGATCATTTCACTTTAATGTAAAAATAATTCTTTTTTTCACCGGCTTTTTACCACCAAATTAAAAAATAATCCTGTTTGGTGGTAAAACACTTCTTGCGGTGTGTGTTTCCCATATTGGATCTGGACCAAGCTGCCGGTCACAAAACGCAGATCATGTGGACGATAGCTGCGTGCGGAGGGCTCCTTTCTGCGAAATCAATTTCTGTGAAAATAGAAGAAAGTATATTGAGATATTCGGGTACAAATGGTATAATCCACATAGTTTCTTGCTGGAGGATCAAGAATTTTCAGCGCATGAAATTTAGGAGGATATGTTATGGCTAAAAACCATATTTTTCAGAAACAGATACTGCATATAGGCACAGTTTCCATGCTGGTGGTCCTGTTCCTATTATTGATCGCCGTCTCGGGGTCCAAAGCGCAGGCAGCTGAAGGAAATCTCGCATATGATTTTACATCTACGGATGATACGACAGTTTCCACAACCGCGAATCCCAATGAAACCACTGTTTTGATCTTTGGGGACCGTCCCGGCACAAGATCCACCTTGAAAAGCCTCTCCTCCTGCGAATGGGTGAAGCGTCCAGATATTCGGGTGATTTTTGCCGAGACCAATTGGGCTACTAAGGAGCAGCTCCAATCCTATGCGGATACTTATGGGCTGCAGGATATCATTTTCTGCTACAATTATGGAGGGGATGAAATTTTTGATGCGGCGCACGCATATGGGGAACTCTTTGATATCAGGATCAAGGAATTGCCAACGATCGTATTGATCGATCCTAATAACCAGGCGCAAAGCTTGCTCCAGGGCGCGAAGACCGCAGATGAGATTTTAATGGAGATAGAGAAATTTTCTAATGTGGCGGGAGAGGGTTCGCTTGCTCCGCCTCCTGATTCTGTCGTAGCAATCGAGAATCAAGAGTATGACTTGAAAACGATAGGGAACACAACAGTTTCCACAACAGCAAACCCTGATGAAACCACTGTCCTGATTTTTGGCTATACCGCTAGCGATGACACAGAGGCTGTGCTGCAGAGCATCAGTGAGAGTACTTGGGTCAGCAGGCCGGATCTGAGGGTGATTTATGCGGATGTCAATGGAGCTTCCGCCGCAGAGGTGGCAGAATTCGCTGAGGATTATGCAAGTGATATTATATTTTGCCACGATGAAGAGGCGCTGAACTGGAACCGTGCGCTTTCTTATCTGGGCTTGTACAATCAGACCAGTGGAAAATTTCCATACATTATATTAATTGATAAAAATAATAAAGTAAGAAGCATGACTCTGGGAGCCAATACGGAAGATAAGATTCTCCAGGAAATAGAGAAAGTCTCTAACTCTGTGGCAGGGCCAGGGCCTGGCTCTGAACCTGGATCAGGCTCCGGCTCTGACGTAAACGGCACAGACACAGGACAGGATCCTGGATTAACTACTCCTGAGCAAAGCGTTTCAAACGTTGCTGGGCTGAAGGCTTTGTCTACCGCCAAAACCGTGAAGCTGACGTGGAAAAAGGTTCCCAACGCAAAGGGATATATGGTCTATCGATATAACAGTTCCAAGAAAAAGTGGGTCAAAAAGGCGACCATAAAAACAAACACTACTTCTTATACCATGAAGAAATTGACCCCAGCCAAAGGCTACCGTTTTGCGGTCAAGGCTTATGCGCCGCTCAACGGGGAACAGGTGGAAAGCAGATCCTATGCTTCCATCTATGCTGCGACAGCTCCAAAGGCTGTGAATTTCAAGGTAAAGGCCGGTAAGAGAAAAGCGACATTAAAGTGGAGCAAGGTAAAAGGCGCTACCGGCTATACGGTTTATTATAAGGTCAATGGTTCGTGGAAAAAGTTGAAGAGCACCAAAGGCACCAGCTATACAAAGAAAAAGCTGAAATCCGGCACTAGATACACTTTCACGGTAAAAGCGTATAAGACCTATAAAGGGAAGAATTATGCCAGCAGCTTTAAAGCGAAAAAGGTCAGAGTGAGATAGCGTTCTGGAATTATGAGAAGAAGATTGCGCTTGCCCTGCTCCTGTTAGAACAGATCGAAGAAATGACAAATTTCATAGGCGGCGAAGAAAAAATGAAATAATATAGAGGAAAGCGTCTGTTTAGTAGGCGCTTTCCTTTTGTATGTGGGTAGTATTTTGTAATAGTAAAATATTACAAAATGTATTGACAATGGCGGCCGATATGCTATAATATACCAAAAATTATATATAAAGGGGGATAATACCATATCCTACGAGGCACATGGTACATATGGACTACATTTTTGAAAGGTGATGAAAGTAAATCAATAGATTTCTTGTCCGATGAATGGAACAAGGAGGAATGCGGGAGCATTTAAGGAAGAGATGGCTGACATAGAACAGAGAAATATGGAAAAAGAAAATGAAAAGTTGACAGCAGCGGACATTGAGTTGAGTGAGCTTAACATAAAAAATATGATCTATGTGATCCGTGGTCAACAGGTCATGATCGATAGTGATTTAGCGCAGCTGTATCAAGTGGAAACAAGGCGGCTAAATCAGGCAGTAAAACGTAACCTTGCACGGTTTCCAGAAAAATTTCGGTTTCAACTGACTCAAGCCGAGTATGAGCACTTGAAGTCACAATTTGTGACTTCAAGTGCTGCTGAATATGGAAACTTGAAGTCGCAATTTGCGATTTCAAGTTCCGGGGAAAACAATGGATATGGCGGGCGAAGGAAATTGCCTTTTGCGTTCACAGAGCAAGGAATCGCCATGCTGTCAGCGGTTTTAAGAAGCGAAGTCGCTGTCCGCACAAGCATACAGATCATGGATACTTTCATAGAAATGCGCAAGTATATGGCGAATACTTCTTTATTATATGAACGGTTAAATACCATGGAGGCACGCCAGATCAATTATCAAGCAGAAACAGACGAGCGATTTGAGCAAGTGTTTTCTTACATATCCGAACATGCGGAATCCAATCAAAAAATATTTTTTGATGGACAAATTTACGACGCGTTTAGCCTGATCGCCGATCTGATTCAAAGAGGAAACAAGGAAGTCATATTAGTGGACGGATATGTGGATATCAACACGCTGAATCTGCTTTCCAAGAAAAAGAATGGCGTTTCAGCGGTGGTTTATACGTTGAAGCAAACGAAGCTGACTGACGCTGACGTCAAGAGTTTCAACGCCCAATACCCCAAATTGGAGGTAAAATACACCAAAGCCTTTCACGATAGATTTTTGATTTTGGACGAAAAAACAGTTTATCATATCGGAGCATCCATTAAAGACGCAGGCAAAAAATGCTTTGGGATCAACCTGATTCAGGACGAAGGCATCATAAAAGACTTATTGCAGCGGTTAGAGTTGGAATCAACATCAGCTAATATGCTGTCCAAATTCCAGATTTCATAGAGTGGCAGGTTAATTAGGCCATGGTCAAGGCTGAAAGGCCGCAGGGATGTGCGTATAGAAATCTGCGGCTCGTACTTTTTCCGAAAAACTTTCAGACTTTGGGCATGCACCACAAGACCAGCTTTTGCTTCCACAGGAATAATTTTGTTGTGATAGGAAAAGAGAAAATCCACTTCGGAGGTCGCGTTTTCACTCCAATAATAAATGGTTTTCGCAATTTCTGTGGCCTGTGTTTCCTGTAGCACGAATTGTTCAGTCAAAGTGCCCATGTATTCTTTAAACAAAGCGTCACCTTCAATGATGAGCTGCGCATCGATTTCGCACATAGCGCACAGCAGGCCGATGTCCAAAACATATAACTTAAACGCTTTCAAGTCTTCATAGGCTTTCAGCGGGAGCCGCCCGCCTTTTACTAGGCCGACTTTACGGAGGATCCCGCTGTCTTTCAACCAGAGTAAAGCGTCCTCGTATTCACGGGCTCTCGCTCCTTCTTTTGCCAGGCCATAAACAAATTTTTTGTTTTCTTTAGCCAACTGTGAAGGAATCGAATTCCAGACGTGGTGTATTTTGGGTATCGTTTTTCCTGGAGCGTGTTTGGAAAAATCGTTTTCATAGGAAAGCAGTAAACGTTCTTGTTCCACTCTGACCGCAGAGAAATCTTTATGATTGATCCAGGTTTTCACAACAGAAGGCATTCCGCCTATGATAAAGTATTTTTTCAGGTAATCCATATATTTTTCGGAGAAAATATCAGGCATAGGTTCGTTATAATGCTGCTTTGTCCATTCCAACAAAGCGGATTCGTCATTTGCCAAAAGGAATTCATAAAAGGTCATGGGAGTCAATGTCATGAAATCCACCTTTCCCACAGGGAACGAGGTTTCTTGGTGCAGAGTGACTCCAAGCAGTGAAGCCGCGCAGCAAATGAAATATTCGGGGGCCCCTTCCGCGAAGTATTTTAGCGATGTTAGAGCACGGGGCACTTCCTGTATTTCATCAAAAATGATCAGCGTTGTTTCAGGTTTGATTTTTTTGCCATGATAAGCCGAGAGCAATTCGATGATCCGCTCCGGCTTTATGGTTCCAGAAAAAATATCGGCGATGCTTCCGGGGTTTTCGAGATTGACATAGCACACATCCTCAAAATAGAGTCTGCCAAATTCTTTCATGAGCCAAGTTTTCCCCACTTGCCTCGCGCCCATAACAAGTAATGGATATCGATCTGTTTGGCTCTGCCACTGTCTCATTTTTTCCAATGCGATACGATACATAGAAAAATCCTTTCGTTCAAAAAATTCTAAACCTGCGATTTAGTAAGATTTATTCTGCGTAACCACTATTATGTTAATACAAAAATCACATTTTTACAACCGTGAACCGCCCAATTTATCACATTTTATAAACCGCCCAATCTAAGGAACCCTTTGCCCGTAAAATTTGAATCTCCTGCGGATATCGTTTTGGTGGATCTGATCTTGCCAGGAATGAACGGCACCCGCTTTATTGAGACGATCCGGGAACAGATTGCGGCCTCCGTTTACCAGAGTCAGCTTTCTAAAAACCGCAAGATCTTCTATGGGCAGGATAGAGATAAAGGGCCTCTCGCAGAGGAGATACGGGTGGGTTTTCTAAAGCTTTTGAAAGCCAAATCAGGTAAGGGTCCCACAAAAGTGGATGTGCGGCTGGAAGCAGCAGCGATATTCAGCAGCTGGTGTTCCAAAAGGAACCATGATCACCATACCGCTGATCATGGCCGTGTACATCATCCCTACGGTCGCAGGTCTAGGCTCACTCGGCATGTGGTCCACCTGGGGGCCGGACGGGGAAGGAACCGGATACGGCGATGTGGTCGCCACCTTCTGGGGCGCGGGCTTTGGCCTGTTCTTCGTCATTGTCGCCATCTTGGCTCAGTGCTCCATCTTTAACACCTACATCGCGTCCGGCTCTCGAGGCTTTTTCTCCCTGGCAGATGACCATCTGGCGCCACCGGTCATGGTGAAATGCGACAAGAAGTATGGAGTGCCTTATGTAGCTGTGCTGTCCATCGGAATCTTCAGCCTGGTGCTGTGCATGGTGCCTTTTGGATTCATCATCATTCTGGACACTGCGCTTCTGGCCGCTTCCTACATCATGGTCTATATTTCCGCCATGGTGCTGAGAAAGAGGATTCCAAGAGAAGAATACAAATTCAGGATCCCAGGCGGCTACGGGTTCCTGTGCGTGCTCTGCGTCGTGCCAATCTGCGTAGCACTGTTCGCATTCTTAGTAAATGGTTCCGACTATTACCTGGGCGGCATGGTCGGCATCCTTTCGGGACCGGTTTTGTACACGTTCTGGAGAAGGCGGTACGGAGGACTTACAAAGAAAAACAGCGTAGCGTTTCCTACCAATCCAAGGGCAGGACTCGCCTTCGGGGACACGAAGCGAATCGCGCTGTTGCTCTTCATTATGACTGTCATGAATATAATCATGAACCTTTTTGCGCCGTGGTATGAAGGCTGGGGCACCGAAGATGGAAATGGATCAGGTGATTATTTTGACGGCATGCTGGAAAACGTAGATGTAGGAATTCTGGTAAATGCCATTTCCACAGGATTAACCATATTAACAATTGTATGCGCAGTCGGGTGTGTTGTGTTATATATTGTTTCGAAAAAAGTGGAACCTTTGGAAAACGAGAAAGCCGCATAGAATATCATTACAATTGAATTGAGTCAGCATGACATTGTACAGCGCTGTGGCAAAGAAGCAGAAGGGGAGAGGAAAATAGCTTCCCTTCTGTTTTTGCGCTGAGCATTCCTATGTGCCTGGGGTTATCTTTTTACTTTCTATTGTTTTTGAGACTTTCAACGAAATTAACAGGGGAGTTGTTAGCGATTCTGTATTTGATCTTCGGATTTATGCTATAATTTATGGTACAATGTACAGAGCTATTTGAATCGTTAAAAAGGTAAGGAGCATATTCATGAAAACAATAATGACAGGAAATGTAAAGCCGGCCTTTGCGGAAATGAACATTAAAGCGATAAAACGCAGAATGAACGCAGTGAAATAAGGAGGCGTCTAGTGAGTATCTATAGCAAGTACAAAAACAAGTTGAGAACACCAGCAGACGCGGTGAAATGCGTCAAGAGCGGAGACTGGGTAGACTATTCGGTGGCACTGGGGTTTCCCATGCTGCTGGATGCCGCCTTGGCAAAACGAAAAGAGGAACTGAAAGACGTGAAGATCAGAGGTAATCTGATCTTCGGTCCCATTCAGGCGGTGGAATGCGACCCAGAGCGGGAGCATTTCTTTTATAATAGTTGGCATTGTTCGGCTTACGAGCGCAAGCTTTGCGACAAAGGCTTGTGCAATTACATTCCTATGGCATTTCGTAATGTGGTGCCATATTACTATCATTTTTTGACAGTCAACGTGGCTATGGTATGCGCCACTCCCATGGACAAGCACGGATATTTTAACTTGTCCTGTTCGACTGGCGTGGCAAAAGGCATCCTAGACAAGGCGGATATCGTGATCATCGAAGTCAATGAAAAACTGCCGAAGATATACGGTGGATTCGATGAAGCGATTCATATTGATCAGGTGGATTACATTGTAGAAGGCGCGCATCCTGACCTGCCACAGTTTCCAGTGGATGCGGCAACAGCAGAAGACGTGAAAATCGCCGAGCATATCCTGTCATACATCCCGTCAGGCGCGACGATCCAGCTGGGGATCGGCTCCATGCCTAATGTGATCGGAAAAATGCTCGCGGATTCCGACTTGAAAGACCTGGGCATGCACACGGAGCTTTGTTCGGACGCTTACGTGGATCTTTTTGAAGCCGGCAAACTTACCAACAGCAAGAAAAAGATTCACAAAAACAAAGGCGTGACCGGAATCGCCTTTGGCTCGACAAAATTGTACGAATGGGTAGATGAAAACCCAGGGCTGATGATTTGCCCGCTGGAATATGTGAACGCGCCGGACGTGATCGCTCAGCTCGATGACATGATATCCATCAACAGCTGCATATCGGTGGATCTTTATGGGCAGATCTGTGCGGAAAGCGCGGGGACTCGGCATATCAGCGGTACTGGTGGTCAGTTGGACTATCTAACCGGCGCTTCTATGAGCAGAGGGGGCAAGGCGTTCATATGCATGGCATCCTCATATGTTGATAAGGCCGGAATTCGCCACTCCCGCATATTGCCTCGTTTCAACGGTGATATTGTCACGGATCCCCGGAGCCAGGGGTATTTCATCGCTACGGAACACGGCGTGATCAATTTGGCCGGCAGAGCTACCTGGGAAAGGGCGGAAATGCTGATTTCCATCGCACATCCTGATTTCAGGGACGATCTGATTCAGGCGGCTGAGGAACAAAAAATTTGGCGAAACTCCAACAAAAGATAAAAAACAAAGACGAGTGAAAGGCTTTCGATTCACTCGTCTTTTCAGCGTGTGGAGCATGCCGCCAGCCCAGGCGGGGCCACAAAGCGTGCCCCCACAAATCAATCTATGACCGGTACATATCCATCGTATTCACCTGCCGCGATAGAGGCGATGGTGCTGAGGGTTCTGTCAATATCGCCTTCCGTGCAGTAAGGCGCGAGACCTAGCCTAACCACGCCGCCTGTTTCCGCGAGACCAATGGCTTTGATGGCTTCGATTGCGTAGAAATCTCCGTTCCAGCAATTGATGGCCTTCGACCCGAGGACCCGCGATATGAAATCATTGGAATAATTGTCCATGGTGAAGACTACGGTTGGCGTTCTCGGTTCGCCTTCCGCGGGACCGTGAACGTTTACGCCTTTGATTCTTCTCAGACCCTTGCGGAGTTTGTTCCCTAGAGGAACTTCATAAGCGTCAATAGCCAGCATGCCTGCGACAACCTGTTTCCTTCTGCCTTCCAGGCCCTTCACCTGATCCGCGAAATCATCTATGTGTTTTTCGCCGATGGAAGCGATGAAATCCACAGCCGCCTCGCATCCGCGGAGGTGTTCGTACTGCGGAGTGCCCATGTGAAACTGCCTTGCGCCTTCAGCGATGTCATCTGCCTTAGCGTTGCTGAAATCCAAGGCGTCAACATGCTCTTTCTTCAGATAGATGAGCCCCATGTGCGGCCCGAACCACTTGTAAGGGGAGCAGAGCAGCGCGTCCGTGTCAATAGCCTTAACATCAATTGGAAGGTGCGCGGCATAGTGAACAGCGTCAACCACTGTGAACGCGCCGAACTTGTGCGCTTCATCGATGAACTTTTTCACGTCTGTGATGGTTCCCAGTCCGTTGGAGGCCCAGTTGATGGCGACGACTTTCGTGCGGGCGGAAAGTTTGGAGCAAAAGTCTTCAAAATCCAGCAGCTGCGTCACAGGGTCGAGCCGGATCATTTTGATCGCGCATCCGTATCTTTCAAGGGATCTCCAAGGGGCGATGTTGCACTGGTGGTCGATCTGCGAGATAATCACTTCATCGCCTGGTTTGAAGCCTTTGGAAATGTTCATTGCCAAATTGTAACAATTTTGCGTGGAAGAGCAGTTGTAGCCCACTTCCTCCGCGTCGCAGCCCAGGAAATCCGCGCCTGCCTGCCTTGCGGCGATTTCAATGTCTCTCTGTTTTAACCCGGCTCTAAAGTTTCCATCTTCGTTGGCATTGTCATTGATCATGTACCCGGTGATCGCGTCTAACACGCTTTGCGGAACTTGGGTGCCGCCCGGTCCATCGAGATAGGCGATTGGGGTTCCGTTGATTTCAAGGCCGCAGGCGGGAAATTCCCTGCGGATGGCTTCCACGTCAAATTTAAAACTCATATTTATACCTCCATTCATTGATCTTGTAGTGTTGATTTAACTTGATTATATATTGTTTTCTCAATGCTTCAAGTGTTCAAAATGAAAATAGGAGGCCTCGAATTTGTAAAAAGCACGGGAGTTTGACAGTTGAATAATTAAAAAAGCACGCGCAGGTCGCGTAAAACCTG
>CAJTYS010000036.1 GCA_910583765.1 uncultured Eubacteriales bacterium | reverse complement strand
CCCGCAGACGATGAGCCCCAATTCGGTGAGCAATTCGAGCCCCGTTCCGTTTAATGCGAGTTTTTCGTTTTCCGTTTTGATCATTTCTTCTTCTCCTTTTCTTTCATACGCCGTACTCGTGCAGGTACCCTTGCGCCCACAGCGCCAAGGCTATGAGTTTCAGGCATACGAGCAGCGTGTCCCGTATTCTTTTCATCTTTGGGTGCCTCCCGCTTCCTGCCACTCGTCCAGGTCTTTCTTATAGATGGCGATCCTGTTTCCGTGGCGAATCATCGGAAACTGCCCCTGATTTCCCCACCGGCGAATGGACGATTCGTTCACCCCGATGTATTTGGCCGCTTGTTTCACCGTGAAGTTCGTGTTGTCCGGGAGCGGCTCCGGCTCCGGCGGCTTCATCCGCTCCGCTAGCTTGTCCGCCACCAAATCGGCGAACGTGTCCAGCAGCGTTTCCAGCGTGCTTCGCGATGTCGTGTTTTCTTCCATGTGTTTCGCCCTCCTTTCCATGTTCATGTGACGATGCGCAAGATGATCGCTGCCACCCAAGCCAAAGCCCACAGTATCAGCGTCGGCCAGAGAAGATACCAGCACACCTTCTCGATTTCATCCAGGTTCTCGTCTATTTTGTCTCCTAATTTTTTGATCAACTTCCACACTAGCTTCACCTCCTTTGATTAAAACCGTTGTCATGACGCCATTGTTGACCACCCGATCATGAACGCCGCCATGCTGACGCCTAGCGCCACGACCGAAAGAATGATCGCAATGGTATTGTCATGATTCGCCTTTCGCAAATCGGCTTTAACTTCCTGAAAATCTTGCTGGATTCCGCTTTTAGCTTCATAAGCTTCGCTACGCTTTTGTGTTTTTATTTTCATCACCCCCTCCCACTAATAGAATCAATAATGCCTCTTGCCTCATCTCGCTTTACGAGAGAAACGCCACATTCACGATGACCGCCGTAATTGCGCTGACCACGATGGATACGATCGCTCCCACTATATCCTCTTTTGTCCACATCGTTTCTTTCACCCCCTCCTACCCGGTTTCATTGCTTTCCCTGCTCACATTGTCCAAGTCGCATCTGGCCTTTAAAATGTCCATGTTGCTTTTTGCGAGGAATAGTCCCTGCGGATCATTATCAGCTAGATACTTTGCAGTCTCGACCATTTCTTTAACGTCGTTCTTTTCCTTCTCGGTCATGTTTTCATCTCCTTTCCTACTTAATTTTCCTCTGTTTACTTTTTGTGTTATTCCTTATATACTGTACCTACGAATGTTAAAGTTACTTATACAATAAAAGGAAAACATCTATGAATATTAAACAGTTAATTTCCGATTTCGAGCGCGAGCGATTATTGGAGGCAATGAATCATTTTGCAGATAGCCACCCCGAATTAAATCCGCTCATAAAAAAACTCTCCAAAGGTGTATATGAGTATGCTGACAACGAACTGATTTTAATGGGTAGAGCTACTTATAGCTATCTTCAAGATCAACATTTGGACAAAGACTCACGCACAGCATTATTGCGGCTATCTGTCATGTTTGAGGAATATGCTCTTACGTTTCTTAAAGATTAACCACCTCTGAAGCTTGCGCCTTAATCCGTTCTTTTTATAACGACTTTGTCCATCCCATTGGGGCGGATTTAGCCACAGTATTAATTTGTAAAAAAGTAAATTCATTTTTTCTTCACCCCCCTCTCTCATCCGGCAAAATTACCAGTATCTTTTACTCCCACAGCTCCCGCTAGTAAATAGTCAATATCCACCTTAAAGACTTTTGACATTTTAAGAAGCGCAGAGCTTGGGACATCAGTCTCCTCATTAATCCAGTTATAGTAAGTTTTCAGGGATACCCCTAACTGTCTAGCCAAAGCTTCTTTTGTCAGTCTATTCCTTACCCTTTCCGCTTCGATACTACTGAGCATTTCGCCCCTCCTTTCTGCTCATTTTGAGCTTTCTTGTTTTCATGATATACTCATTATGGGCATTTGTCAATATGTATTTTGTAAAATAATGCTCAAAACGGGCATTATTTTGTTGACATGTTGTAATATATTTCATATAATGCTTAAAGGAGGTACTTACTACATGACTTTTGGAGAACGGCTAACTGAATTACGAAAAGAAAATGGTTATACTACAAGAAATGAATTTGCTGACAGGCTCAAAATACCGAGCACTACCTTACGTAACTATGAAACAGACGCAAGAGAACCAGGCCACACTTTTTTAAAACAGATTTCAGAAATGTTTAATGTATCTGTTGACTATTTGTTATGTCTCACAGACGATAAAGAGAAGGTGTCCTCTTATCAATTAAAGAACTCTGAGTATGAGCACATCAAAAAATATCGTGTTCTTGATGATTACGGACATGAAGCCGTAAATGCAATACTGGACATAGAATACAATCGTTGTCAGCTAAAAGAAGACCATATTACCTATGTAGACCCAGAGGGACAATCCAATCTGCGCACTCTGCAATACTTTCGCAGAATCGCTTCTGCTGGAACCGGCCAGGTTGTATTTGAAGACATGCCGGCTGAACGAATCGAGATACCGGACATACCAGAATACCGTTGTGTATCTTATGCAATCGGGGTAAACGGCGACAGCATGGAACCTCTATATTATGACGGCGATATCCTCCTGATTGAGACCACCCTGCAGGTAGACATTGGAGAAGTAGGTATTTTCATCGTTGACGGAGAAGCTTTCGTGAAGCAACTGGGAGAAGGAAAGCTAGTCTCTCTAAACGATAAGTACAAAGACATTCCGCTGACCGAGCACTCTAATTGCATGGGAAGAGTTGTCGGAAAGCTAGAAATGCAATAAGGTTTATTTAAGGGGGCATTGGGATTAGAGAAAGCAATTATATCAGTTACATATGTTAGGAGAAAATCATGAAACAAAAATGGTACTTACAAACCTGGCTTATTGCAATTTTATGCGCCTTCTGGTTTTTTATCATTCCAGGGGTCATAGGAATCCTATTGCTTGTATTACAAATCAGAAGCAACCACAAAGCGCTTTCGTCTTTTGAATCCGAAAAAGCACAAATCGAGGAGCTTAAAAAGAAACTGGACTGGACTTCCCTGGAGCAAGTACATGAGCAAATCGATAAAGAAAAGCAGGATTACGCCAACCAGAAAGTCGCTCTTGAAAAAGAAATTGAAAATCTAACCCAAAATCGAGAAGAAGAAAAGAAAAGACTATTAGCGGATGTGGCCACACAGGTAAAGTCCATGGAAAACGAACTTGCTAAATTAAAGGATGACGCAAGTAAGAAAAAAGTGGAACTCCTTCAGCTTTCTAAGGAAATCGCCGCTAAACGAGTGGAAGTCATAGAATTGGATGATGAAATACTTTACCAAAGCTTCGGCTTTTATGAACCGAAATATAACTGTATGGACAGCGAGGAATACAAAGAAAAAATCAAACAGGTTCGTACCCAACAGAAGCAGTCCATTTCAAACAAAACGGCTCTGGATTACTATGACGGTTGGATGCTGGATGGAAGTGCTTCTAAAGGGCGTGCTATGAACAATGATAACATGAAAATGGTTTTGCTCGCTTTTAACGGCGAGTGCGACACCGCTATCAATAAAGTAAAATTCAACAATATCGAGCGAATAGAGGAAAAAATTCGCAAAGCGGCCAAAAAAATTGATAAGCTTAATACACGAAACCGGATATCCATCAGGCAATCCTACATCGACTTAAAATTAAAAGAGCTTCATTTGTCGTATGAGTATGAGCAAAAGAAGCAGGAAGAAAAGGAAGAAATGCGGCGCATCAGAGAGCAGGAGCGTGAAGAGCAAAAACTGAAAAAAGAAATAGAAGATGCTCGCCGGGCCATCAACAAAGAGCAAGCCCACTATCAGAATGCGCTTTCTCTGCTATCAAAGCAAATCGATGTTGCCGCTGCCGAAGAGCAAGCGGCTCTTTTGCAGAAAAAAGCTGAAATCGAGCAACACCTAGCTAAAATCGATAACGAGATAAAGAGCATAGACTATAGAGAGTCTAACCAACGGGCCGGATACGTCTATGTCATTTCCAATATCGGTTCGTTCGGAGAGAATATATTTAAAATAGGCATGACTCGCCGGCTTGAACCGCAGGATCGAGTCGATGAATTAGGCGATGCGTCTGTTCCTTTCCGCTTCGATGTGCACGCCATGATATTCTCAGATGATGCTCCTTCTTTAGAAAATGCGCTTCACAAAGCATTCGAGGATAAAAAAGTAAACATGATGAACAACCGCAAAGAGTTTTTCCATGTAACCCTTGAAGAAATCGAAAATGTTGTAAAACAGAATTATGATAAAACCGTAGAGTTTATTAAAACACCGCCAGCGGAGCAATACCGTGAAACGGTGATGTTAAGAAAGAACGCTAGTTAAATGACAAAACAAAAGCCCCCATCTCTGGGAGCCGATGTTGATGGCTGCAATGATACAACCTATCCGTAGCAAGATTATTGTACCATTGTAGCCGACTTTTTACAAGACCGGTATTTTTTTATACCCAAAATAAAAAAAGGAGGCGATATTATGCCAGGAACAATGAGAAAGAGAGGTAACGACAGCTGGTATCTGGAAGTCACGATCGGGACCGATTTCACAGGGAAGCCAAACCGATACAGCAAGACCGTCCATGGAACCAAAAAGCAGGCAGAAAAGGAATTGGCGAAGTTTTATGCGAAATGCGAAGCAGGTGATTATTCAAGGCCAGGCAACCTAACGATCGAAAACTTTTGGGACATGTTTTTAAAAAATTATTGTAAACCTAAAAAACTAAAAGAACGGACAATCGCTAGATACACGACATTCATGAAGCATCAAATCAAACCAGTCTTAGGGCGAAAAAAAATATCAGCCTTAAAGCGTCTGCAGGTTCAGGAATGGGTCAATTATTTGTCAGAGGAAAAAGATTTAGCCCCAAAAACAATACGAGGAGCGCATTCTTTATTACGCACCATGTATGATTCAGCAATCAAATGGGAACTTGTAAACAGCAATCCATGCAACCTTGTAGATTTGCCACCGCTAAAAAAGAAAGAGGCCGATTATTTGAGGTTGGAGGAGATAAAAATTTTGCTTGCGGCCCTTGAAGGCGAAGCCGATGAAGAACTCCAATATGTCGCTGCAACCATACTTACTCTTTTTACTGGAATTCGTTTGGGTGAGCTTACAGGGTTGATGTGGCCAGACATAGATTTTGACGCTGCAGAAATGAAACTAGTACGCCAGAGAGCATATATCCATGAAGTAGGAATCATTGAGTATGACCTCAAAACGGATAACAGCAACCGAACACTTGCGCTCCCTGAAATCTGCATCTCGTACTTACATAGACTTAGGGCTTATCAAAAAGAACAAAAACTTCTCTTCGGTTCTAAGTGGAGCGACTCAGGTTATGTTTTAGTTAATGAATTTGGAGAACCAATTTTCCCTAGAAACCCTTCCAGGTGGTTCATTAATTTTATTGAACATCTAGATGGAGTTCACCGAATCACGTTTCATCAATTACGGCATACCCATGTGGCGTTACTGGCCCACTTAGGGATTGACATTCATAAGATCAGCAAAAAAGTAGGTCACAGCGAAGAGACAACTACGCTACGAACTTACATGCACATCCTCGAAAAGACAGAGCATGAGGACGCAAAAAGGCTGGACATGTTCTATGCGGAGAGCAAGTACTGAAAAACATTTTACGTCATTTTTACGTCATTTTTACGTCATTTTTGATTATAAAAGAAAAGAACGTTGAAATTTCAACGTTCCCATGGTGGAGATGGCGAGAATCGAACTCGCGTCCGAAAGCATTTCCACAAGAGTTTCTCCGAGCGCAGCTTTTGTTTTAAAGCTTCGCATCCGGAAACGCCCAAAAGCAGGCTTTTCCATCAGCTATCCTGTTGTTCCCCTATGCTGCCAGGAATTCACATAGAGTTTTCCTGCATGTTTGACACCGGGATCCAAGCCTGCAGGTGAACCTGGGCCGATGTTCGCGCAGCCTTACGCTGCCATTGCGAAATTGTTTGTTCTATTTTTAGCGTTTATATTTAACGTGCCCCTTTTAACGCAGACTGGGCAAACTGCGGCTCGCTGCTCCGGCTTCTACACCCCCGTCGAAACCAAAGACATCCCCAAATCACAGCAGAAAAACGCCTAAAAAGAACAACATCAACTTTGTAGATTCTTTTTCGACAACAGCCCTTATTGATTTTTTGGAAAATCGTGATCAATATTTCCGATATAATCAAAAGCTTTCTGCTGATTTCTAGTTTTATTATATGACAAACCGCTGAAAATCGCAAATGAAAATTTGGTGAAATTTTTATTTGCGATCCAGCGCATGGCTGCGTTTTTTATATTTCCAGCATTTGGCTGACCGATTCAGCCCTGCTCTAATCCGCTTTCACGTCCTGGATCTTCATTTCCAGCACCCGAATCTCGTCCATCTGCCGTTTGATTTCTTCACACAGCTCTCCGATGATCGCATCCACTGCCATGCCATCCATGTACTGCTCAAAATAGTAGTGCCCCATCTTTTTTTCGAGGGAAGCGATCTCCGATTTCGCGGAGCTGATTTTCGCTTTCATCTTACCCACTTCTACCAAGTCACCGGCTTTATCAGCAGCTTTCCCAGCTGTGTTCTTTGCTACTTTACCTGCTTTGCTTAAAAAATCCTGCATGATCGCACCTCTCTTATTTTCTCATAGCCTGCTGCATTCTTCTGTCAGCGTCTCTCTTTGCGATAGCGTTCCTCTTGTCATAGTCCTTCTTGCCGCGGGCGACTGCGATTTCCAGCTTTGCCCGCCCTCTTTCATTAATATACATCCTAAGGGGCACTAATGTCAAACCTTTTAATGTGATATACCCTGTCAGTTTTCGGATTTCCCGCTTATGTAACAGCAATTTCCTCGGCCGCAGCGGATCCACGTTAAAACGATTCCCATGGTCATAAGGGCTGATGTGCATCCCATAAATGATCAATTCTTCTTTTTCGATTTTGGCATAACTCTCTTTGATATTGACTTTTCCCTGGCGGATGGACTTGATTTCCGTCCCAGTAAGGACGATTCCCGCCTCATACGTCTCTTCAATGAAATAATCATGCCGGGCTTTTTTATTGTTAGCCACAACTTTCTTCTCACTCATA
The DNA here is from genome assembly GCA_910583765.1 of uncultured Eubacteriales bacterium. GTDB lineage: Bacteria > Bacillota > Clostridia > Peptostreptococcales > Anaerovoracaceae > Hominibacterium. The sequence continues at coordinate 31,019 of CAJTYS010000036.1, read as the reverse complement.
ATCACTTTCCCACTTTATTTAAAACAAACTTTTCCCATTAATTCTGAAACATCCAGCTGGCCCACGGCCTGATCCCGACTATCTAACACCGCGCCTCTGTTATCGCTGAGGACAAAGACCTTGTCTTTTCCAATGGTCATTTTTTCCATGTCCTCCATATAAACAGGGATCGCCTCATCCTGGACATAAATCTTGTCATTCACATAGAGCATTCCATCTTTAATCTCCACTTGGTCGCCTTCTGCGGCCACGATCCTCTTGACCAGCGTGCTGCTTTCCCCATCTTCGCTGTAAACACTGCAATGGAACGCCGCGGCGTCACCTACCTTTGGCTCCTGGAAAAAATAGGCCAGCTTGTTGATGACAACAATCTCACCCTTTGCCATAGCAGGCTCCATGGATTCCCCCTGGATCTTCATGACGCTAAACGCACAAGTAACGCCAAGGGCTGTCAAGACCCCCAGAATCCCTGCGAAAACAAACAATAAGATCTTCATTTTTCCGGTCTTCACACGTCACTTCCCCTTTCTCCATGCAGCGATATGTAATCCTATCAGGGTTTGCTATGTATGCATATGACCGGTCCCGCGATTTAATAAATGCTGCCGATTTCATTAAATGGGTACAGCCTGACAAAAGCCTTTCCCATCACATCGTCTTTATCCACGCAGCCCACCTTTTCCGAGCGGCTGTCAATGCTGACCCGTCGGTTGTCACCCATAACGAACAGCTGCCCTTCTGGTACGATGAAGTCCCGCACTTCTCCCGGAGTTTCACCCTCCAGCGTATAATCCTCTTTCAGCTCCGTGCCATTGAGGAACACCTTTCCTTGATCAATGGTGATGGTATCCCCTGGAAGACCGATGATCCGCTTGATCAGCAACTCTTTGTCCTCCAAACTGGAATGGAACACAATGATGTCTCCCCGTTCTTCTTCTCCAAAGCGGTACGCCTGCTTGTTGACCAACAGATAATTGTTCTCGTACAGCGTAGGCTGCATGGAAGTCTCTTTCACAATCGTTGGCTTGATGACCATAGTAATGGCAATGACGATCACCAATGCGATCACAATATCTCTAACTAAACTTTTCATTCTCCAATCCCCCCAAAATCGCCAAGCGGCCATATGATCAGCTTGACATTTCCTTTGATTTCCCGCATGTTCACTGGTCCCAGCTTTGGATTTCTGCTGTCCTGATCAGACGCTCTGTTATCCGAAAGCAAGAACACGTCATCCTTGCTCACCGTGACATCGCATTCACCTTTCGCTCCCGCGATGCCGGACTTTGTCACGTATTCTTTGCCATTGCGGTAGACCTTTCCATCTTTTATCTTGATCTTGTCACCTGGAAGACCTACGACTCTTCCTATGATATTATCCTTTGAAACATCTGGTGCCAATGTTTTTTCCAAAGCCACCACCTGGCCCAGTTCCGGCTCTCCCCGCTTCGCAGAATAGGAGGTCTTGACGATCACCAGAACCTGTCCATCCTTCAGCGTGGGTTCCATGGCGCTTCCTTCGTTGATTTCAGGAGCCACGAGCATGGTAAGAACAAAAGCCAAAACGCCTGCTACTATGTAAGGCCGATACCTGCGCCGCCAATCCTGCTGTGTTGTTTGTGACATAGAAACTCCTCTCATCACTATCTTAATCAAATATCTGCTTTTTTATTCGTTCAAAGCTCTCTGGCAGAGCGGCTGTGATCTCCTTTCCTGCCAAGTGCTTCAAATAGGGATCTGTCTCATTGAACCGCAGCTTGTAAGCATGGAGCAGCTGGGTCGTAAGGCCGAACCGCTGTTTCATGTTCCGGTTCACGTTCTGTCTCCCGTATTTCACATCACCGATGACCGGAAAACCAGCTTCGCTAAGATGGACGCGGATCTGATGGGTCCGTCCTGTGATCAGCTGGACTTCTGTTAGCGTGAAGCCATTTTTCCTTTGCAGGGGACGGGCCACAGTCTCCATGACTTTTCCGGCTTCCGAATCCAGAGGCAGCACAAAGGTCCGATTCAGACGTGGATCCTTTTCCATCCGGTCAGTCAGCGTCAAGGCCTTGTTCAGTTCTCCCGCAGTGATAGTCAAGTACCATTTGCTCACCTGGCCTTTTTCCCGCATCATGGAGTTCAGCGCCTGCAGTGCCCTGTTGTTTTTTCCAAAGATCACCAGACCAGTGGTATTGCGGTCCAATCTGTTCACTGGTGAGGGAACGAAAGTCCTTTCCCTGCCAGGCTGGTATTCGCCTTTTTCCTGAAGATAGCCGCACACCTGATTAGCCAAGGTATTTTTCTTTTCCCTGGAATCCCCATGGGTCAAAAGACCGAAAGGCTTGTCCACGATCAGCAGGTCATCATCCTCATAGGCGATCCCAAACTGCCTTTTGGCCGCTGCAGTCTTTTTCTGCCTGACCTGACCCTGCAGAGCCGCTTCGTCCATGTACAAACTGATCTCATCGCCCTGGCAAAGCAAGGTGTCTGCTTTTGCCCGCCTGCCGTTGACCTTGATGTCTTTGCGTATCAATTTGTAGATATGGCTCAGGGGAGCGCTCTTAAGATACTTTTTCAAGAATCGGTCCAGCCTCTGGTTCTGTTCATTCTCTGTTATTGTTAATTTTACCATAACATTTATTATACAACAAATCCACCATAAAAGTATAGATGCTATGTGAAGAAAACTTCACAAAATTTAAATTTGTGAAACCGGACAAAGTGTGGTACTCTAGAAACAGAGTTACTATTTATAATTAGGAATATCTATGACATTGAGAAGGAGCATGTCCCATGAATCGAATCAAAGATTTTTTTTATGATAAAAACGACATCATTGTGGCAGTGATCATTCTGCTGGCCGCCGCGCTGATCATATATGTCAGAATCGACCGGATCATGGCTTATCCAGAAACTCTGGCGAACGCCACCTCCACAGCAGCGGAACAGACCACTGTGCCAGAAACGGTTTCCACAGAGACCGCGCCTCCAGCCACAGCGCCTCCAGAGACAGAAACAACAGCAGCGACCACCGCTGTCACTGAGCCAACCATCCCGCCGACAACGGCTACGACCACCGTGCCAACGACAGCGGCCGCCACAACTGCTGCGACGGCCGCGCCTTGATACTCTTACGATTCTAGCAGATCTATGATTTTCTGCAGTCTGGCTCTTTGCTGTCCGTTCATTGTGGCAGCCAGCGCCCTGATGGTTTGCATTTGTTTTTCATAAGTTTTGCGGTCACGTTTGATGACCGCTTTTATTTTTTTGATTTCCCTGAGGATCTCCTCATCGCTTTTCCCCATATACTCATTGGCCTTGGCTTCTGCCGCCTGTTCCGGCAGTCCCAGCTGTTTGGCCAGATCCATCAAAATTTTTTGATCCATGTTAATCCTTCCTTTCTTTCTACAAGTGCTACAATATATATATGCGCCCAGCCTGCACAAAGACATCGTATTTTTCATAATATGACAGTAATTATAGGAAGATGGAGGTTACATATATGAATCCTTTTGCATTACTACTTCTGGCTGCGGCCACAGGAGGCAGCCGGACATCCGGCAGTTCTTACGGTGCTTCCTCAGGGCTGGATTCCATGCTGGACCAGCTCCATGGAGCCGTCAATGCCCTGGAAAAAGTCAATGAACTGCGCCGCATGGGAGGAAGCCTGGCAAACAAGCCTCGTTCATTTTCACCCCCGCCCGCGTCTGCCCATGTGCCCGCGTCTGCCCAGCCCATAGAAGATCTGGATCCACCGCCAGCTCCCGCGCCTGTTCCCGCTGCCATGCCTAACATAGACTTGCAGGGAGCCATGCAGGCCTTAGGTCCGATCCTCTCCATGCTGGGAAATAATCAAAATTCCAGATAAATCAATAAAACCGGTATGATTTTCCTTCTAATCAGTGTATAATAACCATAGTACATCAGAAATCATTTAGGAGGATAAAAAAATGGCTTTAGTAACAACAAAAGACATGTTCGCAAAGGCACTGAAACAGGACTATGCGATCGGGGCGTTCAATGTAAATAATATGGAAATCATTCAGGGGATCGTAGAGGCCGCCAAAGCGGAACACTCCCCGCTCATTCTGCAGGTTTCCGCTGGTGCCAGAAAGTACGCCAAACCTGCCTACTTAGTCAAACTGGTTGAAGCCGCCATACTGGACACTGGACTGGACATCGCGCTCCATCTGGATCACGGAGAAGACTTTGACATCTGCAAAAAATGCGTGGACGATGGCTTCACGTCCGTCATGATCGATGGTTCCAAACATCCTTTTGAAGAAAACATCCGGCTCACAAAAGAAGTGGTGGATTATGCCCACAGTAAAGGCGTTGTAGTGGAGGCAGAGCTTGGAAAGCTGGCTGGCATTGAAGACAACATCAAAGTGGACGCTCGTTCCGCGTCTTTCACGGTTCCCGAAGAAGCTGCTGAATTCGTAGAAAAAACAGGCGTCGATTCTCTGGCTGTCGCTATTGGCACCAGCCATGGGGCTTATAAATTCAAAGGCGAACCATACTTGGATTTTGAACGGCTGGAAAAGATTCATGCTTTGATCCCAGACACACCGCTGGTGCTTCACGGCGCGTCCACGGTCCTGCCTGAATTCGTGAAAAAATGCAATGACTACGGCGGCGACATCCCAGGTGCTCAGGGCGTTCCTGAGGACATGATCCGAGAAGCCACCAAGCACGGCGTGTGCAAGGTGAACATTGATACGGATCTGAGGCTTGCCATGACCGCGGAAGTCAGGAAATATCTGATCGAGCATCCTGCTGATTTTGACCCTAGAAAGTATCTGGGGCCTGCTAGAGACGCGATCCAGGCCATGGTGCAGCACAAAATTAAGGACGTACTCAATGCTTCCGGCATCCAGTAAGTAACGAAATTTAAAAATCCAGGGATACCTGCGCAGTTCCCTGGATTTTTTCTATGACAACGACAACTCACAATTTATTTTCTTCAATGAGCCTGTTCTTCATTTCCCACAATTCCTTTGAAAGGTCCACGTAATAAGTCTGCGGGTTTTCCAGCCGCAAAGTTTCGTCCCAAAGCGTGGAGATCTGGACCCTGCAGTACTCTTTGATTTCATCAATAGTCGGACTGTCATAGACCCTGCGGCCCTGATCGAAAATCCGCACTCGCAGATTCCTTGCGTAAAAATTGCTGACTTTCTTCCGCTTCCACACGGCCTGAGGATCAAAGATCTCATACTCCTTCCCGCCAGGCGCTGGCTCTCCATCTAAGGTGATCACATCTGCCACTGCTTTGTGGGAATCCTGATCAAAGAGCCGATACACGGTTTTAAATCCGGGATTCGTGATTTTTCCTACGTTCTCACTGATTTTGATCTTCGGGACCATCACTTTGTCCCGCTCCAGGGCAGACAGCTTGTAAACGCCGCCAAACACGGGCTCGGATTTCGCTGTGATCAGCCGTTCCCCCACGCCAAAAGAGTCGATGCGCGCGCCTTCCACGATCACGTCTTGAATGATATATTCATCCAGAGAGTTGGATACCACAATCTTGCAATCCTCATGACCAGCTTCATCCAGCATCTTCCTCGCCTGTTTTGTCAAATAAGCCACATCTCCGCTGTCAATGCGGATGCCTTTGCTCTGCGGTTTCACTTCGTCAAACACCCGAATCGCCGCTGGTACACCGGATTTCAGCACATTATACGTATCCACCAGCAACGTGCAGTTATCCGGGTAAATCTCCGCATATTTCCGAAAAGCCTCATACTCGTTTGGATACATTTGTACCCAGCTATGGGCCATGGTCCCCAAAGCCGCAATTCCAAAATCCCGATCCGCCACCGCGCAGGCTGTTCCCGCGCAGCCACCGATATACGCGGCCCTCGCGCCGTAGATGGCTGCCGAAGCGCCGTGCGCCCTCCTAGTGCCGAATTCCATCACCGGCCTTCCTGCCGCCGCTCTCACGATACGGCTGGCTTTTGTCGCAATCAGGCTCTGATGGTTGATCAAAAGCAAGATCATGGTTTCCACGAACTGCGCCTGAATCACCGGTCCCCGCACTGTCAGGATCGGCTCCCCTGGGAAAATTGGCGTGCCCTCTGGGACCGCCCACACATCGCAAGTAAAGCGAAAATCCCTTAAATACGCTAAAAATTCCTGGCTGAACATGTTCTTGCTTTTCAAATACGCAAGGTCTTCTTCTGTGAATTTCAGATCCTCCAAATAACGGATCACTTGCTCCAGCCCTGCCATGATGGCATAACCGCCGCCATCGGGGATCTGTCTGAAAAACATGTCAAAGCAAGCCATATCCTCAGCCATGCCTGACTCCAAGTATCCGTTTGCCATGGTCAGTTCATAAAAATCCGTCAGCATGGTCAGGTTCCGTTTTTCCATCATCCCGTCTCTTCCTCCATTTTCTCTGCCATTTAGCGGCATTCTCATGGCTGCCGCTGCCACAGCTTTTCTGTATACGCATACGATTCCCAAGAATCCTTGCCGCTACTCATTTTACAATAAAAAAGCATCGGCTGTAAAGTCCTGGGGACGCAAAAAACAGGCAGCTATTGGATCCTGTTCCAAAGCTGCCTGAAAAAATGTCTCGTGGCAATGATTTAAAATACGAAGCCGCAGACCACAAATCCGATGAGCGCGATGATAGCCGACAATATGGCATATGGAATCTGAGTGAAAGCATGTTCCATATTGTCAATGCCGCTGGCCTGAGACGTCAGAACAGTCGCGTCTGAATAGAAGCACGCATGGCTTCCAAAGGTTCCACCAGACACAATCGCACCAAAGACGATCAATGGATTCGCGCCTCCTGCCAGAGCCAGAGGAATGAGGATCGGCACAGTGAGCGCTGGAATTCCCCAGTTGCTGCCAGTAATAAAGGACAGCCCTGCCACAACCACAAAGGTAATAGCTGGGAACAAGGACGCGTTCATGTACGGCAGCACAGCGTCGATCACAAAGTTCGGAAGACCGATGCCATCCATGGAAATCTGCACAGTCAGGGCTCCGATGGTGATGAACATCATTGGCACCATGGAAGCGAACCCAGAAGCAAAGGCCTCGCAAAATTCGCCAAAAGGCACGACTTTCGTTGGTATGTACATAACAGCCATGACAACCAGCGCCGCAGCTAATCCCACCAGGACATCATCCTTCCAAAGGGAAACCGCGATCACCACGGCAAGAGGGATGATGAAGTATAAAACATTACCCGCCTTATCCTCTTCTGTGATTCCCTTTTCCTCCATCAGCTTGTCGAATTCCGTGACTCCCTGATTGTAACGGTCACTCTTTTCTGAGTAAACTCTTCCTGTTTCCGCCACTCTCTGATAAGCTTTTTTCATACCAAAGAGTTTTGGAATCACGCCTAAAATCACCAGCGGAACAACGATGACCGCTACCCAGCCGTAAAGGATGAATGGCAGTGACTGAACGTAAATGTCCATGCCGCTTCCATAAGAAGCCATGCCGCTTTCTTCACCAACGACTCCTGCGTAAAACACTGCCCATGTGGACAACGGGATCAGAACGCAGACCGGTGCGCCCGTGGAATCGATCACATATGCCAGCATTTCTCTTGGTGTCTTTTGCCGGTCACATGTTTCTCTCAGGGACGTGGACACGGTTAAAATGTTCAGATAGTCATCCATGAAAATGATGACTCCTAAGATCCACCCTACGATCAATGTCTTTTTTTCTGAATTAGCGAATTTCCGCACAAAACGGCCAAATCCATAAGCGCCTTTTGACCGCTGCAGGAGGAAGGTATATCCTCCTAACAGGCCGAACACAAGGATCATCCACATATTTTCTGATCCTGCCTGGGAAAATCCATCCAACGTAGCGCCCAGAACGCCCCACTTGGCGGTCATGAAAAAACCAATGGCCGCTCCGATAAGCAGAGCTTCAAAAGTTCTCTTTGTCACTAGCGCGAAGACAATAATGACGATCGGAGGAATCAGTGTCAATATTCCAAAATTATCCATGTTGCTTTCCTCGACTTTCTCTTTTCATTTGATTCATTTAACAGTAACGATATAAAGCTTTATGTGTTTCAGACTTTCAATATGCGCACATTTCTTAGATAAGCAAGAACGATGCCAATGCCTACAAATCCATGGGTTCCTTTAAACGCAAGGCCTTTCGGAATTTTCTAAAAACATATGCGTTTTGGAAAGTTGCGTTTTATCAACCACAATTTGCGATTGATTTTTCACTAATTTGCTCCATATTTCCATATTCCCATGAATCAGCGGTTTTTCCTGCCTTTCACAAGGCAAAATCGATGCATGTCTGCAACTGTTTTCGTTGTGCATATGCACCGACCCGCCCTTAAATTTATGCGGATGCCCCTGTTTTCTAAAAAAATTTTTTAAAGCACAGCCCCTTTCACCCTCTTGCTGCGTTCCATAAAGGCAAGAGTCCGTTCTTACCACTGTCCGCGGGATGATAACAATCAGCGAAAACAAGGACTGCCCTCCGAATCCCAGCTATTTCTGATGGATCTTGTGCTTTTTCAGCTTCCGGCTAATGGTGGATTTGTCCACGCCCAATTTCCGCGCCACTTCTGCGGCCGTGGAGTACTTTTCCAAATAATTGATGAGCAATTCCCGCTCATATTCTGCCATGAGCTGCTCCAAGGTCATTTTTTCTTCCACCGTGGGCATGGCTTCCACTCTGCCGTCTTCATGGACCAGATTTCGCACCTGTCTGGCAGTGATCTGCTCGCCGTCATAGCTGACAATGAGACGCTCCATCATGTTTCTCAATTCCCGAATGTTTCCAGGCCAAGGCAGCCGGTTCAATTCTTCCATGGCATCGGTGGTTATGTTCTTTCTAGTGCCATATTCCTCGCAGAGCAGCTTGAGAAAATGTTCCACAAAAGCCCTGATATCTTCCTTCCGCTCCCTAAGAGGTGGAATCTCCAAAGGAACAATGCTTAGCCGATAGTACAAATCTTCCCGAAAAGTCCCTTCACTCACCGCTTGTTTCAAGTTCACGTTAGTGGCGGCGATGATCCGCGCATTGATGCGGATGGTCCGTTTACCGCCTACCCTTCGGATCTCCTTTTCCTGGAGCGCCCGCAGCAGCTTTGCCTGGAGCTGGAGCGGGAGTTCCGCGATCTCGTCCAAAAATAGCGTCCCATCTTGAGCCATTTCAAAAATCCCCATCTTTCCCTTGGCGTCCGCGCCTGTGAAGGCTCCGGCTTCATATCCGAAAAGCTCTGATTCCAAGAGGTTTTCTGGGATGGCGGCGCAGTTGATCTTGATAAAGGGCTTGTCTGTCCGTTTGCTCATGGCGAACAGGTAGTCCGCGATCACCTCTTTTCCCACGCCGGATTCTCCTAAGATCAGGACCGTGATGTCCAGCTCCGCGATGCGTTTGGCTTCCTGCAGGATCTTTTTCATGGCCTTGCTTTCCGCGATGATCGCCGGCCTTTGGGATTTTGTTTTGGCACGAAGATATTCCAGTTCTTTTTTCTGTTTTTCTGACACCTCCCTGCTCTCTGCCAAAAGGTTTTCCAGCCGCTGCGTCTCTGTGATGTCCCGTTCCGTGCAGACCACTAGATCAATGCTGCCGCCCTTGTAATATGGTGTCGCGGTGAGATAAATGCTGCTCCCGTCCCCTAGATTTTGGATCATCCTGTATTCATCCCTTGTTTCCAATGCTTTTAAAACAGAAGACTCATCCATGTAGCCGTCTTCCACCAGCTGCTCCATGGTTTTGCCCAATATTTCATCTGCTTTCCGGCCTCCTGTTCGCTCGGATTCCTTGTTGACCATCAACACATGTCCATCTCCATCCGTGATGAACACGCCTACTTTGATGGTGTCCAAAATGTTCAAAATCTCGTCATAATACTCTGTCAGCAGACCCTTCTCATCTAATTTCCTCATATTCTCCCCTCCTTGCTGTGATACTATTTTTGATGTTAGTAAAATGTTATGTACACGCATGCGCGAATATACAATTGCCCATCAACTATAGCAATTTTCGTGCCAATAGAAAGGCCGTTGACATGCCAACGACCTTTCTGTTCTCTTTCATTCTTTTTACGCAGCAGCTATTTGCTGTACACAATTTCTCCGTCCACGATGGTCATGAGAACTTTCATGTCAAACATGGTCTTTCTGTCCTCCGCGCATTCAAATAGATTCTGCTCTAGCACTGCCATATCCGCTAATTTCCCTGGTTCCAGGCTTCCCACCTCGTTTTCCCTGCCAGCTGCGTACGCAGAACCCCAGGTGTAAGCCTTTAGGCTTTCGTGTATAGAAAGTTTTTCCTGCGGGGAAAATCCGCCTTCTGGCTCCCCGTCGTCCGTAAGCCTTGTCACGGCTCGGAACACACTTCTTAAAGGATTCAGCTCTGTCACAGGGTAATCTGTGCCAAATGCCAGCAGCGCGCCGCCCTCTGCCAGTGACTGGAAAGGCCAGGAATAACGCATTCGCTCTTCTCCGATCATAGTATGGAACGGATGATTGGCAAAATCATACTTTGGCAGATGATCTGGCTGCACGGACGGTATGACCTTCAGTTCACCGAATCGCTGGATGTCATCAGGCGAGATGGACTCGATATGTTCAATGCAATGCCGCAGGCCTCTTTCGCCCTGAACGTTTCTGGCGTGTTCAAAAGCGTCTAGTCCCAGCCGCACCGCAGCGTCTCCACAGGCATGGAGCCTGACTTTGATATTCTGCTCTGCCATTTGCGCCACCCGCTCTTTTAAATGCTCTGGCTCGATCATGGAATGGCTGCGGAAATTCGGCATGTCTGTGTAAGGCTCCAGCATGTAGCCCGTATGTCCCATGGGCGTTCCATCCAGGAAGTCTTTGACTCCTATGAATCTCAATTTCTCGGAACCATATTCCTCTCTGGTCCTGAGGATCTCTTCCATGGATTCTTTGAAATCAACGCAGAAATTGATCCTCACATTGAGCCGACCCTGTTCTTCCAGCAGCTTGTAAGCTTTGTCCCCGCGGATTCCGTACAGCGGCAGGTCTCCCACGGAGGTGATGCCGTATCGGTTTGCCTGCTCCGCGAAAGAAGCAGCGTATTCTGCCATCTGCTCCGTGCTCATCTCTTTTAAGATCTCTTTGAGCATCGGAATCACTGCGGCTTCGTGGATATATCCAGTGGGTTCGCCGTCATCAAATCGGAAATAGCTGCCGTTTTCAGGGTCCGGCGTTTTGGCAGTGATGTGAAATCTCCGCAGGGCTTCACTGTTGGCCCAAGCGCCATGACACTCTTTGTTCAGCAGAAACACAGGCGTGTCTTTGAAATACTGATCCAGGCTTTTCTTCGTAGGCATCGCTGCCCCCGGCCACCGGAAATTGTCCCAAGCGCCGCCCATGATCCAATCCTTGGAGGTCCGATCTTTGTTCTTTTCCCAGAGCATGCGGGCAGCCTCTTCCTCAGACTGGGCGTACCGCAGCACGCCATCCCGCTCCATCAAGGCCCCTGAAATCAGATGCACATGAAAGTCGTGGAACCCGGGCATGATGAAATTGTCATCAAACCGCAAAATCTCCGTGTCATCATCCAGATAAGGAGCCGACTGCTGCTCATTTCCCACAAACAGGATCTTGTTTTCCTGACAAATCACATATCCGTCTATCAGTCCCGGAGATGTTCCGGTATAAATATTCTTGCACCGAAAGGCTCGTTTATTCATCTTCCTCCTCCTCTACTTTGAACACGCCGTTTCTCACTTCCCGAATATACAGGAACGCTGTGATCGGCCCAAATAGAATGGTCGCCGCGCCTAGGAAAATCGGCAGGATCTGATCCGATCCCGCGGCTGTCAGCGCGCCTACGATGATGGAGGCCGCCAGCCCCAAGATAGCCCAGGTATAAGCCAGCCTTGTTTTCTTTTCTTCACTCATGTCTTTTTTCATGATGTTCCACCTCCTTTATCTATGCTACGGTCCTCTGCTGCTCTTCGCCTTTATAGGTCAGCTTTGCCACTACGATATATACGATGGCGCTGAATATGATGCAGGCCAGATTCGTCGGAATTCCCCAAGGGATGCCAAGGACAAACTGCCACACCGCATATGCGCCGATGGTCAAAACCAGACTCCAGAACCCTGCCGCGGCTGTCTTCTTTTTGTAGAAAAGCCCAAACATGAGAGGCACGATGAACGCTGCCACCTGGAAACCACCGCAGTAGTAATACGCTTTTGAAATTCCGTCCTGCCAGAAATAAGTGGCAATGATGATGAAAATACCGATGCAGCAGATCACGACTCTGGTGCCAAAGACTTCTGCTTTGTCACTGAGATTCGGTTTAAAGAAACTCTTGACAATATCGTGCATCACCACTGCCCCGGCGATTAGATAATCCGCGCTGACCGTGGACATGACTGCTGACAAAAGAGCTGCCACGAAGAGGCCTCTTAGTCCAATAGGCAAAGTGGTGAAAACAACGCCCCAGAAGGCTTCTGACGGAGCCGCTGCCGCTGCCTCTGGATAAACGATCAGGGCAGCCATTCCCGCGATGACCATGACTGTGCTGAAAAACAGACCAAAGATCATGATGCAGGTGTAGGAGACTTTGATGTCCCCGCCTGATCGGGATGAACCGAATCTCTGATAGCTCTGGGAATTGGCGTACATGGCCAGGGCGCTGATGACCCATCCCAGGATGGCGATGAAACCGTTTCCGCCGGTAATGGTCATGAAGTCCGGATTCACGGCTCCTACCTGTTCAAAGAGACTGCCGAACCCGTGGAAATGCCCGTAAAGGCCAAAGCAAAGCACACCCGCGGCCACTGACATGACCACGAACTGCATCATATCCGTCACTGCCAGTCCCCAAAGGCCTGACAAGGATGTGTAGAAAATAATGACGATCCCTAAGATCGCGAAAGCGACCCACATGTTCATGCCTGTCACATAGGCGATGACTTGCCCGCCTGCTGTCAAAAGCGCTGCTTCATACAAAAATGGCGGCAGCATGCCGATAGCCATGACCAGTTTCGTCTTTCTGTCGTACATGTAAGCCATTAAATCTGGCATGGTGATGACCCAGTCTGGAATCTTGTTCCGCACAAGGGGGCCAATCCACACTGCTAAAGGAAGCCGCAGGATCAACGTAGGGATCACGTAGATGAAAATAATGCAGATCCCCATGGTGGTGCCGCATTCCGCCAGCCCCACAATGGTCCAGGAATCATACCAGCTGGCGGCTCCCACGCCTACCAGCACTGGTATGGTCAAACGCCTGGATGCCACGAAAAAGCTTTTCATATTCTTGCTGGCCCGTTTTCTCATGACCAACCCAACTGCGATAATAACGACAAAATAGGCAACAATGATCAACCAATCTAATGTTGACCATATTTCTGCGAAATTAACCATAAATCATACCATCCTTTCTGTTTAAAAGTTATTGTCCACTCTATATTTCAGCCCCAAGACATGTTCGCTGTCCACGGAGAATTCATCGAGATAGGCATATCGCAAATTCTTGTTTTCTTCTCTATAGATGATTTCCAATTCCACTGCTGGCCTGTAAAACAGCATGTTCTTTTTCAAGCTCAGCTTTCCTTCCGCGCCGTAAAATTTCCGCATGATTTTGTATTGGATATGATCCTCTGCCTTTTCTTTTACGTCCGCCATGGTATTCGCGCTGTGGATGATCGTTCTTTCCTTACCCAGGTTTTCTTTTTTCAGCGGCAGCTGACCGCTTTCATACAGATCGTACTGAAAGGGATGCATTTCATTCATGTCGAACACCAACCCCACTTCGCCGCTTTTCTCTAGTCCTTTTTTCTTGAACAGGACGCTCCTCTCCACAACAAAGTGGTACTCCATGTAGCAATAAGGCACCCATACATCCGTCACTTGCCCCACCTGGAATTTCATGATTGGTTTGCCGAAAAAATTGCCCCGCAGCAATTTCAGCTTTTTCTCCACTGCCTCTTCTCGGTCCAGCGTTTGGGCTGTCACATATTGCTGTTTTGTGGAATCCTGCCTAGCGGGGCTGTCCCTGCCCGCGGCGGCAGAACGCTTCCGTCTGTCTAGTCTTTTTACAAGAGATCCTTCCTGCTGCATCATCGCTTGCTCCTTTCTATGAAAAAACTGTGATATCGTGTACCCTTATATTTAGCAACATTTGTGCCAAAGAAAAAAACCGTTGAAATTTCAACGGTTTCTTTGCTTCACGCTTTCAATGCCCACGATTTACTTTTTAGTAATTTCAAATTTGAAACATTTATGTGCTATAAAATCAATACCAAATTGCTGTTTTTTTCGTACCTTTTATTGGCGTTTCAACATTTTTGAATTTTCAGAACTCCTGTGATCCCAGGTTCATTCTTGAAACACAAGTTGTAACATCACAACCGCATCCCTTTATCGCAGTACTTTGCGCAAAAATTCTCCGGTATAAGAGCCTTCTGCTTTCGCGACTTCTTCCGGCGTTCCCTGGGCAACGATGGTTCCTCCCCGGAACCCACCGTCCGGCCCCAGATCAATGATATGGTCCGCCCGCTTGATCACATCCAAATTATGTTCGATCACCACTACTGTGTTGCCATTGTCCACCAGCTTGTCCAGCACTTGCAGCAGCTTGTCCACGTCTGCGAAATGAAGGCCTGTGGTAGGCTCGTCCAGAATATATAGGGTTTTTCCCGTGCTTCTTTTAGAAAGCTCCGATGCAAGCTTGATCCTCTGGGCTTCGCCTCCTGAAAGCTGGGTGGAAGGCTGGCCCAGTTTGATGTAGCCCAGACCCACCTGTTCCAAAGTTTCCAGCTGTCTGGCGATAGACGGAATGTTTTGAAAAAATTCCAAGGCTTCATCCACGTTCATGTCCAGCACATCAAAGATGTTCTTGCCCTTGTATTTGACTTCCAGGGTCTCTCGGTTGTACCGCTTGCCCTTGCAGACTTCACATGGTACGTAAACATCCGGCAGGAAATGCATCTCAATCTTGATGATGCCGTCTCCGCTGCAGGCTTCGCACCTGCCGCCCTTTACATTGAAGCTGAACCTGCCTTTTTCATAACCCCGCAGCTTTGCCTCTTGCGTCTGGGCAAAGAGATCCCGAATCGCCGTGAAAACGCCTGTGTAGGTGGCTGGATTGGATCTAGGCGTGCGGCCAATGGGCGACTGGTTGATATCAATGACCTTGTCGATGTTTTCCAGACCAATGATCTTTTTATGCGTACCGGCTTTTTCTTTCAAACCGTTTGTCTCAGCTGCAGCTCCTTTGTAGAGAATCTCGTTGATCAAGCTGCTCTTTCCAGACCCGGAAACGCCTGTGACGCAGACCATTTTCCCCAGAGGGAAGGTCACATCGATGTTTTTCAGGTTGTTTTCCGCCGCACCTTTGATCTGAATTTCCAGACCGTTCCCCTCCCTGCGCTGTTTCGGCACTTCTACTTGTTTCATGCCGCTCAAGTACTGGCCGGTCAGGGATCTATCGCTCTTTTTGATGTCTTCCACCGTCCCCTGGGCCACCAGTTCACCGCCATGGACTCCGGCTCCCGGCCCAATGTCAATGATCTGGTCCGCGGCGTACATGGTGTCCTCGTCATGTTCTACCACGATCAGGGTATTCCCAATGTCCGTCAGATGCCGCAGGGTGGCCAGCAGCTTTTCGTTGTCCTTTTGATGCAGGCCAATGCTTGGCTCGTCCAAAATGTACAGGACTCCCACCAAACCGGAACCGATCTGAGTAGCCAAACGGATCCGCTGGGACTCGCCGCCTGAAAGGGTTCCCGATGATCGGGAAAGTGTCAGATAATCCAGCCCCACGTCAATAAGGAAGCTGAGCCTGGCTTTGATTTCTTTCAAAATCTGATTGGCGATCATCATCTGCCGCTGCGAAAGCTCCAGCGCGTTCACGAACTGGAGGGCCTCCCGCACCGAAAGGTCGCAAAGCTGGGCGATGTTCTTGTCTCCTACGGTGACTGCCAGGATCTCTGGCCGCAGCCGCCTGCCGCCGCATGTCTCGCAAGGGGTGATGGTCATGTATTTTCTCATCTTATCTTTGATGAAATCCGAGTTGGTCTCCCGATAGCGCCGCTCCAGATTGTTGATCACGCCTTCAAAGGGATGGTCCCTGTAGGATTCGGAACCGTTGCTCCGGCTCTTGTAATAGTATTTTAAATGACGGTTCCCTGTGCCGTAGAGCAGCTCCTTCTTGAATTTTTTCGGCAAATCCTTGTAAGGCGTGTGAATATCCACTTTATGATATTCTGCCAGCGCGTCGATGAGCTGCCTGTAATACCCGGAGAATTCCATGGATGCGAAGATGGCTGACAAACAGCCTCCAGGGATGCTCTTGTCCTGATCCGTGATGATCAGGTCAGGATCGATCCTTTCGCTGAATCCCAGGCCATTGCAGTCTGGGCAGGCTCCATAGGGATTGTTGAAGGAAAACATGCGGGGCTCCAATTCCGCGATGCTGATCCCATGCTCTGGGCAGGCCAGACTGGTGCTGAAAATCCGGTCTTCCTCTTTGTCCCCCTGCTTGACATGAGCCACTACCAGACCGTCACCATGGGAAATGGCCAGCTCGCAGGCCTCTGCCAGACGGCTCTCTGCTCCTTCCTTGACAATGATCCGGTCCACTACGATCTCAATGGTGTGCTTTTGCTGCTTTTCCAGCTTCACTTCCTCTTCATTGATCTGAAGGATCTCGCCATCGATCCTGGCTCTGGTAAAGCCTTCTTTTCTGATCCGCTCAATGATTTTTTCATGCTCTCCTTTTCGCTGGCGCACCACTGGCCCCAGCATGGTGATCCTGGTCCCTTGTCCCAGGGACATGAGGGTGTCCACGATCTGATCCACGGACTGGCTGGAAATTTCTTTGCCGCACACCGGGCAATGGGGAATGCCGATCCTGGCGTACATGAGCCTGAGATAGTCGTAGATTTCCGTTACCGTCCCTACCGTGGATCTAGGGTTTTTGCTGGTGGTCTTCTGGTCAATGGAAATAGCCGGCGAAAGCCCTTCGATATAGTCCACGTTGGGCTTTTCCATCTGGCCCAGAAACTGACGGGCGTAGGCTGACAGGCTTTCCACGTACCGCCGCTGCCCTTCTGCGTAAATGGTGTCAAAGGCCAGCGATGATTTACCTGAGCCAGAAAGCCCTGTGAGCACCACCATCTTGTCCCTGGGAATGGTCACATCAATGTTTTTTAAATTGTTTTCGTTTGCTCCTTTTATATAAATGTCTTTTGCCATTTCTCTCCCTCGCTATAATTTCACTTTATATTCAAAGATCTGGTCTCGCAGCATGGCTGCCCGCTCAAACTGCAAATCCGCGGCCGCCTGCTTCATTTCTTTCTCCAGTTTCTTTACATAAGCGGCCAGTTCTTTCTTTGTCAGCTCCAATGGACTCTTGCCCTGGTACTTGTCCGCGTCTTCCGCCGCTTTTGTGGCTTCGATCACATCTCGCACAGATTTCTTGATGGTCTTTGGCGTGATCCCGTGTTCTTTGTTGTACGCGTCCTGAATGGCCCTTCTCCGCTCTGTTTCTTCGATGGAAACTTTCATAGCGGGGCTGATGCTGTCTGCGTACATGATGACTCTGCCTTCCGCATGGCGGGCTGCCCTGCCGATGGTCTGGATTAGGGAAGTTTCCGTTCGCAGGAATCCTTCTTTGTCTGCGTCTAAAATGGCGACCAGGGAAACTTCCGGGATATCCAACCCTTCCCGCAGGAGATTGATTCCCACTAGCACGTCAAACACATCCATTCGCAAGTCTCTGAGGATCTCCATTCGTTCCAGGGTGTCCACTTCTGAGTGAAGATACCGGACCCTGATGCCGGCGTTTTTCAGATAATCCGTCAGGCTCTCCGCCATTTTTTTCGTCAGCGTAGTCACCAGCACCTTTTCCCCTTTTTCCGTGGTCTTGTTGATCTCGCCGATGAGATGATCAATCTGCCCTTCGCTTCTTTGTATCTGAATCTTCGGGTCCAAAAGACCGGTTGGTCGGATGACTTGCTCGGCGGTGATGCCGCCGCTCTTTTCCTTTTCATAAGGCCCTGGCGTGGCGCTGACGTATACGCACTGGTGCGCCAGTCCTTGGAACTCCTCAAACTGGAGCGGTCTGTTGTCCAGAGCCGAAGGCAGGCGAAACCCGTATTCCACTAGAGAGCTTTTCCTGGAACGGTCCCCTGCGTACATGGCACGCAATTGCGGCAGCATGACGTGGGATTCATCGATCATGATCAGGAAATCATCTGGAAAATAGTCAATGAGGGTATAAGGCCGGTTTCCAGGCGGCAGGCCGTTGAGGTGGCGGGAATAATTCTCAATGCCCTTGCAGCTGCCGATCTCCCGCAGCATTTCGATGTCGTATCTGGTCCGCTGGTCGATTCGCTGTGCTTCCAATAGTTTTCCCCGATCTTTGAACCACTGGGTCCGCTCCTTTAGCTCCTCTGTTATGGTCATGGCCGCCCGCTCGATATTTTCTTTGGTGGTCACGTAATGGGAGGCCGGATAAACTGCCACATGCTTTCGCAGACCCAGAATCTCTCCTGTCACAGGATTGATCTCTTTGATGGTTTCCACTTCATCACCAAAGAGTTCAATGCGCACCGCACTTTCCGCTCCTGCTGGGAAAATATCGATAATGTCTCCCCTGACTCGAAATGTCCCTCTGGTGAAACCCATGTCGTTTCTCGTGTACTGGATGTCCACCAGCTTTCGCAGGATCTCCTGCCTGTCCTTTTCCATGCCAGGACGCAGAGACAGCACCTGATTTTCGTAATCCACCGGGCTCCCCAAGCCGTAAATGCAGGAAACGCTGGCAACAATGATCACATCCGTCCGCTCTGACAGGGCTGCTGTGGCCGAGTGACGCAACTTTTCGATCTCTTCATTGATGTCCGAATCCTTTTCAATATAAGTGTCCGTGGACGGCACGTAAGCTTCCGGCTGATAATAATCATAGTAGGAGACGAAATACTCTACTGCGTTGTCTGGAAAAAATTCTTTGAATTCCCCGTGGAGCTGGGCCGCCAGGGTCTTGTTGTGGCTGATGACCAATGTGGGTTTCTGCACCCTCTCGATGATGTTGGCCATGGTAAAGGTCTTCCCAGAGCCAGTGACTCCCATCAAAGTCTGATGTTCCTTGCCCGCTAGAACGCCCTTTGCCAGTTTGTCGATAGCCTGAGGCTGGTCGCCCATGGGCGCGAATTCCGAAGCGATCTTGAAAAGCCGTTGTTCCCGCATCTCTTGTACCTCCGCTTTTGATGAAAATTTCCGCTGCCGCGATTGCTTTGCTATCTGGTATTCTAGCACAGAAAAAATAAAAAGTACAGAGCAAAATGAACATTTGTTCTGTACTTTTTTGATAACAGCCACCTGGCTTCAATTTTTTCTTTCCTTGTATTGTCTCTTCAGCCTCCCATCGCTTATAAAGCTGTCCCTTTTGTGGGAACAAAAAAGTTTTCCATGTCTGCGCCTTCCAGCGAAAGAAGCTTCTCTTTTTTATCCACTCCTCCCGCATATCCTGTCAGGCTTCCATCTGAACCGACCACGCGGTGGCAGGGGACGATGATGGATATTTCATTATGCCCTACGGCGCCGCCTACCGCCTGCGCGGACATATGGGCGATTCCTTTTTCCTTCGCTACCATTTTTGCCAGTTCCCCATAAGTGATTGTTTCCCCATATGGGATCTGGAGCAGGAATTTCCATACGATGAGCCTAAAAGGTGTGCCGATCATATGTATGGGTGGCATGAAATCCGGCTCACGGCCGGAAAAATAGATATCCAGCCATCTCTTTACGGTTCCAAAAACCGGAAGTTCCTTTTCTTCATGCTCCGGATCAAGGCTGTCCGCATAAAACTTCTCCCCGTCAAACCAAAGCCCTGTCAAGCCAATATCATCAGCAGCGAGCAGTATTTTGCCCACGGGCGACTGGTAAGTAGATGTGTACTGCATGTTTCTCCTCCTTACAAAGAATTCCACAGACTGACCGTAGCGTAGCTGCGCCATGGTCTCCAATTTTCAGATAGCCCTGCCAATTCCTTTTCCGAATAGCCTGGCAGTGCCTTTTTGATACCCGCGTCTGTTTCCAGAAAAGCGTCCGGCCACCCAAGCGTCCGCATAGCGATATATTTTGCCGTCCAGTTTCCAATCCCCTTGATCTGTATCAGCTTTTTCATTTCTTCTTCCGGATCGGCGCACTGGTTCAATTTCACCGTGCCGTCAGCCAAATTCCGTGCCAGCGCAAGGATACATCTTGAGCGGGATGCGATCACGCCCAACACTCCCAGATACTCCTCTATAGAATCCCCCTCTTCTGTCTGGCCGCCTAAGCGTACAATGTCTTCTGTCAAAGGAAAGACGCACGTTAATCCAGGAACGCCCGTTTCAACAGGCTTCCCATAATTCTCTACGATTTTCCCTGCCAGTGTTCCTGCGGCCTTCACTGTGATCTGCTGCCCCAATATTGCGCAGACAGACATTTCAAAAGGGTCAAAGCACCCGGGGACGCGGGTTCCGGGAACCCACAGGCCGGGAGAAATCCGGTTCATATCCTGCAGCGCCTCATCCACCATATCCGGATTGCAATGCAGGTCAAATAACCGGCGTACGCGCGCCAGTGTCTGTGGAAGGACAGGGATCAACGTGTCACTCAGCGTAACCATGACCATATTTTTTCCCTGATTGTTCCTGACGGATATCCAGCCGTATCGCCTCACCCCGTTTTTATCTAAAAGGCTCACTGTGCGCATATACCTTCCATCCCTTACCGTTTCGACACCAGGAATCGCACGCATGGACAAAAATTCCATTATTTTCTCCCACCGGTAAGGCGGACGGTATCCCAGGCCAACAGTCACCTCTCCCGCAGGGCTCTTTCCTTCTGCCGCCTTTTTGCGCAATGCCGTAGGGGAAAGCCCATAATGCTTTTGAAACAAGTCGTTCAAACGGCGCAGACTTCCGAATCCGGCGGCCATGGCCACATCCAATACGGACAGCGCCGTATCTGTCAGCAGGTTCTTGGCGAGAAGAAGGCGGCAGGTCTGTAAATATTGTATGGGGGACACATGATATTCTTCCATAAAAACACGCCGCAGATGCCTGTCCGTACAGCCAAGTTCCCTGGCGATCTCCGGAAGGCTTTGCCCGCTTCCACAGTTCTCCTCTAAAAAGTCGGCCGCTTTATGGGCTAATACGGCATTTGCGTCCACTGCGGCATTCCCCGGTGCGAGTTCCGGGCGGCACAAAAGACATGGACGGAAGCCTGCCGCTTCCGCCTCCGCAGCAGAAGTAAAGAATGTACAGTTCTCCATTTTTGCCTGCTTGGTGCGGCAGACCGGACGGCAATATATTTTTGTTGATGAAATGCCCACGAAAAAGCGCCCGTCAAACCGTGCGTCCTTGGCCTTAAACGCAGCATATAAGAAATCTTTTGATTCTTCCATGGCCTTCCCTCCTTTACTATGATCACGATATCATCATATCGCATACGCAACTTAAATTCTCGCTGTTTTCGGACATGGTATTTTTTCTTTTACCAACTTTTATGTTTATCATATCATAGTTTTCTTTCATTTTTTATCAACAAATCACCAAAAATTATAGTAATATCTTCATGATCCCTTCATAAACAGAGACATTGTGGATACTCGTCATTTTTATTGTCTTCAATAGCACATGAATTAAATACGCCGCATAGATCCCTGTCCCCTAAGCTGCTCACAGAATCGCCATCTTTTTCGATATTTTCACATACAGCGCATAAGCGACCATCAGAGAAACGACATCCGCCACAGGCTGCGCCCACACCAGCCCAGTCATTCCCATAGCCATTTTCAGAATAAATAAAGCAGGAATAAAGACAATCCCTTGTCTGCTCACATTAATGACAAGCGCCGCTGTCGCCGCCCCCATAGCCTGCAACGCATTGGTAAGGACATAAAACACCCCAAACAGAAAACTTGTGGTAAGCAAAATCCTTGAAAACTGTACCGCATACCCAAATGCGGTCGCGTTTGTAAGAAAAGCGCTTACAATCTGATTGGTAAACAAATAGCAAATCCCTGTTAGAACCACACTTAGCAGGAACGCGAACACTAAAGAAAATCTCAACACTTTCCGAAACCGTTCCCACAATTTAGCGCCTACACAATAACCTAAAATTGGCTGTGTTCCCTGTCCAAGCCCCATGCAAACCATTCCGGTTATGACAACCACTTTCATGGCTACTCCCATCGCAGCGATTGCCATGTCGCCATATTCAGCCATCTGGCTGTTGATTATGATTTGCGAAACGCTCATAAGCACAGCGCCTAAGGCGGCGGGCACGCCAATCGCCAGAACAGCGCTCGCGACCTTATTTTTCACAGTAAAATCTTTTATGCTGACGCTTAATGAAGATTTCCCTCGAACAAAATAAGCAATATAATATCCTGCGCCCACGACATTTCCAACCACTGTCGCAATGGCAGCTCCGGCAATGTTCCACCCAAACCCCAAAATAAGGATTGGATCAAGAACCACATTCAGAAGGTTGCCGATCAGCGTACCCATCATAGCTTTTGCCGATTCTCCTTCTGTTCTGACTACATTAGAGTAACAGTTAGAAATGAGCACAAACGGTCCGCAGCATACGACAATCATCAGATATGTTTTTGTTAAATTCCAAGTGTCGGCGCTTGCGCCCACCAAAGATAAGATTGGCTCAATAAAGATAAGCATACAAGCCGACATGATCACCCCGACAATTACAGAACCCCACATGCAGAAGGAACATACCTTTTTTGCGTATTCAATCCGGCCTTCACCTATAGCCCTTGATATAACGGAAGTTCCGCCCACCCCAAACATGGTGCCTACCGCCATGAATACCAAAAATACAGGCGTTGCCAAAGATACTGCCGCCACCTGCAAGGCATCATGTGTCTGACCGATAAAAAAAGTATCCGCCAGATTATAAACCAAGACCATAAGCATTGCTGCCATCGCGGGCAGCGTGTTTTTCAACACAGCTTGTGATACGGGAGCGCTGCGAAACAATTCCATAGATTTCTTGTTCTTCATTTTTAAATCCTCCATTTCTTAATTTTAATCTCTTACGATTGATAGTATGCGATTGATATAGCCTGTTTTAATGCCTGCTCTAACTCAGGCATTCACTTTTCATAATGTGTCATTTACATCTTTCAGCAAAGAAAAAAAAGTCTTTCTTTCCGTTTCCGATAGGCAGGCCACAAGTTTTTCTTCCATGCTCTCCATGTTCTGTTCAGCCTCTTCACAATACTTTATGCCTAAGGCTGTTATTTCTGCATATTTAATCCGCTTATCCTCTTGATCTCCATAGATGGATACTAGGCCTTTTTGCTCTAATCGGGAAATCAAGCCGACCGTAGTAGATTGCGCCAACGCCAGCTGCTTTTCCAATTCCTTAAAAGAAAGCCTTTTTTCGGAAACGGAAATAAGTATTATCAGTACATTCATCTGTGAAAAGGTAAGCCCTTGTTTCCGTAGCTGATTATTCATGCTTTTTTCTATGGCATTGTGTATCTGATGGATAAATATGCCACAGGTTTCCTTTTTCATCAATCGAATTCCTCCAATCTGGTATTCAGTATATCATCTTTTTTTCAAAAGTCAATAGCATACGATTGTTTTTGGAAAGTCTTTTTATTTAATATAAGAAACTACCGTTTTACTTATATTACGATCTGCTTTATACTAAATTTATAAGGCATCTCATGTCACAGAGGCGCTTTTTAAAAATTTCACTAATGGTCCCATATATCGTGGAGATGAAATATCGTAAGAGCTGGCGATAGATCGTTCCAATTCCTGCTCATAAGGCGTTTTGTCCTTCTTCTTTTTCATCATGCTTGCCATGGCTTTCATCATCAATTTGTCTGGAAAAGACATTTTCTCGTAACACAGGCCGCTGGGCATATAAAAATGAGGAATCCTTTTCCTCTCATCAGCGGTCAGGTTCTGGTTCCAAAATCGTTCTATCGTGTCTTCGGCAGAAATGGGCGTCGCGCCAGTCACGAACAAGACGATGTTTTTGAGCCCGCTTTTTTCAAAAAGTTTCTTTGCTTTTTCATACCCATCGATCCTGCCGGCGTGAGCTCTGCTGCCGAAAACCACAAGATCGTATTGGGACAGCGTTTCAGCGGTCGCCTCTTTATGATCCATGACTGGGCAGTTCATTTCTCCCGCGATCCATTCCGCGTATTTTTTCGTGAATCCTGTGCTGCTTTTGTAAACAATGATGATCTTTCTCTCCATATCCATATACCTTTCTTCATTTATATAACTATTTTATATAAATGGATTATATCATATTCATCCCATATGTCAATGTCTTGAGAATATGAATCACCGAACCGGTTTTCACATGGAATGGAACCTGAACTTCCAATGGATCATGAATCTAATCTTAGCTAAATATCTCAAAAAATCAAATGCTCGGCATATGTTGGCCAGTTGCCTGCATGCCGAGCTCCATACATTGCTTGCTTTCCATCACCTGACCCGGAACCGGACTCCCAGTTCCTCTGCCTTTTTCCGGCAAAGCTCTATGGATTCATCGCTGATGCATCCCACTACGGACACCGCCACGTTGGGCACGTACTTTTTTACGTCCTCAATATATTGGAGCATGGCATCATAGGATTTCAGCCCGAATCTTGGGTGGCAGAGCGCGTTGAATTTCTCTGCGTCAGCCTCGTTCATGCTGACTGACACAGTATCGATCAAACCTTCCAGCTTCGGTGCGGTCTCCTGGCCCCAGATCAGGTCCGCGAGACCTATGGTGTTGATACGGATGGACTTTCCATAATTTTTTTTGATATATGCCGCGATTTCCAAAAGCTCCGAAAGACGCTCCGTTGGCTCGCCGTATCCGCAGAACACCACCTCGTCATACTGAGAAACATCCCAAGTTTCCAATTCTTCTATGACTTCTGGCACCGTGGGTTCCTTTTCCAAGAAAAGGGACTCTGCGCTGCCTAGCCCCTCCACATCATTTCTGACGCAGAATTCACACCTACATGGGCATTTGTTGGTCAAATTAATGTACAGTCCTCCAAAATAATCATATACGATTGACATGCTTTTTCTCCTTTGCTGTCTTTGAGGCATATGCCTTTTTCTTAGTATTATACCGCTTCTTTCTAACAAGACAATCATTTTATCGGCCATCCGTGAATTTCTCAGATTCGCCGTTTACATTTGGCTTCTAACAGGCTATAATCTTCCTAAACGGAAATTTTCATCTGAAAAACGCGTACAGGAGGTCCTTACATATTATGAAAGCTCGGGCAAAAGCCTTTTTCATTGATTTCGTTATTTTGCTGCTGGCATGCTGCTGCAGTGCGTTCGCAGTGGTGGGCGTCATGATCCCTAACGGCCTCACCTCAGGGGGCATCACGGGAATCGCCCGTATTCTGCAAAAATTCATAGATCTGGATTTTTCCATTCTTTATTATGGCCTGTCCCTGATCGTATTGTTGTTGGTCGCACTGTTCTTAGGCCTCAAGGAAGTAAAGCGGGTTCTGCTCTTGTCCATCCTCTATCCTGCGATCCTGTTCATCTTTGAGCAGTTTCCCATCCAGCTGCTGGAAACAGAAGACATCCTGCTGGCCGCCATATTTTCAGGGATCTTCACAGGTGCGTACATTGGATTGGTTTTTTGGCGGGGCTATGCGTCCGCAGGCGCTGAGGCCATTGCTAAAATCCTTAGAAAGCGGCTGTTTCATGGTGTCGGCCTGACAAAGATCCTGCTGTGCGTGGATGGGACCATCATCATTGCTTCCGCCTTTATCTATGGCAGGAACATCGCCCTCTATGCGCTGATCACTCAAATGATCATCACTAAGACATCCGAGCTGATCATGTACGGATTTGAAGATAAGATCGTGCAGCTCACCATCATCACCACAAAGAGCGATGATATCCGAGACTATATTATCAATGACTTGGAGCGGAGCGTGTCCATCTTTGACGCCAGAGGCGGATATACCAATCAGAACCTGCGGCAGCTGGTGCTCCTGTGCTCGCCGAGAGAAAGCATACGGGTAAAGAAAAAGCTGGCCCTCATCGATCCTCATGCTTTTGTGGTAGTGACAAAGGCGGAAACCGTTTGGGGCGCTGGAAGGAGCTTTCACGACATCAGCAAGGACGAGGAATAAAGCCTTAAATCGGAAGCTTCAGCCTTTCGATCCTGCACTGGTGCTGCTTTTTCTGATCATAATTGATACCGACTACCCATGCTGTCATTGGCGCTGTATTCAGCAAACATGTGCCGCAGATAATCCTCTGTTTTCCCGATGGCCAGATCATCGAACAAAGCCCTGCTATCCATTCCTTTTGTGAAATAAGCGCCTAACATATGCGCGTTGACTGATTTGCCGAACCTTCTAGGCCTGGTGACACAAACAAAGGAATCCTCTGTTCCGATTTTCTCCGATACCTTCTGAATCAGCATGCTCTTGTCAACAAAGATCCTATTACTTGACGTCTTTTGAAATAAAATGGAAGACGTGTTGGTGTTCAAGTAATACATGGGCTCCTCCCTTCTCGTTTTCCCGTATCTCCATGATCCCTCTTTCCTATGCCCTTCTCCGTTATTTTAGCACAAAACCAGAAACATTACAGCATAAAAATCATAGCCAATCGCCCCACTCCTTCATCACGATCATTGGCTTCATCCAAAAAAAGGACCTCCCTTGTCTGGTGACAAAAGAGATCCTTTGTGGTCCAAAATCAATGGCAGTCTCGATCCCGCCTTTTCATGATCCCGCCTATTCTTCCTCCTCGCTGAGGGCGAATTTGGCCGGAACTGTCACTGGTTTTTCATACCAGGAGAAGCAGTTTTCCACCATGTCGTGATCCGGCTTTGGCGTGAGCCAGCTGATGACCGGCACGATGATCAAACCTGACAGCATCGCGAAAGCGCCGGCATTGATCGGCGACTGGAGCAGCAGCGGAAAACTCTCACGGAACAGCAGGTTCAGGATCATCAACCCCGCGCCCCAAATGTAGCTGCACCAGCAGGCGATCTTCGTGGTCCCTTTCCAGTAGAGGCCGTAAAGCAGCGGCGCCAGGAACGCTCCTGCCAGAGCGCCCCAGGAAACTCCCATGAGCTGAGCGATGAATGTGACCGCGCTCTTGTACTGGACAATGGCGATGACCACGGAAATGGCGATGAACAGCACGATCAGCGCCCGAATCAGCAGGACCTGCGTCCGCTCTGTCATGTTCTTGATGAAATTATCCTTCAAAAAGTCGATGGTCAAAGTGGAACTGGAAGCAATAACCAGGGAAGAAAGGGTTGACATGGAGGCTGACAGCACCAGCAGCACTACGAGCCCTACCAAAATATCCGGCAGATTAGAGATCATCGTGGGAATAATCGCATCGAACCCATCTGCTTCCACGTTGATCTGATCAGAAAACAGCCTTCCAAATCCTCCCAGGAAATAGCACCCGCCTGCCACCACCAGAGCAAACATCGTGGAAATGATCGTTCCCTTATGGATGGAGCGTTCACTTTCAATAGCATAAAACTTCTGAACCATCTGCGGCAGCCCCCAAGTTCCCAGCGATGTGAGGATGACGACACCCAGCAGGTTCAGCGGATCTGGCCCCAGGAAAGAATTAAAAGCCCCTGGCATGGCGCTGACCGCAGGATCCTCTACCCTGGCCAGTCCATCCAGCGCTGCCATGAAACCGCCTTTGCTCATAATGACTGCGGCGATGACCGCCACGATGCCAAAGAGCATGATGATCCCCTGGATAAAATCATTGATGGCTGTGGCCATGTAGCCTCCAGCGATGACATAGATCCCAGTCAGCACAGCCATGATGACAATGCATACCGTGTAGTCGATATTGAAGGCCATGCCAAAAAGTCGGGAAAGGCCGTTGTACAAGGATGCCGTATAAGGCACCAAAAACACGAAAATAATCACCGAAGCACCGATTTTCAAAGACTTGCTGCCAAATCTCTTGCCAAAGAATTCCGGCATGGTGGCAGAATCCAGATGCTGGGTCATGATCCTGGTTCGCCTGCCTAAAATCACCCAGGCCAAAAGCGAACCGATCAGAGCGTTGCCAATGCCGATCCAAGTGGAAGCGATACCATACTTCCACCCAAATTGTCCAGCATAACCGATAAAGATGACCGCGGAAAAATACGAGGTCCCATAAGCAAAGGCCGTCAGCCATGGACCTACGGAACGTCCGCCCAGCACAAAGCCGTCCACATTCGTGGCATGCCTGCGGCAATGGAGGCCGATCCCGATCATGACAGCAAAGAATACGCACAACAGTAAGATTTTAATCAACATAGTTTTTCTCGTCCTCTCTTTCTTCTATGATGTCAGAAATATCCCCTGCGATATTTCCAGAATCTCAACAAAGTCCGCTTCTAAAAGGAAATCAGCGAAGCTGGCTTTGTTCTTTGGAAGGACAGTTTTCAAAAACAAATAACTGCCCTCCGAACTATGTTCAGAGGGCAGTTCCTATACCGCGTTACCACCTCTGTTCACCACAGCCTCACAGCTGTGGCCTCACTGAGTTCTTACTAAACTCGCTCACTATGACGGGTGAACCCGTTCCAGCCTACTGCGCAAAAGATGATTTTCCCTTCCGGTTCAGCGGACTGCTCTCAGAATGTATTCAGCTCATTTCCTTCCTGCGCCTCTCACCACCCGGCAGCTCTCTGTTGGCTTCCACAAGCTTACTATTTCCTGGTCTTCGCATTTCGTCATTCATTATGGCACGAAAATTGTCGTAAGTCAAGAAAAAATTTCCCTTTTTCTCATTTTCACTTTAACGCGTCACCTTATTCCATTGCCCCAAGGCAGCTATGCATCCCACAGTAAAACGAATCAAGGCCTACTGTTTTCCCATTGCGTCCACTTGCTTTCTGCTGATCCTCCGAGCCAGGTAAAGAGCCGGCGTATCCGCCAAACTGGTGATAATGAAGATCACATAACTAGAAAGACAGATGCTGAGCATGGTTTCCAGGCCGTACATGCCCCAAAAAGCGCCGAAACTGTAAAGCACTGTGTTGAGCAGTTGGGAGATCAGCGTGGAGCCGTTGTTACGCAGCCACAAAAACCGCTGGGAATCCCCACATTTTTTCTTGGTGAGATTCCACCATTTATGGTAAGCCCACACATCGAAACGCTGGCAGATGGCATATACCACGAAGCTGACGATCATCAAACGAGGCGTATTGGAAAAAATGGTTTCAAAGCTTTCCCTGGCCCAATCGCTGCCAGCAGGCTGGTACAAGAGCCATGACTGGGAAATGAGGATAAAGCTGATGGAAGTGGCGATCCCAATGTTCACTGCCTTTCGCGCCGCCTCCTTTCCTGCTGTTTCACTTAAAATGTCCGTGACCAGAAAAGTGGAGGCAAAAAGGATATTGCCCAACGTCTGTTCCATGCCAAAGGCATCCACCATCAGCAGAACTTCTATGTTGGCCGTGATAGTGGCAATGGCCG
Source organism: uncultured Eubacteriales bacterium (assembly GCA_910583765.1). Classification (GTDB taxonomy): domain Bacteria; phylum Bacillota; class Clostridia; order Peptostreptococcales; family Anaerovoracaceae; genus Hominibacterium. The sequence goes on along the minus strand of CAJTYS010000036.1, from coordinate 1,585 downwards.
TGCAGCAGTAAAGGCCTGTTTTCCCAAAAATCCGGTACATGACCAGCACTCCGCTATAGATCACGATCAGAGATAAAATCAAAAGAATCTCATTTGTCATCGCTATTACCTCCTACACCAAAATCCGTGTTTTCCAGTAAGATGTCCACTCTGTCATTCCCTTGATAACAGGGATAAACGTCTTCCATGAACTGCTGTATCACTGCCTGGTCCGGTTTCATCTGGGAGCTGTTTTTTGTCATCACATTCACGCACACCCGCTGAAACCACCGGAGTCCAGTCTCAATGTCCGCCTTCATGGAGGCTGCCGTCTGCCCCTCCAGCCCAAAGAGCAGGCACGCCTCATCCGCGTATTCCGCAATCTCCTTAGGCTCCGCGCGCTCCATGCCCTTGACCAGCACCCTTTCCCGAAAGTCCACGTCAAAGGTTTCCACGCCCATCTTTACGATCACCTGAACACCTTCCTTCGCAAAACTTTCTCTGACAGCGCAAAGGGTGTCCCGATCCTGCCAGTGGCACTCTATATGGAGCCGCCGGATGTTCTTGTCCCCGCAGACCCGCCGGATCTCTGCCACAGTGTTTTCGTCCAGATCACGGAAGCTGCCGGAATTGATCACTTCCAGTACGCCAAAGCGTCCATTGACCTTTTCCAGCTCCCTTTTGTTGAGCTTGAAATTCTCCGCTTCATCCTTGGAAAAATCCAAATGATAGTCGCAGAACCTGCACTTTCTCCATTTGCACCCGCTTCCCCGAAGGAGCAGGATCTCCCTGGGGTTTTTTTCTGTGATCACGCTGTATCGCTGCATTGTCTCCATCCCTCAAATCGCCATTTTTTATCATCAAACAGCAAAGCCTCGCTTTCCAGAAAACTGGCGTAAAGCTGGCTTCGTTCTCTTGCTCTGTGTTTTCTTGGACTTCCCGCAGATGCGCGGCAGCCCAAAACCACCTTCCCATTGTAGTCCTTTTATGGCGGATAGTCAATTTTTTTGTCAAGGCTGTTTGTGGCCATGAATTATGGTATACTGTTTTCATGAGTATGATTTTTGTGTCAGAAACAGCGGATCCTTTGCTCCTGGAGCATTTGACCGCTCAGGGTCATCAGACCCATATCATAAAGGCGACTGGGGCCACGTATCCTCCCGTGTCTTCCCATCCGGACATCTACATGTGCGGGCTGGGGCCTGGCCGCCCTGTGTTTTTCGGCTGCCTGGAAAAACTTGGGCCATCTTATCCGGAAAACATCCGCTACAATGCTGCCTGCACGGGCAAATATTTCATCCATAACCTCAAGCATACTGACCCGGAGCTGTTAGAACGAGCAACATCCCTGGAAAAAATACATGTTTCCCAGGGATACGCCAAATGCAATATGGTCATTGTGGACGAAGGCTCCATCATCACTTCGGACAGGGGCATCTACAAAGCCTGCCGGAATGAACTGGATGTCCTGCTCATTCAGCCAGGCCATGTGCGGCTGCGCGGCTTTCCCTATGGGTTCCTGGGCGGCGCGTCAGGCAGGATCGGAGACACTCTGGTTTTCAATGGCAATCTGGAGCAGCATCCGGATTTTGTGTCCATCAAAAAT
>CAJTYS010000035.1 GCA_910583765.1 uncultured Eubacteriales bacterium | reverse complement strand
TTGCCCGTCGCACACCTTGGTGAAAGTGACGTATGTTGATTCTAACATAAAACGCTTGGAGTGCCAATTTCAAATCTAAATCATTCTAAATATTCAAAAATAATACAAATTATGTGATGATTGTGTGAAAATGAAACGTTTTCGCTACATAATGTGCGGAATCCTCCCGTTATTATGGCCGCCTCTTTCGGTACAATGATTGTAACGAGGTTCATTGAAACGGAGAAGTTTTTATTTTTTTTCAAAAAACTTGCCCGTTTCGTGCCTGGCAGACGTTTATTAGGTAGAGAGAGGCGATAGGTGGTTTGTTCAAATCAAGAAGACATAAAGGAGATCATCAAATGACAAATCACAAAGATATCCAGAAAATATTCGATGTTTTTTGCAGGAAAGTATTGACCAACAAATTGAAGGACTATCACCGCAGCGAGGCGCGTCGCAGAAAATATGAGATGACATTAGGTGAAACGCTGAGTCAGTTGAACGCGTCATATGAATGGGACGAGTACTTCGTGCGTGAGATCAGGATGGGCGAATACGGCTTGGAGATACAAGATGACGACCTTTGGGAGGCATTGCTGGCCCTACCGGAAACCGAACAAAAAATCGTTCTGCTGTACGCATTGGATTTCAGCGACTATAAAATCAGCGACAGAATCAACGTTCCAAGGCGCACTGTGGCCGAAAAAAGGAAACGAGCGTTGACGCGCTTGAAGGAGAAGTTGGAAAGGGGGTGCGATTTTGAAAGAGTCAAATAGAGGAAGCCATGATTACCTGCCGGAGCAGATCATCCGCATGGCGATTCATGGAGACGAACTGGCGATGAACGCGGTGCTGGAGCACTATGAGAGATACATCGACAAGCTGGCCACCAAGCAAGCGCGAGACATGTTTGGAAACGTGGAATTCGTGGTGGATCCGTATTTAAAAAGGATTTTGGAAACGCAGCTGATCCTATCCGTTTTAAAATTCAAAGCAAGTTAGGAAGCTAAAACCTATCCCGTCTCTCTTTTCTAAGCGTCTTACTTTTGTGCACCTTGACAACTGAATAAATTCAATCAGGCACGTTTAAAAACGCGGAGAGCCCTCGCGATGGAGCGCCGTGACCCCTTTTGGGCAGCGATTTCAATCCATGCGCGTACGCGAACAAGGCAACGTTCGTGCGATGACCCGTGTTTTGATCATGATACTCCCGTCTATAATTGCGGATAGACGGCGCACCCATCAGCATGGGCCGAAGGCATGGAGCGTATGGACGTTCCCTGACCTTGTGGAGCTGCTGGCCGGCAGCCGCCTGATTGAATCACTTACAGAAATATTGACAGATCAAATAATTGAATCGTAAATGAATAAGCTTCGGGACCTTCTAATAGAATTTTATATGGGAGGGAATCATGATGAAACAGAAAACAGATCATACAAATCCAGAGAAGAAAAAGACGATCATGATTGATGATTGCAATGTGAATTTGAACTACAAAGACAATGGAGCACGGTTGGCACAATTGCTTCAAAATTATTTAGAGAACTCCCTTAACTACAATGGGAATCTATAGTATAATAGAGGTGCTATTATGGTGAAGGGAGGAACAGTGCCATTAAACAGAAGGGAACGAATTTGGAAAGTCGGCGTATATATTCGGCTGTCCGTAGCGGATGGAAATGACGAAAGTTTGAGCGTATCTAACCAAAGGGAGATTCTGAATACGTTTCTAAAACGGAATTTTGAGGACTTGTATGAAATTACCGATTATTACATAGACGATGGAATTTCAGGAACAACGGAAGATGTGCGCGAGAGCTTTCAACGGATGGTCTACGACATCACAAAAAGACGGGTCGATTGCGTGATTTGTAAAAACCTGGAACGGATTTTCCGAAACTATGCAGCGCAGGGATACTATTTAGAAGAGTTTTTTCCATTACATGGAGTGCGCTTTATTGCTTTGGAAAGCCCGATGATCGACACCTTGAAGCAGCCGGATATTGTCCAAGGCTACGAAATTCCCATCAAAGGAATCTTTAATGATCGATTCGCTCAAAAGACTTCGATGGAGGTAAGGCGCACGTTCAAAAAGATGGGGGAGCAGGGACAATTCTTAGGAGGTTTCGCGCCATACGGTTATATCCGTAACCCAGAGGACAAGTATCATTTTCTGATAGACGAAGCGGCCGCGGATGTGGTGCGGCTGATTTTTCACCTCTATGTGGCAGAAGGATGCAGCCTAGCGGAAATCACGCGGCGATTGAACGATAAGGGAATCCCCAACCCAACTAGACACAAACGGATGAATGGAATGAATTATCGGAATCCTTATAGCGATAAATCTTCCACAAATCTATGGAGCACCACCACTGTCAAACATATTTTGCAGAATCAGACTTATTTGGGACGCATGGTGACGGGGAAAACCGCGATGGTTAGCTATAAAGTGCATAAAGCGGTTCCAGTGCAGCGGGAAAATTGGAACGTCAAAGAAAACATGCATGAAAAAATCATTGACCAGGATATCTTTGACAAGGCACAAAAACGATTGGGCAGCAGGCAAAGGGCAGTGAGTAAGACAGGAAAGGTCCACCTGTTGTCAGGGTTGATCCGGTGCGCGGACTGCGGAGCGTCCATGCAGAGGCGGCATTCATCGAAGATCATCTATTTCGGATGCTCCACGTATTACCGGGCATCTAAAAAAGAATGCACGAACCATCTGATTCGAGAAGATAAAGTGCATGGGATTCTGCTTAAAATCATTCAGGCGCATATTCAGGAATTTTGTAATATTCCAGAAGTTCTGCAAGGCATAGAGATTCATCGAAGGTTGGAAAAGGTACGCCAGAAAAAAGAGGACGAGCGAAAACGGCTGAAAGCGGAGTTAGAGCGCTTGGCTAATCTGGAGGATGAAATCTACGCGGACTGGAAACAGGGAGTGATTTCCAAAGAGCAGTTTTTACGATTGAAACGAAAATCTGAAGGAGACGCCGAGCGGCTGGAAAAACAGATATGGGACATGGAAAAAGAAATAGAGGCCACTCGAAGAGGCGGAGAAAAAGAGTCCAAACTCTGTGAGACGTTTCAAAAGTATCAAAATATCCAGAAGCTAGATCGAGAACTCGTGCAGGATTTAATTGAAAGAGTCGAGATTCATCACGATAAGAGCATTACCATCTACTTTAAATTTCAAGATGAAACAGATGCGGTAAAAAGCTCGCAGATATCAGTAGATCTACAAAATCAACAAACAATGTAGTGCTTTCAATACGTGCATAACGACACGACACGACTGGTCCCATGGGCAACTGCCTGACCTACGGAAACGGCTGCTGCATGTGCATCCTGCGCTGCCCGGCCTTTGGTCCCAGGGTCAGCATCACCCAGAAAGCCGGAAAGAGCGACATCATGGGCAGGAGAAAAGACGGCGCGTTCGGCGCTTTCAGCGGCTCAGGGAAACTAGAGAAGAATTCCCTTTCCCAGGAAATCCACCAGCAGCTGGACGAATACGGCGTGGCCGTCATCCCTGTGCCAAAAGAAGAAATCGTACGGGAAAAACTGGACCTAAAGGTCTGCCAGCAGTACGCGCTCAACGAATACGCGGAAAACATCATCCTGCTGGACACTGGGTACGCCAAGATCATGACACCATTTTTCCCGCTGGAAAAACTCCGCAAAGTCCCTGGTTTTGAAAACGCTAGATACGTAGATCCTTACGCAGGCGGCAAAGGGAACTCCATCCGCTATCTTTCCGTGGCAGAGCGGGACAATTCCATGAAAGCGGCGGGCATTGAAAACATATTCTGTGGCGGTGAAAAATCCGGCCTTTTCGTTGGGCACACGGAAGCCATCTCCACCGGGAGCCTGGCGGGACACAACGCAGTGCGGTACTTAAAAGGCATGAAGCTTTTGGAATTGCCCATTGGTCTGGCCATTGGCGATCTGATTTCCTTTGCCAACAAAAACCTGGAAAGCGAAGACGGCCTCATGACCAGATACACCTTTGCCGGAGCAGAGTATTTCAAGCGCATGAAAGAAAAGGGGCTTTACTCCACGGACCCGGAAGAAATCAGAGAGCGGGTAAAGCGATACGGTCTGGAAGACATTTATAGTGAAAAATTGATCTGATGCCTGCTGTTTCAGGCACTGGGTTCCTTTCTGACAGAGCGCGGTTTCCTGTCTAAAGGGCGGGGTCGTCTCTATGCGCCTGGAACGCTGGCGTGCAGCACCACGGAGCTTTTGAACACACCGTCAGATTCTTCAAACCAGGCGCTCCCATCATATTTTTTGGCTAAGGCAGACAGGGAAGAAAGGCCGATTCCCTTTCTGCCATTTTTTGTGGAAACAAACCGGCCGTTTCGCCCTTGTCTCGTTTTTCCACAGCTATTGTCAATGGCTGCCGCCAGTTTATTGTCATCTGCCATCAAGCGCACTTGGACCCATTTTTTCCCTGATTCCTGACGCTGGCAGCCCTCCACTGCGTTTTCCAGAATGTTTCCCAGCAATACGCAGACATCGGAGGTTGGAATGAAAAGCTGCTCTGGAAGGCGGGCGTCCACGTTCAGATCAATGGCGCAGCGAGCCGCCAGGTTCGCATAATGATTGAGGATCAAGTTGACGGCAGGATTGGCGCAATAAGAAATGGCTTCCTCCCGAGCTGCCGCGTTCGCATATTCTTTTAAATACGTCATGGCACTAGCATAATCCTGATTTTCCAAATAACCGGTCAGCAGCTGGAGATGATGGCGCAGGTCGTGACGCGTCCGCTTGGTGGTTTCCACCTGTTCGGACAACAGAGAATAATATTGCTCCCGAAACCCCAGCTCCAGATTTTGTTCCCGCAGCGCAGCGTTGTCAGCAATGCCTCGCAGCAAAAGGAAGACTATGAAATGAATGGACGCGCTGCCAAGAGCGATGAGCAGCAGCAGGAACAGGTAGACCGGGTTATCCAGTTCCTCCTGCAGCAGGGTCGTGACCACCAAAATCAGAGAGATGAAAACAAGAGGAAGGATGAACAACACCCGCCACTGCCGCATGTTCACTGCGTCCATGAGAGGCACGAAATAGCGCTTCAAGATCCTGCTGAGCGGGATGATGACCACCATGGCAAAGATGGCCTCCACCAAATAAAAGAAACGCTCCAAAACAGATGCCTGGGCTTCTGTAAAAGCAAAAAAAGTATATGACTCAAAAAGACTGATTTGCACAAAGAAACTGATCCCGCGGATAATGGCCCCGAACTGGATGAATAACAGAAAGCAAAAAGACAGCTGTGCGGCAGGCGCGTCCACGGTTTTCAAATAAACCACAAGATCCAGCAGACATACAGCAAAAAACACTGGATCAGAAGTGCCGTCATCAGAAAAAAAGTTGAAAAACAAAGTTTCCGAAATGAAAAGGCATGACAGCAGCGCCAGCAGCCAGGACCTGCGTATCTTCAGATGATCCCAATAAGGCAGGTAGCAGCCAATGGCATAAGGGATGATGGATGCCGCGGAAAGCCGCGACATGGAAAAAAAATAAGCTGCGTTCATTTCGTCCCCCTGAGCTGACTGGTGAAATAACGATTATATTGTTCAATGACTTGGGATCTCCCATTGGTGCGGATGGGAACCCGGGCGCCAGATGTGAGGACGAAATCTTTCCGTTCCACCTTTTTGATATGATCCATGTTTACTAAAAAACTGCGGTGACAGCGTAAAAACGAATCACCAAATCGTTTCAGCAGCAGGTTCAAAGACTGATACGTGGGAACGTCCCCTTGGAACGTATGGAGCACGATCTGATTTCCAAAAGCCTCTGCGTATAATATGTCCTGAAAGCGCACCAGCAGGGTTTCTCGGCCAGACACGACCTCCAGACAATGCTGGCGGGCGGTCAGGTTTTCTAAGGGCTTTTTCATGGCAGCCGCCAACTTTTCCTTTGTCACTGGCTTTACAATATAATAGAGCGCGTCCACCTCATAACTTTCCACTGCGAAATCTCGGCTCATGGTGGTGAAAACAATGGGAACCTCAGATCCCAGCTGCCGGATGCGGCGCGCCAATTCCATGCCGCTTGCGTCCGTTAGAAAAATATCTAAAAACAACAGTGAAAAATGATTTTCCGTCAGCCCATTCAGGAGCTGATCACTATTTGAAAAGACAGACACTGTGAAAGAAAGGCCGCAGTGGGTGAAATAGTCTTTCAATAGCCCTTCCAGTGCTTGCTGATCCGCGGGTTCATCATCGCAGATCGCGATTTTTATCAATGCGTCATCCTGTTTCATGATGTTATTCTATCACAAGTAAAAACAAGGGGGCAACAGGATTTTCTCAGAGCAAGTCACGATTAAACCCGCTTTTTCACGATTAAACCGGATGCCGGGCGCAAAGGGAAAAGAGGCGTAAAAAGCAAGGCGTTTATGGGGATTCCAAGGGCATCAGAGCCAGCAGCTTGATTTCCCCAGGTTCCAGGGTAATGTCCCGAAAGAGATCGTATTGCGCAGTCGAACGAGTATAGGAAACGTCAGGAAAGCAGCTGTGCCTAATGGTGCTGAGCAGCGTGTCCGGCACAGGTTCTGGAGCGCCGAGGGAGCGCCACATGCTTTCCTCCGTATCGCCTTTTAAGGCCATGGAATAGGTGAGGATGGAATAGTCGCGCGCGATATCTTCAAGATGAAGAAAGATTTCCTTTTTGGCATCACCTTCATTCAGGCAAAGAATACGGATCTCACGGTTTTCCATGGTGATCAGGCAGCAGTCATTGGAGAAAATGATCGTATCTTTGAGCTGATGCAGCAGATACCACAAGTAATACCATCCGGTGCGAAAACCGTTGTCCGTATACATCGCGCCTGGCCCGCCGATGATGGTGCCGCGGCAGCCTGCTGCGTTTTTCAGGCCCATGACGCTCATGAGCCTGGAGATCATTTCACAAGAGCCGGACTGATGATCAGAAGCAGCATGGGCATTTGTTTCGTCAATAGAAAAAAGGATGCCCTTTTGGTCAGCGAGCCGCCGAAGCTCATCAGTGAATCGCCAGGATCCATAACTGTGGTAGAGCGGCAAAAAATCGTCTAAATTGGAATGGGCGCTCCTAAATTTCATGCTTTTGGTCACATCCTCAAAAAAATCAGGATGGACCAGAGCGCAGGGTGTCAAATGAAGCTGATAAAGGGACGCTGGAAGCTGGCAGGGCAGCGGTGGCGCGGTCAGTTTCACATGCACGGAGATTTTTTCAACGCCTTGTGGCAAGAGCTGATGCGGATAATGTTTTTTCTGGTAAGAAAGAAACGCTGCTTTTTCCTCGGCCTCAGAGAACCTTATGATAGCAGGCCGCATCTTTTGCAGGGTTCTTGGAGAATATTTTTTCCGATAACTGCTCAGGGAGGTTTTTGCGTGTGTGGCAAAGGCTTTCCTGAAATACGCAGGAGAAGAAAACCCGCATTCCGCAGAAATTTCTTCAATGGATCGCTGTGTTCCCAGGAGGGAGTAGAGCGCGGTGTTAAGGCGGACCGCGTTCAGCAAGTCCTGAAAACTGATGCCGATAGACTTTTTAAAAAGGTGAGAAAGGTAATATTTGCTCAGATAAAAGGTCTCGGCAACGCTTGAAAGGGTCAGTTTTTCTTTTTGATGTTCCTGAATGTACGCCAAGACCTGCTCCGTTCGGGTGATTTGAGAGAGAGGAAGCCGCTGAGGATAGTTGTGAAGCACATAATCTTCATAGTAGTGCCACTGAAAATTATTCATCATATAGGCGTAACATTCCATGGCCAGATCAGAAGGCGTTTGGAACATGCTTTCCGGTAAATAGTGGGCTCGGGCCATTTTGACCAGCTTGTCGCGGAGGTGTTCGATGATTCGCGGCGAATTGAATTGGTCAAAGCTGGCGATGCTCAGCACAGAAAAAGCGGGAACATGATAAAGCGCGGCCATTTTTGACATATGAAAATAGATGCTCATGACCTGACATGGCGCATCTCCATATCGTTCGATGTTGTGAAGCGTGGTGCTGTTAATAAAAAGAAATTCATTTTCGGGAACGGTTTCGATGGTATAAAAAGCAGTGTGCAATGTGGCTGTTCCCGAGAGGATAAAAATCAGCTCCGGCTCTTCGTGATAATGCATCGGATATTCGGTCACTTGATATATTGATATGGATACAAGATCGTCTGACTTCAATTTTATGTCTTCTTTCACAATATGTCTCCTTATTTGGCTGCATTATGCTTAAGATTATAACAAAAAGAAATAAATATTGCTATATGTGAAAAAAGTAAAAGAGCAATAAAAGCTATTTTTGTATGAGAACGTGACAAGATTTGGACTGGAATAATCTGAAAATTGAAATATACTAGTACTTGTTCAGCGAATTATCAGAAAATAATGATTTTATAAGGAGGATAAACATGACCACATATGCAGATGAAATTTTATACAACGGGCAGATCATCACCATGAATGATCAGAGGCAGATCTGCGAAGCAATGGCGATCAAAGCGGACCAAATCCTTTGTACAGGCTCCTTATCCCAGGTGGCGCGATTTCAGTCTGAAGAAACGATCATGAAGGATCTGCGGGGAAAGTCCGTTTTGCCGGGATTGGGTGACGCGCATCTTCATGCGTCCAGCACTTGTGAACTGCTGTTCAGCTTTGATCTATATGATATTGGCTTGCCTTACGATACAAAGCCTAAAAAGGCCATGGATCGATACCTGGAAATCATTTCAGAAAATAGAGGAAAAAAACAAGACGCGCAGGTTCTTAGGGGAACTGGATGGGATCCAGCCTATTTTATGAAAGACATTCTGACCATGCCTACTGCGGCGGATATTGATAGAGTCTGCGCTGATGTGCCTGTGATCCTCCGATCCTACGATCATCATTACATATGGGTCAACAGCAAAGTCCTGGCGGATTCAGGCATTACGAAGGAAACCCCCACCCCGAGAAACGGAGTGATCTGGCGGGACGCGGAAGGAAACCCCACAGGCCTCTTTCAGGAAACGACAGCCATTGATCTGCTGTTAGGCAGCGTGGCTTACGGCGACTATTCGGTGGCAGAATATGAGAGTGGCATCCTGCATTACCAGAAAGCCTTTGGCAGTGTTTATGGAACGACGATGATCTTTGACGCGCTGACCACTGAAAACGCGATCACTGCCTATCAAAACCTTGCGAAAAGCGGCAGATTGGCCATGCGGGTGGACACGGTGTACGCGGCTGACCCTACGAAGCCGGTTTCGCAGATAGACGCGATTTTGGAAAACGCGGGCCAAGACAATGTGGGCGATCTGTTCAAAAGAGACGTAGTAAAAATCTTTGTCGATGGGACCGGACTTTCCATTTATATGGATGAGCCCTACGAAGCAGGCTATCTGAAACAGATGGGAATGGAAACGGATTATAGAGGCTATCCCCAGTGGACAAAAGAAGAGCTCCAGGAGATGGTCATCAAGGCCAACGGCGGGGGAATGGCAGTCCATGTCCACTGCATGGGGGACGGGGCAACGAGAATGATGCTGGATGCCTTTGAACATGCCAGGGCAAAAGGCGTTCCTGTTGAAACCATGAGAAACACCATCGCCCACTTTATGGCTGTTCGGGAAGAAGATCAAAGACGCATGGCAAAGCTGGGGATCATCGCCAACGTGCAGCCGATCTGGGGCTGCTACTACAGCATGACGGAAACCATTATCACAGAAATGCTGGGAGACCGGCGGGCAAGGGCGCAGTACCCGCTGGGAAGCTTTAAAGCAGCTGGGACGCGGATGGCAGCGGCTCTCATCTGCGGTCTGGTTTACAGCGGGATCGTTTCTGTGACAGGGGTGTTCCTGATTCCGGTCACCACGGATCTCGGCCTGCAGATTGGTCATTATTCCTTGTATTTGACGATCATGTCGCTGACGAACATTGTGACTTTGTTGTTTGTCTCTAGAGCTTTGACTGCGAAAAACATTAAGAAGATCATGGCGATTGCCGCAGCTGCGGGTATTATTTCATTCATAGGTTTCGCAATGGCCAAATCTCTAATGTGGTTCTACTTGTTCGCCATTCCTCAGGGGTTCTGCTTTGGCGCGTTTACCATGACGCCTTGTCAGATTCTGGTTTCCAATTGGTTCGGCGACAAGACCAGAGGGAAAGCCATGAGCTTCTTTCTCACAGGCATGTCCCTGGTCACGGTTGTGCTGATGAACGTGTTGAACGCCATCATCATGAGGGCGGGCTGGAGGAGCGGCTACATCGCCCTGGCAGTCTGTGTGGCCCTCTGCCTGCTGATCGCCCTGAAACTGGTTGTGTGGAGTCCGGCGGAAAAAGGAATCAAGCGTTTGGGTGATCCAAACGCAGTGGAATTAAAAGCCATGAACGCGGCAGAAATACCGGGAGTCAGCTTTGGCGCCGCATTGAAAAAGCCGATCACATGGATCGCCTTTCTTTCCTGCTCCCTGGCTGTGATCGTTTCCAGCTCGATTTTGCAGCACGGCATTCCAACCATGGTCATGGCAGGGCAGGATCAGACAGCGGCAACGGCCATTGTTTCCGCGATGTCCATTGTGATGATGTTCACCGGACCGATTGTTGGCATTGTATGTGACAAATGGAATCTGAGCATCGCGGCAGTGGGGACCAGCTTGTTCTTCGCGGCCTCCACAGTGGGGCTGGCGCTGATGGGCACCGGCTCCATAGGCATGGTGCTCTATGTGGGCGGCTATATCTTCGGCGTTCCCGCCATCAACATCATTTCGCCGCTGATGATGGGGCACATGTATGGAGAAAAAGATCTGGGAAAATTGATCGGATACGCCAACGTGTTCATTGGCATCGGCGGCGCGATCGGAGCCTCCGCAGTAGGAATGCTGTATCAGGCTTACGGCTCATACGGCACGCCATGGCTCTATATGTCCGTCATCCTAGTGCTGGTAGCGGTGATCCGCGGCATCTGCACCAGCAGGAAGAGAAAATTCAGGCCAGAAATGGCAGACGCGGCGCAGCAGCGAGAAGCCTAGAAGCTGCGCCGCACGAAAAGAAACCCTGCGGGTCCGCGGACCAGGCAGGGCTTTCTTGAGGGTGAATTTCAAACTTTTGCGCAAGAAATCCTGTTTTCCCTTCTGCGGACGGTTGACCCGCGGGCAGAGAGCCGATATAATAGACATGTTATATCAAAGAAAAGAGGAATCAAATATGGATGAAAACACAAGACAGTGCGGCGATGCCGGCTGTACGGAAGAATCTTGCGCCGGATGTGAACACGCATGCGGCTCTCAGCAGCCGGAAAGCCTGCTGGAACCTACCAACGAGTACAATAACATCAAAAAAATAATCGGCGTTGTCAGCGGCAAAGGCGGCGTGGGAAAATCTCTGGTGACTTCTCTGCTGGCAGTGACCATGCAGAGGCGGGGAAACAAAACAGCGATTTTAGACGCGGACATCACAGGTCCGTCTATCCCTAAGGCCTTTAACCTGACGGAAAAAGCCACTGCCAATGAGCTGGGGATTTTCCCAGTAAAGACAAAGACCGGAATCAACACCATGTCCGTTAACTCCATTTTAGAAAATGACACGGATCCAGTGGTATGGAGAGGTCCGGTCATTGCAGGCACAGTGAAGCAGTTCTGGACTGACGTGTTATGGGGAGACGTGGACTATATGTTCATCGACATGCCGCCGGGAACTGGCGACGTGCCGCTCACAGTTTTCCAGTCCATTCCAGTGGATGGCATTGTCATCGTCACTTCCCCACAGGAGCTGGTGTCCATGATCGTTTCCAAAGCCGTGAAAATGGCAGAGATGATGAACATTCCGATCATAGGATTGGTGGAAAATATGTCTTACTTTACTTGCCCGGACAATGGCAAGGATTATCAGGTGTTTGGCGACAGCCACATTGAAGAGGTTGCCGCGCAGCATGGTCTGGAAGTTCTGGGCCGCCTGCCTATTGATCCAAAGCTGGCCGCGGCCTGTGACAAGGGCATGATCGAACTGTTCGAAGGCGACTGGCTGGACATTCTGGCAGATAGACTGGAGGCAGAGCAGGCATAGCATGAGCCTGAAAGGAGAACCCGATGTTTGATTTACAAGGAAACTACTGGGTGCCATGGGCAATGGCAGGCATGCTGATCCTTCTCATGGTAGCGTTCAGAGTGCAAATGTGGTACAAGAAAAAACGAGGCAACAAAAAATAACAAGCAAAAAGGGCTTTGTCCGCAGTGTGATTCGCGGGACAGGCCCTTTTTTCTGATCAAAGCTTTGTGGCTATGTTTACCGCTCTTCTAGCAATGGAAACCACGATCCGAATGGCCGCGCTGATCACCAAAAGGCCCAGGGCGATGGAACCGGCCAGCATTAAGGTGCGGCTTCCTGTGGCCGCAGCCTGGGACAGATTGCCGTTCACCAGCGCCAGCATGGTGTTGTACATGCCGGAACCAGGGACCAGGCACAAAATCCCAGGTATGATGAAAATCGTGGCCGCATCTTTCAGCAGCCTGGAGGCAATATCGCTCATGAGCCCCACTGTGCAAGATGCGAGAAAGCAGGAGATGATGGTGGAAACATGGAGAAACAGGCACAGCTGATACAAAAACCAGCCGGCGCTGCCGATAAAAGCCGCCGCTGGAATGTGGCGGACAGGGACGTGAAACATGACGCAGAACCCCAGCATGGCAATGAGGGAAAAGACAAATTGCAAAAACAGCGTCATCATAGCGCCACACCTCCAATCGAATACCAAAGCCTGAGCACCATGCCCACGCCAGCAGCCAGAGAAACAGCCACTAGACCGGCTTCCGTTGCCCTTGCCAGGCCTGACAGCATGTCGCCGGAAAGAAAATCCCGAATAGAATTGGTGATAGCCACTCCAGGCACGAAAATCATCAAGGTACCGATGATAATGGCATTATAATTGGTGCCAGGGACCATAGAGGAAATGGACAGCGCGAGAAACGCAGCTAAAGCGCAGCAACAGAACCCGCGGATAAAAAAGTTAATGGAATAAAGGCTCAGCACCCGAGAAGCAAAGTAGCTGGCAGCGCCAATGATAAAAGCGCACAAAAAGTCCAGCACCCCGCCGCCAAAGAGCAGGGCAAAGCACGAAGAAACCAATGCGGCTCCCAAAAGGCGCAGCAAAAACGGCGGCAGCTGGATGTGGCTGATCTCCTTTAGCCGCTGCATTCCTTCCTCCACAGACAGGTCTGTGGTCGTGAATTCCCGGGAAAAGCGGTTCAGTTCCGAGATCTTCGTCAGATCCGTGCTGATTCCCTTGATCCGTTTCACATACGTATACATGTCGCTGTTTTCATCGCCCGTGTCCAGGGACACGAAAATACCAGTCTGCATGGCGAAAACATCCACATAATGGATGCCGCAGGCCTTACAAATTCGGGTGATCGTATCCTCTACCCGGTAGATTTCAGCACCGCTTTTCATCATCAATTCTCCGGCCCGAACCGCCAGAATCAAAATCTTTTTCTGTCTTGCTTCTATCATGAATCCATCCCCTGTTTTTCGCATTTCACAGCTATATGCCTTAGTTTACCCAATTATACCAAAACCCGCCGCAAAGAGCCATAGAAAACTTGTGTCGAATCCATGAATTCGGTATAATGAAAGGAGCGCGGCCGCAAGATTTGATTCTCCTGTGATGTTTCCTGGGCAGATGAAAACAGCGGCTCGGCCTAGTGTGTTTTTGGACCGGACCATACACAAGTATTAAAAAAGAAGGAGAAGCATATGGAAAAGAGCATACTCGTTGTGGATGATGAAAAAGAAATCGCGGATCTGTTGGAGCTGTATCTGAAAAATGACGGATATCAGGTCTTGAAGTTTTACAAAGGAGCGCCGGCTTTAGAATGCGTTCGCTCAGAAAAGATCGATCTGGCCCTTCTGGACATCATGCTACCGGACATAGACGGCCTGGAGATCTGCCGCAGGATACGAGAAACCTATAATTTCCCTATCATCATGCTGACCGCGAAAGGCGAAGAATTGGACAAGGTCACGGGTCTGACCATGGGAGCGGATGACTACATCACAAAACCCTTTACCCCATTGGAGGTCGTGGCTAGGGTAAAAGCCCAGCTGCGGCGTTTTACCCAGTACAACACAGGCGGACAGGAGTCGGAGCTCCTGACCATCAGGGGGCTGGTGCTCAACAAAGACACCCATGAATGCACCCTCAACGGAGAAGACGTGAATCTGACGCCCACTGAATTCGCCATCCTCTGGACGCTAGCGGAAAATCAAGGGCGGGTCATCACTTCCGAAGAACTCTTTGGCAGCGTGTGGCAGGAGAAATATTTTGAGAACAGCAATAACACGGTCATGGTTCATGTGCGGCACATCCGGCAAAAATTAAGGGATTCGGCAGAGCGGCCAAAGTATATCAAGACCATCTGGGGAGTAGGTTATAAAATTGAAAAGTAAAAAACAAATCATCATGAGAATCGTGTTCATCGGAGCGGCTATCGCGGTGGCAGGCCTTTCCTTGGCGCAGTTCATCGATTCCTTTGGAAATGGCGTGTTCAAGGATTGGTTCTACAATCGCTTCATCATGCGGATTTCCTTGGAAGAAGGCGGTGACATCTATCCGGTGTTTTACAATTGGGCAGGCTTCAAGAATTTCATCATTCTGGTGATGATCGTGCTCTTGGTCATTGTCAGCACCATGATCGTCTTAATCATGAATTACACCAACAGCAGGAAGTCTCAAGAAATGAAAAACACCATCGAAGCCATGCGGCTAAAAGCCCAGCGGCATGAACAGCTGCTGCAAATGGAATCACAGCGAAAAAGCGACCTGATCACTTATCTGGCTCACGACATGCGCACGCCCCTGGCTTCCATCATCGGTTATCTCAGCCTTTTGGATGAGGTGCCGGAAATGCCCGCGGAACAAAAAGCCCGTTATGTGGGAATCACCCTGGACAAGGCTTACCGCTTGGAACAGCTCATCGAAGAGTTTTTCGAGGTGACCCGCTTTAATTTGCAGACCATTGTCCTCAACAAGCAAAAGCTGGATCTCAAGCTGCTGCTCCAGCAAATGGCAGATGAGTTTTATCCCCTGGTGGAGTCTGGAGGAAAGAGCATCAAGGTGGAAACGCCAGACATGCTGCTCTACAAGGGTGATGGGGACAAGCTGGCCAGGGTGTTCAACAACATCATTAAAAACGCGGTTTCCTACAGCTATGATGACACGGCTATTATCATCAGGGCCACAGAAGAAAGCGGCACCATTGTCACGGAAGTCATCAGCAAAGGGGATCCCATACCAGAGCATCAGCAAAAACAGATCTTTGAGAAATTTTTCAGGCTGGATTCTTCTCGTTCCACCCAAACAGGCGGCGCGGGACTGGGGCTGGCCATTGCCAAGGAAATCGTGGATGCCCATGGGGGCACGCTTTCTGTAAAAAGCGATGAGCGCGCGACTGTGTTTACAGTCAGTCTGCCGGCAGCGTGATTTTTCTTCCATTTTCGCCCATTATCGTGTAAAATAGGGAGTAAGGGGGAAAACGACATGAAGATGGACGTGAACGGCATAGAGCTGTTTTATGAAAAAGAAGGAAGCGGTCCTCCCTTGATCCTGCTCCATGGGAACGGGGAGGACCATCACATTTTTGATGAAGCCGCGGCACTTCTGACACGGGAATGGACGGTTTACAGGCTGGACAGCAGGGGGCACGGACAGAGCAGCCGCGTGAAAGAGCTGCATTATGAAGATCTGGCAGGAGACGTGATCAGCCTGATCCAAGGGCTGGGACTGGAAGCTCCAGTGCTCTACGGCTTTAGCGATGGCGGCATCACAGGACTTTTGACGGCCCTGCGCGCGCCGACACTGCTGTCCGGCATGGTCATCAGCGGTGCGAATCTGCAGCCAAGGGGGATGAAGGGTTTGTTTTATTGGATGTTCCGCGTTCTCAACCTGTTTCGCAGAAAACCGGAATGGGACATGATGCTCACCGAGCCTTCCATACGGAAAAGCGACCTGCAGACCATTGCGGTGCCTGTCTATGTGACAGCAGGAGAACGAGACATGATTCGGGAGTCTCATACCAAGTTCATTGCGGAGCATATTCCGGAAAGCAGGCTCAACATTCTGGAAGGCGAAACTCACGGCTCCTATGTGGTTCACACGGAAAAGCTAGTGAAGATCATAGGAGACGGAGCCTCTTTCATTCAAGAAGCAAGGAACAGATAAACGGAGACGCTGAAGACCAGGGGATCGGAGAAACGGTCAGCAGCCTTGAGTCAGGGGCGCGGCGGCAGCCTTATCCCCTGAACTCCACGTTAGCAAAGACCTCACCGTCAGGGCTTTGCAGAGAGATGAGCCAGATGCCGGAAGCCGTTTCGTAGCGGACAGGAACGAAGCAGTCGCCATATTGAGCGGCTGTTTTATATTCAATGCGGCAGGTTTTCGTCACAAAGCCCTCTGGCAAATATTCCTGGGCCACATCCAAGTAACGAGCATTGTTCACATGGTGGTTGTGGTCAATATAATATTGAAAAACCGGAGTCTGCGGGAAGATGGTTTCCGCGGGCTTTTTTGGCAGGGGAATCTTTCGCGGCAGATAATCCATGCCCGGGAATTTCTCATCCATGGGAACGGTCTCCATCACCTCAAAAGGCATGGCAGTGGAAGCACCCTTATTTTTATCAATAAAAGCCCCGCCCGCGTAGCTGGCCACCAGCAATTCTTCCTTGTCATTGTAGATCAAGGTGTTTCGGTATCCATAAGAAGAGCGGAACTGGTAGATGGAAGTGCGGATCCGCAGCCGGTCTCCGTAATGGGCGGGCTGAATGAGATCAATCTGCCGGGAAATGAGAAACATGGTGATGTCATGGGTGTTAAAATATGCGGTCAGCTCTTTTTCGCTGTCCAGCTGAAAGCAGCAGCAGTCCTGCATAAAGTCCACTGCGGCGGAAAGCCGCAAATTCCCATGGGTGTCCAGATGGCTGCTGCCAACCGTGCGTTTGATTTCAAACATAAATAAACCTCCTAGCATGATAGCGTTATACAGATATGGTCAATGCGTCCCCTGCGGAGAAATAGAAAAATATGAGATTTCCTGTTTTCTGGGGAGCATAAAATCCACGATGATTTAAGAGTAGCACAAATGCAGGCTGCCTGCAAATGAAAGTGGGCAGAAAAAACGTGGGCTTTGAAAGCAGGAGACCGCAGTGAGCGCTCGGGCCGCGGCTGTGAGCCGCGCTTCATGCCGGATGGCCCAGGGCCTACAGCAAATGAAGGGCGCGAAGTCTGCGGTACAGTGTGGACTCACTGATTTCAAGGACCTTTGCGGTTTTGCGTTTGCCTGCCAGGGACCAGCCATATTCATCCAGACAAGACAGGAGGATCTGTTTTTCCGCTAGGGAAAGGCGGCTTTTCAGCGAACCGGAGCTGTTTGCGCGCCGCGCTTGCCCAAAGCCGCGGACGCGGTCGGGAAGATCAGGCAGGGTGATGATGCTGGTCGTGGACATGTTTACCGCGTATTCGATCACATTTTCCACTTCCCGCACATTGCCAGGCCAGTTGTACGCCAGGAGCACGGCTTTCGCGTTCTGGTCAAAACAGCAGACAGGCTTGCACAGTTTTTTTGCGAATTTCTCGATAAAATGATCCAAAAGAGGCGCAATGTCTTCCGGTCTGTCTCTGAGGGGCGGGATGTGGAGCGGTATCACGTTTAAACGAAAGTACAGATCTTCTCGGAACTGTTTTTGTGAAATCAATGCTTCGAGATTTTTATTTGTGGCAGCGATCACTCGGACATCAATATCCACAGGCTTTGTGGAGCCAATGGGGTCGATCTGTCTGTTTTGCAGCGCAGTAAGCAGTTTTGCCTGCAAATGCAGGGGCATGTCGCCAATTTCATCCAGAAAAAGAGTGCCGCCGTCTGCCAGGCGGAACTTCCCCAGCTTTCCAGTCTTTTCTGCTCCGGTGAAGGAGCCTTTTTCATAGCCAAACAACTCGCTTTCCAACAGCATTTCAGGAATCGCGGCGCAGTTGATATTGATGAAAGAGTTGTTGTTTCGAGGACTTTCTTTGTGAATGGCCCGTGCGAACAGATCTTTGCCCGTGCCGCTTTCCCCTGTGATCAGCACCGTGGAATCGCTTTGAGAGATTTGGATGCTCCTTTTTTTCAGATTGGAGATTGCGGCGCTTTGGCCAATGATGCTGGAAAAAGAGGTCTCTTCGTCTGATGGGAGGAGGGCGGAGATGGTATCCTTCAGCTGCAGATTATTGACTTCGGCAATGTATTTGCCAGCGATGAGTTCAGCCATGCTTCGGAGAAATTTAGAAAACTCCGCGATTTTTTTCATCAATAATTGACGCTGAAGCTCATTAAAGGCGATCAGTCCGATGAGTCCAATGGTGTTGTTTTCTATTTTAATCGGACAGCAGACTTCGGCCATTTCATTTTCTTTGGCATCATAGTTTGGATCCTCATAGGGATGAAAATTCACGTATTCCACTCCATTGCGGAGACAAGTGGCGTACACAAGATCGCTGTCCAGCTGGCCGTTTTCCTCAAACTGGCCGATTTTTTCAAAATATCTTCCCGTGCCTCCGATGATCTGAAGGTCTTTATCTACGATTTCTGTTTCCAATTCAATGGCCGCAGTAATGGCCAGCGCCGCCTGCTGCACGGTTTCTTTGATCAATGATAGTGACATGTGTCTCCTCCTTTCGCAGATATGATAGCAAATGAAAGGGAAATTGTCAAATTTGACTATAAATGATTGTCAATCATGACAATTCGTGAAAGATCCTCCAGGCACCCATAGATGGGAACGGTAGGCGCAGGATTGGAATATCAATGATCTTAGGGATTTCATAAAAAGCGTGAAAAAGTTGGCATGATAAATGCTTTATATATGAGCATGATCGCAAAAATGTTGTACATAGAGGAGGCACAAAATGATAACTGACAAGAAAAGCCCGTACAGATTGGTAACGGCAGAAGAATTAGCAGCGCTGAGAAAAAGAGAAGATGAGACCTTCATGGCCAGAACGGGGAAAAGCAAACAGGCTTTTGAACAGGCCCATGAGAATCTTTTAGATGGCGTTCCCATGCCTTGGATGGCCGATTGGGGAACGGATCATCCGATTTTCCTGGAAAAAGCGAAAGATCAGAAATGCTGGGATATCGACGGGAACGAATACATTGATTTTTGCCTGGGTGACACGGGTGCCATGTTCGGGCATTCACCGGACGCCACGGCAAAGACCATCGCACAGCAGGGCGCACGGGGGATCACGACCATGATGCCTACCCTGGACTGTCTGGAGATCGGAAAGGATCTCAGCAAAAGGTTCGGACTTCCTACGTGGCAGGTGGCCATGACAGCCACAGAAGCCAACCGTTATGTGATCCGAAACGCCAGGACGCTGACTGGGCGGCCAAAGATTTTGGTCATGCAGGAATGCTATCATGGGAGTTTGGATGAAACCCTGCCGCATATTGGAGAGGATGGAAAGCTGCAGCTGCGGTCGCCTTATGATTCTAACCCGGGCTTGCCAAAGGATCAATTGACAAGAGTAGTGGAATTCAATGACCTTCCGGCAATGGAAAGAGAACTGGCTCACAAGGATTGCGCCGCGGTGTTGCTGGAGCCTGTGATGACCAACTGCGGGATGGTCCTTCCTGATGAAGGATACCTGGAGGGTGTCAGGGAGCTCTGTGATAAATATGGAACATACATGATCATTGACGAAACCCATACCTTGTCCAATGGTTACGGCGGATACACAAAAGCCCATGGCTTAAAGCCGGATTTCGTGACCCTGGGAAAATCCATTGCCGGCGGCGTGCCTATCGCTGTCTACGGATTCACGAAAGAAATCACAGATAAAATCGGGGAAATGTATGGAAACGGCGGAGTATCGGATCCAATGGGCATCGGTGGGACTTTGGCCGCCAATCAGTTCGCGATCGCCTGCATGAGGACGCAGCTGGCAGAGGTCGCTACAGAAGAAGCTTTTGAAAAGATGTTCAAAGGGTTAGATCGGCTAGCGAACGGTCTTGAAGCTGTTCTGAAAAAGTATGATGTTCCTTGGAGTCTGACCCGTTCAGGCGCAAGGTGTGAACTGCAATTCATGCCGGACATGCCGAAAAACGGAACAGACGCGAAAAACAATTTTGACTGGGACCTCATGTATTATACCCACATTTATCTCCACAACAGAGGCATCATCATCACGCCATTCCACAATATGATGCTGGTGTCGCCGGTAACCACGGATCAGGATATCGACCGGCTGATTCAGGGCTGGGATGATTGTATCAAGGAGTTGTCAGAGATCGGAACTTACAATAGATAAGTCAGATCAACCGGCCGCAAGCCCTCTATGACAGAAATCATAGGGGGCTTTCGCATAGTTTTTTTCCTGATTTAGGACCTCAGATGACCGGGTTTTTACTTTTTGGTCAAGAAAACAGCGGGTTTTCAATAAAACCCTTGACAACCACTGCGTTTTCCAGTAAACTGTCCAAGTGTCAAGAAAAAGAACTTGTCAACTAGGAGAATCCTTATGAAGTTTGATGATATCGCGCAAGCCAGCCTGCTCTATGATTTTTACGGGCAGCTGCTGACAAAACGGCAGCAGGAGGTATTGGAACTATACCATGGAGAAAACCTGTCCCTGTCGGAGATCGCAGAGGAATTTTCCATCAGCAGGCAGGGTGTCCATGATACGTTGAAGCATGGAGAAAAAGCGCTGCAAAAGTACGAAGAAACCTTGGGGCTCGTGGAGAAATTTTCCAAGAGCAGAAGGGCCATCGAAGAGATTGACGAGGCCATTGGTCAGATCGCGGCAGAAAGCGAAGACGCGCGTTTGATCGAGGAGCTAAGGCACATCAAGACCATTATTGATGAACTGGATCAATAGGGAGGGAATCAAATGGCATTTGAAGGATTGTCGGAAAAACTCCAGGGAGTCTTTAAAAACCTGAAAGGGAAAGGTTCTCTGACAGAATCAGATATCAATGAAGCCATGCGGGAAGTAAAGCTGGCTTTATTAGAGGCGGACGTGAATTTCAAAGTCGTGAAGGAGTTCGTGGCCGCTGTGAAGGAAAAGGCTTTGGGTGAAGAGGTGATGAAAAGCCTGACCCCAGCCCAGCAAGTGATCAAGATCGTGGATCGGGAGCTGACAGAGCTCATGGGCGGCGCAGGCAGCAAGCTGACTTATTCGCCTCGGGGATTCACAGTCCTGCTCATGGTGGGCCTGCAGGGAACTGGTAAAACCACCACCTGTGGAAAGCTGGCCAATTATTTAAAGAAAAACGGCAAAAAGCCAATGCTTTGCGCCTGCGACATATACAGACCCGCTGCCATCGACCAGCTGGAAGTGGTGGGAAAATCCGTGGACGCGCCGGTGTTCACCATGCGGGATTGCAAGGAACCGGAGAAAATCGCTTTGGCCGCCATGCGGGAAGCGGAGATCAAAGGCTACAATGTTCTCATCGTGGACACGGCAGGGCGGCTGCAGATCGATGAAGCGCTGATGGATGAATTAGTCACCATCAAATCCGCGGTCAAGCCTCACGAGATTTTGCTGGTGGTAGACGCGCTGACTGGTCAGGACGCAGTGAACGCGGCAGAAGGCTTCAATGAAAAGCTGGGCATTGACGGCATCATCATGACCAAGATGGACGGCGATTCCAGAGGCGGCGCGGCACTGTCCGCGAAAAAGGTCACTGGCAAGCCGATTAAATTCGTGGGCATGGGAGAAAAGTTCGATGCTTTGGAACCTTTCCATCCAGACCGAATGGCCAGCAGGATTCTGGGCATGGGCGACATGCTGACCCTCATTGAACAGGCGGAACAAAGCTATGACGATGAACAGGCGGCTGCCTTGGAAAAAAAGATCCGCAAAAATCAGTTCACGCTGGAAGATTTCCTGGAACAGATGGGGCAGATCAAAAAAATGGGCGGCATTGGCAAGCTCCTGGGCATGATGCCGGGAATGAACTCCGGTGCCATGAAAAACGTGGACATCCAGCAGGGAGAGCGGGAATTTGCCCAAATGGAAGCCATCATCCAGTCCATGACAAAGGAAGAGCGGGAAAATCCGTCCATCCTCAACGCCAGCAGGAGAAAGCGCATTTCCGCGGGCTGCGGCCAGCCGGTGAGCAAGATCAACTCCCTGGTAAAGCGGTACAATGAGGCAAAGAAGATGATGAAACAATTCTCCGGAAAAGGCGGCATGGGCAGAATGAACCGCATGTTCAGAGGTTTTTGATTCAGGGAAAACTTGAGTTTCAAATAAATTTTAAAAGAAATCATTTTAAAGGTATTTAGGAGGAAAAAGAAAATGGTAAAAATCAGATTGAAGAGAATGGGTGCGCACAAAAAGCCTTTTTACAGATTAGTGGTGGCTGATTCCCGTGCGCCGAGAGATGGCAAGTTCATCGAAGAGATTGGTTACTACAATCCGCTGACTGATCCGGCAGACATCAAGATTGATGAAGAAAAGGCAAAGAAATGGCTGGGAACTGGAGCGCAGCCGACAGATACCGTAAGGGCACTGTTCAAGAAAACTGGCATTTTATAAGAAAGTGGTGAAGTTTTATGGTAGAATTGGTTAGCGCCATCGCCAAGTCCCTAGTCGATAACCCGGACGCGGTAGAGGTCACGGAATCAACGGCAAAACAGACGACTGTGATTCAGTTGAAAGTGGCTCCCGAGGATATGGGGAAAGTCATTGGGAAACAGGGGCGGATCGCTAAGGCGCTCCGTATTGTCGTGAAAGCGGCGGCAACAAAAGCGGGCAAAAAAGTCATCGTTGAGATCGTTCAATGACGATATAACAGCAGTTAGCAAAGGCACATGTTCCTGCGGGGCAGGAGGATGTGCCTCAACTGTATATGGGTTTTATGATGTGGCTGTTACAGCCACTGGACTTTGGCGGCAGCAGGTCTTGGGACTGGCAGACTGAGCTGGCGCAGAGGAGAGAGCATGGAAAAAATTTTGATTGGGAAAATCGTCAACGCAGTGGGGCTGAAAGGGGAAGTCAAGGTCTATTGCTATACAGACAGAAAGGAGCGTTTCCAGGAAATGGGGCAGATCTGGGTGGAAGAGGTTCTTTACCCGATCCAGAGAGCGCGTTATCAGGGGAACGTGGCCATCTTAAAGCTGGAAGGCATCGAAGACCGGAACCAAGCGGAAGCCCAAAGGAACAAAGGCGTGTTCATGGAAGAATCCCAGCTGGACCAGCTGCCGGAGGACACCTATTATGTCAGGGACCTCATAGGCGTCCAAGTGCTGCGGGAGGACAAGAGCCTGCTGGGAACGCTGACAGACGTGATCCAAAACAGCAGCCAGGATCTCTATCAAGTGGAGCTGGAGACTGGAAAGCGCGTTTTAGTGCCAGCGGTCCGAGAGTTTGTTCTCAGCATTGACATGGAAGAGCGGCAAATGACAGTTTCCCTGCCTGACGGCCTGCTGGACTTGTAGGAGGCATGCTATGAAGATCGACGTTCTTACCTTGTTTCCGGAAATGTTCACAGCTGTGACAAACAGCAGCATATTAGGCAGGGCAGGAGAAAAAGGACTGCTGGACATCCGGCTGACCAATATCAGAGACTATAGCCAGGACAAGCACAATAAAGCGGACGATTACCCCTTTGGCGGCGGCGCGGGGATGGTCATGCTGGCGGATCCGGTGTTTCGAGCCATGGAATCCATTGGCGCGGAGGAAAAAAGAGGAATCTACATGTCCCCCAGAGGGAAAATCTTGGATCAGGAAACGATCCAGGAGCTGGCAAAAGAACCGGAACTGGTGATCCTTTGCGGACATTATGAAGGCGTGGATCAGCGAGTTTTGGATCATTGGGAATTAGAGGAAATTTCCATTGGTGATTATGTGCTCACAGGCGGGGAGCTGCCGGCCATGGTGCTTATCGACTCGGTGGCCAGGATGATACCCGGTGTCCTCAGCAGCACCCATTCAGCCCTGGATGAATCCATTTATTCCGGACTTTTGGAATATCCCCAATACACCAAGCCTCGGGAATACAGAGGCATGCAGGTTCCAGAAGTGCTGGTGAGCGGCGACCACAAGCGGATCCATTTGTGGAAATTAGAGCAGGCCGCGGCCTTGACAAAAAAACGGCGGCCAGAGCTTTTCCAGGTTTTCGCGGAAAAACGAGAGACCTTGACAAAAGAGGAGAGGAAAATAATAGAGAAAATATTAGGATTGAGCATGTAGCGCATTGAAAGAACCTTGCATTTAGTGTAAAATGGATAGGAGTGATTTTCAAACATGCTCCGGAGCGGGTTTGGAGATCCATCCACGCAGCCATGCTCGAGCGGAGAAAACATTATGGGGAAAAAGAACCGGAAATTCGTATATCTTTTCATTCTTGTGCTAATTGTCCTATACATAGCCATTTATGTGGTTCCTAAAGTCACGGGAATCTTTGAAACCACAGAAACCTTGGAGGCAGGTTCCCTGCAGGGCACAGAAGAAACGGTATGCTATTTTGTTCGGGAGGAGACTGTTTATGAGGCTGGCGTTTCAGGGGAATTGGCGTATCTGATCAAAGAGGGGACCCATATTAGAAAAGGAACGAAGGCCATTAAACTAATAGAAAAAAACTTGTCAAAGCAGGAAGAAGCGGACGAGCAGGAAAAGTCGAAATACAAAGCGCTCACTGACCGTTTGGGTGACCGGACGGTTCGGACCGAGGACGGCAAAGTGGCATCCAGCGGCATATTCAGCAGCTATGTGGATGGTTATGAAGCCTTTTTCACACCAGAGTCCATGGAGACCTTAAAATATGAAGACGTGAAAGAACTGGACATCCAGGCAGAGGACGTGAAGCGAAATGAAGCCTTGGCAAAGGAGCCGGTCTTTAAGATCAGCGACAATGACAACTGGTATTTGATGTGCTGGGTGGAAGCGGCCAGCGTAGCCAAATATGAGATTGGAAACGAGATGACCGTGCAGCTGCCGGAAGGGGCCGTAGGCGTGACCATCAAAAATATCATAGAAGATGGGGACCAATGGAAGATTTTGTTTCGATGCAACCGTTATTATGAAGGCTTTTCCAAGAGCCGTATCGAAGAGGCACGGATCATCACCAGGGATTACAGCGGCCTGATCGCAGAAAACGGCAGCATCACCACTAGGGATGGAAAGCCAGGAGTGATGGTGCGTCAGACCAGCGGCGAGTATGTGTTCACTAGAGTGAAGATACTGGCCAGGGATGGAGATTACTCTGCTTTGCAGGACGTGTCCTTTATTGATGAAGACGGTAATTCCGTAGACACGGTGAAAGTCTATGATGAAATATTAAAAAACCCTGGAGAGGGTACTTGATGAGGAGATGTGAGGATGGAAAACATTAAAGAAAACATCGAAAAGGTCAATGAGAGGAAGGCTGCTGCTGCGGCAAAGGCCAAGAGGAACCCAGATGACATATTGCTGGTAGGCGTCACCAAGACCCGCACAGCAGAAGAGATCAATCAAGGGATTGACGCGGGACTGACGGATATCGGTGAAAACAAGGTCCAGGAAATCATGGACAAATATGATTTCGTCAAACCGGTAAAATGGCATATGATTGGACATTTGCAGACAAACAAGGTAAAATATATTATCGACAAGGTTTCCATGATCCATTCGGTGGATTCGTACAAGCTGGCAGAGGAAATCAACAAAAGAGCCGGTCAGCACGATCTGACCATGGACATTCTGATCCAGGTCAACTCTGCCCAGGAAGAAAGCAAGTTCGGTATTTCCACAGATGAAACGGAGGAATTGATTCGCCGCATCTTGGAAAACTGCCCGAACATTCGGATCAGGGGACTGATGTGCATCGCGCCTTTCGCAGAAGATCCGGAGGATATTCGGGTATATTTCGCGGAGGTGAAAAAATTATATGACCAGTATGGGACCATAGAGCACGAACGGCTGGATTTCCAATACTTGTCCATGGGCATGTCCCATGATTTTGAAGCAGCCATACAGGAAGGTTCCAACTTAGTGCGGGTAGGGACAGCCATATTTGGCGAAAGAGATTACAGCAAGAAAAACTAACAGGGAGGCTATTATGAGCATTTTAGGGAAATTTAAAGATTTAGTGGGCATTGACGATTACGATGAGGATGAGGAATACGAAGAAGTCCACACCATGGCGAATCGGCGTTCTTCTGACACCAGATTGTCCTTTGAAGCGCCAAAACCAGAACCGCGTAATGATGGTAAGGTGATTCCCATGCAGAACCGGACTGTCAGCGCCATTACCAGCGCCTTCAAACTAGTGGTGATCGAGCCTGCTGGTTTTGATGAGTGCCCGAAACTGGTGGACAGCCTCAAGAGCAAAAAACCGATCATCATCAATTTGGAGCGGATCGAATCAGACACTGCGAGGAAAATCTTTGATTTCCTCAGCGGCGCTACTTATGCCCTTAACGGCAATGTGCAGAAAGTAGCTAACAACATTTTCGTGTTCGCACCTGAAAACGTGGATATCGCAGCTGGCGTGGAACACAAAGGATTCAGCTTCGATAATGACAAAAAGAACGGTAACCCCTGGAAATAAAGGAGGTACGGCATGATTTCACCTTTAGAAATACAAGAAAAAGAATTTTCAAGAGGACTAAAAGGCTTTAAAGAAGATGAAGTCAATGAATTTCTGGACCAGATCACTTTGGATCTGGAACGGCTGCTGGAAGAAAACCGCCAGCTCAAGGCAGAGCGGGACCAGTTGTCGGAAGAACTGAAGAAATATGAGACAACAGAAGGATCCATCCTGGAAACCCTGGAAACAGCCAAAGCTCTGATGGGTGATATTTCTGTGAGCGCGGAAAAAAGGGCCCAGGTGCTGCTGAAAAACGCGGAACTGGACGCACAGCGAATCCAGCGGGAGGCCAAAGAAGAAGCGGACCGGATGTACGAGGAAAACGCGGCGCTCCGCAGCAGAGTAGCAGGGTTTCAGCTCAAGTACAAACAGCTGTTGGAAGCGGAATTGCGGCGCTGTGACTCTCTGGCCACGGAATTGTTTCCGGAACTGGGCATGGATGACCTGAAAGAGCTGCCTGAGGCAAAGAACTTAAAAAAGGCAAAAGCAGCTTTTACCAGAGAGGATAATAAAAAAACCATGGTCCACATAAAATAAATCCAAAAGAATGGAGGCGGGGCATATTTGCCCCGTGATTTTCAATGTACTATTATCTGATGATCGCAGCCATTGTGGTGCTGGATCAAATCGTAAAGCGCGTGGTTGTCAGCGTCATGGCGCAGGGAGAGTCGATCCCTGTGGTGGACCAGATCTTCCATATCACCTATATCCAAAACACGGGAGCGGCTTTCAGCCTGATGGAAGGATTCCGTATCCTGCTGATCGCGCTGCCAGTGGCGGTGATTTTAGCTGCCATGGTTTTCCTATTTTTGAAAAGAAAATCCGCGCATCCAGTGCTGCTGACATCCCTATCTTTTATCTGCGGTGGGGGACTGGGAAACGTGATTGACAGAGCGCAGTCCGGCTACGTGGTGGATTATCTGGATTTTCAGGTGTTCCCCATCTTTAACGCAGCAGATGTTTTTGTGTGCCTGGGGTGCGGGCTGCTGCTTTTGTATGTGATGGTTTTGGATGGAAAGGGTTCGAGAAAAAAGCAAGATGGGAAAAGAAACCATATATGAGATCAAAATAAAGGATGAACAGCAAGGAGCCAGGATTGATCAGGCTCTTTCTTTTGCTTTGCCGGAAATCTCCAGGAGCTTCGCACAAAAACTCATCCAGCAGGGAGCCGTGGAAGTGGAAGGAGCAATCTGCGCCAGCAAAAAGCTGCGGGTGGAACCAGGCCAGGAAATCAAAGTCACAGTGCCGGAGCCAGAGGGACTGGACGTAGTGCCGGAAGACATTCCCCTGGACATTATTTACGAAGACCAGGACGTATTAGTGGTGAACAAGCCAAAGGGCATGGTGGTCCACCCAGCAGCAGGAAACCATAGCGGTACCTTGGTCAACGCCATCCTGCATCACTGCGGAACGGAACTGTCTTCCATTAATGGCGTGGTCCGGCCAGGCATCGTCCATCGCATTGACAAGGACACCAGCGGTCTTCTGATGGTGGCAAAAAACGACATGGCGCATCGCTGCCTGGCGGAGCAGCTGGCGCAGCATACCATTGACCGAGCTTATAGAGCCATTGTATACAATAATTTCATCCAGGACAGCGGAACCATTGACGCGCCCATTGGTCGGGATCCGAAGAACAGATTGCGACAGGCAGTGACAGAGGTTCATTCCAAACGGGCAGTGACCCACTATCAGGTATTGGAGCGTTTTGGGCGCTTCACCCATATCGAGGCTAGATTAGAGACTGGGCGCACCCATCAGATTCGGGTTCACATGGCGCATATCAAACATCCTTTGCTGGGAGATGCTGTCTATGGGCCTGGGAAGAACCCATTTGGAGCAGAAGGGCAGGTGCTCCATGCCAAGATTTTAGGCTTTCAGCATCCAAGGAGCGGCCAGCACATGGTCTTTGAAAGCCCTCTGCCCCACCAGTTTGAAAAGATTTTGAAGAAAATGAGGGAGCGCGAATGAGCAAACAAAGTTTTAAGCCAGGAGCCATGCTGAATCCGGTGCCAGTGGTCATGGTGTCCTGCGGTAGCAAAGATGAAGCCAACATCATCACCATTGCCTGGACAGGAATCATCAACTCCGATCCGCCTATGACCTATGTTTCTGTGAGAAGGGAGCGGCATTCTCATCATATGATTGAGGAAAGCGGTGAATTTGTCATCAATCTCTGCACGGAACAATTGGCTTTCGCGGCAGATTTTTGCGGCGTGCGTTCCGGTCGGGAGGTGGATAAATTCAAAAATCAGTCCCTGACCCCGGGAAACGCAGAAAAAGTTTCCTGCCCGACCATAGCAGAAGCGCCAGTGAATTTGGAATGCGTTGTGAAGGAACAGCATCGATACGGCACCCACGATATGTTCGTAGCAGAGATCGTCAATGTGCAGGTAGATGAAAAGCTGGTGGATGAAAAGGGCCGGATCTGTCTGGATCAGGCGGGCCTGGTCTGCTATAGCCACGGCGAATATTTTGGCTTGGGCAAAGAGCCTTTGGGCAAGTTTGGCTACTCGGTGATGAAGCCAAAGACCAGGAAGCGGCTGGAAGCTGAAAAGCGCCGCAGGGCAGAGCGTCAAAAGGAGCGGACTGCGAAATCCCCAAAGGACAAACAGCCACGGTCCCCAAATTGGAAAAAAGGCAACAGCAAAAATCCTCAGTGGCCGCAGGGCCAAAGGAGGCAGAAGCCAGGAGCCGACAAAGGGAAAAAGCAAAAAACAAAGAGGAACCCAAAAGGAGGCTGAGCCGCGAAGCGCGGCCCAGGTTAGTTGTTTAACGAGCTTCCTTTTTTCCATCAGAGGAAAGATCCTTGATGGAGTCCAGGCAGTCTTCGCAGATGTAGCCGCCTTTGAAGACGAAATTGTTGTAGAACCGTCCACATAGCGAGCAAGTGGGGTTCTGGTCCAGGTTGCGTTTGTTTGTGTTTTTTTTCGCTTGTTTCTTACTCATTGCGAAATGCCTCCTAACTTAAAATATTGTGGTGTTGTACTTATTATGATAGCTCAATGATTTACAAAAATCAATCATAATTCCTAAATAATTCCTATAGATACATATAAAAGTAATAAAATGTAATATTTTAGGCGTTTGTAGTAATATTAAGGAAGTGAAGGTGAAACCATGTTCACAGAATTTATTGTTAAAACAGGAGCAGGGGCAGGCTTGGCAGGCTACCATTGGGAGCAGAAAGAACCCAGTTACGTGGTCTGCGTCATCCATGGAATTGGAGAACATGCGGGCCGGTATGACAGGATGGCTTCTTTCATGGAGGCGGCTGGTTTTGCCGTCCTGTCCATGGACCTTCCAGGACACGGGGCTTCCCCCGGCAAGA
This sequence comes from uncultured Eubacteriales bacterium, assembly GCA_910583765.1. Taxonomy (GTDB): domain Bacteria; phylum Bacillota; class Clostridia; order Peptostreptococcales; family Anaerovoracaceae; genus Hominibacterium. The sequence continues at coordinate 8,589 of CAJTYS010000035.1, read as the reverse complement.
GGGGCCACTGCGCTCCTCGATCAGAGATCAGGAGTCATGTGGACGCGTTGCTTTCCAATGCCCAGGAATTATATCCCCAAACGCCCATCATCTTATATGGTCACAGCATGGGCGGGAATATCGCGCTGGATTATCGAAAGCAGGGGAGCAGGAACCATGTGCCCGCGGCTTATATCGTTTCTGCGCCTTGGGTGGAACTGATGAGAAAGATCCCCAGCTATCAGTACCGGCTTGTTAAGGCAGCGGCAAAGGTCATGCCCTCCTTTACCATTAGTTCCGGCGTGTCATCCGCGGATCTTGGTCAGGCATCTGCTGCAGGAGATTATGAAAGGGATCCCCTGGTGCATAAGAAGATCAGTTTATTATGCGCGTTGGAAGGCTTTGAAATCGGGGAGGCTTTGGCGGCAGGCACTCTGGCGGACAACGGGGGAGCGGCGGGAAAACCGTTCCTGCTGATGCATGGCACGGAGGATAAAATCTGCAGCATAAAGGGCAGCCAAAAGATCGCTGCCCTGGAGGATTGTGATTATGTGGAATGGCCTGGCCTGTACCATGAAATCCATAATGGAGGCGCTGATAGCGACGGCCAGGAGGTCATCGAGAAGGCGATTCAGTGGATCCAGGCGCTTTCGGCGTGACATAGACCGTCCGGTTGTGGGTGAAGATCACCATGCCAGGCCTGGCGCCGGCAGGTTTTTTCACGTATCGTACTTGGGTGTAATCCACAGGCACGTTTTCCGAAGAGCGCCCCTTGCTGTGGTAAGCTGCGATGGCCGCCGCATCGAAAATGGCGCTTTCTGACAGCTCGCGGCCCTCTGTGAAGAGGATCACATGGGAGCCGGGGATATCCTTGGTATGAAACCAGTAATCCTTTGGCCCTGCCATTTTCAAGGTCAAAATATCGTTTTCTTTGTTGTTGTGTCCAGCCAATACCCGCAGACCATCGCCTGTCCGGTATTCGTAAGGCAGGGCTTTTTCTTTTTTGCGAGGGCCAGAGACCTTCCTTTTTCGCAGAAAGCCGGCTTCCGTCAATTCCTGGCGAATGCTGTCCACTTCTTCCACAGCCGCAGCCTGATCGAGAAAAGAAAGGACAGATTCCAGGTAAAGGATATCCTGGTCCGTTTCTTCCATCTGGATCTTTTTTTCTTTGATCGCTGTCTTAGCTTTTCCGTACTTTTTAAAGTACCGCTGTGCGTTTTTCGCAGCCGGATACTTGGGATCCAGTGGGATCTCCACCTGACTGTTATCGTAATAATTGGTGACCGTCACTTTGTCCGCTCCTGGCTCCACCAGATGGAGACTGGCAGTGAGCAGCTCGCCGTAAAGCCGGTACTGCTCCGAGTTTTCTGCGCGCAGCAAGTCTTCTCCCAGCCGCTGCCGCTTTAGGCGCAGCTTGTCTAAAGCCGTGGACACCACCTTTTCCAGGTCCGAAGATTTCTGTTTGATCCGGTTAGAGGATTCTCGGTGCAGAAAAAAGTGATCCAGCATTTCACTGGCTGTTTCAAAGGCCGTCTGGCTGGGATAAAGGTCCAGGGGCACCACATGAAAATCCCCGGGGCTGCCGTCTTCTTTCATATAGACTCGGGGCGAAAGCTCCATGGTCTCCAGAGAAGCGCGGATCTGTTCCAGACGCTGGTAAGGATTGGAGCTGTCCGCCAAGACCTGGGCAATGGCAGGTGAGATTCCGCCAATCGCAGAAAGATAAGTCTTGGGGTTCTTTTCAAGGGATGCTAATTCCGCTTGGGAAATGACAAGAAAAGGGATCTTGTCCTGGGCCGGAGGATATTCGTAAACTTTTCCAGGAAGGATCTGCCGGGCCCGATTCACATCAATGGACACCCGCTTGATGCTGTCCATGATCTTTCCCGTGTTCATGTCCACCAAAATGATGTTGCTGTGCTTGCCCATGATTTCAAAGATCAGTTTTTTGTTCACGGAAAACCCCAGTTCATCGATGGTTTCCATGGTCATTTCGATAATGCGTTCCGAATCCTTTTGGGCAATGTCCGTAATGCGGCCCCCTTGAAGATGTTTTCTCAGGAGCATGCAAAATCCCAAGGGGGTAGGCGGGTTGGGTGGGTTGTCTTTGATCAAATGGATCCGGGCGTGATTGCTGCTGGCAGAAGCATACAGCTTGCGATTCCCTTTCTTTGTGTGTATGTGAAAGACCAGCTCGTCAGGTTCAGGCTGGTACACTTTTTCGATTTTCCCCAGAACAAGGGTGTTTTTCAACTCTCTGGCCACTGCGTTGGTGACAATTCCATCAAAAGCCATAATTTATTACCGCAACCTTTCTGAAATGTAGTATAATAGTATATTATCATAAAAAATCAGAGTTGAGGAGAAAAAATTAGATGATAAAAAGTATGACAGGCTTTGGCAGAGGAGAACACTCGGACGGAAAGCGGACGATTTCCGTGGAGATCAAATCAGTGAACCATCGCTATGGGGACGTGAGCGTAAAAATGCCTAGGCGGTATTCTTTTGCGGAGGAAAAGATCAAAAGCACGGTGAAAAAGACGGTGAGCCGAGGAAAGGTGGATGTTTCCATCATTGTCGAGAATCTGACAGAAGACGATGTGACAGTGAAGCTGAACACCATGGTAGCAAAGCAATACATAGAAAATCTCAACGAGCTCCGCCAGGCCTTTGATTTGGAAGGCGAGGTGACGCTCCAGTTCCTGTCCGCTCTCCCTGACGTGATGAAGGCAGTGCCGGACGTGGAAGACGAAGAAGAGATCTGGCAGGCCATCCGAATTCCCCTGGAGCAGGCTGTGAAAAATCTGGATAACATGAGGATGACAGAGGGAAACAAACTTTCAGAAGATTTGCTGATGCGAGGGGAGCTGATCCGAGGGTTCGTGAAACAGATCGAGGAACGCGCGCCCCAGGTGTCAGCGGTCTATGGGGAAAAGCTGCAGGAGCGGATCAAAGAACTCCTGGGAAATCATGTGACAGTGCCAGAAGACCGGATCATGCTGGAAGCGGCTATTTTCGCGGACAAATGCAATATCACCGAGGAACTGGTAAGACTGGACAGCCATATGCTCCAGCTGAAAGACATCATCAGCAAGAGCCATCAGCCTGCTGGAAAAAAGCTGGACTTTTTGGTTCAGGAAATGAACAGGGAGACCAACACCATTGGTTCCAAAGCCAATGACATTGACATCACAAATTTGATGCTGGAAATCAAAAGCGAGATCGAAAAGATCAGAGAACAGGTGCAGAACATCGAATGAAATCCAGCGGAGCTCAAGGGGCGTGGATTGAACTTCGACAATTTTGGAAACATTTATATTGAACGCAGAAATTTTCCATGCTATAATTAGTATTCGCACAAGTAAGGAGAAACAGATGAACAGAGGAAGATTATTCGTGATTTCCGGACCTTCTGGCGCAGGCAAGGGAACCATTTGCGGCAAACTATTGGCAGATGAACACATCAAGCTCTCCACTTCCATGACAACGAGGCAGCCCAGGCAGGGAGAAGTGGACGGAGAGGATTATTATTTCGTGAGTCGGGAGGAATTTCAGAAGATCATAGAAGAGAGGGGATTCCTGGAATACGCGGAAGTGTACGGCAATTTCTATGGCACCCCGAAAATGGAAGTCATGGACATGATGCGGGAGGATTTTGACGTGATACTGGAAATCGACATCCAGGGAGCGCTCCAGATCAAAGAGGCGTATCCAGAGGCGATTTTCATTTTTATCCTGCCCCCATCCATGAGTGAACTGCGCAAGCGGATCACAGGAAGAGGCTCGGAAACAGAGGAATCTTTGAACCGGCGGCTGAGTGAGGCCATGAAAGAGATTTCTTATGTTGATAAATACGATTATTGTGTGGTCAACGCTGATTTGGACGGGGCGGTGGACAGGGTAATGGCCATCATTATAGCCGAACACTCCCGTGTTTCAGAAGACGTGCGCACGATCATAGAATGGTATAAGGAGGAGATTTAAATGTTATACCCATCCATCAATGAGGTGAGAAAAAAGGCGGACAGCAGGTACACGCTAGTGATCCTGGCCGCGAAGAGAGCAAGGGACATCATCGAGGGGAAACCAAAGCTGACTGAGGTAGAGGTGGATAAGCCCGTGTCCATTGCCGCAAACGAGATCGCAGAGGATCTGATCACTTACAGAAGAGAAGAGTTTCAGGAAAACTGAGGCTGCTGATGGAAGGCGGCCTTTCAGGATGCAGCGCGCCCGGCGAATTGATTCGCCGGGTTTTTTGTATTTTCTGTAAAAATCGTCCCTATTAAGACTTGTTTTTGCAGAAAACGATACAACATGACACAAATGGCCTGTGAAAATACGCCTTCCTTTATGTCACAATAGAGGGTAAAGGCGCTTTCTGCACCATTTAAACAGTAAGGAGGCACCGATAAAAAGGAGGGAAACGGACATGACAGGAAAATATGTGCCCATTGAAACGAAAAAACTGACAGGCCGGATTGATTTGGATGAAATCCTTTACGTGGAAAAGAATCTGAGAAAAACCATTTTAGTGACAGAAAAAGAAAGAATCACCCTGTATTGCGCCATGGAATTCATCAAAGCGTATACGGATAGTCGCTTTCTGGACTGCCACAGGAGCTATTTGTTCAACATGGACAAGATCAAGCAAATGACAGAACAGACTGTTGTGTTGGAAAACGGAGACAGCATTCCTTTGGGGCGGGACTGTTTCCGAGCAGGCAGGAAAGTCTATCGAAATTACCTGCACAAGAAGAAAAAGCGGAAAAAAGAGTGAGAAACCGCTAAAAGAGTCTTGCGGTTGGCGCTTTACTTGAGAAGGGAAAAGTGCTATCATAATAAGTGGAATATGCATTTATTATCGATAAAAAGAGAGGGAACATGGATATGAAATCGATACGAACAATTTCTTTGATAACAGCGCTTGTGATGGCTTTTCTGACTTTTCCGGCATCAGCTGCGGGAGCAGAGAAGGAGGATGGGGCGGACGCATGGCCTGCGGCAAGGGAAAGAACTGTCAGCAGCGGAGAAGGGGAGGTTTCCGACGGAGAAATCAAGGGGATCATCCATTTCCATGAGCTATCTTCTGATTTGGCGTTTCAGACAGGAACTGTGAGATCCAATTTCGCGCCGGTCCTGCCAGAGACCCTGACCGCACAGTGGACAAGGAACGGGCAGTCAGAAGAAGCGGCTATCCCTGTGACATGGGAATCCACTCCGGCTTATGATCCAGACAAGGCGGGCAAGTATCTTTTCGTTCCGCGGCTGCCAAAAGATTATCAGGTGGAAGCGGTCAACATGCCTGAAATCCAAGTGAACTTGAGCAAGCAGAAGACTGCTGTTTCTGGTTTGGAGCTGACGGTGAAGAGGAAAGCCCGTTCTAAGTTGATGGATGAGATCACCGTGGCGCCTGCTTATGGAAGGACCGTCCAGCTGCAGATGAAGGTAAAGGACAAATGGGTCACAAAAGGGAAGCGGACGCTGGCTAACGCGAAAAGTGACACCTTCATCCTCACGTATGCCAATGATTGGTGGAAGACAGAACGTTCTCACTGGCGCCTGGTCATTGAGGAAAGTCAGGAAAGCACTGGATACACGAGCCCTACAGTGACAATTTCCACTCAGCGATTTTATCAGACTCCAGGGAAATATTTCAAAGTAAAGAGCGCGATTCCAACGAGAAAATCAGGCTACACGTTAAAGCCAGGAATGTCTGGTTATAAAGTTTACAAGGTTCAGAAAAAACTGGGCTGCTATCAGGGCAAAGCCAAATATACGGCAGCCACGGCCAAAAAAGTGAAGCGGTTCCAGAAGAAAAAGAAGTTGAAAGCCACAGGCAGGGTCAACAAGGACACATGGCTGAAAATGGGGTTCAGTGAAAGGGATTGGTACTATCTGGATTCCTATGTGACTCCCATCAAGGTGGATCCGTCCAGCACAAAGGCTGATCATATCAACGCCATGGTAGAGACCGCGAAATCTTACGTGGGAACTCGCTACATATGGTGTGCTTCCGCAAAACGCAAACAAGGCGTGGACTGCGCGGGACTGGTGATCCAGTGTCTTTATGCCGCAGGAATCGATCCTCTGCCGCAGGGCAGCCACGTGTACGCTTACAGCAAAAACGAGTACACCACCAGAAAGCTGTGGGCCAGCAAGAAATTCAAGCATGTGAAGTATTCTCAGAAGAAAAAGGGCGACATCATCGTCTACCATAATGGAAAAGGCGTGGTGAACCATGTTTCCCTGTACATTGGCGGCGGCAAAGAGATCGAGGCCACTCCGGGGATCACCAGGTACAGCAGGGCTGGCGGCAAGGTAAAAGGCGTACTGCGCCCGATTATTTGACAGTTGGTAAGGGCCTGACGAGAAGCGAACGGGATATGCTGAAAGTGGAAGTGAACTTTTCACTTCAGCACTAACGGGATTTCCAAGAAAATCCCGTTTTTTTCTTGCAATTTCAATGGGTTTGTAGTATAGTTATTTGTGGTTTCGTTCGTTTATGGACGAGAAGAAAAATTTTATCCAAATACGCACACCGTACCACCTGAAGGATGGTGCCGGCAGAGCCGGTTTTCTTTAGGGGACATACGGTGGAGGCAGAAAACCAGGAGGAAAACAACATGGCAGTAATTTCAATGAAACAATTACTCGAAGCAGGTGTGCATTTTGGACACCAGACAAGAAGATGGAACCCGAAAATGGCTCCTTACATTTTCACAGAAAGAAACGGCATTTACATCATCGACTTGCAGAAGACTGTGAAAAAAATCGAAGAAGCCTATGAATTCATGAAAGAAGTAGGCGCTTCCGGCAAACCGATCCTGTTCGTGGGAACAAAGAAGCAGGCTCAGGCTGCGATTGTGGACGAAGCCAAGAGATGCGGACAGTACTACGTGAATCAGAGATGGCTGGGCGGAATGCTGACAAACTACAAGACGATTTCCGCTAGGATCAAGAGGCTGAGAGACATCGAAGCTATGGAAGAGGACGGAACGTTTGACAAGCTGTCCAAGAAAGAAGTGGGCAAGCTGAGACTGGAGCTGGAAAAGCTGGAAAAATTCCTGGGCGGCATCAAAGATATGAAGGGCATGCCAGGAGCGGTTTTCATCGTGGATCCAAAGAAAGAAAAAATCGCGATCAAAGAAGCGAGAATCCTTGGAATTCCAATCGTGGGCATCGTAGACACCAACTGTGACCCTGATGACGTGGATTACATCATCCCGGCTAATGACGATGCGATCCGCGCAGTAAAACTCATCGCAGGCAAGATGGCGGACGCTGTGATCGAAGCCAACCAGGGCAAAAGCTTTGACGAAGGAGAAACAGAAGGCTCCGCGGAAGCTGCGGAACAGGAAGTACCAGAAGAAGAAGCAGCTGCAAAAGCAGAAGAGACAGAAGAAACCACGGAAGAATAATCGAGGAGGATAGAAAGAATGGCTGTAACAGCACAATTAGTAAAAGAACTGCGTGAAATGACAGGCGCAGGCATGATGGATTGTAAAAAGGCTCTGGTAGAGACAGATGGAAACATCGATAAGGCCATCGAATTGCTGAGAGAAAAGGGCCTTTCCAAGGCCGCTAAGAAGGCAGGCAGAATCGCTGCCATGGGTCTTGTTAAAACTGCGTTCGCGGCAGATGGAAAAGCTGCTGCCATCGTGGAAGTGAATTCAGAAACTGACTTTGTGGCAAAGAACGAAGATTTCGTGACTTTCGTAGAAACCCTGGCAAAAATGGCCCTGGAAAACGATGCGGCTGATATGGACGCGTTTATGGCGCTGCCGTATGAAGGCGAAGGCACGGTGCAAGACGCGCTGAACAACAAGATCGCCACCATCGGTGAAAACATGAACATCCGCAGATTCCAGAAGCTGGCGGCTCCAGGAGTGGTTTACACTGGATATATCCACGGCGGCGGCACCATTGGCGTTATCGTTGGTCTGGAAACAGAAGCGACTGTGGAAGAAATTACAGTGACTGGTAAGGATGTGGCAATGCAGGTGGCTTCCATGAGTCCGAAATTCCTGGACGAATCCCAGGTAGATCCGGCATGGCTGGAATCTGAGAAGGAAATTGCCAAGCAGCAGCTGCTCAACGAAGGAAAGCCTGAAAAAATGCTGGAGAGAATCATCCCTGGCAAAGTGAAGGCCATCCTGAAGGAAGTCTGCCTGGTAGACCAGAAGTTCGTTAAGAACGGCGATCTGACGGTGAAGCAGTACGTGGATGAAGCTGGCAAAGAGCTGGGCAAAGACATGAGAGTCGCTGAAATGGTTCGCTTTGAAGTAGGCGAAGGCATCGAAAAGAAGGAAGAAGACTTTGCGGCTGAAGTAGCGGCGCAGCAGGCAGCAGCGGCTAAAAAGTAGGGAGACCTATCCCGATGAGGGACGAATCGCAGGAAGGTCCCCTGTCAGAACCGCAGGGCTTTAGCCCGTGGCGGTTTACGACATCATTTGAGATAAGATATGGAAAGACCCCTGAAACCATCAAAAATCAAGGTGTTCAGGGGTTTTTTAGTGCCCAGAGCCGGATGACGTGATTTATCAAAAGTCATCGCATTTTTGTATAAGGAAAACCCCGTGTTAGACACGGGGTTCCGTGAATGCTACGCAT
>CAJTYS010000034.1 GCA_910583765.1 uncultured Eubacteriales bacterium | reverse complement strand
AGCACAAGGGATACAGCGATTTTTTAATCTTCTAACTGTCAAAGACAGGATTATAACAGATTGATGAAAAAAATCAATGTCGCACAGTTTTGACCTCATTATTATGAGTGGAGTTCATTCATTATCACTGCGTATCCTTCATCATTTCGATATATGCCGCTGGCCTTAATACTGGCAACAGAGCATTGAAATAATCTTTTTTGTTCGCAGTTATAATATAGTCCATTTTGTTATTTTTGCTGGTCATATACTGTACACAGTCTTCAAAATCCTTCCATTTTTCAGCAAAAGCATCTCATATATCTTTTTCTGTTACAGAAATAACTGAGATTAGTTTGAAAATATTCTCCATGACCATATATGTTTTGCTGATATCATGTGTTTCTTTACGGATAATATAAAATAAATCAGTTACTGATGATGCTGTTATATATATATATATGCGCTGACACCAAACGCTCGAATGGTCCGGAATAGTTCCATGCTTGTATCACAATTTTTTCGCTTAAGAACCATATCTAAAATCACATTTGTATCAATCAGCAATCTCATAGCGTTTTCTTACCCTTTCACTTCTATATTCCTCTAATGATTTTCCACGGTCTGGTACAACGCCAACTATTTTTTCAAAAATCCCATCCAGCGGCTCTGTGCGTACAGTTTTAGAAAGCATAAAACCCAGAAATAGCAAGTAACACGCATGATTCTATGGCGTTCTTTTAGAAAACTGGCTGCTTGATGATTCATAATTTCGCAGCCTTACCACCAAATCGGAAAAATATTTTGTTTGGCGGTAAAACTTCACAAAACCATCACTGTTTCAATGGGAAATTCACCCATTTTCATTACATAAATGTAAATATATATAATCATTTACTTTGATATCTAAATTTTTACTTTTTTTATACTGGTTTTTTACCGCCAAATCCAAAAATAATCCTGTTTGGCGGTAAAAGTATTCATCAGAAGTCAGTCGCCACACATTTCACATTCACTTCCCACTACTTTTTAGATTCTCCAATGCTTGTGCGTTATTATAAGTTACCGTTCCCAGTGTCGCACATTGATCCATAATCTTTTCTCAATGGCCAGTGTTCTTCTTTATAACGATGAATACTATATCACCGCTAAAAACACATTAGCCGCCATGATGACAAAAAATCTATTTTACGCTTTCCCACAACGAGCTGGACAGCACAAGATCCCACACTGCGTTTGACACAAGAGGCTTTAAGAAAAACCCAATTAGAAAAACAGCCCCTAAAATAAACACCGCTTCATGCTTTACACAAATCTGTTGAGCATTGATGGACACTGCCGGCAGCTTGAACATGATTTTTTTCCCGCAATAGTATCCCAAAAATGTTCCCAATGTGTTTGTGAGCAAATCATCAATATCCGTAAGCCTAAACGTAAAGATCTGTGACAGTTCAATGCTCAAGGATATGGCCAATCCCATCCACACGGTTTTCTTCGCTGAACGATATTCCTGCCAAATGACAGGCAGCAGAAATCCCATTGGCACAAACAAAAGGACATTCAAGATTGTATTTTTGACATATTCCACCGAGCCATGAAGAATATCAATCAGCGGGATAAGATGAAAGTTAGGACTAACCTGTAAATCATAAGCTGTTGGCATGCCGACCGCTGAAAAAACCGCTATCGTATAGATAGCAAAGAGAAAAACCATGAAGCGTTTTCCAAAATCGTATGATTTCCATAACGTGTACCGCAAAATCACCATCGCAGGTAAGATAAAAATGATCGACGACAAACACTCGATTCCTATGGATAACAATCGAACCATCTCTACCTCTCCCCCTCTCACAGATACTAGAAAAGAGAGAATGCCGCGCTCCACATAGGATGCCGCCAGGAGCGTCCCCGCAATCCCCTCATCATCTATTCGCAGCAACAAACCGCAAGTCACAGTGGCAATTCAAACATCATTCCAACGGCATTCAAATCCACGTGACCACGAATCCCCCTGCGTTGTCCCCTGAAATCTGATACGCGCCGTCTTCCGGCACATGACAGATGGTGTCACTGTCTTCTTTTACCGGCACATACCGCACAGTGATTGTTCTCCCCTGCCAATCCCATGTGAAAACCTCCCTTTCTCGCAGCATGCGGATGTATTCCTCCAAAGAAAGGCCCAGCTCCCTGATCATCAAAGAATGGGGCAGCCCCACGTATCGAAAGTGCCACGGTTCGTGAGAAATGCCTGTCACCGCTTCCTTTCCCGCCTCATATCTCTGGATGAAGCCGTGCTCCGGCAGCTGGTCCCGAACTTCCTGACATTTCCCTTCATAGGGAAAGGCTGGCCGGATGAAGTCGATGTCCTGCCGGTTTTCCCCCAAGTCAATGGCCAGCCCGCATTCGTGCTCGCTGTGAGAAGGCATGGCCACATACTGCCTGGTGAAGGCCTCCCCGTTTTCCTTGAGAGAATCCTTGTAGATCCGTTCCTGCTCCTCTCTGCTGCGAAAGCCGCTGACGCACACGATGTCCCTCTGGTTTTCCAGCAGCTTGTTCAATTGAAAGGCAGCAGCGGCTTCCATGGTGATGCCCTGCCCCACCAGGCCCAGGCTTTTCTTTCCCAGCCGCCTGGTGACGGGATGATCCCTGTTGACCAGCACCAGGCTGCCTCTGCTGATTTGCTGTCGATCCAGCTTGACCCGCATCATGCTCCCACCTCCGTCTCGATCATCCGCTGGATCATCTCTTCATAAGAGATCCCCACTTGACCCAGCATTTTCGGGTAACGGCTGTAAGGCGTGAAGCCTGGGATGGTATTGACTTCGTTGAACACGATTTCCCCCTTTGGCGTCAAAAATAGATCCACCCTGGCAAAGCCCTTGCACCCCAGGATCCCATAGATCCGCCTGGCCGTGTCCTGAATCTCCCGGGCTTTTTCTTCCGGGATCCTGGCTGGCACATAGATGCGGGAATGCTCCTGGGTGTACTTTTCTTCAAAGTCAAAGAACCCACCAGGCGTTTCGATCTCATCCACTGCGCCTAAAACCAGTTCATCTCCACCCAGCAGCGCGCAGCCCACCTCAAAGCCTTCGATGGTTTCTTCCAAAACGACTTTAGCATCATAACGGAAGGCCTGCTCCACTGCTGCTGCCAGATCCGACTCTTCATATACCTTGCTGATGCCGATAGAAGAGCCTTCGGTGGCTGGTTTCACGAATATCGGATAACCTGTGCGCTTAGCCCAATCATAAGCCTTGTCCATCGCAGAGGCACGCTCCAGCACGAAAGACTCTGGCACCCGCACACCGATGGAGCCTGCCAGCCGGTGAGACATGTCCTTGTCCATACAAATGGCGGAAGACATGGTGCCGCAGCCAATGACTGGGATTCCCGCCAGCTCCAGTAGCCCCTGCACGGTCCCATCCTCTCCAGACCGCCCATGAAGCACTGGTAGGGCCGCGTCCAAGGGATAAACTCTCATGCCGTTTTTTTCGATGCAGCAGATTCCGCCCACGCTCCTGTCAGGGGAAATCACCGCCGGAACACAGGACTCATCCTGCTCCCAGGTGCCATCGCTGATCTTTTCCACGCTGCCTCCATATAGAAACCAGGAGCCTTCTTTGGTGATGCCGATCTGCGCCAGTTCATACGTTTCCCTATCCATATGGCTGATGATGCTGGCCGCTGATTTGAGGGAGACTTCATGCTCCGAAGAACAACCGCCGAATAATATTCCGATTCTTTTCCTTGCTTTCATTGTTCATCCTCCTTTATTTCCACACTTTCAGGAAGCGCGTAACCGATTTCACAACGGTTTTCATATAATTTACGCGCTTCCCCACACTGATCCTTGGCCCGCCGCCACACACCAACGGACTGATAGATCTTTCCCCCTGCCTGGTAATACTCCATGTCCCGATTGAAAATCTCATAATACGTCTCCGGCTGCGAATCTGCTTTCAACTGCCCATAGATGTTTTCCTCGTCAAAGAAGATCCGCAGCTGAAAGATCTGGTCCCCCTGATTTTCCACCTTCAGATCCGACCACCCCTCACTGACCGTGGCATCGATCCCCGCCGGCCCCTCTCCCGGATCAGGGAATTCCTTTTTCCCATGGCCTGTCCGTTCGGCGATGGTCAGAGGCGAATGGAGAAACAGGTCAAAGAGCAGGTTGCTCATCTGACAGAGGCCGCCTCCAGAAACAGTGGTCAGCTGCCCGTTTAAGACCACCAGCCCATCCTTGTACGCGTCTTTTTTGCTGTCTTTGTGAAGCGCCTGCCAAAAGGAAAACGTTTCTCCCGGACGAATCAACAGCTTGTCCAGCTTTTGGGCCGCCAGCTTTAAATTGAACACCTTGTTTTCCTGGTACTTCATGTCAAATCCCGTGTTCTCGTTGTACAAAGGACTGGAGCTTTCCGCCTGGACAAAAGGCAGTTCCCCCTCTGCCTGCCCCGTGGCGTAAATCCTGCCATCCAGCTTCATCCCCGCGTAAAAGCAAAAATTCCTCTGCCGCCTGCGCAGAGGCAGCAGCCATGGGAACACTTGAGTCACTCGCTTTCTCGTCATATTCTTTCCTCCTTCTCTTATCCACACAATAGAAAAAGTCTGCCGCAGCTGATACTAGTATTGTACCAGCTGGCAGCAGACTTTGTTTTAAGGTCAGCTTACTATTGGATTAAGATTCCATTACAAAATCATTAAGAAGTCGTCACATTTTCTTCACAATCTGTTTTTGTCCGCCTTCATAAGCCAGTTCCAAGAACGCTAAGATCTCCGGCAGCTTTTTTCCCTTTTCTGGCAGAAACCGCAAAAAGGGCTTCACTCCGCCGTGAATAAAGGCCCGCGCGCCGTATTTCGCAGACAACGCTGCCAGAGCGCCAGGCTTGAGGGCGTTCATCTGCTCAAAGCTAAAAATCACCTTGTTTCCTTCCTCGTGAATTCTAGTGACACAGAGTTTCTCTGCCAAAGCGCGGATCCGAGAGATGGAGATCAGATTCATAGTGGCTTTCGGGATTTCTCCAAAACGGTCGATCAGCTCATCAATGATCTCTTCCTCGCCTGCGGCGTTTTCTATGGAAGCGATCTTTTTATACATCTGCAGTTTCAACACTTCATCAGAAATATAGCGGTCTGGGATCAGGGCCATCACATTGATTTCCACGGAAATCTTCTCACGCTCTGGATGAACCACTTCACCGCTCAGGCCTCGGACCGCGTCCTCCACCAATTTGCAGTAAAGCTCGTATCCAATGTTCATCATATGGCCGCTCTGCTCGGTCCCCAGCAGGTTTCCCGCGCCTCGAATCTCCAGATCCCGCATGGCTACTTTGAAGCCAGCGCCGAACTCTGTGAATTCCTTGATGGCCCGCAAACGCTTTTCCGCCACTTCCGAAAGGCTCTTGTCCTTTTGAAACATAAGATACGCGTAAGCCATCCTGTTGGAGCGCCCTACTCTGCCCCGCAGCTGGTACAGCTGGGAAAGGCCGAACCGGTCCGCGTCCAGAATGATCATGGTGTTCACATTGGGGATGTCGATGCCGGATTCAATGATGGTAGTGGCCACTAGCACGTTGCTTTCTCCCTGGACGAATTCCATGATCACGTCCTCCAGATGATGCTCGTTCATTTGACCGTGTCCCACTGCCACTCTTGCCTCTGGAACCAGCTCTTCGATATGGGAAGCCACTTGATTGATGCCTTTCACCCGATTGAAAACCACATAGACCTGGCCGCCTCGGTCCAGTTCTTTTTCAATGGCGTCACGCATGAGGATATCTTCCTGCTCCAGCACATAAGTCTGGACCGGATACCGGTCTTCCGGCGGTTCACTGATAACGCTCATGTTCTTGATCCCTACCAGGGACATGTGAAGAGTCCTGGGGATCGGTGTGGCGGAAAGGGTCAGTACATCCACGTTCTTCTTCAGCTGCTTGATAATCTCCTTGTGTTCCACGCCAAACCGCTGCTCTTCATCCACTACCAAAAGCCCCAAATCCTTGAACTTCACATCTTTGGAAAGGAGCCTGTGGGTGCCGATGACCACATCCACGCTGCCTTTGGAAAGACCCTGGAGCGTTGTCTTTTGCTGCGCGTCTGTCCGAAAACGGGAGAGCATCTCCACTTTAAAAGGAAATTTTTCAAATCGCTCTTTCAGTGTGTAGTAATGCTGGTTGGCCAGGATGGTGGTCGGAACCAGGACCGCAGCCTGTTTGCCGTCCGCGGCGCATTTGAACATGGCCCTTGCCGCTACTTCTGTTTTTCCAAACCCCACGTCTCCGCAGAGGAGCCGGTCCATGGCAATGTCCTTTTCCATGTCCTTCTTGATTTCCTCAATGCAGCGCAGCTGATCATCTGTTTCCGCATAGGGAAAACTGTCCTCGAACTCTTGCTGCCATACGGTATCCTGGGAAAAGGCGTGACCCTTTTCCATCTGGCGGGCAGCGGAAACCTCCAGCAGTTCTTTTGCCATGTTCGCAATGGCTGCCTTGGCCTTTGTCTTCGTGACCTTCCACTCGCTGCCGGAAAGTTTGTTCAGCTTTGGCGCGCCTGTGTCAGCGCCCACATATTTTTGGACCCTGTCCATCTGCTCCACTGGCACATAGAGCATGTCCTTTCCGCTGTATTTGATCTTCAGATAATCCTTTTTCACCTTTTGGACAGTCAGCTGCTCGATTCCCAGGAACTTGCCGATCCCATGGTCTTCATGAACCACATAATCCCCCTGCTTCATGTCCGCGAAGGAACGGATGGGCTGACCCAAATCATGGGAAGGCTTTTTCCGCCGCTTTTTCTTCCTCGGCATGCCAAAGATATCGCCGTCCCAAATGTAGCAGAACTTTTCCTCTGGGAAATCAATACCCCCTGTCAGCTCCCCGACTTTCACCCAAACTCTGGACAACAGGCCGGCCCGCTCCAAAAATTCTTCCATGTTGGAAGCCCGTTCCTGACTGGCGCAGACAATGGTAACTTTGTAACTCTGCTTCAAATAGGATTTGATTTCAGCCTCCAAAAGATCCATCTTACCATTGAACACCAGGGTGGGCTTGCTGACCACATTGCGGATCTCCGCCAAGGTCTCCACCCCTTTGATGGTCCGCTGAAATGGGGTGAACAAATAGGCTCGCTCCTTGTCATACAGCTTCAAATAGTCATGGCGGTTGGAAAAATGTTTCAGCTCCGAAGGCACTGCCTGCCCCCGTTCCAGCATGGTCTTGAAGTCCTCGCTCATTTCCGCGTCTCTGGCTTCCAGGGTTTCCAAAACCCTGGAAGGATCGTCCACCATGATCACTGGCTCTTCCATGTAGTCCCAGATATATTCCGTCTCTTCATAAAAATAGTAGAGGTAGTTTTCCAGCTGCTGCAGGTTCATGGAGTTTTCCACGAATTCCACCAGCTGATCCCTGCGGGCTTTCAGCCGCTGGCCCCGCTCCTGCTCTTCCTCTGTCTTGTCTTCTCCGGAAAATTTGCGGATCTGTCCGGCATATGCCTGGTTGATCTTTACGATGGCTCTCTGAAAGCGGTCTTCATCCCGCAGAATCTGTTCTGCTGGATAAATTTCCACATATTTCAAATTTTCTATGGAACGCTGGGAGTCCATGTGAAAAGTACGGATAGAGTCAATCTCTGTGTCAAAGAGTTCGATCCGGTAAGGCGCGTCTGCGTCTGGCGTAAAAATATCGAGAATGGAACCTCGGATGCTGAACTGACCTTTTGCTTCGATGAGAGGCGTCCGCTCGTATCCCATGCGGACCAGTTGTTCCTTCACCTGCTCCAGATCGATCTCCTTCCCCCTTGTCAGCTTTAAGGCGCTTTCTTCAAAAATAGAATGGGGCGGCAGTCTGCGGATGGCTCCGGCCGCAGGAGCCACCACAACGCAATCTTCTCCTGTGCGCAGGGCTTTGAGAATCCTCAGCCTTTGGAGCATCTGGTCATGGTTCTTTGCTTCATAACGGATAAAGCCTTCTTCCTCTGGCGGCAGCACGTATATGTTTTTGTCTACAAAAAAAGAGAGGTCAGTTGCTAGGCGTTTTGCCCTGATATAGGAGGGAACCACCACCATGCACTGGCCCTTTGCTTCTTCCTTTAAAATTTTTGACATCACAGGGGCGATTCGGCTTTCGGCTGCCCCTGTAATATTAATCATTCCCTTTTTCGTCATTTTCTTTCTTCTTCTCCACGGCCTTTTGCCTTACATTGTATTCATTCATGGCCTTTTCTATGCCCTTTTCCACAATGCGCTCCGCAGCCAGCGCCGCTCGCTCCACAGCCTCTTCCAGCAGGCCTTTTTCCTCTTTTGAAAATCCCCCAAGGACAAAATCCTTTAAATCTGATTTCCGCTCCGCGCCCATGCCGATCCGGATCCGAGGGAACTGGTCAGATGCCAGGTCATAAACAATGGAACGCATCCCGTTGTGGGTCCCAGCGCTGCCTTTTTTCCGAATACGGATGGTGCCCTCCGGAATATCGATATCATCATAGATGACTATGAGATGTTCTATGTCCTCCTTGTAATAAGACATGACTTCCCGCAGGGATTGGCCGCTCAGATTCATATACGTCTGTGGCTTGACCAATAAAACCTTTTGGCCGGAGATGCGTCCCTCTCCGACCAAAGCTTTATGTTTCAGTTTATTGATTTTGATATCGTTTCTTTCAGCCAGGAGATCCAATGCGATGAACCCGATGTTGTGCCGGGTGTTCTCATATTTCCGCCCAGGATTTCCAAGGCCCGCGATGATGTACATAAATGTTACCTCTTGCTACTTGTTAATCAAACAGCCTGCTAATGGAACCATTTGTGAAGATCCGAGTCATGGCTTCCGCGAACAGAGGCGCCACGGAAAGCATTTTCATGTTGCTGACCCTGCGTTCTTCTGGAATAGGCACTGTGTCCAGCAGCACTAGTTCTTCAATGGAAGATGCTTCCAGCCGCTCTCTGGCAGGTCCTGAAAGGATCGGGTGCGTGGCGCAGGCCCTGACGCTTTTTGCTCCCATGTCTTTCAGAGCATTAGCCGCATTTGTGATGGTCCCTGCCGTATCGATCATGTCATCTACCAGGATGCAGTTCTTGCCTTCGATCTCACCAATGATGTTCATGATCTCACTCTTGTTTGGTTCAGGCCGCCGCTTGTCCACAATGGCGATAGGCGCGTTCAGCGGTTCCGCCATGCTCCTTGCTCTCGGAACGCTTCCATGGTCAGGAGACACCACCACCACGTCCTCCATGTCCTTTTCTTTGAAGTATTTTGTCAGGATCGGCAGTCCGATCAGATGATCCACTGGAATGTCAAAATATCCTTGAATCTGAGCTGCGTGAAGATCCATGGTGACCACTCTGTCAGCTCCTGCTGCCATGAGAAGGTTGGCTACCAGCTTTGCTGTAATCGGATCCCTTGCTTTTGCCTTCCGGTCTTGACGCGCATATCCGTAATAAGGGATGACCGCGTTGATCCTGCCAGCGGAAGCCCGCTTCATGGAATCAATCATGATCAGAAGCTCCATCAGATTGCTGTTTACCGGATCGCAGGTAGACTGGATAATGTAGCAGTCGATCCCTCTCACCGTTTCCCAAAGATTCACTGAAATCTCGCCATCGCTGAATTTTGTCACAGTGGCTTTTCCCAGGGGTTTTCCCATAATATCGGCGATGCTTTCCGCCAGTTCCATGTGGGAGTTTCCCGCAAAGACTTTGTAGTCTGAAAACGCTCCGTTCTTCATATGTGTTCTTTACCTTTTCCTTTCTTTCCCTGTGTATGCGTTATAAATAAAACATTTATTTTTTATCTTTATTGAGGATTCCTCGCTTTTCCACCCAACCTTCCAGGGTCTTGCCTTTGGCCCGAGCCACGTAAAGGGCTCCGCCCGGGACATTGTGGGTCACTGTGCTTCCTGCCGCCACATAAGCGCCTTCTTCCACCACCACTGGGGAAACCAGATTGGCGTTACAGCCGATAAACGCGCCGTCTTTGACTGTGGAGCGGTATTTCCGGCTCCCATCATAATTCACGAACACCACGCCGCATCCCAGGTTCACGTTTTTGCCCACGTCAGAATCCCCGATATATGTCAGATGAGACGCTTTTGCGCCGTCTCCCATGGAAGAATTCTTGACTTCCACGAAATCTCCCACCTTGCACTGGCTGCCGATGGTGCTGTTTGGCCGCAGATACGCGAATGGGCCCACCTTTGTTTCATTGCCCACCTTGCTTTCCAAGATCACAGAGCTTTGCACTGTAGTGCCATTTCCGATCTCAGAATCCACGATGTGGGAATTCTGTCCGATCACGCAGTTTTCTCCAATGGTTACCTGTCCTTCCAGCACCACGCATGGGTAAATGGTGGTCCCTGCTCCGATCTTCACCGTCTCATCGATGTACGCTGCTTTGAGATCAATGAAATTCACCCCGTTTTCCATGTGCTTCAGATTGATCTCCAAGCGCCTCTTTTCCATTGCTTCATATTCTTGTAACTTCATTCTGCCCTCCTTTATTTAAAATTTGCGATCCTTTTCCAGGATCATTTCTCCTGTTTTATAAATGTCACCGGCTCCCATGGTGATCACCAGGTCCCCCGGCTCCGCATTATTGTACACAAAGCTTGCGATCTCTTCAAAATCCTTGAAGAAATAAGCATCCTTGTCTGGATACGCTTCTTTGATTTTGCTCACAAGGCCTTTGGAACTGATTTTATAAATATTCTTTTCCCTGGCCGCGTAAATTTCTGCCAGCACCACTTTGTCCGCGCATTCAAAGGACTCCGCAAATTCATCGAACAGCGCCATGGTGCGAGTATACGTGTGGGGCTGAAACAGGCACCACATATGATTATGTTTCATGTTTTTCACAGCAGAAAGCGTAGCCTTGATTTCTGTAGGATGATGGGCGTAATCATCTATGATCTTGATACCGCTTTCGGTCACGCCCATGATGTCGAACCGCCGCTGGGTCCCTGTAAATCCTTCTAACGTCTTGACCATGGACTGGATCTCCACGCCCAGTATGTGGCAGCAGGCAAAGGCCGCCAGAGCGTTGAGGATATTATGCTCCCCTGGTATGGAAAGCTGTATGGAACACAGCGCCGTACCTTTATGATTGACCTGGAAGTTGGGCATCCCATCCGCATTGAACGTGATGTCGCTCACATAGTAATCGCAGCTTTCATTGAATCCATAAGTGACCACATTAGCCATGTCCTTGACCACGCTTTTCACAAAAGGATTGGCGTCATATGCGATAATGGTCCCATCTTCTGGCACCAAAGAAGCGAATTTTTCAAAAGACCTGGCAATATGTTCGATGTCTTTGAAATAATCCAAATGATCGGAGTCAATGTTGAGTATGATCTCAATCTTCGGCTTCAAGGACAGGAAACTATCCATGTATTCGCAGGCTTCTGTGACAAAATGCTGGCTATGGCCCACTTTCACGTTGCCGCCGATCTCAGACAAATTGCCCCCCACCAGGATGGTAGGGTCTTTTTCCGCGTTTTTCAGAATCAAAGAAACCATAGAGGTTGTCGTAGTCTTTCCATGAGTTCCGGAAATCGCGATGCTGCTTTCGTATTGACTCATGAGGAGCCCCAGGATCTCTGCCCGGGAAGCAGTAGGTATGCCAAGTTCCTTCGCCCGTCCAAGCTCTGGGTTGTCGCTTCCTACTGCCGCGGAATAGATCACGAGGTCCGCTCCTTCTACGTTCTTTGCTCTATGGCCTAAAAAGATGTGGGCTCCGCTAGCTATGAGCCGATCTGTTATTTCACTTTCTCTCATGTCAGAACCAGTGACTTTATGCCCTCTGGTGATCAGGATCTCCGCAATGCCGGAAAGACCGATGCCTCCGATCCCAATGCAGTGTATCTGTTTACAGGCAGATAAATTTACCATTGTCTTACCCTCCCAAATCTATATTCAAAATTTTTTTCCATACCGCCTCTGCGATATCGTCCATATCCTGCCAAACTAAGTATGCCACCAACAGCCGCCAAACATACAGCAGCGTGATAAATCAGCCGCGTTCATGATACCGCGGCCTTCCTTTGAAAACACAATTCATGGCCGTGATTCAATGAACGCTTCATTGCGGCAACGCCGTGGCAAATCAATTGCGTTCATTATACCATGGCCTTCCTTTGAAAACACGATCCGTGGCCGTGATTCAATGAACGCTTCACCTCGGCAACGCCGTGGCAAATCAATTGCGTTCATTATACCATGGATTACCTCTAAAAAATAGATTCTATTTACGAAAAAATCAAACAATAACGATCTGGAGAGCCTGGCAGAAAAAAATGGCAAATTTTTTCAAAAGTTTTTTTCAAAATAGTTGCATTTTTCAAAATGCGCCTTGTGGAAATCCATGGCTTCATGTATAATGAATACACGAGTATCCAAAAACACAAAACAAACAATATCGGCTGAAAGGGTGGTACGTAAGAATGAATATAACCGATGTTAGAGTACGGAAAGTGAACGACGAGGGGAAGATGAAAGCCGTCGTTTCGATCACGTTTGACGATGAGTTCGTAGTACACGATATCAAGATCATCGAGGGGCAAAACGGATTATTTATTGCAATGCCTAGCAGAAAAATGGGCGAAGGGGATTTCCGAGACATCGCTCATCCTCTTGTGTCTGAAACCAGAAACAAAATCAAAGAGGCAATTTTTGCTGAATACGAAAAAGTCCTAGCAGAGAAAAACACGATAGAAACCATAAGCGAATGACAGCACAGGCCTGATTTAACTAGTTACATAATATTCTAAAACTATCGTTTCCGCTATTGCTTTTTATGGATACCCGCGTAAAAGAAAATTCCGAAACGCCTCTGGCTTGAGGGTTCCGGAATTTTTTCATGTTTAAGGGGCATTTATTTATCCTCCAATAGATGCTCTACTTCACGCATCCTGCCCTTTGCTAAAGCTTCAGGAACATATGCCTGACCACATGACGGGCATCTTAAGATTTGATGTTTAAAAGTCCTGCCAAGGTACGCAAAGGTCGCCTCTTTCATCTCCATGTTGATGTTGCATACATCGCATATCATGTGCCCGCCATCTGCGCGATTGGTGATCTGTTTATCATTCCTGGCCGATTTTCTGTCCATTCCAAACCACCTCCAATTCAATGCTCATTCTATGCTGATATCCATTCACTAATTTGTATTTCGGTTCCTTTTCTGTTTGCGTTTTTTTGTACTCTGCCCAATAAGTCGCGTATCCAATCTTCCGATAACCGATATAAGTGTTTTTTTGTGTATCATAGATTTTTCTTCCTGACTTTTCACAAAATGATACCACATTTGCCATTTCATCTTCCAAAATTCGTTCTTGGCTCAGCTTCTGCGCCAATGCCTCATCAATGATCAGCTTTATGTCCATCTGCTCCGCTTCATTGCCTGCCCGATCCTTTTCATTCCAAAATCGCTCTAACATTTGATTTTTCTGCGAGATTCTATGCTCCCTCATTTCCGTGATGGTGAATGCCTCAGGCTCAATGTCAAATAGGATCTCCAGAATATGTTTGGCCTGTTTACCTGCCCGATTGAAATGATCTCTGCAATTAATGCAGTATGTCAAGTAAGGATGTTTCGATTCACTGATCCGCTTTTTCACAACATGGGCTGTGAAATTTGGATCCGTGATCGCTCCTTGTCCGCCGTAACCGCAGCAGGCGCTGTATGCTTCCTGGTGATATAATGGCTCGCATTTAAGGCCTGCCTTGCTTGCCAGTGTTCTGACCGCCCTCCTTAACTCCGGCTTTTCCGCGGACGCGCAAGGATCGAAGATGGACCAGGTTTCTTCATTGGGATTGGTCCTGAGAGGAATGTCCCAGTCTGCCATCCATTCATAGATAAAGCTTGTTTTGACTTCTGGCAGCATCTGTTGAAATTGATTGGCACAAGTGGGACACGCTAAAATCACGATCGGTTCTCCCAGGCTTTTCCACGAATCCCTTAAGAGTTCCTTGGTTTTCAAACTCCTTTCACTGTCCCCTGCCCACCTCGCGGGGGCCCCGCAGCAAGCCAACAGCAGCCCAGTGTCGCTTTCATGCGCAAGAAGTTGTTCATATGCTTTCATGACGGTCCTGGGCGATATCCCGATAAATTGGCAGCCTGGAAAGAACACGTATTGATTGCGTCCGCTGGGTGCTGACTTGCGCAAAAATCCTTGCGCATTAGAGAATTCCATGTCTCTGATCCAATAATCGTGAAAGACCCATGGCATCTTGTTTTGATCATGCATGCTTTTTCGCGCTTCCATGATCAAGTGTTTCATGTCGATCCTCTCAGGGCATGTCTTTTCGCACAGGCCGCATTGCGTACAAAGGTTGATGGTTCGTTTGGCCGGCGTCCTTTTCACTTCCGATTTGCCGGGCAGTGTCGTGGCAATGATCTCATCGCGCACTCTCAATGGCCATTTGTTTATATATTCCAACAAATCACAATGAACTCTGCACGCGTCACATTGACACATGATACAGCGTTCCGCTTCCTTGATCGCCTCTTCTTTTGTATATTCCTCTTCTGGCGATGCGCCTATGATAACGCTGTCATTTTGCAGATGGGAAGGATCTAAAATCATCTTTGTCTGATCTTTCCTTTTTAAATATTCCAACCTGCCTGTTTTAAAATACGCATCAAGGACCCGTCCCATCTGCAATCCGTCAGACAGCGCATAGTCGATCGTAGCGCCGCATAAGGAACCTCCCGCGAAGACAGGAATCCCATCAATGACTGCGCATGGCTCCTTTTGCCCGCTGGATAAAAGTCCAAAATCCGTTCCATCCCTGCCAGTTGCCAGATAAATCGCGTCATAGGCCTTTAACTGCCGTATCGAGGTGATGGCATCATTCAGTCTCAATTCCAGAGAATCCTTAGGAAGCCGATTTTTAAATTCTTCCATAAAAATATCCGCACGCATGAGATCCCACAATTGCCCGCCGATTCGCCCTGACCTTTCATATACAGTCACGTTGTAATTCTTTTCCACCAAATTCACCGCACAGGCAAGTCCGCTGATCCCAGCGCCTACGATGGCGACCTTCTCCTGCTTAGCTGGGAGATTGTATTTGATCGGCGTCTTTTTTGTAGCGTACTTGAGCACTGCCTTTTCGATCTTCAATAGATGGACCGAAGACCGCAGCGGACAGACTGACTGGCATCCCTTTGCGCATAATCTTACTGCGATCTCAGGAAAGCCAACAGCTCCTTGAAACATTTTGTAGGCAGCGTTGAACGCTCCCCTCCTGACTTTTTCAATGAACGCGGGCACATCCAGATCCCAGGGGCATTCATTTTGGCAAAAGGGCGGCTCCCATTGGAGACAATTGTTAAAATCAGGCAAGTAATCCTTCATCCGATCCATTTCACTTTCCTCCATATAACGACGGCCTCGCATTGATCGAACTGTTTTCGTTTCCATTATATTTGTATCGGATTGTTTTTAATGTACTCCAGTTCTTCGTATAAATCTGAGCCCATGTAGTACTTGTCTGGCGCATAAGGTTTTTCGCCTCTGGCAAGGGCCTGGATCCCTGCTTTCACTTTATCCGGTGTGGCAGGCAGCTCGTGGATCCGCACGCCGCAGGCATTGTTGATGGCATTGATGACTGCCATGTGGCCGCCGGACTGGAAGGCTTCTGAGGCCCCAGAGGAGCCATATGGGTTCCGCGTCTTTGGCATCCCGATATTGATCACTTCGATGTGATCTGGGATATCCTGTATCTCCGGAATCCCCGCTCCGATCATGTTCCGATGTTTCACCACATCTTCATATTGCTCTTTCAGGGCAAAACCAATGCAATGTGAAAAGCCTCCGAAAGCCTGACCCCTTACAGAAGTGATGTTTCCTATAGTGCCAACATCCACCACGCCTCTGTATCCAATGACTGTTGTCTTTCCTGAAGCAACATCCACCTCCACCTCAGCCAAAAACAGGCCGTATGTGTAGAACGGGGAAGGATTGCCTACGCCAGTATTTGGATCAATGTCATAGAGGTCATCAAATTCTGTGTTTGAGCTGACCCCTTCGTATCTAACTGGAATCCCTTCTTTGATCATTTCCTCGTATGTGCGGAAAGTTCCGTCCGGTTTCCTCATGGCCGCGATCAGCTGGTCCGCAGCGTCTTTTGTGGATCGTCCATTGTGGCAGTGCTGTCTGCTGGCTGCCGAGAGGCCGGAGTCCACTCCATAGATGCTGTCATTTTCCCGCAGCAATATGTCTTCCGGCATCGCGCCCAACTCCTTTAACGCTTCCAGGGTGCACTGCAGCGACCCTACGTCTCCGCCTTGCCCAACATCCTGCCAAGTGTCGTATTTGATGAATTTGTTGCCAGGAGCCAGCTCTAAGGCGCACCGAGATTCATCTTCCGGTCCGTCCGTGACAATGTATCCGCCCCAGGCAATGCCAACGCCCCTGCGCTTTTGCGGCGTGTCTTCTTCCTTTGCCCGTTTGACCGCCTCATCGTAGTAAGGCTTCATGGTTTCCATGATCTGTTCCATGGGATATTCGATGAACGGGACGCTGTTCACATTGGTGTCTCCTTCTCTGGCGATGTTTTTCCATCTGAATTCAAAAGGATCCATGCCGATCTTTTCTGCCAGCATGTCCATCATCGCTTCTGAACAAGTGTACGCCTGGGGAGAACCAAAGCCCCTGTACGCAGTTCCATAGGAATGATTTGTACAGGCCACTCTTGTCAATCCCGCGACATGAGGCACTTTATATGGATAGTAAACGAATCTGGCAGTGGCTTTGATGCAGTCGTCTCCCATTTCATTGTACGGCCCATGATCCAGGCCAATGTCCCAATCCGCCGCCATCAGCTTGCCGTCTTCATCACAGGCAAGGCGGGAGTTGGAATAAGATGGGCACCGCTTGCCCGAATACGCCATGTATTGTTCGTATGTCATGGAAAACGCCACTGGCATGTCATCACAAGCAAGACAAGCGATGGCGGCCAGAGAATAGGTGGCCGCGCTGATCCCCCAGCCAAACGTGCCGCCTGTCGGGTTCTGAATGACCCTGACTTTTTCCTCTGGCAGGCCTGTGGCTTCTGCGATATCCGCGCGGTTGGCAAAGATCCCCTGGCTCTTGCACTGGACTGTCAGCAGGTCATCGTCTCCCCAATAAGCCTGCACGGTGTCGCCCTCAATTGGCATGTGCGGCTCCCTGCTGGAGCGGAAGCTTCCTTCCACCACATAAGGGGCTTGTTCAAAAATTTCCTCAATGTGTTCCGCGTCTTTTAAGGTCGGTTGATCGCACCACAAATTCGGATGCTGTTCATGGATCCGTTTTGCGTCCGGCACCACGGTTTCCAGGTAGCTGAGATACGCAGGAAGTTCTTCGTATTCCATGGTCACTTTCTCCGCCGCTGCCTGGGCGTGGGCCTTTGTGTCCGCTGCGACTAAGGCGATGATGTCTCCGTAATTATAGATCTTGTCTTCTGCCAGCAGCACATGGGTCTGCCCCACTGCCCGGCATCTGTAGGACAAAGGCATGAACGTCAATCGGTTGGAGCCTTTTACGTCTTTTGCAGTGACGACTTTGTAAACGCCCGGCATGTTCTCCGCTTCTGCCGTATCAATGCTAATGATCTTGGCGTGATGGGTTTTCTTTGGCTGCACCATGACCACATGTAATGTGCTTTCCGGCATTTTCAGCTCAATGTCATCGCCATAGTCCGCCACGCCGCAGACTTTCGCCAAGGCGGAAGGACGGACCATTGGCTTTCCGTAATAATCGCCTTTGCTCCCCTGGTCCACCTTGATCTCCTCAATGGAGCATTCGCCTCTCAAAACCTTTGCCGCTGCCATGACCGCGTCAACGATTTGTTTGTAGCCTGTGCATCTGCAAATGTTTCTATGGTTTTGAAACCAGTCCCGAACCTCTTCTCTAGTGGGATCAGGGTTTTCCTGTAACAGCGTATAGGCGGAAACGATAAAGCCTGGGCTGCAAAAACCGCATTGCACAGCGCCATAATGCATAAAGGCCACCTGCAGCGGATGAGGATTTCTCGGAGTGCCAATGCCTTCAATGGTCAAAACCTCACTATACTCTTCTACTTTTGAAATTTTCTTAGTACAGGAACGAATCACTTGTCCATTGAGCAGCAACGAGCAGGAACCGCAAAGGCCTGTGCCGCATCCAACCTTTGTTCCTGTTAGCCCCAGTCTTCGTACAACATCTGCCAACGTGTCTTTTTCAGGATCACAGATCAATGTTCGATCCGCGCCATTGATCTGCAATGTCATTTTTTTCAGTTTCATAATTACCTCCAATCAAGCTTTCTTTGTGTTAACGAATCAATGCGCTCTTTGTCCAACCCATCCAATAATCTCTCAGCCCGCAAAACAACTGGAACATCAACCATTTTCCCATCCAGAGAAAATGAGCCTTTGCCGTTTCTTTTGGCGATCTCGTTTTCCTTGACGATCCTTAAAGCCTGTTTGATTTCATTTTCAGATGGCATGAACACATCATTGATGGTTTCAAGATGAGAGGGATGAATCGCGGCTTTTCCTGTCATTCCCACTGATTTTGCGTTGAAAGCATCTTTTTTCAGACCATCTAAATCCTTTAAATTCGTGAATGGCGTGTCATAAGCATCGATCCCCACGCTATGGCAGGCCATGGCAAAGATACACCTGGCAACATAAATCTCCTCGCCGCTTTCCGTTCTTTGGATTCCCATTTCTGTCGTATAATCTTCCGCGCCAAAAAGCATGCCTGTGATTCTCGATGACGCATTGGCGATATTACCGGCATCCATGAGGCCCCTTGGGGATTCGATCATGGGAATCAGCTTGAAGGTTTCCTTTGGCAGATCATTTGTCAATTCTATGGATCGCAGATAATCATCGATCATTTCGATTGATGATACGGTTGCTTTTGGAACCATGAAAGCATTGACACAGGATCGCTCCGCGACAGCAATGATGTCTTTCCTCCATGCTTCTTTGGGTGAATTGATCCGAACTATGATTTGTTTTTTCATAGTACTGTGGCAGGAAGACAAAAAGTCGCTCAGCATGACTCTGGCAGAATCTTTGTCATTTTCGGCGATGCTGTCTTCCAAATCAAATATGACCGCATCGGCGATGCTGCTGCCTGCTTTTCGCAGCATGTTTTCTCGATTACCTGGAATAAACAATAATGAACGCTGCATAATGCCTCCTTTTCCATTTCGCAAGAGCAGGACGCAGAGCGTGAAACGATCCTCTGTTTTCGCGCATCCTGCTCTTTCTATAAAGTGCCTGTTCCCTGAATATCCGCGTGGGATCGCCGCAGGTCCTAAAACCCATGCGGGCAACGGCTCTATACTTGTAGGTCTTTTGGTGAGATCTTGAAACCTTTGGTGGAGATGGCCAGGATAATAAACCCTAGTAACAGCCAACCCACGCCAACGATATGACCGATCTTGCTGATGCTTAAAAAGTTGATCAAACAAATGACCGCTCCTATGGCAGGCAGCAAGAAATACTTTATGAATCCACCAGCGCCCCGCTTTTTCTCTTTTATATAGAAAGTCGCTATCGCCGAAACATTGACCATGATAAAGCCCAAACACGCGCCAAAGCTTAAAAGCAGAAACGATGTGGTAAGAGGCACGAACAAACCTGTTAATGCCACCAAGCCGATGACAATGATCCCGCCTGTAGGTGTTTTTCTCTTAGGATGAATATACCCAAAGAATTTTTTTGGCAGGATTCCATCCCGCCCCATATTGTAGATCACCCGGGCGGCAGATGCTTGCGATGACAGGCCGGATGCCGTGGTCGCCACCACATATGTGGCAACAAAGAACACGCCCATTCCTTCGCCTGCGACTCTTACGATTAACTGCCATGCCGCGTCATCCGGATTCGCGAATTCTTTCCAACCTTCTGGCCATGCTAGTCCCATGAGATAAGTCACAGCGACAAAGTAGATAGAAATGGATATGAGGATGATCCACACAGCCCTGCTGATGTTTTTAGAATTCTTGGCTTCCTCTGACATGGTAGTGACAGCGTCAAATCCTGAATAATTCGCCATTGTGATCGCCGCGCCCGCAAAGATCACGCTATATCCCACGCCTTTTAGATTCAGTTCTTCTGTATTCAAAAACGGCTGTGCGCTGATCAGGGTTCCCGCGCCGCCACCGCTGCCCACGTATTTGATTATCATCAGTGTGATGGCGACAATAAAAACGATCTCAATCAATACTACTGCGTTGTTGAACCAGGCAGTGACTTCAATGCCAATATGATTCACGATACTTACTACGATGAGCAGGAAAAGAATGATCACCCATGTTGGGATATCAAAATAAACTCTAATATATGTAGCGGCCAGCAAGTAATTGATCATGGGAACTAACATGTAGTCCAACAGGATCGCCCACCCAGATAAAAATCCCAAATGTTTGTTCATGGACTGACCGACATATTGATATACGGATCCTGAAACAGGATATCTTTTTGACATGATCACATAACTCCACGCTGTGAAGAGCATACCGATGGTCGCCAGCAGGTATGCCGAAGGAGCCATGCCATGAGAGGCTTCCGCCACTGCGCCATAGGTTCCGAAAAGAGTCAGCAAACATACGAATGCCCACCCGTAAAAAACCAGAAATGGCAGCGGTAACGCACGTTTTAATTCTTGTTTGTATCCATACTGTTCTAATTCCTTGTTACTGCGTTCGATTTCCTCTTGCTTTGTTAACAATTCTTTCGCCATTTTTGTCCTCCTTCCTATTCTCTCAAAGCCCTGAATCCTTTGTTCTTCAGGCTCCTGATATTCACCTATGTGTTCTTGGCCGATGATTTCATGGCATCGGCCAAGAACATGATGATCTTCTTAATTCAGCGGGCTTTAGAGTTCAAAGTCAGGGTAGCCCGCGAACCAATCCTGGTGTTTCTGTTCTTTTGCGAACACCGCGTCCTGATCAGGCGCTGTTCCGCCAGGCATCATGCGGTACACCCATGTGGTATTGTGGTAATGCTTAAAACTATTGTTTTCAGAAAACGCGTTACCGCCCCAGCTGCCGCAGCCCAAGCTAAAGGTCCATGGCATCTTGTTGTTATACGCGCCTGCGTTGTTCAGGCCAGTATTGGTGTTCACTGCCACTCTGGAGGTCTTTGTTTTAGACGCGAATTTTAAAATGTGATCTTCATTTGTGCTGTGGATGGAACAGGAATGTCCCGCGCCGGAAACGCTGTGAATGTGATTGATCAATTCAATGGCTTCGTCCACATCTTTGACTTTCCAAAGAGCAATGACTGGTGAAAGCTTTTCTTCCGTCATCGGATGCTCTTCTCCCCAACGCGTTTCTTCGGCCATCAGGAAGTTACAGCCTTCCGGTACTTTAAATCCAGCGTATTCCGCAATATACTGCGGTGAATGAATGATGCAGTGGGTATTGAGCTTTCCATCTTTCCAGATCGCCTTTTCCAGCAATTCCTTTTCCTCTAGCGTACACAGATAGCCTCCTTCTTTCTTTAGCGCTTCAATCGTCTGATCATAAACAGATTCATTGATCACAGCGGAGTTTTCCGTGGAGCAGCCCGCGCCCCAGTCATTCATTTCAGCGGCCTTGATGCCAGAGGCCACTTCCTCCAGATCCGCAGTGTCATCTACATAAGAGCAGGAATTCCCCGCGCCTACGCCAAAAGCTGGCGTGCCTGAGGAATAGGCGGCTTTCACCATGTTAGCTCCTCCTGTGGCCACGACAAAATCCACATGTTTCATGAGGACTTCGGTGGTATAGATGGTCGGCATTTCCACGCACTGAAACAGGTCAGCGGGATATCCCATGCGTCTCATCAGCTCCCGCAGATCATTGACAATGAAGTTGGTCATTTTCTTTGTTCTTGGATGCGGGGAAAAGATCATCGCGTCTCTGGACATGATGCTGAACATGGCGTGACAGGACACTAAGCCGTCTGGCACGGTCATAGGCACCAAGGAAGCCACGACTCCTAAAGGCTTGGCGATCTTCACCAGATATCCTTCCGGATCCTCCTCTAACACACCTACTGTTTTCACATCATCCAACTGGGCTGCCATTCCCAAAGGTCTCACCGTGTCTCTGGTGATTTTGCTTTCCAGAACGCCGCTCCCGCCGTTTTCCGTATATAGGGCCTTTGCCCAGACCGTTGCCCGCTCCACTGCCAGATAAGCGATAGCCCTGGCGATGTCCCGCACGTCTTCCTGTGTGAGATCTTCGATTTCCTTCATCGCCGCTCTGCCTTTGTTCACCATCTCTATGATCTGTTCATCGATCATCGCTTTTTTCTCTTCTTCTGTAAATTTCACCATTTTCATTCCTCCTCGTATGTTCAAATGTTTTTATTGAAATCTCCAGGTTCGTGGACTTCGCCGATCTCCTGCGGTCCTTTTCTATGCTTGGCCGGCATCCACTCCCCTGATTTTGGAAAACCAATGTGATTTTCCTGTTTACTCCCCATCAATGCGCTTGATGATTTCTTCTTTGTTTTTCATGGCTCTTTGATTGATGGTTTCAAACTGGCTGTTTCCATTGGCATCCATGGCCACGACCAATGGGCCCAAATCTTTGAACATCATTTTTACGCCGAAATTGGCTGCCATGTCTTCCCAAAAGGTTCCCTTTGTTTCCTGCACAGCCTGGCTGGACAGCTGACAGCAGCCGCCGATCTGCGCCAGGTAAACACAGCCAACTTCTTTCATGGCCCGCAGGGTATTGTCATCCATTCCGCCTTTTCCAATGACCGCTCTGACTTTGAACTGGCGGATAAATTCAGGTTCATATGGATTGACTCCGGCGCTTGTTGACGCGCCCAGGAATTCACACCTCAAATGGTCCTCATCGCCTGTCAAGCAGGTATAACAGTGGTAGATGGCCATGTTTTCCACATCAAATGGCAATTCTCGGCCCGCTGCCTTATCTTCCAGCGCCCGGCGATGGGCCGGCCCCAGCAGCTGTATGATCTCACCTGATAAATAGACGATGTCTCCCGTATTCAGTCCTCGAACGTCTTTTTCTGACAATGGTAACGATAAATGCTTTTCCATGATTATGCCTCCTGTGTTTCCCCTATAAATATTCGATCCGTCCATCATCGTATAGGCGGGCCGCCTTGCGGTGAACGTCCCAGCATCCGATTTTCACCGATACCGGAAGGATATAGGTGCCTGTGTTGCCGTATTCGATGTTTACAGCCAGGCATGTTGTTTTTCCCCCCAGGCCCATGGGACCAATGCCCAGTTCATTCACCATTTCCATCAGTTCTTTTTCCACTTCCGCCACAATGGGATCGGAATTTCTCACATTCACAGGACGCATGTAGGCTTCCTTGGCCAATTCGCTCACAGACTCGTACATTCCACCGAGCCCTACCCCTACGATCATTGGCGGGCATGGCTTACATCCGGCCTCAGCAACGGTTTCGATAATGAATTTCTTCACTTCTTTAAAAGGCGTGGAGCCGGTGAACATCCTGGTGCCGCTGCACAAATCGCCGCCCCCGCCGGTGGGCATGCCAGTTATTTCAACATAATCAGCCCCTGGTATCATTCCCCAGTGCATGATCGGATTGCGGGGTCCAACGCCATTTCCTGAATTTACTCTAGTGATGGGATGCACGCTGTGGGGGATCGCAGGCATGCTTTTCGTTGCCGCTGCGGTCCCTTGGGCCAGAGCTTTTTCAATGTCGCAGCCCACTTTGACATCTGTGCCCACTAACACTTTATAGGATGAGATTCCCGTATCTTGACAAATGACGCCGTCCCGTTCTTTTGCGATCCGCGCGTTCAACAAAATCTTGTCCAACTGGAATCTAGCCAGGTCAGAATCTTCTGCGTCCCGCATTTCTTTCAGCTTGTCCTCTACATCTTTCGGTATGGCCTTCAATGATTCTCCGTATAACCGTTCGCCAACCTCTTTGACCATTTCGTTTGTTATGCTCATGTTGTTCCTTTCTACAAATACCATGAATCGTTTTGTTCCGTGTCACGTTCTCCGCGTTTGAACGTCCATTTCTATAGCTCCCCTTTGTAGGCCTTTTCAAAGAGCTGGTAATAATCTGCCGCAGCAGCGGCTCTAGGATTAGAAGAGTTGGAAATATTGGCTTCCGATTTTTCCGACAGCTCTTGAAAATCTTCTGGCTTTACGCCGATCTCCTTCAAGTTAGGAATCTTCATATCATCGTTTAGTTTCTTGACTTCTGCTGCCGCTGCCCGGGCCGCGTCGATCTCTCGCATCCCGCTGGTATCCACACCTAAGGCAATAGCGATACGCCTATACTTTTCCGGTTCCGCGACCGCATTAAAATCCATCACATATGGCAGCACCGACGCATTGGCGATCCCATGAGGCGTATCGTATTTTCCGCCCAAGGCCTCACCCATACAGTGCACGCTGGCGATATCTGCCTGAGACAGGGCCAGACCGCCGAACATGGCCCCCAGCTGCATCTGCGCTTTTGCTTCATAATCATTGGCATAGACCGCTCTGCGAATGTTTCTGGCGATCACCTCTATCCCATACAAGGCGACTGCGTCAGAAACCGCTGTGGAAATTGTGCACACGTACGATTCAATGCAATGGGACAGCGCGTCCATTCCCGTTGAGGCCACAATGCGTGACGGAAGATCCTTGACCATGACCGGATCCACCAGGGCCACATCAGGATAGAGCTTGGTGTCAGCGACGCTCATTTTAAACATCCGCTTGAGATCTGTGATCACTGCCCATTCTGTGACCTCACTACCTGTTCCCACGGTTGTGGGAATTGTGATAAAAGGCGGAATTTCATTTTTGACTTTAAAATATCCTTCATAATCTTCTATGACTCCTTCATTGGTCATGAGCACGCCGATCCCTTTCGCAGTGTCGATCGGACTTCCTCCACCTACTGCGATCAAAATATCCGCCTGAAATTCTCGTGCGATCTTACCGCCTTCATTGACTCCGTCAGTTCTCGGATTTGGCTCTACATGATCGAAAATTTTGATCTCGGTGATTCCTGATTTGGTCAGTTCACTTTGAACCATGTCCACAAGGCCAGCAGCTTTCACGCCTCGATCCGTTACAAGCAGCACGCGGTTTTTTCCAAACTCCTTCACCATCGGCCCTAGTTCCTTTAAAACGCCTTCTCCATATTTGATTTTCGTTGGAAACAAAAAATCAAAGCTCTTGATCATCGTGTCTCCCCCTTTCTATTTAAACGACAATTCAGCAATTTCATATGACCTCCTTTCCAAAAACCATTTTGTTTTGCAACTATATAAAGCAAGGGATGTGCCATATAATTCGATCAATTCAAAAAACGTATGTAATCATTGATATTTCAACAATAATGAGCAATTTATCATTCTAATTTTTTGTTTTCTATTCCTGATTTCTATCATGTTAATAATATAAATATTATGAATATAATATTTTCCTTTGACATTTTAGGGTTGATTTAGTATAGTTATGACATGATCCGCAGAGTTTATTTCGTAACAGAGAGGAGATTATAGGCTTTTGTTCTGAAAAGCCCCATAAAAAGGCACTATGAATGATTTCAAGATCCATAACATTAATGATTTTTCGATATCTGTATGCGTCTACCGCGCGAATGATGGCCATATGACAGGAAATACACTTTTTACAGCTCAGTTTAAAAATAGTGATTCCTCTTTGTTGAAAATGCTTGAGGATATGATTTTGCACAAACGATCCATGCATGTGTTTGAACATGATTCTAAGACGTATATCGCGCTGGAAATTTCTTGTTCAATTGACGCGAACACGTTTATGTTCGCCTTTGAAGGCATCAGCAGTCAGCAGCTGTGCGCCTCCTGTGATGGCATCGCGCAGACGAAAGAAGATTATTTGTCGATCATCAGCTTGTTACACGATGATTTTACCATCGTGGACAATCATGGCATATTGACGACTGTGCTCCCAAATTTTGAGTCATTTTATGGATTCCCAGCCGCTAGCGTTGTTGGGAGGTCTGTCTTTGATTTGGAAAAGGAACATATATTCAACCCATCTATTTCCGCAAAAGTATTGCAAAGCCAGAAAACGGAGACACGTCTTCAAGTCACAAAGTCAGGGAAACATCTGATCTGTACCGCGATACCTCAATGGGACGAAGATGGACAGTTAAAAAGAATCATCAGTTACTCCAGAGACATCACTGGATATGGAGAATTAGCGAAACAACATTCCACCCTTACAAAAGCCATTACCGACTATTCGCTGGAAATAAACCCTTTAAACTCTACCACCAATATCGCTCATAATTCACAAATCATATATAGAAGCAGTTCCATTGCCCAGCTGCTGGACACGGTTCATAAGCTGGCGTCTTTTGATGTCAATATCTTGCTGACCGGAGAGACAGGCGTTGGCAAAACGCAATTCGCAAAGGAAATTCATCTGACTTCCAACCGCTCCGCGAGACCTTTTATCGAACTAAACTGCATGGCGATCCCTGATCAACTTTTTGAATCTGAACTCTTCGGATATGAAGGCGGCGCCTTCACGGGCGCAAAAGATCAAGGAAAGGTTGGCTGGATTGAAGAGGCTAATGGCGGCACGCTCTTTTTAGATGAAATCACTGGTATGCCCATGTCCACTCAAGGGAAACTGCTAAAAGTGCTTGATGCGAAAAAAGTGGTTCATGTGGGAGGAACGAAAGAAATTCCCGTGGACTTTAGATTGATCGCAGCAACAAACGAAAACATTGTGGAATTAGTGAAAAAGAAACAGTTCCGCGAAGACCTGTTTTATAGAATCAATGTGGTCTCCATGGGGATCCCGCCACTGCGCAAACGAACGGATGATATCCCTCCATTGATCGATTTCTTTACAAACATGTTTTGTAATAAATATCAGATCAACAAAAAATTTCACGACAGCGCCATATCCCATCTCCAGCGTTATCATTGGCCGGGAAACATACGTGAATTAAAAAACGTGGTGGAGCGGATCCTGATCACTTCCAGCGACTCGATCATCACGGATTCCGATCTGCAAAACGATATTGTGATCCCTATGAAACCGATTTATGAAGAGGCCTATTCCCTTCCAGATGGTTTGACGCTCCCTATGTTTTTAGCAAATATAGAAAAAAAGATCATACTTGACACATACGCCAAAACGAAAAGCACTGTGGAAACAGCAAAAAAACTGGGCATCGCCCAGCCTACTGTGTCCACGAAATTGAAAAAATATCAGAATGAGGGGCATGAAATAGAGGAGTGAGGGGATAAAATTACCATTCATATTTTCTTCTCATTGGCAATATGCTTAGAGTATAATGACCCTTTTGGCTGCTTCCAACTTGCTCTAATACATGGTTCGCCTTCAATTTGTTCACGTAATACTTCACACGATCCACTTTCCAGCCGAGTTTATCCGCCATATCTTTCTGCGTAACGGACGGATCCTGAGCGATCATCTGTAAAACAGCTTTATCTTCACCGCTAAGATTGATATCCGCGGCTTGGGTAGTAGCACCAAAACAGCGCACCTGCCAAAGCCGATGCGCTGTTACCAACAATTCTATACGCTCCATCACTTCCCAAACGCGCTTCCATGAAATCACGTTTCCAGTTCCAAGCTCCATAGGAACCAAAGCCCTTTATTTCTTCTCTCCGTCTGGCCCCGGCGTTTGTGGAACCTTCTCTGCTGGCTGCTGTGCCTGCGAGACATCCTGCGCTGATTGCGGCGTTTGCGAAACCGCCTGTGCCTGCGCCGCTGGCTCGGCCTGCTCCTGAACTTTCTGGGCCTCCGCCTGCTCTTTCAGCATCTTGTCCCGATTGGTCTCGATCCCCAGCGCCCATTTAACGAACTTCTTGATGTTCAGATAAACCTTGTCATACAAAAAATCGAACACCCAGTCATAGGCCTTGGAAACCGGCGGACTGGAGAAAACCACCACGCACAGAGAAGCCGCGGCGAAAATGCAGATATAATACACGAACATATTAGGATCCGGCAGATCGTATCTTTTGATGATCTGTCTTACCACCAGATGAAGGATGTACACTGGCATGGTGTTCATGCCCACATAAGTCACATAATTTTTCCCTTTTGGCAGGATGTTCAGCATCAGCACGATCCATGCGCATGGAATGATGAAGTCCACAATCCGCATGATAATGTCCAAATACCACGGGACACCCATGACCGCCCCCGGCTCTTTCAGCAGATAAAATCCCGCAGGAACGATCCTAGAATAGGCCAAAAACACGTTGATGCCCACCAGCACAATGGCCAAGATCACACAATGCCAGGCCTTCAGGCTCTGGATCTTAGCAATGTGCTCTTTTGTGCAGAAATACCCGATCATAAAGAATGGAAAGTAAGACACCATCCGCCCCAAAGCCAGGGTCTCATCCAGCCATGGCACCAGTCCGGCGAACAGATAAATGATGATGCTAATCTGCAGGATGTATTTGCTCTTTACTAAATCCACCAGCAAAAAGCGATACACAAAGAGCGCCACCAAATACCACAGCGCCAGGGGCGGCACGATCCAGGTGATGTTGGCGTTTCCATAGATCAGATAACGGACCCCATAGAAAAAGGGCACTAACAATATATAGGGAAATAAGAACGTTTTAAAAGCCGTTTCCCTGGCCCTGGCCGGTTTCTTGGAAAAATACCCGGACAGGAACACGAATGCCTGCATCACAAACACATTGATGGTTATGTACACGATCCCGCCAAAGGACGCCTGATTGAAATTTCCACCCACCATGGTGAAATGAGAAATTGGAATGGTCCAGATCAGCAGGCCCCGGAAGGTATCGAAGAAATAGCTCCGTTCCTTTTTTCCTGCTGCCGGAGCTGCCGCATTGTTTAATGTTTCACTTGCCATAATGAAAAAACTCCTCTCCTTTTATTTCTATGTAAACGAGCGCCTTTATTTGGCCCAGCCGAGAACGCATGTCACTGCTTTTTCCCAGCCTGCTAACAGCGCCTTTCGTTTTAACGCTTCCATGTTCGGCGCAAACTCCCGATCCATCTGCCAGTTGTCCAGAATGTCATCCTCGCTGTCCCAGTAACCGCAGGCAAGTCCAGCCAGGTAAGCGGCCCCTAAGGAAGTGGTCTCCACGCACTCTGGACGCAGCACCGCCTTTCCCAGTATGTCGCACTGGAATCCCATGAGAAAATCGTTGGCGCTGGCTCCGCCGTCCACTTTCAGGGAAATCAGCTCCTGCCCTGTGTCCTTTTCCATGACCTTGATCAAATCATTGGTTTGGTAAGCCATGGATTCCAAAGTGGCCCGAACCAAATGGTTCTTGTTCGCGCCCCTGGTGATCCCCAGCACCGCGCCTCTGGCGTAAGGATCCCAATAAGGTGCGCCCAGCCCCACGAAAGCGGGCACCACGTAGATTCCATTGCTGTCCGGCACGCTCCTGGCCATGCGCTCTGATTCCGCGGCGTCATGGAGGATCTCCATTTCATCCCGCAGCCACTGGATCGCCGCGCCGCAGACGAACACCGAGCCTTCCAGCGCATAGCTGACAGTCCCGGAAAGCCCCCAGGCAATGGTGGTCAAAAGGCCGTTCTTTGAATGAACTGGCTGGCTTCCGGTATTCATCAGCAGAAATCCCCCTGTGCCATAGGTGTTCTTGGCTTCTCCTGCCTGAAAACAGGCTTGACCAAAGAGCGCTGCCTGCTGATCCCCCGCCGCGCCTGCGATCAAGATAGGGCCACCAAAAATATTAGCGTCTGTTTCCCCATACACCTGACTGGAAGCCACGGGCTCTGGCAGCATACAGGCAGGAATGTCCAGTTCTTTCAAAATATCCGCGTCCCACCGCAGGGTGTTGATATTGAAGAGCATGGTCCTGGAAGCGTTGGAATAATCCGTCACATGAGCCTTTCCGCCAGTCATCTTCCAGATGAGCCAGGTCTCGATAGTCCCAAAGAGCAGCTTTCCCTGCTCTGCCTTTTCCCTGGCGCCCTCTACGTTTTCCAGAATCCACCGCAGCTTTGTGGCGGAAAAGTACGGATCAATTAAAAGCCCCGTCTTTTCCTGGAACATGTCAGTAAGTCCCCGAGCCTTCAATTCATCGCAGTACTGGGCCGTTCTCCTGCATTGCCAAACAATGGCGTTGTAAACAGGCTGTCCCGTTTCTTTGTCCCAGACCACAGTGGTCTCTCTCTGATTGGTGATGCCAATGGCCTGGATGTTTTGATAAGTGCCGTCAATTTTCAGCAAAGCTTCCTGGGCCACTCCCATTTGCGTGGACCAGATCTCCATGGCATCATGTTCCACCCATCCCGCCTGCGGATAAATCTGGCGGAACTCCTTTTGCGCCATGCTGACGATCTTGCCCTGCCGGTCGTACAAAACGCACCGGCAGCTGGTGGTCCCCTGATCCAGGGCCATGATATAGGTCTTCATGTCCTCGCCTCCTTTTCAAACAAATTCAGCCATGATTTCATTAGAGCAGTCGATGCCCCTTTCCGTAAGAGCGATCCTGGTTCCTTCCACACGCAGCAGCCCCTGCCGTTCATAAGCGGAAACTGCGTCCATCTGCTCTTTGTACACAGAAAAAAAGCATGCTCCAAACACCTTTTCAAAATCCGCCGTGTCTAGGCCTTCTGATTTGCGAAGCGCCGTGAACACGTATTCTCCCATATAGTCCCTGCGGCTTTCTTCCTGAAAAGCCCCTGCGTCCACAGGCAGCAGCCCCTGCCCGATCCTTTGTATGTAAGTTTCCAAACGGGAAACATTGCGCTGCCTTCCCTGATCATACCGAAAAGAATGAGCACCCAGTCCCACGGCCAAATATTCTTCAAAATTCCAGTATTTCAAATTGTGCCTGCTGGCAAAGCCAGGCCTTGCGCAGTTGGAGATCTCATAATGGTCGTAACCCGCTTCTTTCAGCATGCGGATCCCCTGATGGTACATGCGGCGATCTTCTTCTGCAGGCGGAAGATCCATTTCCCCTGCTTTGTATTTGCGGCAGAAAGGCGTTCCCTCCTCCAGCTGCAGGCTGTAAAAAGAAATATGCTCAGGTCCCAGCTCCAGCACTTGCCGCAAACTGTCCTCCCACATTTCTTGCGTCTGCCCTGGAATGCCGAACATCAGGTCCACATTCACATTGAAAAACCCCTGTTCCCTGACCATGCGCCAACTTTCCAGAAAGTCCGCCCGGTCATGGGCCCGTCCCATGAAGGCAAGCAGCCTGTCGTCCATGGATTGAACTCCCAAACTCAGCCGATTGATGCCAGCTTTGCCATAGGCCTTCAGCTTGCCCTCCGTCAAGGTCTTAGGATTGGCTTCCAGAGAAATCTCTGGATCTTCAGCCACCATAAATGCCTCTCTAGCCGCAGCTAAGATGGTTTCCACACAGTCCGCCGGAAGCAGAGATGGCGTGCCGCCGCCAATGTAAATGGTATCAATGGTCCTGCCTTCCCCCTTGTAAAACCCCAGTTCCTTTACTAGGGCCTGGACATACTGGCGCTGGAGTTCTTCTGTGCAGCCGCCAAAGGACAGAAAATCACAGTACCCACACTTTTTCAGACAAAAGGGAATATGGATGTAAAGGCCGGCTTGTCCTTTTTCTTTATTTATTATCATCGTATTTCAGCACCGCAGTGAAAGCCTCCTGCGGCACCTCCACCCTGCCAAATTGACGCATCCGCTTTTTCCCTTCCTTTTGCTTTTCCAGCAGCTTTTTCTTTCGGGAAATGTCGCCGCCGTAACATTTGGCGATGACATCCTTGCGGTAAGCCCGCACCGTTTCTCTGGCAATGACCTTCTGACCGATGGCCGCCTGGATGGGCACTTCAAACTGGTGCATGGGGATGACTTCCTTCAGCTTTTCGCACACGAACCTGCCTCTGCTGTAAGCCTTTGATTCATGGACGATCATGGAAAACGCGTCCACCAGCTCTTTGTTCAGCAGCACATCCATTTTCACCACCGTGGATTTCTCGTAACGCAGGAATTCGTAATCCAGGGACCCATAGCCCCTGGTCTTGGATTTCAATGCGTCAAAGAAATCGTAAATCACTTCGTTGAGAGGCATTTCATAGTGGAGCTGAACCCTGGTTTCGGTGATGTATTCCATGTGGATCAGTTTGCCCCGACGCTCTTGGCAGATTTCCATGATGTTTCCCACATAATCCTTAGGGATCATGATGTCCGCTTTGACGATCGGCTCTTCGATGTGGTCGATCTCCACTGGATCCGGCAGGTTCGATGGGTTCTGCACCATCTCTTCTTTGCCGTTTGTGAGCACCACTTTATAAATAACGCTGGGTGACGTGGTGATCACAGCCAGATCAAACTCCCGCTCCAAGCGCTCCACGATGATCTCCATGTGGAGCAGGCCTAAAAAACCGCAGCGGAAGCCAAAGCCCAAAGCCGTAGAAGTTTCCGGCTCAAAGTGGAAAGCCGCGTCATTGACCTGAAGCTTTTCCAGGGCGTCCTTGACATTCTCGTACTTTTCTCCTTCAGCTGGATAGATGCCGCAGTAGACCATGGGCTGGACCTTCTTGTAGCCTGGCAGCGGTTCTTCCGTAGGGTCGTCAGCCAGGGTGATCGTGTCTCCCACTCTGGCGTCCGCCACCTGCTTGATGCTGGCGCAGATATAGCCGACTTCTCCTGCTTTCAGTTCCTTTTGCGGCACATGGCCCGGCGAATAGATGCCCACTTCTGTGACTTCGTACTTTTTCCCTGTGTTCATCAGGCGGATCATGTCTCCGGTCCGCACCCTGCCGTCAAAGATCCTGGTGTAAATGACAACGCCCTTGTAATTGTCATAATAAGAATCAAAGATCAGGGCTTTTAGCTTCGCGCCTTCATCTCCAGAAGGCGCTGGAATCTTTTTCACGATCTCTTCCAGCAAATCTTCAATGCCGATCCCCTCTTTTGCAGAAACCAGAGGCGCTTCCTGCGCGTCAATGCCAATCACGTCTTCGATCTCTGCCTTTGCTT
Organism: uncultured Eubacteriales bacterium; assembly: GCA_910583765.1. Lineage (GTDB taxonomy): Bacteria > Bacillota > Clostridia > Peptostreptococcales > Anaerovoracaceae > Hominibacterium. The sequence goes on along the minus strand of CAJTYS010000034.1, from coordinate 5,630 downwards.
CCTCTGGGCGGGCGCTGGCCAGGTCGATCTTGTTCAAGGTCGGAAGGATCTCCAGATCTTCATCCAAAGCCAGATACACATTGGCCAATGTCTGGGCTTCCACACCCTGTGTGGCGTCCACCACCAGGACAGCACCCTCACAAGCCGCCAAGCTGCGGGACACTTCATATGTAAAGTCCACATGTCCCGGGGTATCGATGAGATTGAAAATGTATTCCTGTCCATCCTTTGCCTTATATACTAGGCGGGTGGTCTGAAGCTTGATGGTGATTCCCCGTTCCCGCTCCAGCTCCATGTTGTCCAGAAACTGCTCCTTCATCTCCCGCTGGGAGACCAGGCCGGTCTTTTCGATGATCCGGTCCGCCAAAGTGGACTTGCCGTGATCAATGTGGGCGATAATGCTGAAATTTCGGATATATTTCTGATATGCGTTCATAAATTCCTCGCTTTGCTGTAAATTTCCTGTTTCATATTTTACTTGAAATGCAGCGTGAATTCAAGGCTTATTCTTAGTCTTTACCCTGTCTTCGCAGGTCTTTTACAGGTCTCCACCACCTTCTAACCCAAAAAAACAGAATGTGACGCCGCCTTCCTTGGTTCTGGCAAAGGATAGTCCTGCCTTTCCACCCATCCCTGTCCGCTCACCGCAGATATGGTCCACGGTGATCAGGGCGCTGGTCCCCAGAAAAAATATGAGAAATACTGCGATCCATTTTTTTATCAAACTGCATTTACCTCTCTTCTTCAATGACCGAAGCCAAAACCCTGGCAAAATATTTGCCGGTCTTCCGCACTTCTTCGATCTTGTTCTGATTGTTCCCGATTTCCAGGAGCAGGCACTTGTCCGCTATGTATTCGTTGTAGCGATATTCCTTCTTGATGATCCGGCCTTTGAATCCTGGATACATGGCCTCTGCCTTTTCGTTCACTTTTTTGGCATGGCTCATGAGCTTGCTGAAATTCGCGTTGTCCTGGCCCACCACCAAGCTGAATTTCGCGACAGTCTCTCCATTGATAGTCGTGGTCTTTCCCACGTTCCCCGCATACGCGGCCGCATCTCGGTGCAGGTCAATGATGTATTTTGCCGTAGGATATTTTTTCTGCAGGGCCGTGACCGTCTCTAGAGAACGGGTATAGGACGCATTATAAGAAGGTCTGTCATGGATGGTCTTGTCGTGGACCACGCCGATTCCCAGCTTGTTCAGCTCTTTCACCATTTTGTTTCCTACGTCCCTCACGGTCCCCTCTTCTTTGACTCTGTGGAAATTGCTTCCATCAAAAGGCTGATAGGACTCTGTGCTGTGGGTATGGTAGATGATCACCAAAGGTTTGCTGTTGTCCGCTTTTTTCTTTGCTTTCGTTGGTTCTGTTTCCCTTTTGGGCTCCGTGGTTTCCTTCACAGGCTGGGTCTCCTGAGGCGCTGTTTCTTCTGTAGTGTTTTCCGCGACTTTCATTTCCTCTTTTTCCACGCCCTGGCTGATGGCAGGAAAGACCTGGGAAACGCATAGCTTTCCAAAATCTCGGCCATCCACTTTGACCTCCGGCAGTCTTCCCTCTCCCAGGCGCTGCCAAAAGAAGTACGTGGAAACTACGAAGCAAAGGATGCATATGCCAGCCAATGTCTTTTTGTTCATTTTTATCCTCCATAGGTTGCTCTTACGAATATATGCCTGGATGGAGGGTTTTATTTATTCCATTTGAAATTATGTCGGAAAAATCTTTGATGATCTGATCGATATCCGTGGAAGTGACGATCATGTCCTGTCCCTTTTCTTCGATATACGCTTCGATCTCATGGGCTTCCTTGCTGTTTTCTTCCAGCGCTTCCCTGATCAGAGTTCGGGAATCAATGACCGTGGGCACGCCAATGGCCACTACCCTTCTGCCAATGGTCTCCTGAGAAAGGCCTGTGCGCACGTTTCCCATGCCGCCGCCTGGATCAATGCCCGTGTCATTGATCTGTATAGTGGTGCTGACCCTTGCGATGTTCCTGGCTGCCAGAGAATCAATGACGATCACCACTTCTGGATCAGAAAGCTCCACCGCGCCTTTGATCAGTTCTGCGGTTTCCATGCCAGTGGAGCCTGTGACACCTGGGATAAAGCAGCTGACGCATCCCATTTCCTCATCTCCATCTGCTTCATAGATAATGAACAAATGCCGGGTCACCTTCACTTTGGAGACCGTGTAAGGGCCCAGTGCGTCTGGGGTGACTTTGTCATTTCCCAGGCCCACTACCAGCGCTTTCAAGTGATAGTGAAACGGGATCAATCGGGCCAGCTCCGCAGCCAGGGCTTTTCCAGCCCGTTCCTTGATGCCTTCCTTTTCCTCCAGCACGCCGTCCACTTCCAGGGTGATATAGCTGCCCTTTGGTTTTTCCAGCTGTCTTTCTCCTGCTTCATTGAGAATCCGAATCCTGGTGGAAGTGATATCTTCATCATAATGGATGGTTTCCATGTCCACCCCTTCCACATCCGCCGCGGCGCCCCGCTCCTCATCCAGCAGTTCTTTTCGTTCAATCGCCAGGTCTGTTCTGAATTTCAACCGATTTTCCGCCTTTCAAAATTTGATCTTTTATTAATTTTCCCTTGCAAAATCAGTTTTATTCATATATACTAGAACTTGCGAATTTAGCTAAAAATAGAAAGTGGGGTAAATTGAATGGCAAATATTAAATCCGCAAAAAAGAGAATCCGCGTAATCGACAGGAAAACCGCAAGGAACAGAAGAATCAAAGGTCACTTAAAGACAATTTTAAAGGCTTTTGACACTGCGATTGAAACAGGCGACATGGACACAGCTGCTGAAAAGCTGCATCTTGCTGAAAAAAAGCTGATGCAGGCCGCAGCCAAGAACACGATCCACAAGAACGCCGCATCCAGAAAGGTTTCCAGATTAACAAGGAGATTCAACAAGGCGAAAGCCGCACAGTAAGTCTCACCCGTCCCCACCAGTGTATCAGTCAATACACTTGCTTTGAGCAGACAAAACGATGGCGCGTGTCTCCCATCGTTTTTTTCTTTTTTGCGTCTCGCCAGGTGTTGGATTGTCAAATGCGAACAAGTCCGCCGCACGATGCGCGAGTTTAGCTGAAAATCAGAAAGGTATGACATGAAACAGATCAGAGAAATCCTGGACACCTGCGTTTCAGAGCGTGTCCTTGTAAAAATCATATTCAGCAGTCCTCGTAAGAAATCTCTGCCTTACAGAAAAGTCACTCTGCGCCCTGTGCTGCTCCAAGGCCAAAAGGCGTTCCAGGCGGAATTTCAGTATGAGAAAAAAGTCCTTCATGAAAACATGAAAGGCTCTGAGGCCATAGAAACTTCCATGGAGCTGATCCTGCGGGATTTCAAGCAAGTCAACATTTTCACAGAAGAAGAAGATGTGCAGATCCTGGCGCCTAAGCTGGACAAACCTCGAATCATCAGAAAACCCGGCACTCAAAAGCAAAAAAGCCTTTCCCACGATCAGGCCAAGAACTATATTGTGCCTGATGGGACGCCTTGTGATTTTCTCATTCGCCTAGGGGTCATGGACGCAAAAGGAAAGGTTTTCAAAAAGCATTACGCTAAGTTCCGCCAAATCAACCGCTTTCTGGAGATCCTTCAGGACGCGCTGCCCTATCTGCCTAAAGATCGAACTCTGCGGATCATTGATTTTGGCTGCGGCAAAGCGTACCTGACCTTTGCCCTCTATCACTATTTGAAAACCAAGCTAGGACTGGATGTGGAAATCATTGGACTGGATCTAAAAAAAGATGTGATCGATTTCTGCAATCAAGTAGCCGCTGATCTTGGCTACGAGACACTCACCTTCCTCATGGGCGACATCGCGGACTTTACCAGCGACCATGCGGATCTGGTAGTGACCCTTCATGCCTGTGACACGGCTACGGACTACGCCCTGATCAACGCAGTCAAGTGGGACACCAAGGTCATTCTATCTGTCCCTTGCTGCCAGCACGAATTGTTCAGCCAGATCAAAAACGACCTGCACCAGCCCATGTACAAGCACGGCATTTTGAAAGATCGGTTCACAGAACTGCTCACAGACGGACTGCGGGGCCTAAAGCTGGAAGCCCGGGGCTACGATGTGGCCATGATCGAGTTCACCAGCCTGGAGCATACGTCAAAAAACATCATGATCAAAGCAGTAAAGGCCCGGGAGGAAAATCCCCGAGCCCAACAGGAATATCAACGTTTGAAAGAATTCTACCAAGTGAACCCTACGATTGACGAACTGTGATATCAAACTTTATTGTTCTTTTTTCTCTTCTTGTTCCCCGCCCTGTTCTTCTGTCTGCTGGGCTGACAGCTTTTTCTGCGGCCTGAGCAGCATGAAGATAATGGCGCTGACTGCCATGAGCATCGGATAGTACAGATTCGGGATAATGTCCAGCGGGGTCAGTCCTACTAGTGCCGCCGCGGTCAAAAGCTGCGCGCCATAGGGGATCAGGCCCTGGCCCACGGACGCAAAAATGTCCAAGATGGAAGCCACACGCTTTGGCTGCACTTCAAATTCATCGCCGATCTGTTTGGCGATTGGCCCAGCCATGACAATGGCCACTGTGTTATTGGCAGTGCAAATATCTACAAGCAGCACCAAAATGGCAATGCCGAACTCCGCGCCTCGCTTTCCCTTGGTCCGTTTTTTGATGGTGTCGATGATCAGGTCAATGCCGCCGTTTTCCTTGATCAGGGAAACAATGCAGGCAACGATGATGGAGATGATGGAAATCTCAAAAAGCCCCGCCATGCCGTCTCCAATGGCAGTGAAGCTTTCCAGCACAGTGAATTTCCCATAAGCCACGCCAACGATCATAGATAAAACGATCCCAGAAATCAGCACTAAAAATACATTGAAGCCGATCAGCGCTCCGATGAGGACGACTAAGTAAGGGATGACCTGCACGAAATTATAGTCGTAAACCGCATTGGATTTGTACGTCATGTCCATAGTACGGATATAGAAAATCACCAAGGTGATGATGGCCGCCGGCAGCACGATGAAAAAGTTCTGTTTGAACTTGTCCTTCATCTCGCAGCCTTGCGTCCTGACCGCCGCGATAGTGGTATCAGAAATCATGGAAAGATTGTCTCCGAACATGGCCCCGCAAACTACAGCGCCAATGCACACGGGCACTGGAAATCCAGTCTGCTGGGCGACTCCCAGGGCAATAGGCGCAAGGGCCGTGATGGTCCCCATGGATGTGCCCATGGAAACGGAAATAAAGCAGCCAATGACAAACAGTCCCACCACCATCAGGTTCGGCGGCATGATGGACAGGCCGAAATTGACTGTGCTGTCCACGCCTCCAGCCGCTGTCACCACTCCGGAAAAAGCTCCGGCCACGATGAAGATCAATACCATGGTGATGATGTTCACATCTCCCGCGCCCTTGGAAATGATGTGAAGCTTTTCATCAAAGGTAAGTCCCCGATTTTGCAGCAGCCCCACGAATAAGGCAGCCACAAAAGCCACCAGTGCCGGCATCCCATAAAAGTCTCCGCTGATGATGCCCACTCCTGCGAAAAGGACAATAAACACAATAAAAGGCAACAGCGCCCATCCTCGATTTTTCATTTTTATTATCCGCCTTTCTGCGAAAGGCACCAATGCGTCATGAAACG